>CAZKHG010000001.1:0-203446 GCA_964552655.1 uncultured Rikenellaceae bacterium
ATCCTTTATCAAAAATGAATATGGATTCAATATCAGGATTCACTCAAATAAATGTTTATAGCCTAAACGATAATATTTTTCACCTGCTTGATAACCAGTGGATGTTAATTACATCGGGCACTCCCGAAAAGTTCAACCCAATGACAGCCTCCTGGGGCGGGTTTGGAATTCTCTGGAATAAGCCAATTGCATTAGTGTTCATAAGACCGCAGCGTTTTACCTATCAGCTTGTTGAAAAAAACCCGGGTTTTACCCTTTCCTTTTTCGACGATGACTACAAATCGGCGTTGAATATTTGTGGGTCAAAATCAGGCAGGGATGTAAATAAACCAAAAGAAGCCGGGTTGACACCAGCTTTAACCCCAAGTGGTTCAATCGCTTTTAAAGAATCCCGTCTAATTCTGGATTGCAAGAAACTTTACGCAGATAATTTAAAACCAGATAGTTTTATTGATCAAAGTATAATCAGCAGAAATTACCCATCAGCAGATTTTCACAGGTTCTTTATCGGAGAGATTATTGGGTGTTACGAAAAAGGGGAATAGCTAATCATCAATAAGTGAATCCTCATCCCAGTCAAACCCATTGGTAATTGGGTTAACTGCTGCATCAAGGGATCTACGTTCCTTTTTGGTTGGCCTGCCTGCGCCACGATCTCTGGTCCCATAGAAAGCCATAAAATTTGGATCCAGCTTTTGCAACTCTTCGGCTGGGGTCATATTTTCCAGGTATTCCGGAACCAGCTTAGCGCCAATCCTGTTTTTAGGAATGCCTTTAACCCTAAACACAAAGGTAATAGGAGGTTTCCTAACGGAAAGCATGTCGTTGGGATGAATCTCTTTTGAAGGTTTTACGGGAGCATTCCCCATTAAGACTCTCCCCTTTTTGCAGTATTCTATGGCAATTGAACGGGTTTTAAAAATCCTGACACACCACATCCATTTATCGATTCTCACCGAGAGTTCACTTACCATGGTTATTTATTGTTGAAAAGGTTCATAGTCTTATCAATACCAATGGTTGAAAAGGAAAAAATTAACTCGCCAATCATGTTGAACCTTTCTGAAAGGATCTTGAGCTCCTCATCGGTCCAATCACCCAGTACATAGTTCACCTGAGCACCGCGGGGGAATTCATTCCCGATTCCGATCCTTAACCTGGAATAATTCTGGTGGCCAAGTCTTTGATCAATACTTTTTAACCCGTTATGACCGCCATCACTCCCTTTGGAACGTAATCGTATCTTACCCAGGGGAAGGGCAAGATCATCAACTATAACCAGAAGATTCTCCACTGGAATTTTTTCTTTTTGCAGCCAATAGCCAACAGCATTGCCGCTCAAATTCATGTAAGTTGAAGGTTTGAGAAGGATCAGGGTTCTTCCCTTATGTTTTAACTGGGCAACATCGCCATAACGTATTGGGCTAAAAGCAGTATTGGATGCCTTTGCAAGTGCATCCAATACCATAAACCCAATATTATGGCGGGTGTTGGAGTAATCCGAACCTATATTTCCTAACCCGGCAATTAAGTATTTCAACTCCTAAAATTTATTTCTCTTTTTCTTTCTCCTTAACTTCAGCAGCTGGTGTTTCAGCACCTGCAGGTGCCGTACCTTCCTCTGCCTGGCCACGTGCAGCCCGAGTGAGTTTCACTGTTAATACTACAGTTGACTTGGGATCGGTTAGCTGAACATGATCAAATTTAAGATCGCCCACGCTGATGGTTTTCCCCAGCTCAAGATTTGTGACATCGACAACAAGTTCATCTGGCATCTTATATGGATCACCTAAAGTCTGGAGTTTACGGGTTATCAGCATGAGTTTACCACCTTGTTTCACACCCTCTGACTGTCCGGTAACAATTATCGGCAGGGCAACAGAAACATTCTTGCCTTTAGCTATTTCGAGAAAATCAACATGAATTATTTTATCAGTAACCGGATGGAATTGTATATCCTTAATAATTGCATCATGCTTTTTACCATCAAGGTTAAGGTTTACAATATGAACATGAGGTGTATAAACGATAGATTTTAGCTCCTTCTCATTTACAACCAGCTTGACATTCTCTCCGCCACCATATAATATAGCGGGTACCATCTCATTTTTCCTGTACTTTTTGGCCGATTTCTTACCAGTATCGTTTCTCAACGAACCGTTTAGTGCGATTTTTTTCATTTGAATTGATTTAGCATTAATAATAGGCGTTACTCAGGATTGCCCCTCTGATACTTGTCAATCCCCCATCACGCCATTATCTTTTGAGGGGTAAATTGGGTTGCAAATATAATACAAACTAAAGATAATTTCCAAACGGAATGAAATATTCTAAGGCCGTACTAGAAAATTATCGCTGATTGATTGATAGTTATAGACTTTGTTAATAACATCAGCGAATAATGCAGCAACAGATAATACTTTTATTTTCGAGTGTTCCTTATTTGGGTGAAGTGGAATGGTATCAGTAACCACCAGTTCAGTCATTTTAGAGCCTGCTATTCGTTCATAAGCTGGTCCGGATAGTACGGGGTGTGTTGCAAAGGCTCTTACGCTGATAGCCCCTTTTTCCATCATCAGGTCAGAGGCTTTGGCAATAGTGCCGGCGGTGTCAACCATGTCATCCATGATAATTACATTTTTCCCTTCCACGTCTCCGATTATTGTCATCTCTCCGATCTGGTTGGCTTTATCCCTATTCTTGTGGCAAATAACCAGGCTGGCATTCATAAATCTTGAATAAGCGTTTGCACGTTTTGCTCCGCCCATATCGGGTGCAGCAATGGCAATATTCTCAAGGTTAAGACTTTTTATGTAAGGAACAAAGATTGAAGATGCGTAAAGATGATCAACGGGTACATCAAAAAAGCCCTGTATTTGATCTGCATGAAGATCCATGGTCATAACCCTGTCAACACCTGCAGCTGAAAGCAGGTTTGCCACTAATTTGGCACCAATGGCAACGCGGGGTTTATCTTTCCGGTCCTGCCTGGCCCAGCCAAAATAAGGCATAACGGCAACCACTTTATAGGCAGATGCTCTGTGGGCAGCATCAATAAGTAGCAGTAGTTCAAAAAGGTTATCGGAAGGGGGGTTGGTAGATTGAATGATAAATACAGTTGAACCTCTTACCGACTCATCAAACGAAGGTTGAAATTCACCATCGCTGAATACGGTAACAGCTGATTTTCCTAATTCGATTCCAAAGTTATTTGCAATATTTTCAGCCAAATAGTGGGAATTACGGCCTGAAAAGAATTTGATTGAGTGGTTGGGTAGCATTAAAAATTATTTAACCGGATTTTAATTGGCCGTAAAAATATAAAAAATGACGTATTAGTTAAACACTCTCCAGCTTATAATTTTCCACATTGGTATTAATCTCCTCAATATAATTTAGAATATATTCACGACCAGTGCGTTGCAAAACAGAAGTGCTGAAAATCTTAGGCAACTCTTCCCAGTATTTCAACATTTCCTTTTTATACCCTGCAATATTATTGAGCAATTCGCCACTGCTAATTTTATCAGTTTTGGTAAAAACCAGTGCGAAAGGGACTTTATTCTCACCAAGCCAGTTGATGAACGTTATATCTATTTCCTGTGGTTCAAGGCGGGAGTCAATCAGCACGAATACGCATTGCAAATTTTCACGGAAAAGGATATAGCGGGTAATCATCTCCGTAAAAGATTTACGGGCACCTTTGGAAACTTTGGCATACCCATAGCCCGGAAGATCAACCAGGTACCACTTCTCATTAATTAAAAAGTGATTTATTATCTGGGTTTTGCCGGGCGTTTCGGAAACCTTGGCAAGGGCTTTTAGCCCGGTGATCATATTAATCAAAGATGATTTACCAACATTTGAGCGTCCTATAAAAGCAAACTCAGGCAATGAAGTTTGAGGGCATTTTTCGATAGATGGACTACTCGTCACAAAACTTGCAGATCGTATTACCATACATCTAAATATTAAGTTAAACCGCACAGGTAACCTTCCCCTGATTACCAGCTTCAAATATACAATTCTTTGGAATAGATTGTACAGCTGTTTAATGATATGTTATTATCATTTTGTTTTACAGAACATTATGAGTTGTTTTATTTTTTCACCTGGGCAAAATCTTCAACTTTTCTAAAGACTCTCAGGAAATTTTCTCCCCATATCTTTTTGATATCAGAATCAGAGTACCCTCTTCGGATAAGTTCAACAGTAATATTTATCATTTGAGATACATCACGGCACCCATCAACCCCACCACCTCCATCGAAGTCTGTCCCAATTCCAACATGTTCAATTCCCATAACCTTCACCATGTGGTCAATATGATCCACCACATCGGAAACGGTGGCCAAAGGAGCGGGGTATTTTTCTTCGATTAAATTCCAATCGTTAGTTGCCTCTCTTTCCTGCACATCGGTTAAGTTTTGAAAATTGTTGTATTTTATTCGCAACGCTTTTCTGGCGCTGTCGCGTTGGGGGTTCCTCTCAGTTTTCTTTACATAATCGCTCAAAATGCACATTTGAACTACACCACCCTTTTCGGCCAACTTTTTTAGCATCTCATCGGAGAGGTTCCTGGGGTTATCACAAATTGCCCTGGCACAACTGTGCGATGCGATAACCGGAGTTTTTGAGAATTCAAGCACATCATAAAACGATTTGTCGGAGATATGGGAGACATCAACAATCAGCCCCAGCTTGTTCATTTCAGCAACCACCTCTTTACCAAAACCACTAAGACCATTATGTTCCGGGCCATCGGGATCTGTTGATGAATCGCAAATCTGATTGTTTCTGGTATGACATAGGGTAACATACCTTGCACCCAGATCGTAATATTTTTTAAGGAGGGTAATATCATTACCAATTGGGTAGCCGTTTTCAACCCCTATATATATAGCGTGCTTACCTGCCTTTTTAAGTGTGTAAATTTCATCGGGATGAGTAGCAATGGCTGCTTTCTGAGCATTTGCAGATACCTGAGTGTAAATGCCATTAAATATTTCCAACGCCCGATTGTTCACCTTTTCGTAAGCCTCGGGGGTTCTTTCACCTTGTCCAATAAAAACAGCAAAGAAGGCACCATCAAGTCCACCTTCATCCATCCTTTTCAGATCTACCTTACTGTTCAGTGCATTGTTGTTAACCCCGCTAAAATCGAACCCATTTCTAAGAAAAGTTAAAGGCGTGTCATTATGGGTATCAATAGTTGCCATTTTAGTGTGAAGCTTTCTGGCGTGCTGCAAAAGCTGCTGTTGATCCTGTATATTTTTAGTACCATTACAGGCTGTTAAAATCAACAATATAAAAGAAATTTGAATAATTCTATTCTTATGCATAATGGAGGATTTTTAAAAATTAGAAAACATTTGGATAAATAAAAACCCAATAAGTTTAATCCAGAATAGCCCCTGAGAAATTTTTATCTAATCATTCTTTTCAAAGGTAAAATCGGAAATGTTAAACCGGTCAAGTAAGGATTTATCGTTTATTTCTTTGGAAAGTGATGTAATAGTATCAATCGGAACCTGGAACAGGTCAAGAATGAGCAGGCCATCGAGCGCATTGTTAAACTTGGGATCGACATTAAAACCAATAATTTTGCCATTCAACTTGATATACTTTTTAAGCAACACAGGCATAGTATAATTCTCGGGTTCAACATCCTGGATAAATTTATCCAATTTATTCAAATCTTTTGAGTTGGTAAATATCAGATCCATTTCCTCTTTGCTGATTGGTATGCTAAACTTATTCCTGGATGAGATGTAACGGGCAAACTCATGATCGAAGTAGTTTGACTTCATGAAATCTATGATTATACCCTTGGAATAATCTGAAAACCTTGCCGAGATGCTTACAGGACCAATTAAGTAGCGATATTCCGGGTTTTTAATTAAAAAATACAGGATACCCTTCCAGAGTAAAAACAAGGGCAATGGCTTGCGTTGATAATCGCTTACTATAAATGAACGTCCAAGTTCAATGCATTGTTCAAGTATGGGTTTGAACTTCTCATCAATTTTAAAAAGGCTCTGGATGTAGAACCCCTTAATACCATACCGGCTGATTATTTCAGCCCCTTTACCGGCTCTGTAAGCACCAACAATTTTGTTTTCATCCTCATCCCAGATAAAGAGTTGCCAGTAGTAAAGGTCAAATTCATCCACGTCAATTTTACGGTTTGTACCTTCACCAACTTCACGGAATGTGATCTCGCGCAGGCGACCCAACTCGGTCATAATATTTGGCATTTCCACTGAAGGCGCGCAGATTACCCGATAGTTTTTACTTTTAAACAGCTGGTAATTACAGCTTAACTTTTCAACTTCTTCAATTATAGTCTCAATTGGTGTAGGCGGTATAACCGGTTCGGGTTTTTTTTCTGAACTTAACTTGTAGTTGAAAAATTTATTTACTTCAAGTGTTGTACCCAGGGCATAGGTTTTGAGCCTCAAAAAACGACCGAATTTTGCAATATCGGTGTAATCGTCCTGTTCCTGAACTGTAATAGGCTGCCCAATTCTGATTTTAATTGTTTTATTCTTCTTATTAAGAAGTTCAGAAGGGAGTTTGACAGTACGGAGCATCGGGTGAATTAACCCCAAAAGATGAAATAACCTGCTGTTTGTTCCTTGAAAATATACGGGAATAATCGGTACCTGGGCTTTTTTTATAAATTTTATAATAGAATTATCCCATTGGCGATCAAAAACACCAACCGGCTCATTATCATAGTAGGTTGAAACCTCACCTGCCGGGAAAATACCAAAAGCATTACCCTCTTTTAAATGGGTTAATGCATTTTTAATACCAACTACGCTCGAACTCCGGTTTGATTTGCTCTCAAAATTATCGACGGGTATGATAAAATCTTCAATCTGGGGAATTCTTTTAATCAGAAAATTGCCTAACGTTTTATAATCCGGCCTTATCTCCTTGAATATTTTCAGGATCAACATCCCGTCAATTCCACCATAGGGATGGTTTGAAATTGTTATAAACGGGCCCGTTTTGGGGATTCTTTTCAGCTCCTCCGGGTTAACATCATACTTAACCTCCAACAGATCGAGGCCAGCGTTTAAAAAATCGAGCCCACGCTTATCAGCAACCTGAGCATACATTTTGTTGATCTTATTAAACCGCAGTAAAAACATCAACAGGTTTGCAATGCCATCACCTGCGATAGTATCCAATTTAACCGCTTTTTTAATATCCTCTTTCTCTACTAGCTTCATAACCAAAAATTAAGTGATCCAACCAAAATAAATTCAAACCAATTGAATTGCTTAAACGCGTTAGCAATCAACGTAAAATAAAAAAAACCTGATTTCAGTCCACCAAATCGGGCGAAATATACAAAAAACTGATAGCAATGCATTACCTTAAACCCAAACATTCTCTTAAATTTGCATTAAGAAAATATTAACCAAAATTATATTGATATGAGAAAATTGTTTGCACTTGGACTTTTGATAGGTATCAGCTTATCAACATTTGCCGAACGTAACCTTGTAAGACAAGAGGATATAAAAGCGTTCCTGAAAACCACAACCTATGTAGTTCTGGAAAATAATCCAACCTCAATATACAATATCAAAATAAAAGAGGTGATGGAAAAAAACTGGACTATTACCCCTTTTAAGTACATCACAGCTAAAGAGTTCGAGGAGCAACGCCAGGATATCAATAAATCATTTTTAGTTTTGATTCAAATGAAGTTTGACAAAGATAAGCTGGAAGCAGTTTACAACTTCTTGAGTGTTTCACTGGGTGCGGCAGTTAAGAAGGTTACCGATATGCCTGATATCTGTTCAATTCCGCTTAGCTATAAGGATTTGCCCGAAGACAGCTATGTTTACAAGGTAGAAGGGCTGGTGCGTTTCATTCAAAACCATATCAAGCTGTTGAATGACAACCCCCAGCTGATAAAAGGCAATATCTTTGATTACTATAACAATAACACAAAAACGGTAAAGAGCAAGGAACTGTGGCTTTTGGAAAACGACCTGGAAAAAAGTACAAGACCTCTCGCTGAAATCCGTAAGAACTACAAGTACACCATTAAAGTTGTAACACCTGATGATATTGAGAAGGCAATAGAGGAAAAAAATCCCGACGTTATATTTGTTCATAAGGTAGGCCCTGAGGGAACAAGGTTACAGGCACGTTGCTACAAGATGTTAATTGGCGCTGCTGATGGACAGATGTATTACTATAATATGCATAACGATGCCAAATCAAATGGGGATGGGCTTCTTGCATCGGATCTGAAAAAAATCGGTAAAAAGTAACAATGAAATAATTTCAACAACTTGCTATGGCCGACGAGAAAATAATCTTTTCCATGGTGGGAGTCAGCAAAACCTTCCCACCACATAAAAGAGTTCTGAATAACATTTACCTCTCATTCTTCTATGGAGCAAAAATCGGGATAATTGGGCTAAATGGTTCCGGAAAATCTACACTTTTGAGGATAATTGCGGGTATAGAGAAATCATTTGATGGAGAGGTTGTTTTCTCGCCCGGCTATTCAGTGGGATATGTAGAACAGGAGCCTTATCTGGATGATACAAAAACAGTAAAGGAGATTGTTCAGGAAGGCACTAAGGAAGTGGTTGACCTGCTAAAAGAATACGAGGAGCTGAATGCCAGATTTGCCGAACCAATGAGCGATGAGGAGATGAACAAGCTAATCGAAAGGCAGGGAATTTTGACAGAAAAGATTGACCATGCCGATGGCTGGAACCTCGATTCTAAGCTTGAACGTGCTATGGATGCCTTGAGGTGCCCAGATCCGGATATCCCTGTAAAAATCTTATCCGAGGGAGAACGCCGCAGGGTTGCTCTTTGCCGTTTGCTGCTCCAAGAGCCGGATGTTCTCCTGCTTGATGAGCCAACCAACCATCTTGATGCAGAATCGGTGCAATGGCTCGAAATGCATTTACGACAGTATAAAGGAACCGTTATTGCAATCACTCACGACCGCTATTTTCTTGATAATGTAGCTGGTTGGATTCTTGAGCTGGACAGAGGTGAAGGAATTCCCTGGAAAGGGAATTACTCATCCTGGTTAGAGCAGAAATCTACACGTCTTGCCCAGGAGGAAAAGCAGGAAAGCAAACGGAGGAAAACCCTTGAACGCGAGCTGGAATGGGTTAGAATGGCCCCAAAAGCCCGACAGGCTAAATCCAAAGCCCGACTTGCTGCTTACGATAAACTTTTAAACGAAGATGTTAGACAGAAAGAGGAGAAACTCGAACTCTTTATCCCTAATGGCCCTCGCTTAGGCAATGTTGTTATTGATGCTAACGGAGTGGCAAAAGCATTTGGCGATAAACTGCTTTTTGATAACCTATCATTCACCCTCCCACCTAATGCTATCGTTGGAATCATTGGCCCAAACGGGGCCGGAAAAACAACACTTTTCAGGCTAATAATGGGCATTGAAAAGCCGGATAAAGGGGATTTTAAAATTGGGGATACTGTTAAAATCAGCTATGTTGACCAGCAGCACAAAGCAATTGATCCGGAAAAAACAGTGTTTGAAGTCATTTCGGGCGGACTGGAAAGTATTATGCTGGGAGGTAAACAAATAAATTCCCGTGCGTATGTTGCCCGGTTCAACTTTACCGGAGCCGATCAGGAAAAAAAGTGCCAGGCACTTTCGGGCGGGGAACGCAACAGGTTGCACCTGGCACTTGCGCTTAAAGAGGAAGGCAACGTTTTACTCCTTGATGAGCCGACCAATGACATTGATGTTAATACTTTACGTGCTCTTGAAGAAGGCATAGAAGATTTTGCAGGGTGTGCCGTTATAATCTCCCATGATCGTTGGTTCCTCGATAGAGTTGCAACTCATATCCTGGCCTTTGAGGGGAATTCACAGGTTACGTTTTTCGAAGGTTCTTTCACTGACTATGAGGAGAATCGCAAAAAAAGGACCGGTGATATTGAACCCCACCGGATAAAGTATAGAAAACTGATGGCCTAATTATAGATTTTATAAAACATTGTAAGTTATGGGTCCGGGAATGTGCCCAATTTCTCATTCCTTATTATTACGATGATTGATTATTATTTTGATCTGGTTTTAATACGCTATTTAACAAAATACTAAATTTTTCTAGATGAAGGATATAAATTATATCAATGGGGAAGAGCAAAACTTCTCGATGCTATGTCACCTTAGCGCTTTGGCTGGCTACATCATTCCCTTTGGGAATATTATTGGCCCCCTGGTAGTCTGGTTGGTGAAAAAAGATCAATATACCGAAGTTGACCGTCAAGGCAAAGAATCGCTAAACTTTCAGATTTCAATGATGATTTACGTAATAATATCCGCTTTTTTAGTTCTCCTGATTATCGGAATATTCCTGCTTATTGCATTAGGCTTACTTAACCTGATTCTGGTTATTGTGGCTTCTGTGAAATCGAACAGCGGAGAGAGGTTTAAATATCCCCTAACCATTGAATTTATAAAATAGTTTTTACTGATTTTATTCCAAAAACCGAAAAGAAACCCTCCTATTTTACCCTTTTTGAGTAGATAACCTTACTATCATTATCAAGATAGAAGTCTTTTATTTCTGCCTCTTTAAAGTAGTTAAGGTTTTCATAGAATTTTCGGGTTGGCAGGTACTTATCGGTTGAAGAAGTTTCAAGGTAGGCAATAGCACCGCCCAGCTCAACTATCCGGTTTTCGGTAAGTCTCATCAACTCCTTACCATACCCTTTGCCCCTGTAATTGTTGTGAACAACAATCCAATATATGTCGTAGCGGCCTTTTGTGCAGGCAATTTCACCAAAGCAAGTAAACCCAATTGTTCGGTTATTATCATCTTCCAGAAAGAGGAAACGATAACCTTCAATCTCCCCTTTTTCAAGGGTGTCCTCTACAAGGCTGGCTGCAACATCCACTTCGTGATCGTAGAAAAAGCCCGTGGACTCGGCAATTTCCCTCACCTTTTGTACATCATCTGGGAATACCTGGGTTCTAACTTTCATAATTTTTTATTTTGAATTTATATTACAAAATTGACGAAAAATAACTTTAATCTTAATAAAACATTTCAAAAAAATTGGTCTCATTCAAATTTCACCTTTTTCCTTGCCATACTCTGGGCAATTATGCTGGCAGCTATTAGCTGCAATGCGTGGTAAATCATTAAGGGTAAAAGTATTACCCCGGTAGCAGCAACATTGGGGAACAGAACCTTGGACATTACCGTGCCATGAACCAGCGATTTCTTCGATCCGCAGAAAACAGCAGTGATATTATCCTCACGGCTAAATTTTAGAATCCGGCTTATTAAGGTTATTAAACCATAAAAGAAAAAGAACAAACCGACCATGCAAGCACCTAATATCAATATATCTAGAGCCCTGTGTCCTTTAAACATCTGGTTTGCGAATGATTCTGAAAAGGCAGTGTAGATTATCAACAGGATTACACTTTGGTCGAAATACCTTAATTTCCTGCGGTGCTTTTCAGCAAATCCACCAAACCTGGGGTGAAAAAATATTCCCAACATAACAGGCAACAAAACCTGAAGTATCAGCTTTACGATCACCTCGGTTAAATCGAAGTTGGTTGAACTGGTGGAGAGCACTATGCCCATCCAAACCGGTGTGATGAAGATCCCGATTAAGCTGGAAATGCTGGCATTAAAAATTGCTGCAGCAATATTGCCTCCGGCAATGGAAACCATCACCACCGAGGAAGAAACCGTTGAAGGCAATGCTGCAAGGTAAAAAACGCCTAACCAGAACAGCTCATTCCCATTCTGACCGAATATCCTTTTTACCAATAAAATAATAACCGGGAACAGAATAAAAGTTGATATTTGAACCACAAGATGTAACCGCCAGTTGCTCAGCCCCTCCTTTAATTTCTCCGGACTTAAGCGCAGGCCGTAGAAAAAAAAGATAAGTGAAATTCCATAACCGGCTATATTTTTAAGAGATAGTAAACCTTTCTGTACACCTGGGTCAGGCCAAAGGTATGCCAAAAAAATCATCCCGATTAAAGCCAGAATAAACCAATCCAATCCGACTTTTTTTGAAAGAATGTAGCTCTCGTTAAGCAGATTTTTAATTTTTTGCATCCAAAAAATAATTAAAGCAGAACCAGCCTGATAAAAACCGGGAAATGATCGGACGGATACCTGTTCTCAGACGACTTGTCTATTACAATATAATCTAAAACATCTGTAAATTTTTTTTCTACAAAAATATAGTCTATGCGCTCAGTTGCCGGTTCACCAGGCTTAAAATCATTGAATGTAGCATCCGGTCCTATTGGCGCAGTTCGTGTAATCTCCTTAGCGTCTGAAAATTCGTTTTTTAGTATTTTAACTGGTTCGGTGTTTTCAGTTGAGTTCAGATCGCCCATAAGTATTACAGGATAATTGTCATTTATTCTAAGTTCGGCTATCCTTTTAACTATCAGCTTAGCTGAATTCTCACGAGCCGTAACCCCGATATGATCAAAATGGGTGTTAAACACCCAAAACTTCTTTTCAGTTATACTATCCTGAAATAACGCATACGTGCAAATCCGTTCCAGCGCAGCATCCCATCCCTTTGAGGGTCTGTCAGGTTTATCAGACAACCAGAAAGTTGAACTTTTAAGCAGCTTAAACCTATCTTTCCGGTAAAAAATGGCTGAAAATTCCCCTTTGCTTTTGCCATCATCACGGCCAACCCCTAGGTAATCAAATTTTGGAAGTTCCTCTTTTAAATATTTTAATTGGTTACTTAACCCCTCCTGAATGCCAAAAATATCTGGTTTATATATATTTAGCAAACTAATCATATAAGATTTACGATTATCCCAAATATTTAAACCATCCTTAGGGTTATCAAACCTTATGTTATAGGTAAGCACATTTATGGAAGGTGGAGGAGCGGTAAAAGGAAGCCCAAAATTGAGCAAAACAAAAATGATATAGCTAATCATAAGGTATATTTTAATCCATTAAAGTTAATTAAGGTTTTTGTAATAACTTCTAATCCTCTTCCTTGTGGTTGTATAGCGGAATATACCGAACGCCAAAACAATGGGTGATATAGAAATAAGGAGAATACCCAGGATGTTAATCTGATGAAGAAATTCCAGTCTCATAATAGCAAAACCAGAGCTGATCAGTATAATGAATGTTCTAAAGTACGCCAAAAATGTTCTCTCGTTCGCCAGGTTGGTTCTCTCAATGGCAAGTAGATCAGCTCGGGAAATATTTAGATCATTTGTTATCATAATTAAAAATATTTATGAACTATTTTGATAGAATCTGACTAAGAAGAACCCTGAAATAACGGATGCTTGAAAAAATGAGCGCCAACCCGATTGCAATATAAAGGATTGACAAATATTGTTTAGGTATTGCTGTATGCCTTAAGGTGATCCCCATTGAAACCATTATAAGAACTATCAAGTAGCTCTTCCATGACATAAACGAGAAAACACAGGGTTTACCCTCCATCCGCGAAATTCTCCCCAGGTTTTTATCCACAACTTTTAAAAAACCGAAATGATGAATAACAAATGCACCAGTAACTCCTACTAACAAAAAAATAAGCGTGTATTTTCCCTCATAGCCCATCAGCCAATGGTATGCGAAGGAGTTTAGCATAATGCCCACGGCAACCCACATTCCTCCGGATAGTATTAAAAGGAATTGCTTGTTAACTGCAGGTTTCAAATTTCTAAGTATAGAATTCATCCTGATTTGAAAAACAGCTGTAAATATATATGAATATTGGGCATTTAAAGCTTTATTTTTATATATTTACAACAGTAAAAATTCGATATGATTCCCTGGCAGCTAAAATTTAAGATCAAAATCAACCGAACCTGCCTTTTTATTTAATTTCTTATTCGAGATTTCTAATATTTTAGTTTATCCCTATAGAATTGATCAATACTGATCAATTAAAACCTTGGGTAAATGTCAATTAATCATCAATTTAAAAAATTCAAACAGTATGACACTAATAATAAATGGATCAAACTTAAAGGTTGAGGATGTTGTAAATGTCGCCCGGTATAATGAAAAAGTTGAATTACACCCCGAATCAGTTGAAAAAATAAAAAAATGCCGTGCAATGCTCGATAAAAAGATAGCTGCGCATGAGATAATGTACGGCATCAACACAGGAATTGGCGAGTTTTCTGAGATTGTGCTTAACGATAACCAGATTCAGGATTTCCAGAAATACCTGGTTTACAACCATGCTGCAGGCATTGGTAATCCCCTCCCAATCGAGTATGTACGCGCGGCTATCCTTGGTAGAATAAATGTTCATGCACATGGCAATTCTGGTTGCCGAATCGAAATTACCCAAACCTTTGTGGAAATGCTTAATAAAGGAGTTACCCCTTACGTTTGCGACAAAGGATCGGTTGGTGCTTGCGGCGATCTGGCTCCAATGTCACAAATAGCGTTACTCCTGATGGGCGAAGGCCATGCATATTACAAAGGCGAACTCCTGGAAGGTAAGGAAGCCATGAAACGTGCCGGGATTCAAGTGCCGGGATTGCATGCAAGGGATGGTTTAGCAGCCATTAACGGATCAAATGTATTAACTGCGATGAGTGCAATAATGATTTATGAAACCGAGAGGTTCCTAAAACAAGCAGAAATTGCCTGTGCCATGTCGCTAGAAGCCCTTAAAGCAAATTTAAAACCCTATCACCCAAAAATTTTAGAGGTTAGAGGATTTCCGGGTGGAATGCGAAGCGCAGCGGCAATTCGAAAAGTGACGAAAGGAGGCGATCTGGCTGAAGGCAAATTGAAAACAAAAGTTCAGGATGCTTACTCAATGCGCTCAACACCACAGGTTATCGGCGCAGCCCATGATGCGGTTAAGTATGCCAGAGAACAGGTTGAGATAGAGCTGAATGGCGTAGGAGACAACCCGCTATTCTTTGCAGATGACAACCTTGCGCTTTCGGGTGCCAATTTCCAGGGATCACCTATTTCGCTGCCTATGGATCTGGTGGGTGCAGCAGTTACCATGGTTTGTGTGCTCTCAGAGCGTAGAATGAACCGATTGAATAACCCCGCGCTGAGTGTCGGATTGCCACCATTCTTAACAAAAGATCCCGGAATGTTTTCGGGCTTGATGCTAAGCCAATACACTGCCGATATGCAGATTGTGGAGCAAAGAATACTTTCTATGCCGGCTTCCATTCAGTCAATACCTGCTGCAGCAGACCAGGAGGATTTTGTTTCGATGGGAATGAACACAGCCATTAAAAATTTCCAGATCCTGGATAACGCCTATGGCGTTTTGGGCATTGAGTTCATGGCCGCCGCTCAGGCACTCGATCTCCGTGAAAAGCTGGAAACACCTTATAAATACGGAACCGGAACCCAAAAAGCAAGAGATGTTATACGTAAGCATGTAACCTTCCTTGATATAGATCGCCCACTTTATCCGGATCATAATAAGATGAAAGAGCTGGTTAAGTCAGGAGAGATTCTTGTGGAAGTTGAAAAAGAAATCGGGAGCCTGGAATAGATACAAGATGGAAAAAGAATATGGACCCGACAGACTAATGACTCTGTCGGGTTTATTTATATATCTTGTAGCAAGGGAATAATTTTAATTCCTTTAAATTTATTTGTGAGTTCTGTTATAATTTCTACTTTTAGTTGTTACAATGTTCACTACTTTCGCTAATGAGTAAAGAACCAAATAAGAAACGGCATAACAGGAACTTCAAATTTGGTCCTGGGGTTTTGGTAACTGCTGCTTTTATTGGACCAGGCACTATCACCACGTGTTCTCTTGCAGGGGCAAAATTTGGTTACGCCTTACTCTGGGGGATGACATTCTCCATTGCAGCAACCATAATCTTACAGGAGATGTCGGCACGTCTGGGGATAATTACACAACAAGGACTTGGTGAAGCATTACGAAAACAATTCAGCAAACCATTAGCTAAACTAATTACTGCCATTTTGGTTATTTCTTCCATTGCAATAGGAAATGCTGCTTTCGAAACAGGCAATATACTTGGAGCATCTATTGGGCTGGCATCAATATTTACCACTGATGTTCTCCCAATTAAATACTGGGTACTGATTATAGGTATTTTTACATTTATTTTATTAATCAAAGGAAGTTACAAGCTTATCGAGAAAGTTCTGATTGCGTTGGTTATCGTAATGAGTGTAACTTTTATTGCAACTGCAATATTCGTTTCACCTCAAATTTCAAGTATATTAAAAGGCATGTTTATTCCATCTATTCCAAAGGGATCACTTTTAGCTCTCGTAGGATTAATAGGAACAACCGTAGTCCCATACAATTTATTTTTGCACGCATCAGCGGTTAAGGAACGCTGGAGTAAACCAGGTGATTTGCCCGAAGCCCGTTTGGATATCACTATTTCAGTAGTTCTTGGCGGTTTAATTTCTATGGCTATTGTTATCACATCGGCAGTTGCCTTTTGGGGAACAGGCAACATACTAAACAGTACTGCGGATTTAGGCGTACAGGTTGAACCTCTTTTAGGGAAATGGGCCAGATACATAATTGGCATAGGGTTGTTTTCCGCTGGTATTTCTTCCGCAATTACAGCTCCCCTGGCTGCAGCTTACGCAACCATGGGAATTTTAGGATGGGAAAAAAATATTAAATCAGCTAAATCCAGAATGGTTTGGGTATTTATTTTACTTACTGGTACCACTTTTTCAATGATTGGCTTTAAACCAATTGAAGCCATTGTTTTTGCTCAGGTTACAAATGGAATATTATTACCGGTTGTGGCAATTTTTTTACTATGGGTTATGAATTACAAACCTATTATGGGGGTCAATACTAATGGATTGCTGTCTAATATTTTAGGAATTATAGTAGTTTTAATAACATTTGGTTTGGGGTTGTTAAGCCTTGCTAAAGTCTTTGGATTAATTTAACTTTTTAAACATTGGAAATAGACATTAACTGTGATTTGGGGGAAAGTTTTGGAAACTACCCTGTGGATAATGATCAGGCTATAATGCCATTTATCTCTTCGGCAAATATTGCCTGTGGTTTTCATGCAGGCGACCCCGTTACCATTGAAAAGACCATTAAGTCAGCCATAAAACATAATGTTGGAATTGGTGCACATCCCGGTTATCACGATATTGAAGGATTTGGTCGTAGGCCAATGAAAATCAGCAACGAAGAACTCAGGGCATCTATCCTTTATCAGGTTGGGGCAATTAAAAGTATGGCCGAAGCGCTTGGGGGAAAGCTACAACACGTTAAACCTCATGGTGCTCTATATAACGCCGCTGCCACAGATTTTGAGATGGCAAAAGTTATTGCCCACTCAATCAGGATGATAGATGATTCACTTACCCTGATTTGTCTCTCAAACTCAGAAATGATACGCGCAGCAAAAGAAGTTGGTATTTCATATGCATCAGAGGCTTTTGCCGACAGAGCCTACAATGATGACGGGACTTTGGTTTCAAGAAATATCCCCGGAGCGGTTTTACATAATACCGATCAGGTTATTGATCGTGTTTTACAGATGATAACAGATAAAACTGTAGTAACTCTATCTGGCAGCGTCATTCCAATTCAGGCTGATACTATTTGCATCCATGGCGATAATGAAATGGCTTTAAATTTTGCCCAGAATCTGGTATCGTCCTTTAAATTGAAGGGAATAAGATTAAAATCAATTGGAAAAAGATAAAAAAATATTCAGGTACATACCTTCGGGTGATTCTGCCTTCATCATCAAAGCAGGCGATGTAATATCCGTTGAAACAAACAGGATTATCCGAAAACTTCTGGTAAAAATTGAGCGGGAAAACATTGAAGGAGTGCTGGATTATATCCCATCTTACAATGAGTTGATGATTTGCTACAACCCATTTATAATTGGCTACAGAAAGCTGCTGGATAAGTTGAAACAAATAGATAAGGACATTGAAAATATCGAGCTGAATGATTCAGTCACCATTGAAATCCCGGTTTGTTATGGTGGTGAATATGGGCCTGATTTACCCGAGGTTGCCAGGTTAAATAATATCACCGAATACGAAGTTGTTCAAATCCATAGTTCAACTGAATATTTAGTATTCATGCTGGGATTCACACCCGGTTTCTGCTACCTGGGCGGGATGGACAATCGGATTGCTACACCAAGAAAAAATACACCAAGATTAATGATACCGGCCGGCGCTGTTGGTATTGCCGATAAACAAACGGGTATATACCCAATTGAGAGCCCCGGTGGATGGCAATTAATTGGTCAAACACCAGTAAGACTTTTCGATCCTGCCAAAGAACCAGAATTTCTCATAAATCCGGGTGATTATATCAGATTTGTTTCTATACCCATTGATTTATATTCAAAAATTAGCAGCGAAGTTAACAAAGGAACTTATTTAGTAAACAAGTGTAATCGCACCTAGATATGGCATTCCTCACCATCCTATCGCCCGGTTTACATACCACTATCCAGGATTGTGGCAGATATGGATTCCAACGTTTTGGGATGCCTGTTTCCGGTGCTATGGACACTTTTTCCCTTCGACTTGCCAACATATTAGTTGGAAATCATCCTAACCAGGCTTGCCTGGAAGTAACACTATTAGGACCTGAAATAGCATTTAGTAGCCCCGGGGCAATTGCAATTTGTGGTGCAAATATGAATCCATCCATAAATAACAGGATAATTCCCCTTAACAAAACTATCGAAGTCAGGAGTGGTGATATTCTCCGCTTTTCAGGTCTAGTATATGGGTTTCGCTCCTACCTTGCATTTGCAGGAGGGATTGATTTACCCCTTGTAATGGGAAGCCGATCAACCTATATTCGTGCCAGAGTAGGAGGTTTACAGGGCAGAGCAATTGTACAAGGTGACACTATCCCTTTAGGAAAAATTGATAGAAAAATAAGGATTCGCAAGATTTCCAGTAAACTTCTCCCAATATATCAATCGAACCAAAAACTTAGGGTAATTGCAGGGCCTGAAGTTAAAAGTTTTGGATTTGAAGGCATTCGCAATTTTTTAACCTCTGGTTATGAAATATCAAATCAAAGCGATAGAATGGGGTATCGCTTAACTGGTCCAATAATTAAACACAGTCAAGGTTCCGCAGATATAATATCTGCGGCAACATCAATGGGTACAATTCAGGTTCCGGGAGATGGGCAGCCAATAATCCTGATGGCCGACAGGCAAACAACTGGTGGTTATACCCGATTAGCCAATGTGATCTCTGCTGATCTTACCCTGGCCGCCCAGCTTAAACCAGGTGATAAAATCCACTTTGAGGAAATATCCTTGGAAAAAGCACAGGATATTTTTATTTCACAGGAGAAAATGCTTGAATCCCTAAAATCGCACTAGTTATTCTATCAACTCTTTGATTGGATTTCCGGTAGCCCCATTTGGCCAGGTTATACCCATTAAGGTAGATAGTGTCGGAGCAATATCAATTAAATTTACCGGAGCCAGAATTGAACGGCGTTTAACTTTCCAGCCATACCAGATCAGCGGTACATGAACATCATAGCTATAAGATGAATTCCCGGAGGTAACATGCCCATTGCTCTCCACCCAGCCTGGCTCCAGGTTGATAATAACATCACCCGATCTACGCTGGTTGTAACTATTCTGAAACTTATCGAATATTCCTTCCGTGAAATTGGAATTTTGCAAAGCGTAACCAGTTGCAGTATTTGCCACCCCGCTGAATTCAAGCATAAAATCAGCAATTTTTTGCTGAATATCAGCAAGTTTGATATTAGAATCTTCAATTAACCGGTGATTTAAGTAAATCTGCTTTTCATAGTAAGCGGTAACCCAGCTCCCCTGACCATATATTGCATTCAAATAGCTCCCCAACAGAGCCATTGCCTTTTTTGGTTCAAAGTATCCACCAGGTATTTTAGACTTTTCCAGGTGAACCGGTGATGATGCAACGCCCTGATCGGATGTTAAAATAACCAGCACATTTTCCTTTCCTATTGTAGTAGAGAGAAATTCAAGGAAATGAGCAATTTCCTTATCAAGCTTAAGGTAGGTATCCTCCACCTCAATTGAATGAGGGCCATACTCAGACCCGATTCTTTTTGTAGGAGAAAAGGATATTGTCAGCAAATCGGGGTTATCATCAGCGCCAAGGTTTTCGCCAACTATTGCAGCGATGGCAAAATCTTTGGTTAACAGATTGCCAAAAGGAGAATCAAGCAGGGATGAATAGTTCACTTTAGCGGATTTTTCGCGGATTATCCCTGTCCACATTGATTTTAACTTGCTGATCAACTTCTGTTTTATCTCCGGTTGCTTAACTTTATTCGTGTCAGCCTCATCGTATGAATTAATTGGGTTTAAAGCATCCCATTCCCGTTGAACGTAAAGTTTTGAAAATCCCTTTGTGTTAAAAGTATCAGCCCAGGCAGGCAGATTATTAATGAAATAGGAACTGCTAACCCAGTTTCCTTTTTCGGTATCGAACCAGTAAACACCAGTGGCATTATGACCTGTTAGTAGTATTGCGGAGCCAGGATCGAGCGAAATACCCACAACCTTCGATTTAGAGTTATACATCATCAGCTCATCACCTAATGTGCTTGTAACCAAATTTTTAGGCGACATTTTCCCGCTGAAGAAGCTACCACCAGTTGTGGTCATCTTATCATCAGCAACTGCATCAACCTCCTGCCCGTTTACCCTTGAATACCACTTATCGGAAACAATTCCGTGTACTGATGGATTTGAACCAGTTGACAGGGTGGCCAGCCCCGGGTAAGACTGAGTTAAAAGGTAGTTATACCTGGCATTTTTGCAATAGGCCCCTTCATTGACCAGCATCCTGAAACCTCCATCGCAAAACTTATCCCAGTAGCGATTGATATAATCGTACCGCATCTGGCTCACCACAATTTCAACTATCAATCGTGGTTTTTCTGAAGGAATTGAAAGCCGTTGTTGCGGCCAGGCAATTTGAAAGGTGAAGATCAGCAAGCTGAATGCAAAGGCAACTTTTCTCATTAATTCGAATTTAGGATGACTACAGCAGTATCAATCATCACAAAAATATCAAAAAAAGCTTTGCTAAGGAACAATTTGAATTTTTAGGATCTTTGAATCGCTTTCTGATTGCAACCTGATGAAATAGATCCCTGCAGGAACCCTGGTTCCGGAATCAGTTTTACCATCCCATAGAATTGAATAGCCTTTTGTAAAATACTCACCTTTTGTAAGTGTTATCACTTTTCGCCCATCAGCGGAAAAAATTGAAATTTCAACAGGTGAGGGTTTCCTGAGAGTAAAACTAATATTGATGATATTGTAAAAGGGGTTAGGCCAGGCCTCTAATTTACTGATGAGCTGATTCTCGGGAATGCCCAAAGGGATAAGGTTTACCGGGATATTCGTATCACTGGTTACATTGATCTGGCCACTATAGGTTTGGAACCCGTTAAGACTTACCGTGTAACTATAATTCTGACCGTAAGGAGTATTCTCGAAGACAGCCAACCCATCGGCTGAAGTAATTTTTTCAGATTGGTTAAAAGTAACATTTGCATTCTCAAGTGCTGTCCCATTGTGTTTCACTGCGAAAGTTACTGTATAAGTAAGCGTCCCTGTTAAGGTCACAGGTTTAATTAGATCCGTATAACCAACATCAATAATACCGTTTGAAGGGTCTAATGTTGATTTTAACACTGAAAATGATTTATCCACAGCCCTTGTTACATTCTGAAAAATTGCGCTACCGTTAGAACCTGTGAGCAATGTTTGGTCATTAAAAGTAATACTTGCCCCTTCCAAGGGTGAACTGTTGTATGTAACATTGAATGTTACATTTTGTGTTGATGCAGGAAAAACAATGCTGTCAACCCAGGCACAATCCTTTCCCGAAATAGTGGAACCATCTTTCTGATACTTCCAAAGGAATGTGTGATTGCCTTCAGAAACGGGGAAAGTCTGAACAGCCCAGTTTTGCTCTCCGCTCCACTTTGCCTTTTCAACATTGTCAATAAAAAAGTAAAGAAAATCGTACCCGTTTTCAGAAGAAACTTTTCGTGCAAATTTAATATCCGTGGCCTGGGCAATATTTAAGCTGATGCTCAAAGATGTGAAAGAACTGTTGCCAATTGACGGTGATCGCAAACTGTACTCCCCTTCATACCTTTCTTTTTCATCTTTAATCCATAGTCCATTCACACTTATAAATTGAGGTGGAACTTCTGCTTCAAAACCCTCATATTTTGCAGGAGATAGAGATATGTCGAACACATTGCTGGTTTGTAATGCATTGACTATAATCACTTTTGATTGATAACCAGCCTTAGAGAGCCTCATAAAATAATCGCCTTTCCCTAAAGAGCTGAAAGAGTAATCGCCATTTTGACCCGTTGCAGCTGATAAAAGTTCTGAATTTAGCACTTCAACCTTCACCGCCTCTACCGGATTTCCGCTCTCTGAATTTGTAACCCGACCGCTCAATGTGACATTTGATAAACCTTCTAAAATAATATCGTTTTCTATTGCTGAATCCCATCCTGTTAATTCGAGTGTATGAATCTGCGGGCAATACCCGGGGGCTTCATATAGTAAGTCCCATTTCCCAGGTTCAATAAGCCTCTTGTAAAATCCATTATTGCTGGTTGAGTAAATGTGAGAACTGTCTGCATCATGTTTAAAAACAAAAATTTTAGCCCTTACTGGTTCGCCAGAAGAATTTTTTACAGTTCCACTGATACCGTATAAAGCCGATTCAATATATGATATTAATGAAGCTTTGTTATAATTCCAGTATGCGGGAAGCGCATCAGAAGAAAGCAGCTTTGTTGTTGAAATTTCCAGAGTAATTTCCCTGCATTTGTGCCACCAGTTCATATAGTCCTGTCTTCCACCATAAACAACATACCAATCCCCACCATTGGTTATTCCATTCTCCAAATCATTAAAATATCCGACCGGAGAATTCGTTTGTGCTGAATCAGCATAAATTCTCGATATGTACCTGTACCAATTATTATCTGCATGCAGTTTTTGAGAACTTGTCCAACCATCCCACGGGTAATTCGCCACTTCTATACCACCATGAAAATTTGCCGCCAATGAGAAATGATGTGATGCAGCAAAACTCATCATACCGATATTTTCAGGCTGCCAGCTATATCCATCAGGATGATCTCCTTTAATAGGATCGGGGAAATTCCTGTTTAGATCAACATTGTTGGCATTGTACCTTGTGGCACCGGAAACTGTTGCATTGCCGCTTCTATATGTTCCATCAGGGTTGCTGTTTGGGTTAATAAACAGCTCCACATTGTTAATAATGTTACCTATACGTGTATTAGCAGTGTAATTTTTAAGCATAAAGTCAATTAGCCTAAGCATCAGAATATAACCTGTTGCTTCATCGCCATGCATAGTACTGGTAAAAAACACCTGAGGCTCCTGCTCATTAACCGAAACATTATCAGATAGTTTAACCACATAAAGCTGGTGGCCATTGGGGGTGGTGCAAATTGAATCGAGCTTGCACAATGAAGGGTAATCCTGCTCAAATTTTTTCATCATCGCCCGATAAACCTCATAGGTTGGGTACCGGTCCCAATTCACCATCTGATCAATGGTTGTAGCCATATTTAAAACCTTGGCTCCTGATGAGGGGTGTTTTAAAAGCTCAATTTTATACCCGAATTTTAGGAACCGGTTCAACTCATCAGAATTTGCATAAGCAAATACAGTATCGGCTAAAATGTTATCAATAGAAATAATCTGGGTTATTTGTGTGTTTATTTTATGTTTATCAGGTTCGATAAACTTAAAATAATACTCCGCTTGCTGACCCTTAACAATCAAACTTAATAATAGAATAGTATATATTATAAGGTACTTTTTCATCAATAGAATTAATCAGGCGTTCACAAATTTACAATTTAATTCAAAACCTTTACTTTTATTGAGGTTGTAATAATTTAACGGCACGTAGTAAAATAAGTTCATTTTGGAAGAAAATACTTCTCAACCGGTTCGGCAGCCATATAGGAATCGATTAACCGAGGGATTGAGTAATCGTTTATTTTATTGATCGGAATCTCAGTATAATCCGTTTTTAATTTGTAGGATATAGATTTAGCCTCAATAATAATAAATCTCGCATGGATTATTTGATGGCTAAGAATATGCTTAACAGGTGCTGAAATACTTCTAATGATGATTTTACCATTTCCAACAAGTTCGTTCCATTCCTCTGCTTCAATCAACCTTTCAAATTCAGTTTCTGTGGCTGTTTCAATTAGCGGGAATTCATACAGAGAGTGCCAGATATCATTTTCTTCCCTTTTCCGGAGAAAGGTTTTATTACCCATCTTAATTAATAGGTAGTAAAAAAACCGATTTCGTGTCTTGATCTTTTTGCCTTTAATAGGCAATTGGTAAATAATATTGTTTCGGTAGGCATAGCAAATTGATTGGAAGGGGCAAATAGCACAATTTGGGGATCGGGGTGTGCACTGGAGTGCTCCAAAATCGAGCATCGCCTGGTTGAAAACGCCAGGCTTTTTCTTATCCATCAGCTCAAGAGCCAAACTAAAGAACTCCTTTTTCCCTTTTGATGTTTCTGTGGAAGAAAAAATGCCAAAAACTCTGGCCAGTACCCTGTAAACATTACCATCAATGGCAGGCACTGGTTGGTTAAAAGCAAACGATGCAATTGCCCCGGCCGAATAAGGACCAATACCACGGATTTTGAGTAATTCATCAAAAGTTTTTGGCAATTCACCATTATAGTCATTTATAACCTGAATTGCCCCCTGCTGCAAGTTGCGGGCCCGTGAGTAATAACCCAACCCCTGCCATACCTTCATTAGTTTATCTATTTGTGTATCAGCCAAATCCTTAATGGTGGGGAATGTATCAATAAAGCGTAAATAGTAATCTAAACCCTGATTTACCCGTGTTTGCTGTAAAATGATTTCCGAAACCCATATATAGTAGGGATTGAGCGTATTACGCCAGGGTAAATCACGTTTGTTACGGGAGTACCAATCAATCAGCAAAACTTTAAAATCCATAATATCAATTGGAAGGGTAAAAAATATTGTCAAAAATAATGTTTATGTATTTCATATATCAATATAAAACATTTATATTTGCAGTCCACTTTTTAAAATTCAAGTCTAATCTATTGATAATTAAAGATTTTTTAAAATGACAAAAGCTGATATCGTAAACGAGATTTCCAAAAACACTGGAATCGAAAAGGTAACTGTACAGAAAACAGTAGAAGCCTTCATGGAAACTGTAAAGGACTCTTTAGTAAAAGAGAAAAATGTTTATCTGCGTGGTTTTGGCAGTTTCATCGTAAAGAAACGCGCTAAAAAGACTGCTCGTAACATATCCAAGAATACTACTATTATTATTCCTGAGCATTTTATTCCTTCTTTCAAGCCTGCAAAAACTTTTGTTGGGAAGGTGAAATCACACGTTAAAAAATAATTTAAAGATTTTACTTAACATATTATTACAATGCCAAGCGGAAAGAAGAGGAAGAGGCATAAAATGGCCACTCACAAAAGGAAGAAACGTCTTCGTAAAAACCGTCATAAAAAGAAAAAATAACCTATTTCTTTTTATATCCACAGTTTTTATAAAACCATTCAGCCAACCTAAAGCACCAATCGGTTCTTTAGGTTGCTGTGTTTGTAAATACCTTACATTAACCAAATTATCCTAGCAAAGTGAACATTGAACTGGTTATTGATGTACGTGATACTGAAATTGCCCTGGCTCTGCTTGAGAATAAACAACTTGTAGAGCTTAATAAGGAAAAGAGCAACGTTCAGTTCTCGGTTGGCGACATCTATCTCGGTAAGGTAAAGAAAATTATGCCGGGGTTAAATGCAGCATTTGTAGATGTGGGCTACGAAAAAGATGCATTTCTACACTACCTCGACCTGGGCCCACAGTTCCAATCTTTTAATAAGTACCTGCAAGCCATTCTCTCCAAAAAAGGGAAAACCGTTTCGGTTTCCAAATTCAGGCAGGAACCCGATATTGATAAAAATGGTAAAATTGGGCAGGTTTTAACCTCCGGACAACCTATCCTGGTTCAGATTGCAAAAGAACCCATTTCCACCAAAGGACCTCGCTTAAGTTCAGAAATATCAATTGCCGGACGAAATATTGTCCTGATGCCTTTTTCCGATAAGGTTTCAATTTCACAAAAGATTGCTTCTCCTGAGGAACGGAAAAGGTTAAAGCGCCTGATGGAAAGCATAATGCCACGTAACTATGGTGTTATAGTCCGCACTGCAGCTGAAGGGAAAAAGGTAGCTGTTCTGGATGCAGAGCTAAGGGGGCTGATTAAGAAGTGGGAGAATGCGCTGGAAAAACTTAAAACCATTCCGGTTCCCAGCCTTGTTGTTAACGAGCTCAAAAGAACATCGGCAATCCTAAGAGATATGTTAAATGTTTCATTTAATAATATTTATGTAAACGATGAGAATGTTTGCAACGAGATCAAGGAGTACATAAATACCATTGCCCCTGAGAAGGAGAAAATAGTGAAGCTTTACGATGGGAATGTACCAATATTCGAACAGTTTGGGATCGAAAAACAGATAAAAAGCCTGTTTGGAAAAACCGTTTCATTTAAAAGCGGCGCTTACCTTATTGTAGAACACACCGAAGCGCTTCATGTTATCGATGTAAATAGCGGCAACCGGTCAAAAGCCAGCAATGACCAGGAGTCCAACGCGCTGGAGGTTAATCTTTCAGCAACCGAAGAGGTTGCCCGCCAGCTGAGGCTTAGAGATATGGGTGGAATTATTGTGGTTGATTTTATTGATATGCACGAGCAGGAGAACAGGCAGCTTGTTTACGATAAAATGAAAGAGCTGATGGCCAGGGATAAAACCAAACACAACATTTTACCCCTAAGCAAGTTTGGTTTGATGCAAATTACCCGCCAACGGGTAAGGCCCGAAATGCACATCAGCACCGTTGAGAAATGTCCAACATGCAAAGGTTCCGGTGAGGTTACCCCAATAATTATTCTGGATGAACAGATTGAGAATAAGCTGGCTTTCCTGGTAAATGAACGCGAAATAAAAAATTTGATTCTTAAATTACACCCATTCGTGGCTGCATACCTGACCAAAGGACTGTTTTCCAAACGTTTCAAATGGGCACGACAATACAAGTGTAAGCTCAAAATAGTCCCGATGTCCTCGTATAGCTACCTGGAATTCCATTTCTTTGACAGATACGATAACGAGATAGAATCATAGCCAACCAAAAACCCCGGAAAGTCCGGGGTTTTTTTATTACTGCCAAGTAAAGTTCTATACATTAAACCTGATGTGGAGGATATCGCCATCTGCAACCACGTAATTTTTCCCTTCAACTAAAAGTTTCCCTTTTTCCTTGCAGGCATGCTCAGAACCAAGGGTAACAAAATCGTGGTAATGCATAACTTCTGCGCGGATAAACCCTCGTTCCAGATCGCTGTGAATCACCCCTGCGGCTTGGGGTGCAGTCATCCCCTTTTTAATTGTCCAGGCTCTTATTTCCTTGGGACCGACTGTAAAGAAAGTTTGTAAGTTTAGCAAATGGTAAGCTGCACGAATCAGCTTATTAACGCCGGGTTCACTTAATCCTACATCTTTCAGGAATGATAAACGGTCATCCTGATTATCCAACTCGGATATTTCTGCCTCAACTTTTCCGGCAATTATAAGTATCTCTGTGTTTTCATCCTTAAGAAATTCTTTAACCCTCTCAACATAGCTATTTCCAGCCACAGCAGATTTTTCATCCACATTGCAAACGTAGATAATGGGTTTAACAGAAAGCAAAAAAAGGTCAGCAACATGTTTTTTGTCATGCTCATGAACAGGGGCAGTAGAGGCATTTTTAAAAGATTCAAGGTGATCTTTATAAATCTGCAGGATTTCAAGACCGTGCTTTGCCTCCTTATCGCCAACCTTGGCGGCTTTTTCAAGCTTTTGCATTTTTTTCTCAATCGAATCAAGATCCTTAACCTGGAGCTCAAAATTTACCGTTTCGATGTCCCTTACCGGATCAACCGAGCCATCAACATGAGGCAGGTTGGGGTCATCAAAACAACGGAGTACATGGATTAAGGCATCACAATTCCTGATATCGGCAAGGAACTTATTGCCAACCCCTTCGCCTTTGTTCGAGCCCCTGGCTAATCCCGGGATATCAACAATTTCAACCGTTGTATGGACAATTTTCTCAGTGGTTTGGAATTTTTCCAGCTCGTAAAGCCTGTCGTCAGGTACATTGATCATGCTGATATTTGATTTGCTTGCGCTGAATGCAAAGTTGCTGGCCTGAGCCTTTGTGCTTGACATGCAATTGAATATGGTGGTTTTGCCCACATTCGTTATCCCGATAATTCCACACTGTAAACCCATGGTCGTAGTTTTGGTTAATCTTCAAATTTAGGTGAATTTTTGCGGAATAAAAAAAGCCCTGAAAGGGCTTTAGAACATCTTAAAGATTAGCATTAAAACTTATAAGTTATTCCAAATTTACCGCCATTTGTGGAGTTTCCCCCGGCAAATTCAAGGTTGAGTGCTAATCGGCTATTGAGGTAATATCTGCCACCAACCTGAGCACCAATGCCTGGCGCGGAAGATCCACTGCCGGGGTAATCGGACGGAGAATTCCAGAAAAAGAAGCCTATATTGAGCCCTGCATAAAAATCCCATGGGCTAGGGATTTCCAGCAATCGGTTAAAATGATAGTTTCCGTTTCCTGTAAAACCGATAATAGTACTGTTATATTTAACGCTACTTAGAGATTCTCTATAGGAGCGTAAAGAAATTTCCAGGCCTATTGTGATATCCTGATGAACCCCATAGTCGCCGCCAACATAAATCGGGATACCCCAACCAGACAAACCAATACCGGCATTCAACTGCTTCTCCCCTTTCCCAATTGGGCTTTGAGCGTAGGTAAATAAACCGGTTAACAGAAACAATACTGAGAAAAAGATAATTTTCTTCATGACTAATTAATTTAAGTTGTTTTTACAAATTTGACATACTATAGTAACTCATTATTATAGCTTTTGTTATTTTTTAATCTGTATTTCTTGATTCTGCCCGGATTCAAAGGTCTTTTGAAATATGATCGCTGAAAATCATCATGTTAAAGTATCTGGCAATAAAAGATGAAATCAATATTGCCAGAAATCCGGTCAGGGTAAAGTAAAACAATGCAAAAATATTGCCATTATTTAATGGGATTAACTTACTAGACATAGAAAACAAAACGAATACTAAAAAGAAGTTGACAACATTTGCCATTCTTTTCCAACCAGAGGCTATGCTAATCGAACTCCCATACTTCCTGATCAAAAACAAAAATGCAAGGTTAAGCCCTACAAAACTTCCAACCTGAAATACTGGCAGGTATTTATAAAATGGAATTAGAATCAACGGCGATAACAATAAGAATACCTGACCAAATCTAATTGGTGTATTTTCAATTATATGGATCTTCTTGATAATGAGCATTAATATCCCGACAACAATAAGGCCGATGAGCAACCCGCCAAGAACATCGCCTAAAAAGTGCTGGGCGAGGTAAAGGCGAGAAATCATAGTAAGTGCAATAAAAGAAATACTAAAAAACCAGAGCCATCTTTTACGCATAAGCAGCGCTAAACTTAACCAAACTGCAATCTGAGCAGTTACATGGCCTGAGGGGAACCCCGTTCTGGCAATGCTATTTTCACGTGTTTTAGACAGCAGATCCTGCGAAAAAAGTTCAAAAAAGCGGGATGGCTGCGTTTCAGAGAGGTCTGCATTAACTTTTGGTTCACCAAAACTATTTAAGGTTGAATCAATGGCAAGTGGTCGTGGGTAATCAATATAATTTTTTAAAACAACGGTAATAAGAATAGTCCACCCAAAAATATTTGCTATTACAATACCCTTTCGGAAATCAACCCCGGCTATAATTGAAAAGATGAAAAACATGATGAAGTATGTAGTTCCTAACATGGATACAACATAAAGTATCCAGTAAATTACTGAACTGTCAAATGATTGCAAGAAGTGATTTAATCCTGTATTAAACATTTACTTATGTATTAGTTAACACTAAGTTGCATATTCTAACGACTCTTCTCTGATAAAATTTATGGTTTTCTCAATCTCCTTGTACATAATAATGTCTTCAGTGATAAAAGGAACAATTTCCCTATATCGATGAAGTAGTTCTTCCAGGTATGGTGAGGTTTTGGCAGGGCGCCTGAACTCAAGTGCCTGTGCTGCATTGAATAGCTCAATGGCAAGTACTCGTTCAACATTATCAACAACCCTTAATAATTTAGTTGCTGCGTTACCCCCCATGCTTACATGATCCTCCTGGTTGTTTGATGAAACAATTGAATCAACCGAAGCGGGCGTACAAAGCTGCTTATTCTGGCTAACCATTGCGGCAGCCACGTATTGTGGGATCATAAAACCTGAATTTAACCCCGAGTTTGCAATTAAAAACTCCGGCAATCCTCTAAGTCCGAGGATGAGCTGAACGATTCGCCGTTCGGCGATATTTGCTAACTCGGCAATTGCAATTGCCAATATATCAAATGAATAGGCAAGTGGTTGACCATGGAAATTGCCACCGGAGATGATCAAATCCTCATCCGGCCATATTGTTGGGTTATCGGTAACAGAATTGATTTCAGTCAGAAGAACGCCGGCAACATAGTTTACAGCATCCCTGGAAGCACCATGAACCTGAGGGATACACCTGAATGAATAGGGATCCTGAACATGATTTTTGGGACGGTTTATCAACTCACTCCCCTCTAATATCTTTCTGATATTATTGGCTGTCTCAATCTGCCCCTGATGTGGTCTGACTGCCTGAATGTTAGGATGAAACGGTTCTATCCTGCCATCGAATGCTTCAAGCGAGATTGCGCCGGTGATATCGGCAATCTTAATAAGCCTGAATGAACGGAGCAAAGCCAAAACCCCATGAGCACTCATAAACTGAGTGCCGTTCAACAAGGCAAGACCCTCCTTGGATTGAAGTTCAATAGGCTCCCAGCCAAATTTGCTGAGTATTTCCGCTGCATCGTATTTTACCCCTTTAAAACGCACTTCTCCCATTCCAATAAGGGGTAAAAACAGGTTGGCTAACGGTGCCAGATCGCCTGATGCCCCCAACGAGCCTCGATCATAAACAACCGGAAGTATATCATTATTGTAAAAATCAAGTATCCGCTGAACAGTAATTACCTGAACGCCTGAATAACCCAGAGAGAGGGCATGAGCTTTTAAAAAAAGCATCAATTTAATTACTTCCGGTTTCAGCTCATCGCCGGTACTGCATGCATGGGACATTACAAGGTTTTTCTGGAGTTGTGATAGCTTTTCCCTTGAAATGGTCTTATTACAGAGAGAGCCAAAACCTGTTGTGATACCGTAAATAGGCGCATTATCCTCATTCATTTTCTTATCGAGGTAACTGCGGCATTTTGATATCAGATCGACTGACTCTTTTGAGAGTTCAAGCTGATAATTTCCGTTTATCAGGCTTCCCAGAAATTCCCAGGTTAGCGGTTTTGGTGATATTTTATGTATTTTGTTCATCTTATATTACTTACTCCGATTGCCTTGTACTTTTCAACTATTTTTTTGGTAAGCATATCAAATGGTGCTGTTTCCTGCTCACCGCTTACCATATCCTTTACAGCAAACTGCCTGTTTTGCATTTCAGATTCTCCGGCCAATACAACAAAACGAATATTCTTTTTGTTGGCATAATCGAACTGCTTTTTAATCTTTCCTGCATCAGGGTATAGCTCAACACTAATACCATTCTCCCTGAGCTGACGAATTGCCGGCAGACAATAGACAACCGCTTTTTTTCCAAAGTTGGCAAACATTACCTGTGTGGAAACCAGCAAACTTTCAGGGAAATTATTCAGCTGAAGCATCACATCGTAAATCCGGTCGGCACCAAAGGATATTCCAACACCGCTCATATTATTCAACCCAAATATGCCTGTTAGGTCATCGTAACGCCCACCGCCACAGATACTGCCAATCTCTACATCCAGGGCTTTGACCTCAAATATAGTTCCGGTGTAATAGTTTAACCCACGGGCCAGCGCAAGGTCAAAATCAATAGATGTAACTATATCCCCAGATGATTCGATATAACCAAACAGTTCCTCCATTTCAGCAAGGCCTTTTAATCCGATTTCTGAATTAGCAAAGATCTTTTTCAAAGCCTCAAGTTTTTCGAGATTTGTGCCTTTAAGTTGGATTATGGGTTGCAGTTTTGCAATAGAATTTTTAGAAATACCTTTACTTTCCAATTCAGCATTTACAGCATCCAATCCAATCTTATCTAGTTTGTCAATTCCGACGGTTATATCAGTTAACTTATCTGATTCGCCAATGATCTCAGCCATTGCGCTAAGGAGCTTCCGGTTATTCAGTTTAATGACAGTTTTAATACCAAGCTGCTGGAATACTTCATTGATAATCAGCACTAATTCATTCTCGTTGAGTAATGAACCCGAGCCAATTACATCAACATCACACTGGTAAAATTCGCGGTAGCGGCCTTTTTGAGGTCTATCGGCACGCCATACCGGCTGAATCTGATACCTTTTAAAAGGGAATACTATATCATTCTGATTTTGAACTACAAAACGGGCAAAGGGAACAGTCAGGTCATAACGTAACCCTTTCTCGGATATGGCAAGGGACAAGCTATTTGAATTGCCAGCTTTAATAATTGATTGATCTACCTTATCAATAAAATCGCCGGAATTCAGGATCTTAAAAAGCAGCTTATCGCCCTCCTCACCATATTTACCAAGGAGTGTAGATAGGTTCTCCATTGCCGGGGTTTCAATGGGTTGATACCCAAACCGGCTAAAAACTGTACGAATGGTGTCAAAAATATAATTCCTGCGAACCATTTCAGCAGGGGAGAAATCCCTTGTTCCCTTTGGTATTGAGGGTTTTTGTGTTGCCATTTCTTTTGCTATTTTAGAGGATGCAAATATAAGAAGAAGTCAGAATTCAGGAGCCAGAAACCGGAATAATAAGAATAGTGGAACCAATTAAACTTATCGTTTCCTTTTAAATCTAAGTAAAATGGAATATAAAAACCTAAAAAACTAAATAGCTATGAAGAAATTATACTCTTTGTTGTTTTCCATCTTTTTTCTACTGAATGGATTCAATTTAATCTCCCAGAATAGGCCGGTTGACAAGGCCAACTATGAACTTCCCTCGCGGTTTTCGCCAAAAAAACTGGAGAAAATGGTTTTTAGCACTTCCGTTGATGCGCATTGGCTGAAGAATAGCGATAAATTCTGGTACTCCTTTGAAACCAGCAACGGGAAGACCTACTACCTGGTTGATCCAGTGGCAAAAACAAAAAAACTTCTTTTTGATAATGTCAGTATGGCTTCGCAAATGTCAAGGCTTACCAAAGATCCATTTGATGCCCAACATCTTCCTATTCAAAAAATCAAGTTCATTAAAAATGAAACGGCTATCCAGTTTGAGGTGAAAAGTATCCTGGTAGATGAGGACAAAAAGGATGACGAGGAGAATGACATGAAGAAAGATAAAAAGAAAAAGGATGAAGCCAAGAAAAAAGATAAGAAGACTTTTTACTTTGAGTACGATCTGGCATCTGGGAAGTTAACACTTTTAGACGATTTCAAGAAACCAAAGGATCGTCCAGAGTGGGCAAATATCTCTCCTGATGGGGAAAAAATTGTTTTCATGAAACATCATAACCTCTTTTGGATGGATAAAGTCAGCTACGAAAAGGCATTGAAGGATGAAAAGGACTCAACAATTGTAGAACACCAGCTAACCAGGGATGGAGAAAAGAATTACAGCTATGGCTTTACCCGTGAGAATGAGGATAACGTGGATGAAGCCAAAAATAAGGATAACCGAAAATCAACCTTTATCTCCTGGTCGCACGATTCCAAAATGTTTGCCCTGGTTCGTTCAGATTCACGAAATGTAAAAGATTTATGGGTTGTAAAAACATTATCAAACCCGCGCCCAACACTCGAAACATATAAATACCACATGCCGGGGGAGAAGGAAGCTCCAAAGGATGAACTTTTGGTTTACAACTGGGCTGCCGATACTATGGTTAAAATTGATGTAAAAGCTTTTAACGATCAGGATGTTGCATTGCTTAATGCCTCCAGGCTGGCTAAGGAGCGCGACGATGACTATGTGCCTACCAAATGGTTATCTAAAACCAGTGATAAGGTGTATTTTACACGTACCTCACGCGATCTTAAAAAGATTGATGTTTGTGTGGCCGATCCCTTAACCGGAAAAGTAAAAGTTCTGATTGAGGAACGGTTGAATACCTATGTTGAGCTAAATGATTTCTCGCTGGTAAACAACGGCAAAGAGTTGATTCAATGGTCAGAACGTGATGGCTGGGGACATTTTTACCTGTACGATGGTGAAGGTAAACTTAAGAACCAGATTACATCCGGCCCATACCATTGCGAGAGCATAGAGGGGATTGATGAAACCAACCGGGTTCTCTACTTTACGGCAAATGGCCTTGAACCCAATGAGGATCCATACTATCTGCACCTGTATCGGATCAATTTCGATGGAACAGGCTTGAAATTACTCAACAAAGGGAATTATGATAACTCCGTGAGCTTATCAGATTCTCATAAATTTTTCATCAATAACTTTTCACGGGTTAATACAACACCTGAATCATTCCTGATGGATAACCTGGGGAATAAGATAATTAATCTGGAAAAAGCGGATTTATCACTTTTGTTCCAGGCTGGTTACAAATTCCCCGAAATTTTCATGGTCAAGGCCGCTGATGGCATAACTGATCTTTACGGGGTAATGTACAAACCTTTCGATTTTGACTCTACCCGGCTTTACCCAATAATAGAATACGTTTATCCCGGACCACAAACTGAGGCCGTAAATAAATCGTTCTCGGCAAGAATGGACAGGATGGATCGTTTGGCCCAGTTTGGTTTTATAGTGGTTACCGTTGGCAACAGGGGCGGACACCCGGCGCGCTCAAAATGGTATCACAACTTTGGGTATGGCAATTTACGCAACTATGGGCTTGCAGATAAGAAAACAACCGTTGAACAGCTGGCGTACAAACATAAATATATTGATATCAACAAGGTGGGTATTCATGGCCATTCCGGGGGCGGATTTATGTCAACCGCAGCAATGCTGGCTTACCCTGATTTCTTTAAAGTTGCCGTTTCAAACGCCGGAAATCACGATAACAGTATTTACAATCGCTGGTGGAGCGAAAAACATGATGGGGTTAAAGAAATTATTGATACCAGCGGCAAATCAACGTTTGAGTATGACATTGATAAAAACCAGGATATTGCCAAGAACCTGAAGGGTCACCTTCTGCTAACAACTGGTGAGATAGATAATAATGTTCACCCGGGCAACACTTTAAGGGTTGTAAATGCCCTGATAAAAGCCAATAAACGCTTCGATTTCTTTATGTACCCCGGACAGCGTCATGGGTATGGTGATATGATGGAATACCATTTCTGGTTAACCGGCGATTATTTCTGTAAGTATCTTATCGGCGACTTCTCACAGGATATCAACAGGATAGAAATGGATAAAGATATTGAACTGAAATAGCTCCCTGTAACATTATTTAACCCTTCTGCTCTAATGCAGAAGGGTTTTTATATTAATTTTGATTTGTAATAAAAATAAACCATAAAAAATGAAAAAAATATTCATTCTTGCATTAGCCACGTTGATAGTTTCAAATCTATTTGCCCAACAGGAAAAGAGGATCGAGACATCGAAACAGCTTCTTAGCGCCTTTCAGAAAAACAGCTTTGAAAAAATCATTCTGAAGTTTGATGCTAACATGAAGACTGCTCTTCCAAAAGAGAAAATGGCAGAAATATGGACATCCCTGGAAAAGCAATGCGGAGCATTTGTGAAATCTGATGAAATAACCACCGATAAGTATCAATCTTACGACATTGTTTACATCCTATTAGAATTCAAGAACACCAAGCTGAAAATGAAAACTGTTTTTGATACCCAGGGCCTGATTGCTGGACTTTTCTTTGTACCGGAGAATCAAAAATAAAAAGAAGAGGGTGATTTGCTGATCATCACCCTCCTCAAGTCAATATTCAAAACCTAAAACAAAGCTAGTTTGAGCCTATCTGACCCAGAACACAATTTGTAAATGTATTGCCAGTGCTATTAGCCGAAAGTGAAGAGTTATACCTGTAAATTGCATATCCATTAGAATCTTTAAACTCGCAGTTCTTGATTGTAATGCCGTTTACATAATTCAAAGTAACTGCTGCGCGGGTGTTATCTGTTCCCTTGCCAGCGTACAAAAACTTGCAATAATCTAGCACTGTATTTGTGCTGGTATTCGTATAAAATTCAATTCCTTTCCAGGCTCCAGCTGCAGGGGATGAGACAGATGATGTAAAAATAATTGGTGAATTGGCAGTACCAATTGCATTTAACTGAGCATTTGTTGACCATCCAAAATACATGGAACCATTGGTTGCAAACTGCAGAATGGTACCAGCCTCGATAGTGAGGTTTGAATGAATTCCCACCTCAGCATTTATAATATAAGGAACTGTATGTTTTTTCCAGGTAGCAGAGGCAATTTCTAAATTTCCTCCTGTAACCAGTATTCCATAACCAGTATTACAAGTTATGGCATTACCCGTACCAAGGGTATGGATAGATTCAGCACTAATCTCTATAGCATGAGTTGCGCAGTTACTTATGGTATTGCTTTGCATTGCAACAAATGATGATTCTCCATAGGCTTTTATACCCAGACCAGCAGAATTGTGCACAATATTATTGCTGAAAGTTAATTTAGTATAAGATAGCTCTATTGCCTGTTCGTTAGTTTTTCCTGCGTAATTGATATCACAGTAGGTCATTGATGTATTCTGAAGATTATGCTCATAAAAATACAATCCCTTCCAAGCGCCAGCTGTGGGAGCGCTTGCGTTTGAGGTAAAAACAATTGGCATTGTGCTGGTGCCATTTGCAAATAAGGTTGTACTGCCAGCCCATCCAAAATATAACCCACCATTGATATCAAATTTGAAAATGGTACCTGGTTCAATTGTTAATGTTGCATTATCAATATCTGTTTCCCCATTAAAATAGTAAGGTACATTCAGATTTTTCCAGGTAATTGTCCCGGCAACAGCATCGCTGTAAACATAAATTCCATAGCCGCTTCCCATGGTGAAGGTGTTACCTGTGCCAATGGTATGAATTTTAGCAGCCGACATTTTAATTGCATGTGTTCCACAATCGTGGAAAGTATTATTAGTCATTGATTCAAAGTAGGACTCATCATCGTAAAAGGAAATACCAACGGTTTTGGAATGGTGCAGGGTGTTATTATTAAACACGATGTGAGCGCCGGCAATATGCAATATCCCTTTATCATTTGTTCCTCCATAGGAGAATTCACAGTTGGTAAAGCTCGAATTTTGGGTAAAATGAGAGTAGATAACAATCCCATTCCAGGATCCCGAAACGGGATTGGAGGCAATAGAAGTAAATACTATCGGTTTTTCGGCAGTACCATTGGCAATAATTGCTGCCGCCCCAGCCCATCCAACTTCCAGGGATGCTCCGGATTCAAACCTTATGGTTGCCCCGGGTTCAATGGTAAGCACTGCATTATCAATGTTTACCTCACCTTTAACTACATAAACCTTATCTGCTTTCCAGGTAGTGTTCGTTGTTATAGGTTCCTGGATAATTAAATCTTTATCAGCGAGACTATCATCTAAAAGCTCACAAGAGTTTAGAAGAATAATAGAAGATAGAAACATTACAAGGATTCCATGTTTTTTCATACTTTGATTATTTAAAAGTTTAACATTGATTTTTTACTTTTACTTGTCAGGCAAAATTACCGGGAAAGGAAGGGTTAATTTTACCCCCAAAAGGGGGTTTTTATTTTGTTCCTATGCATTTAGCTTTGCAATGATTATATTCAACATTTAATTCTAATTAATCCACGATGAGGAATATAATGTTTAAATGGCTTGTGTTCACGGGGGTGTTGGTATTTCTGACAGCTACCCTTTATGCTGTCAACCGTGATTCCCTCTACAGAACCCTTATGTTACAGAAAAGAGATACTGTAAACATTGAATTGCTTATAAAAAAGGCAAAATCTATGTTATATTCCACACCTGATAAAGCCTACGATATCGCAGTTGAAGCCGAGGTTCGTTCCAAAATACAGAACAACCAGCTATGGCTGGCAAACAGCTACAGGTTGCAGGGAAGCTACTTTTCTGACATCAAAGGGGATGCTGAACAAGCCACAAGACTATACTATATGGCCGACAGCATCTATCGCAAATCCAATGCGAAAGAGTACAGGGAAGGGGTTGGTGCTGTTTACCACTGTTTTGGCACTATAAAGCAAAGGCAGGGTGATTACATCGAAGCGGTTAAATATTACTCCAACGCTCTAAGGGTGCTTGATAGCATCAAAAACAGAACAATTCTGCCTAAGACATATAATAATATTGCCAATATCTACTCTTTCCTAAAAGATTTTGAAAAGGCAGAATTTTATGCCCGGGAATGTATCAAAATATCCAAAGAGATTAACGATGACCAAGTGATATCCGCCGGTTGTATTACCCTTGCCGATGCGCTGATTGAACAAGGCAAATATGAGGAAGTGCCTAAAACCATTGATGAGGCATTTCAAATTGCCAGCAAGAGTAATAACCTTTATATCCTGATGCTCTGTAACTATAACCTGGCTAATTACTATGGGTATTTTAGGAAAGATTACCCTAAAGCAATCAACCAGCTAATGGGAGCGCTCAAGTATTCAAAAGAGTTGGGAAGCCAATGGGAGGAAGCCCGGGTTTTAACCAATATGGCAGAATTCTACTACCTGGCGGATAAAGTTGATAGCGCAGGTATAGTGGCTATACAAGCACTGGAGAAAATCAAACCTTATCAGGCAATTGACCTTGAGCAACGTGCTCTGATGGTATTGGCAAAATGCGAAGCTGGCCGATCAAACTTTAAGAAAGCGTATGAGTACCTGAACCGCTCCCAACAGCTAAAAGACACTGTTTTCAGCGAAAGCAATAAACGTCATATAAACTACTTAGAATCGCTATACCAGTCGGAGCGGAAAGACAATGAGATTAAACAGCTTGAAACCGGGAAAAAAATCAGGAATTATGTGATGATTTTCATGGCAATACTAATTATTCTGCTGGGATCAACAGCATTTTTCCTGATCAAGAACCTAAAACAACGAAAAATCCTTGCAGAACAAAAAGTTAAACAGCTGGAACAGGAAAAGCAGCTTACTGCAACCCATGCCCTGCTTGAGGGAGAAACCAGCGAGAGGGTAAGGTTGTCAAGAGATCTCCACGACGGTTTAGGAGGTATGCTATCGGTGGTGAAACTAAAAATTGCAAATATGAAAGGTAACGTAACCATTCCTGAGGAATATGTCGGGGTGTTTAACTCCGCATTGGAAATGCTCGATGGATCAATAAAAGAACTTCGTAGAGTAGCCCATAACCTGATGCCAGAATCATTATTGAAATACGGGTTGAATCCTGCAATTACCGATTTTTGCAATGGCCTGGAGAAAATCAGCTACCATTTTTATGGTGCAGAACGTAGGCTTGATGAGAAGCTGGAGATAACCATTTACAGAATCGTGCACGAGCTGGTAAATAACGCATTAAAACATGCCAATGCCAATCAAATTAATGTGCAGTTGATAATTGAAACAGACCGGGTGAGCGTTGTTGTTCAGGATGATGGAACTGGGTTTGATCCAAAAACTGTTACCCCTTTTAAATCAAGCGGTTTAAAAAATATTGAATCGAGAGTTGCCTCCTTTGGCGGGCAGATGGATCTGTACTCAGCCCCCAATAAAGGAACCGAGGTAACTGTTGAGTTCAACTGTTAATACTGACCCTGTAATATTTATAAAATGGTGCAAATACTTATTGTTGATGATCATCCCCTGCTAGCCGAAGGTTTAGCCAAGCTCATCAACGATAACCATATTGGTGAAGTAGCCGGAATTGCTTCCACTGCAGAACAGTGTTACAAACTGATAAAATCAAATCATTACGACCTAATACTGCTCGACATTAACCTTCCCGATGGCAACGGGGTGGATATCTGTAAAGAGATTCATGAAAAATACCCCAACGTTAAGATACTTGCCATTACAAGTTTTGGGGAATACACCATTGTAAGAAAAATGCTTGAGAACGGGGCTTCGGGATACCTGCTAAAGAACTCTATGCCGGAAGAGATAGTTGCCGGAGTAGAAACAGTGCTTGATGGCGGGATTTTTCTATGCCATGAGGTTGATCTGCTTATGAAGAGACACCCCGAAAAACATATCTTTCTCACCCCCAGAGAAACAGAACTTTTAAAGCTGATTGTGGATGGCTATACCAACCCTGAAATTGCTGAAAAACTTTTTCTGGGAATTGAAACAATAAACAGCTATCGCAAAAATCTGCTATTCAAGCTGAACGCCCGAAACACTGCGGTGCTGGTTAAAATGGCGATAGAGCAAAAGCTGATATAGAAAAAACTATTTCACAAAACAGCTCACTCATAATTGAGGTTTTCCTCAATCATTTCTGAGAATTTTACCACCATTCACCCTAAATGCATATTCTACATTTGTGGAGTAAAAATTTCACACACATTAATCTATTAGAACTATGCAAGCAATTACGATTCAAAGTCTTATTCTGGCAGGTCCGGTAAGCATTACTTTACTTTTTATAGTGATGAAAATTTTATTCAAGAACTCCGTTCTTTATAAAATTGGTATAGCAACTGGCCTGGCAATTATTCTCGTTGCATTTGTAACTAGTATCCAGGCAAAACTTGGACCATGGCATAACCTGTGGGCTTTCCCATTAAATATTACTATGGCTGTTTCAGCTTATATTTATGTAACCAGAGTGATTAAAAAACCTTTAGTTCAGATAATAAATACTATTGATGAGTTAAGTGGAGGAAACCTTACTACTAAGGTTGACAATAAACTATTTGATAGAAACGATGAAATTGGGCAACTTGCCACATCTACGCAACAACTTAAAGAGCAATTAACTGAAGTTGTAACAACAATATCAACATCAGCAAATCAGGTTTCTGCCGCTGGTGAACAGCTGAGCTCAAGTTCTCAACAAATATCAATGGGGGCAAATCAGCAAGCATCTTCGGTTGAGGAGGTATCATCATCTATGGAACAAATGACATCAAATATTGAGCAGAATAGTGAAAATGCAGAGCAAACCAATAAAATTTCCACAATTGCCTATTCCAAAATGGTTAAGGTTGAAGAAGCATCACAGAAAAGCATTACTGCTGTTAGAAATATCTCCGATAAAATTAGTATTATCAACGATATTGCATTCCAAACAAATTTGTTAGCACTTAATGCAGCCGTAGAAGCGGCCAGGGCTGGTGAACAAGGAAGAGGGTTTGCAGTGGTTGCTGCTGAAGTTCGCAAATTAGCCGAAAGAAGCCGGATCGCAGCAAATGAAATAATTGAATTATCAAAGTCGAGTCTTGCGGTTACTGAAGAGTCTGGGAAACTTCTCAAAGAAATACTCCCTGATATTGATAAAACCGCAAAGCTTGTTGAAGAAATTACAGCGGCCAGTCTTGAGCAAAAACATGGTTCTGCACAAATAAATTCGTCCATCCAACAGCTTAATACGGTTACACAACAAAATGCTTCAGCAAGTGAAGAATTAGCATCAAGTGCCGAGGAGCTAACTGCCCAATCTGAACAGCTGATTGATGCCATTTCATTCTTTAAAACTGAACAAAAACCTAACAAGCCAGATTATTCAAAAAAGCACCCTTTGACGCAAAAAAGTATGTCAACCCAAAAACCTATAATTAATTCTAAACCTAAAACCAAGGGATTCACCTATACCATGGCAAGTGAAAGTAAAGATGCTAACTATGAATCTTATTAGTTAAGAGATTGATTTAACTATTTACACCAGCATAAATCATGAAATTAAGTACTTATAAAGTTTTAATAGTTGATGACAATCCCACCTTTGTAAAAACATTAGGGATTCTTATTAAATCTGTCCTAGGTGAAAAATTAATTCTACTTGATGAGGCATATAACGGGCAACAGGCAGTTGAAAAGGTGTTTAATAAAAATAAGTACAATGTAATTTTCATGGATGTAAACATGCCTGAAATGGATGGAATTACTGCAACAAAACTATTAAATAGGGAATTATACAGAGAAACAAGGATAGTTGCTGTTTCATTCAATAAGGATTTTAACATTTTAAACAAAATGATAGAAGCCGGGGCATGTAATTATTTATTAAAGGATAACTTGACAATTGAATCGTTAGAACATGTTTTTGAGGTTACTATTCTATAACTTCACTAAATTATTCTTAATTGCAAAAACCGCCAGGGCGGTTGAGTTGGGAAGGTTGGTTTTTAAGAGAAGTTCTGCACGGTGCTTCTCAATGGAACTTACACTTAGATATAGCTGGTTTGCGATCTGTGATGTAGATAGACCTTGGCAAATGAGTTGGAGTACATCTTTCTCCCGTTGTGATAGCTGTATTGATGTAACCTCTTTTTTTGCCCGAAGCAATTTAAGTAATAACTCCTGAGAAAAATATGGACGTCCATCAAATACAGATTCAATGGCTTTTTCCAGCTCATCGTAATTTGATTCTTTAAGCAGGAAGCCATCTACGCCAAGTTGCACCATAGAATCGTAGTGGCTGATATCATCGTGCATAGAAAGAACAATTATTTTAACTAAAGGGCATATTTTAAGTGCTTCCCTTGTAGCCTCGATCCCATTCATTTTGGGCATGTTGATATCCATAAGCAACAGGTCAACATTACAACCTTTAAGCAGGGGGATCAGTTCAAGGCCATTTGATGCTTCACCCACCAGCTCAATATTCTTCATCTCCCGAAGCAACGCCTTAATTCCATCACGCAAAATCCGATGATCATCAACAATTATTGTTCTTATTTTCATTTAGTTATATTTTGAGTTTCATTTCAAAATTAAACCCCTCGTTCGGTTTGCTTTTTAAAGTATATGATGCTTTCATGGTATTGAGCCTATTTAGGATATTTAATAGACCTATGCCTTTATCATTTTTTGCGAGTGTACTTTCAAGATTAAACCCAATCCCATCATCTTGATATATGAGCTGGAGTATGTTATCTTCTAAAAAGAGCATAATTTGAACTTCCTTTGCCTGTGCATACTTTAGAGTATTATTGAGCATCTCTTTGATAATTCTATAACAATTAATTTCAACCACCTTGGGCAATCCTATTTCTCCTACATTTTCATTAAAAGAAATAGTAAGAAGTTTTCTGCCCGGTTCAATAAAACTATTAATTGCTGCAACCAACCCGTAATTGTTAAGTGCATGTGGACTAAGATTTGTGGATATTTCCCTCACACTCCGAATTGTATCGACTAAAATTCCCTGCATGTTTTCAATAATTTCAGGTTTATTCTCAGTTTGCTCTCTTTTAAGCAATGATAAATACATGTTAAGGCTTGATAACAGGGGACCTACCTCATCGTGCAGATCTCCGGCTAATTTGAGCAATTCACGTTCTTCTGTCTCAACAATTGCATTAAGTTTTGCCTGCTCAAAATTTTTCCTCTCGGAAATATCGTGTAAAATTACCTGGAATAATGTACGCCTTTCATCCAATAAAGGATTAATACTCATTAGGACATCAATAGTTTTGCCACTGAGCTGCTTAAATTCCCATTCTATAGGATTAAATTTGTTTTCCCGGGAGTTGTTGAAAAAATCACGAATACCTGATTCTGATTCAATGCCACAAGATTGATGATCTGGGCATAAATTCCATATTGGAAGACCTATTAGCTGATTTCTATCTATACCAAACATTTCAATGGCACTATCATTAGTGTCAATAATTACATCATTCTCCACCAAAAGAATTGCGTCTGTTGCGCTCATGAAAAGCATGCGGTAACGCTGCTCGCTTTCGTATAGAATACCCTCCATCTCTTTTCTAGGGGAAATATCAGTATGGGTTCCAACAATCCGTAATGGTTTACCTTCATAGCTTCGTTCAACAATTTTACCTTTGGTAAGAATCCATTGCAGGTTGCCCAGCTTGTTTTTAATTCGGTACTCAATGTGAAAATTATTTGAACGCCCTTCAAAATGTTCCTTTATTTTCTCATCAACAAATACCTTATCTTCTTCATAAATAAGCTTTCTCCAATTTTCAATATTAACGGCCATCTCATCTGGTGTATATTTCAGAATCTCGAAAAATTTTTTGCTTACAAAATTTGTGTTATTTTCCAAATCAAGTTCCCAAACAACCTCATTCACACTATCAAGGGCAAGGTTAAAGCGATTTTCGTTTACATACAGGTCTCTATTAATCTTCTCTAAGTTACTGTTCACCATACCCAGTGTTACTATAGCCATAGTTGCAAAACAAAGAAAGAAAACAGTCCTTGAGAACCACTGATAAGTAGAATGCGATAGAGCATTAAAATCCCATTCATAATGAATCCAGCTCATATTAATCGATAATGTAAATACGATCAGTATGATAAATGACAGTCCAAGCAATATAATGCCATAGCGTAACCCAAAAAAAGTAGTGGTAACAATTATTGAAAAGAAAACTATGAATAGCCCCAGTCCAAAAAGACCAAATGTGTTAAGGGAAATCCATCCCAACGTAAAAACATACCCCAGAAGTACAGCCAGTCTTATTCTATAATTAACTTTTGATCGGGTTATATAGGATATAATTAAAATTACTGAAATCAGAATATCCACTATAAAAAGTGGTTTAACCCCCATTAAAAAAATCCTGTACCCAGAAACAAAGGCAGCCGGGACAGAAACTATTGTTCCAACAAGCAAAAGTTTATCAGCTATTTTTATTCTTGTTTCCTCAAATTTGCTTGTCAGGTCCATTTTGTGATCTTATAAACATACTGCTATCAAATATAGTCGAATTTGAGGAAAAAGATATTTGTATTTTGATTTCAGTATTCCATTATATTATAAAAAAAGGGATATATTAAACCAATAATTTTAATATATCCCTTTAAAAAAATATTTATTAAAACTAGTTTTTTCTGGAAGGCAGAAACTCCTTTTTTCCCTTAAAGATATCCTTAAATAAACCCTTTTTATCGGACGTAAACCATGAACCCGGGTTTTGCGATGAGTTAACCTCAATGGTACCATCCTCTTTCACAAACCCATCTACCGTGAGGTTGCTCATATTGTTCCCCTCAACTGTAAGCTGGAAGGTTGAGTTACCCACAGGGGTATAGGCATCATCAAAAGTTGATGCATTCTTTAAACTAAGCTGACCGAGGTAATTCGATACCTTAGCCGAATCTGCCAGCTGATTCCCAACCATCCACTTCTTGTTCTCCAGTGAGAGAACAAAGCTGCTGTCGGCTGGATACCTGAATGTTAACCGGGTAATATCAGGTTTATTCAACCTGATGAAAGCTCTGTTCCTCCAGCTGTTGAAGGCCTGGTTGAATACGAAGGTTAAAAACCCATCAACGGCATAAATCTCATCCTCATCTGCAATACGAACATAGGATGTACCAATTACCCCTCCGCCTCCATAGGCAGAATAAGGATCCTGTGATTGCTGGTAAGTAAATTTGCCAATGTAGAGGTTAAGTTTTTCCCTTTCGCCTTCAAAAACCTTAATCTTTGTTGCAGAAGTATCGGTAAGCAGGTATTCTGCCCACTTATCTTTTGAACGGGATACCAAACGTTTGACCTTAATTTCGATTAGCTGGGCCAACAAGTTCCGGATGGAATTTTTTTCTGGGTCAACTTCAATTTTTCCATTACTCACTTTCCAGTCGTTGCCCTTTTTAGTAAACACAACCTCCTGCCCTTTTTCAGTCTGTGGGTAGAGTAAAATTTTGCTCACTTTAGACGTATCCAGCTGAACGATATCAGTTTTAAGGGTCCGTTCGGTTCTGGCTGATCGGAAAAACTTAACAAAAATAAAAAGGGCTATAAGTACAGCCAATAATATGAGCAAGTACTTGTTATTAAATTTCTTAGACATAACTCTCCTCCATTCTTTTAATTCGTTTGTTCCTGTTTACCTGTGATCTGAAAAAGCCATACCCTAAGATGAGCAGGATTGGCAGCAGAAAATTCAACCATTTAAGGAAGGCTTTCCGGCCATCGGAAATCTCATCAAGCGGTCGTGATGTAACTCCCTTTGTACGCAGGCTGATCAAACCGGTATCGTCCGAAAGCCAGTCAATGCTATTCACCAAAAAGTTAACATTATCGGGCTGAAGCTGCTGCGCCCTTTCGCCTGAGCCATTGATGGCAAAATCACCATTCCCGATGACAACCATTTTTGATATGCTACTACCAGCAAGTTTTCCCTCAAACAGCCCTGCTAAAGGGATGTTACTCCTGGGAAAATCTTTAATAGTCCATTGCCGCTGGATATTAAAGTAAATCGGAGCTTTCTCTGTCCCAGATTTTTCTGATGAAAAAGCAATTGGGGTATATTTTATGGTTGAGTCACCTGAGTATTCTATGGAACTTGGGAACTGCATGACAACCGCTTCAAGTCCGCTACCAATGGGGTGCGAAGAGAACTTTGATACAACCGGAATGTAAGGAAACTGCATACTGGTTACAAACCTGAATGCACCTTGCTGCTGTTGTACCTGAACCGATGCGCATTTAGCATCAACAACAACGTTGTCCTCTACTATTATTCCCTTACTCTTTAACCACGATTCCAACCCTGTATTTTTAACCGATCCATAGCCATTCTGAAGATCAGCCTTAACTCTGCTCATTGCAACAAGAATTTTACCTCCTTTGGCTAGAAACCCGTCTAGCTGGTTCAGATGACTAACCTTAATACTATCCTGAGGTCTCAGAATAAGAATGGTTTTAACCCTTTCAGGTATTACTGTTGAATCAGTTAAAGTTAGCGGTTCAACATTATAAAGCACGGTTAATTCCTGGTAAGCCTGCGGGATTTCGCCAATGCCGGGTTCGCCATGGCCCTGTAACAACCCAACAGTAGGTTTGTTTTCAATTGAAACTTTTTTAATAGCAGTTGAAAGGGTGTATTCAATTGGCCCACCAGGCTGAACAAAGGGGATGGTTTCTTTTCTCTCCCCAATAGAAACAACAAGACCCATAAAAGCCTTCTGCTGCTTCATCTGGTCCTTTTCACGAACATTGATCATTACTGGTTGGACGCCTGCCTGCATGGCATCACGCTCTGATTTTTCATCCTGGTTAGGGTTTACAAATTCATATACCAGGTTTCCTTTGGAAAGGCTATTGTACTCAATTAAAAGTTCTTTCATATCCTTTTTGCCCTTAGCCACATCAGGCGGAAGGTTCTCTGAGTAGTATGCCTTAACAGTTACCGGTTCCGGTAAATTTTTAAGAATATCTTTGGTAGCTTTGCTTAAGGTGTACTGGTTATCCTCTGTAAAATCGAGCCTGATAAAAAAATCCTGAGAGATCAGGTTTAAAATCAGCACAATTGCAATCACCAGAAGGATTGAAATATATAATCTGTTTTTCATTGTTTTCGGGTATTAACGTTTATTCTATCCGTTGGTTTTTCTTTTCGACAACGAAACTTCCGTAAGGAAAAGCCCCAGGAATATCAGGGATAAGAAGTAGATGATATCCTTACTGTCAACCACTCCTCTGGAAATGCTTTCGAAATGGTTGCTAAGGCTAAGCATATTAAACATATCTCCGATAAAGCCAGTTGCGCTCCCTTTAAGAACATCAAAGATGATATGGAAGAACAGGCCAATAAAGAGCGATATCAGGAATGCAACAATCTGATTGCTGGTAATGCTGCTGGAGTACAGACCAATACTGATGTAGGTTGCGCTCATAAGTAAAAGGCCAAGATAACCGCAAATTACCTCGCCGGTATCAAGGTTGCCAATGGAGGAAATGGTGAAAACATAGGGTAATGTTAGCAATAGGGCAATACAAATCAGTGTGAATGTTGATAAAAACTTGCCTAGTACAACCTGCCTGTCCGATATGGCTTTGGTTAGCAGCAATTCAATTGTTCCGGATTTTCGTTCCTCTGCCAGCAAACGCATGGTTAACGCCGGGATAAAAAAGAAAAGCGTCCAGTAAGCGATTGAAAAAAAGGGACGCATGGTTGCCTGTTTTATCAGGAATACATCGGAGCCTTGCAACCAGGTAAAAAATCCGCTGAAACCCAAAAACAAAACCAGCATGATGTATGCAATCAGCGAATCGAAGAATGAATGCAATTCCCGTTTGGTGATTATTAATATTGATTTCATTGTATTATGTTTTGCTATTATTTAAAACTTGTTTTATGGATTTTTAATTTACGATTGATGACTTTAGAATAAGGGATTCTCAACCCCAGGTATCGTAAATCTCAAATCGCAATTAGTTTAAAGTCAGTTCTCTGAATATATCTTCAAGTTTTGTTTCTGAAGCTGTCATCTCGGTAAGCACCCAGTTGTTCTTAACGCATACGTTAAAAATCTCCCGTTTTGAGGATGAACCCGGGCTGCTTTGGATGGTGAAGCGATTCTTAGTCCTGTCCATAAAATCGACATTGTCTATAGTAGATATTGCCCGAAGAGTGCGGGCAATTGAATCGGCGTCGCCGTCTTCAATCCGAACGGTCAGCATCTCATTGCCTTTTGCCTGCTTACGAAGGGTTTCAGCTGTACCATCGGCCACAATTGCCCCCTTGTTGATGATCAGAATCCTGTCGCAGGTTGCCTCAACCTCTGAAAGTATGTGAGTGCTGAGAATAACTGTTTTCTCCTTTCCCAACTCCCTGATAAGCCGGCGGATCTCAACGATCTGGTTGGGGTCAAGTCCAGTGGTTGGCTCATCGAGAATCAGAATCTCAGGATCGTGTATCATGGCCTGGGCCAGGCCAACCCGCTGGCGAAAACCTTTACTCAACTCCCCTATTTTTTTGTGTTTCTCGGAGTTGATTCCACAAACCCTGATCATCTCCCTGACACGGGCAGGAATGTAAACTTTATCAATCCCTTGCAAAGCAGCGCAAAATTCCAGGTAATCTATTACCGGCATATCGTTATATAACGGGTTGCTTTCGGGCAGGTAGCCAATGTGCTTTTTAATCTCCTCGGCATCCGTTTTAATAGATTTGCCGCCGATAAAGACTTCTCCCTCCTCGCAGTTGAGGTAGTTGGTGATAATCTTCATGGTTGTGGTTTTTCCGGCTCCGTTTGGCCCCAAAAAACCGACAATTTCGCCGGTTTTTACGCTGAATGAAATATTATCCACAGCTTTCTGGTAACCATACTTTTTGGTTAAATTTTCAATGCGTATGTCCATAAAAATTGATTTGTAAAAAGATAGGTTTTTGTTTATTCTAGTTTGTTATATTAAAATCGAACCTGAGGGTTGCTGTCGGGGGTGATAGTTTTGCTTTTGGGGAAGCACCTTTTTAAGCTCTTTGGACTTCCCGGGAATTGTATCAGAAGGAGGTACATTTTCCAGGTCATCGAAGGGATAAAACCTTTTCATCAGCCTATCCATCATCTCCTGATGATGTTTCATCATTTCCCGGATATCATCACCAAAAAAGAAATCATCGCCTTTGTTTAAAAGTGAATCGTTTAGCCAGGGGCTCCAATCAAAATGAGGTTTTAGGTTTTTATCGGAAAAGTTGAAAAATTCATTAAGGGTTGAATCGCTGCTAAATGGCCAGCCAAACCCATTAATATCAAAATTGAAATCAAAATTAAAAGGTGATTTTTGCTTCAAACTTCTAATTACTGAATCGATATCTGGGGGGAATGTGCCATTACCCGACCACGAATACGAGTATGTAGAATCGTAACGTGTTACATTTCCCTTATCGTCATATTCCTTTTTCACATCAATTTTCACATCCGGTTTATTAGGCTTTGCCTTTTTTACTTCCTGGGCAAACCCGGGATAATTCAATAGTGTTGATAATGAGAGGGAAGTTGCCATGAGCAACAGGATTCCAAAACCTCTGGTTTTAATTGTTTTCATAGCCTATTCATTTAATGAGTGTAATAATTTTCAATAAACAGCTAGTAATCCAACTAAAAGGATGACAAAAATAAAAAGATAGTTTACCGGTTATCAAGGGTATTAAAACAAGCTTAACAGTTTTTAACCTTGTTTAACTGATATTTAAATACAACCAACAAATGTGGTAAGGGGAAATTTTGCAATGAGAAAAGCTAAGAGGTTGTTTTTAAGATCATTAATAGATTAGTGGAATTAAGAATCAAATCAGTTTTGTCATTAGGGGCAAACTGTCAATATCGTTTTCCAGCGCATTGCCTACCACTACAATATCAGCGCCGGCATTCCAGGCGGTTTGTACCTGTTCGGGTGATTTCAAACCACCTCCAACCATCAACGGGATTTGAATTTCCTGTTTCACGGCAGCTATCATTTCGGCCGGGACAGGTACCTTTGCACCGCTTCCCGCTTCCAGGTAGATTAATTTTAGGCCAAGCTGTTCACCAGCTATGGCAGTTGCAACAGCAATATCCGTTTTGGTTGATGGAATAGGCATGGTATTGCTCATGTATTGAACCGAAGTGGGGTTGTTCCCATCTATCAGGATGTAACCAGTAGGGATAACTTCAATACCGCTATTCTTGATTGCACGGGAAACCAGCACGTGCTGCCCGATGAGAAAATCAGGATTTCGGCCAGAAATAAGTGATAACAGCAGCAATGCATCGGCTTTTTCATTGAATTGTAACGCATTCCCTGGAAAAAGTACTACAGGTAGTTTTGTATGCCTTTTGATTTCTTTTATGTAATTCGAAATATCCACATTCACCAAACTTCCGCCTATTAATAGCATCGAAACATCACAGCCATTGGCCACCTGAATCACTTTTAAAAGGTGATTTATATCCGATTTATCGGGATCAATCAGAAGTGCAAAAAGTTTCCTGCTATTTTGAGATTCTAAAATTCGCTGATAAACCATAATCCCTACTCCTCTTCTTGTTTTTGATCGTTGAATGTAACCCAGGATAAACAGTACTCATCAAAAAAAATGTATTTGGGGTTAAGCAAGTATGTAAAACCTTGCTCCTTTGTATGAACTTCAATAGTTCCACCATCGGGTTGAATGTTGAGTTCAGGTATCAGGATATCCCTGGTAAAATACTTGCTGGAGCTCCAGGGGAGCTTATAAACCGATTCTTTAATGCACCAGGTCAGGGCCATCTGCTTCTGATCCTCGATGTCAATCCAACCTTTTTCAATTTCGGAGAGGTATTTAGACTCAATGGCGTTGTACCTGCGATCAATATGTTCAACATCAACCCCAACATGCAGCTTGGGGTTTAAGGCGACGGCCACCATTTGCCCCGAATGGCTGATTGAAATATTCTGTTCCCCTGAACTAAAGAATGGCCTGCCATTTAGCGTGTACTCAATGGGTTCATCAATTTTTAGGAATTTAAGGATTAACCTTACAGTCATCCACTCAACCCTTCGTTTCGGGTTAGTAAATTTATTCTTAAACCCGTTATTTGAGAGGGAGTAGAGCTCCTCTTCGGTTTCAGTTATCCGCCAAACGGCCACTCTCGTTTCACTATCGTTAATTACCCAGAACAGTCCCATGAATGCAAGTTATCATTTCCATTCCAAAGTTTCAATTAAATGTATAATATCCTGTTTAAAAAAATCGATTACAGGAGCAAGCGAATCTTTATTTGGTTGAACATTGAAATAAAGAGCACCTCTTAAAAAATGTCTGGTTGAATCGGTCATGTAGAATTGGTAGGGGCTGGCAGCATTCCCCTTGATATCATAAAGGATACCATATACTTTTTTTACAGGATCGGAATAGCTTTTCTCATTTATTGCATCTGCCTTAACAGTGTGTTTATAAACCAGCTTACGAGAGTCCTCAAGGAGCGATTCAAGATTTTTGTTAACCTCTTTGTAGCTGATATGTATTTTAGCTTTATACCCCGGGAACTCAACATTAATCCAGTACCTTTCTGCTCCCTTCGATCTGTCCGGGGCAATTTTACCGTAAACCGGACAGCTGAATTTATATGGCCGAATTGAATCAACGGTAACATATTGCTTTTCGGGTAAATCAATCCTGAAATACCCGCGGGGTTTAGGGATAGGGTCGGAACCACAACCGGTAAGTATAATTATTGCAGCTGAAAAAACTATTAGGTTCAATGCATTTAAGTTTCTATAAATCATCCTGATAAATCATTTTATTTGATACTAAAACAGGGTTACCATTTCTGATAACCCTGCAAATATAACCTAATAAATTAAAATGATCAGAAGGGCAGATCATCAGGCTCTGGCATTGGGGCTTCAGCAGCAATATCAGGCGTTTTGGCTGGCTGATAATCACCCTGAGGATCCTTTTCTGCACCCACATTTGGCCCTAAAAACCTGAAATTATCGCATACTACATCGGTGGTGTAACGTTTTACCCCGTCTTTATCCTGATAGGACCGGGTTTGTAGTTTGCCCTCAACATAAAGCAATTTTCCGGATTTAACATACTTTTCAACTGTTTCGGCGAGCCCGCGCCATACAACTATATTGTGCCACTCGGTTTGAGTTACCTTCTTACCGGTTTTATCGGTATAGGTTTCATTTGTGGCTAAGGTGAAACGTGCAACTGCAATTCCACTTTCAAGATGACGAACATCGGGATCTTTCCCAACATTCCCAATAAGCATAACTTTGTTTAGCGACATAATCGTAATTTTTTATAATGGTTAATGTTGTATATAAAATTAAACCATTTTCAAGAAACAAAAAACTTATTAATTAAGATTTTAAAAATTATTTTGATAGTAGCGATGTATTCATTTGCAAGGGTTTCATCACCCGGTAAACCGGATAGGTATAATATCCTCGCCCCCATTGGGGTACCAGATAACGATCGAAAAAATTCCAGGTTAAATACCCATCATCCGATTGCGGTTCGAGGAGGTACGAAACCAGGTATCCCAATTTCTGTGATGTTCTTACTACATAAACGCCAGGATCAAAATCAATGTTATCAACAATAAACTTCCCTTTAATGGTGTTGGTGTAATGCCCCTGATTTAATCTTTGCTCTGCTTTCAACTCATCTATCTGGAATTTCTCCACTTCAAGAGTAGTTTTGTCATTTAGCTTCTCAACGGTTATCCCATGGGTCATAAGATTCTCGATCACCTCGGGGTTAATTACATTGATCAGGTACGCAAAGGGCAATTTAACTGATTTAACCGGGTAGTAATCAGCAATGTAAGGTACTGTAACCGTAACCTGTTTGTCGCTTTTCTTAAACCTGCCATAACCGCGAATTGATGTATCCTCGTATGTTTCATAAGCCTTTATGGTGATATTTTTTGGAGTGGGACTACCCTGGTAAACCACAGCAAATGAATCTATCAGAGCAGGGTTCAAGCCCCTGTTAATCGTTTTTTGGTCAACTTCCTTAAGCATGCCCTTAATTTCCTCCCGATGAAGCGAAGCATAATCTACCAGCGAATGGATCAGGTAATAACATCCAATAACACGGGTTTTAAAATCGGCATAAACATAATTTTCATTGAGAATTCCCAACCGGTTTCTGACCCCAATATAGTTGCTAAGGTAACGGGGTTCGGCAGCGTAAGAAATCCATCCCTTGCTGTAATCTGCCTGATCTACAAATTCCCCGTAAAAGATATTATCGGTTTTGTACCTGTTCAACAGCACACCCGACATTTCGGGCATCATTTTATCCCGCATGTAGTTGATCAACGACCTGTCGCAATTGGGGTTCATAATCCAGGTGAATGTTATGGGTTCCATGTGGTACGACCCGTTGGTTGTATGACAATCCATGGTAATTGAAGGATCCCATTTGTTCAGGATGTTAGTGATTACCCCTTTTATTTCCGGGGTTTCGATTTTTATGGCATCGCGGTTAAGATCAAGAAACTGGCTGTTATACCTCACGCCTACCCCGTTTTTGGGGCCATTCTGGTTAGTCCGGTTCTGGGTGCTGATTTTCTCGTTCCCATCGGCATTCAGATCAGGGCAGATTAAAAGTACAACATCCTTAAGCACCTCCGGATTTTTCTGCTTAAGCAGGTCACGGGCGAACATCAGAACCGCTTCTTTTCCCTCAACTTCTCCGGGATGAATGTTTGCCTGAACGTAAACAACAATACGCTTGTCGTTTTCCAAATCCTTTGGGGTTTTGGGCATCGGGTTGGCAATTATAAGTAAAGGAACTTCCCTTCCCTCCAAAGTTCTGGCTATAGTTTCTACCCGGATATAAGGTGATTGCTTCAGAAGCTGATTGATAAACAATTTTACATCATCGTACCTGGATGTTGATTCAAAGTTCGATTTTTCAGCAACAGTTAACAGCCCGTTCTGACTTAGAGCCGGTAAAGTGGTAAGGATCATTAATAATAACCCCAAGGTTAAACGTCTCATAATTTATCTATTTACATTATTAGAAAACAATGGCCAAAAATAGTTTAAATAAACATTACGAAATGACCTGAAAAGCATTGAATCTATTTCTTTACTCAATTTTATTAATTGACTACTATTGTAGGCTTATTGCCTATTTTTAGCCGTTCTAAATTAGTGGAACCTGTTTAAAATAAAGAGTTTTAGTTTAGATATATGTCTTTATTATTTCTAAATTAGCAGGTAAACAACTAAACCCTCTTATTATGACCCTAAAAAAATTTCAACTTAGTTTTCTATTTATCCCTGTAATCGTGGTAGTTATGGTAGTAACTGCTTTCAGGGTTAATAATCTGGCTCCACAGGAAGATTTAAAGGGGAAATATGCCTTTAAAGAATTCGAACAGGCTCAAAAATGCGGATCGTGCCACCCAGGTATTTATCAGCAATGGAAGCAGGCCATGATGTCGCAAGCTTACACTCACCATTGGGATGAGATTGAGTATTTTGATCTTGCAGTGGCACATTCCGATGCTAAACCAGAAATTAAAGATGTTGTGGATGGCTGTAACGGGTGCCATACCCCACTAGCCTTTATGAATGGGAAATTTCCACCACCTCGACCAGCTGAAAACAGCATGGCCAATGAATCTGTTTCTTGCGAGGTTTGCCATTTAACTGAATCAGCACAAACTGATCCTCCATTCAATTTCAGCTACCTCATTAAACCTGGAACAACTAAATATGCTGTCAGGACACCGGCTGTTGAATCACCCGCTCATAAAATAGTCACCAATGAGTTTTTTAAAACCACCGAGTTTTGTGGCAACTGCCATAATGAGAAAAACCCCTTTGGGGTTTGGGTAAAAAGCACGCAGCTGGAATGGAAAGAAGGTCCATATTCCAAGGAGGGTGTCAGGTGTCAGGATTGCCACATGCCAAAAGGCGGACCATTCCTGAATGCTCTTATGGCCAAACCCTACGATGATTCAAGGCTGCACCTGTTTCATGGGGCACATGATCCGGGCAAGGTTAGGGGAACCATCGAGCTGAGAATCCAACCGGATGTTAGGGAAGCCGAACCCGGTGAATCAGTAATATTCACTGTGGCTCTTTTTAACCAGAAAACCGGCCATAAATTTCCCACCGGATCGGTTGAGGATAGGATTGCCTGGTTACAGGTTGAGGCTACTGATGCCAATGGAAAAGTTTATCATTTGAACGTTGATAAGAAAGGTTTTGAAGGCGAAGAATACACCATATCAGGGGATTATTTAGCCTACCAGGACATGGGCGTGCCATTAAAAAATAAAGATTTTAAGGGAGTACAAAGGGATGGAATACCATCAGGTAACAGGATTTTCAGGATGCCTTATTTCGATCCCGAAGGGAGGATGACCATCATGCAATGGAACACCGCAAAGTTGGGAGTGGATTACCGGATTGGCCCCAGGGAAACCAAAGTGGAAAAATTCACATTTAAGGTTCCGTTTGATATAGCGCCCGGTGAACTTAAGGTTAAGGCGGTGCTTAACTACCAGCTGCTCGTAAAACCTGTTGCCGATTTACTTAAGGTGCCTGCCGAAGAATCAGAAATCATGGTAGTTAATCAACATTCAACGAACTTAAAAATTTTACAGTAGTCTAATTATCTCCTAAAATCAACTTTATGAAAAAATCTTTTTTATTCGCAGTGGCAGGGATTATTGCATTGCTTTTTCTAGTCCCAGATAATGAATGTAACGCTATACCTGCATTTGCAAGAAAATATCAGATCAGCTGCCAGGTTTGCCACTCCCCTGCCATGCCCAGACTGAAAGGATTTGGTGAGGAGTTTGCAACCAATGGCTTCAGGTTAAAGGAATATGAATCACCCCGGTACTTCATTCCTACAGGTGACGAAAGATTATCACTATTTAGGGAAGTGCCGCTGGCATTCAGGGTGGATGGTTTTGGCACTTACAACTTCGACAACCAGAAAAGATCCGATTTTGGTTCGCCGTTTATTCTTAAAATCCTTTCTGGGGGAGAAATGTCCGATAAGTTATCCTATTACTTCTATTTTTTAATGAACGAAAGGGGTTCTATTGTTGGAGTTGAAGATGCATTTGTTATGTATAATGATCTTTTTAAAACGGGCATCAATTTTTATATAGGTCAGTTTCAGGCTTCGGATCCGCTTTTCAAGGGTGAGCTGAGATACACCATGGAACCCTACCAAATCTATAGCATAAAACCCGGCAATTCTTCAGTGGATTTAAAGTATGAAAGGGGGGTTATCTTTGAGAAAGGGTTCTCAACCGGAACTTCATTGCTAGCCGAAGTGTTGAACGGCAGCGGTTTGGAGCCTGCAGGGGAAAACATGCTTTTTGATAAGGATAAACATAAAAATTTCATGCTCAGACTATCACAGGAGCTGGGCGATAAGCTGAGCATTGGCGTTTTTGGCTATACTGGCAAAGAGGACCTTGAGGACAACGTTGGATTATTCACCAGCAAAATGATGATGTATGGCCCTGATATTAAGCTGAATTTTGACGACAAGTTTGTATTTAACCTCCAGTACCTTAAAAGAACCGACTCAGATGTTTACCTGGCATCAGACCTTACAAAACTAAAAGATGTTACTACACAGGGTGGATTTGGCGAGGTTATTTTTTCGCCCAAGGGCGATCTGAGCAAATGGTACCTGACAGGATTATTCAACTGGGTTGATTCAGATATAAATGAGTTGGATTATAGCGCAGCCACGCTTCATTTTGGATATCTTGTTCGTCGCAACTTTAAATTTGTTACCGAGTTTACCTGGCAATTCTCCGGCAACGCTTACGGAAGGGTTAATGCCGGGTTTGTAACCGCTTTTTAAACGAGTATTTTTATCCTGAAATATTAGCAACACTGAAATTACAGGCCAGCAAAATTCGCTGGCCTGTAATTTTACAAGACGGCGTTCTACTTTTAAATCTGATTTAAGTCAGATCACTTTCTTAAAATATTCTGATTCTGAAAGGAATTAAAATCTTATTTTTATGTCATAATTTGTAAAAAAGAAGAGGAATGAAAAAGATATTGTTAAGCATTGTTGTATGTGTTGCCATTGCGCTGATATTCAACTCTTGCGAGAAAGAATCCTTTGATGAGGCATTACTTATAGGGAAATGGAAAATGGTAGGTGGTACCGAATACTACAAATATCTTGCAGATCATACAGGCGCAACCTGGGATCCTGCTGATGATGTTACTGAGGAAGAAGCCCAAACCTTTACCTGGTCGTTGAACGGATCGGAACTCACCCTGATTCATAATATGGAGATTAAAGGTGTTCCAAAGGTTTATACCCTTACAAAACTAACGTCCAGTACATTGGAGTTTAAGGATAGCTTTAGCAATTCTTACACCTATTCAAAAGTGACTAAATAGCTATCAACTTTTTTAATGTAGCCGGGAAGGGCTTTTTTTACTTCATCTTTTTTTGATTTTACTTCTGGTTGAAATAAAGTGATTCCGTGGGTTCGTTTTTGAAAATAAATAGTTTATGAAAAAGTTTCTTAAGTGGTTTGCAATATCATTTTCAATTTTATTGTTGTTAATAGTTATAGCTATATCTGTTACGATATGGTTTGTTTTTACCCCGGAGAGGTTAACCCCTGTAATAAGAAAACAGGCAGCTGAATTTATAACCTGTAAATCGGAAATTGGCGAGGTGGAGCTGACTTTTTTCAGCACTTTCCCGCAATTCGGACTTAAAATCTCCCGGTTTGCCCTTATCAACCCGTTGATTAATGCCCCATCTGACACGTTGGTTTTTGCCGATCAGCTGGTTGGCGTTATTGATGTTGCCGCTTTCTGGAAAAGAAACGAGGTTGTTCTCACCGAATTAAAATTACAGAATGCAAATATCAATGTTTTTACTGATAGCACCGGTCTAACAAATTTCGACATCGTAAAAGCTGATACTATCCCCATACCAAAAGACACCCTTGAAGAGGAAATGAAATTCAGCTTTATCAATATTAACAATGTGGAATTCGTTAACATCAACATGGCCTACATCGATAATCAGCTAAAACTCAAAGCCCAGGTACATGATTTTATGGCTCAATTCTCGGGGTTTCTGATGGATGACAGCCTTAAGATGAATTTACAGGTTACCAATGGGATTGTTACATTCAGCTACGATGGAGAAAATTATCTTAATAATGCATCGGTAAAAATGACCTTTCCGGCAACCGTTAATCTATCCAAAGAAAGGGTTTTAATTGAAAATGCATTTACAACTATAAATGATTTAACTTTTTCTCTCAACGGGACAGTTCAGAACGATACACTAACCAACAGCATATTAACCAATCTCAGCTATAAGCTGGATTCGTGGTCAATTCCCAAAGTATTTGACATGATTCCTCTGTCGTACCGATCATATATAGAAGGCATGGATTTTAGTGGTCTTGTTTCCTCATCGGGTGAAATAAAAGGTGTATATTCAGATTCATTAATGCCCTGGATAAATAGTCAGATCAAACTTACTGACGGAAAGCTTATTTACACAGATATCCCTTTCCCCTTAACCCAAATGAATGGCAAATTCCAGCTCTCAACCGATTTGAGCAATGATGCTCAATCGTTTCTCAAGATAAACAGTTTTAGCGCCAAAACCCCGAAATCATTTTTCAAGGGAACTGGAGCTATCAAAAATCTTTTTTCTGATATCTATTTCGATATAGTAACCGATGCAAATCTTACCCTGAGCGAATTTGCTGCATTTATCCCTTCCGATATGAACATGACATTTGAAGGCAACGCAAATGGCCGTGTTAAACTTGCTTTTAAGATGTCCCAGCTTGATAATTTGCAAATTGACAGGATGAAGATTTCAGGATCGTTATTAATGAAGGACTTCAATGCGCGCTATGATAGCATGACTTTTGCAACCGCCTATTCCAGGCTTGAGTTTACCCTGCCCAACCCAAATACCAAGTCATTGGATACAAAGTACTTGTACGCAAAAATTGATTCAAAATTCCTTGAGGCAGGAATGCTGGATGGCACCTATTCCAGAATGACCAATGCTTCATTATCGTTAGAAACATCTGATGTAATGGATTCAACCAGCCTGCCCAACGTTACCTGTTTGTTTGGTATGGATTTGCTGGAAGCAGGAATGGATACCATGAACATCGCTGCAAATAAGCTTAAAGGTGATTTTGCCATGGTTTCGGTTAAAGGCGGGGATATATCTAATATCAAAATAAAATTCGATTCGGAAAAGGTAAATGCTATAATGGGCAAAGACATTATAGGTATGACTAATTCACATGTTGATGCCAATGTTGCCCACCCATTTGGCGAGCCCAAAATAAAGTTGAATTATTCCGGTGAAATGCTGGATATGAATTTGATGGGTAACTCCGTACAAATAGGAAAGGTTAAGATGAATACCGATGTTGTGAATGACTCTACCCAAAAAGATATCTTTCAGCAATGGATGGCAACCGGATTTCTGGAAATGGAAAAAGGGCACATAAGCACAGAACTGTTGCGGTATCCCATTGAGATCCCTGCAATTAAAATGTATTTTACCCCCGAGGAGTTTAACATCAAAGAGAGTAGAATGAAGATTGCCAATTCGGATTTTAGCCTGTCGGGGAAATTGAGCAATATTCTCTCCTACTTTAAACACGACTCCTTGCTGCGTGGCAATTTCAGCTTCAATAGCAGTAATACAGATATTCTACAGCTAATGATTTTATCCAGTGGAATTGGTGATTCCTCAGCTGTTGCAAGTTCAGATAATAAAACTACCACTGATAGTGTTTCAACCGGCCCTTACATGGTTCCCAAAGGGATGGATTTGCTGCTTAAAGCAAATATCACCAGGGCAACCCTTGATGTTGATACGATTACAAATATTAAAGGCGATATTCGGGTTAAGGATGGTATTTTACTTCTTGACGGACTTGTTTTTACAACCCCTGCTGCAAAAATGCAGCTGACAGCAATGTACCGATCTCCCCGAAAAAATCATTTGTACCTTGGTATGGATTACCACATGCTTAATATCGAAATCGAAGAGCTGCTCAAAATGATCCCGGATATTGACTCCATGATGCCCATGCTCCGTTCATTCAGAGGGAAAGGAGAGTTTCACATTGCTGCTGAAACTTACCTCGATTCGATGTATAACCCCAAAAAATCCACTATCAGATCGGCGGCCTCAATCAGAGGCCAGGATTTGGTGCTAATGGACGGTGAGACTTTCTCTGAGATCGCCAAAACCTTAAGGTTTAGTAAAAGAACCAAGAATAAAGTGGATAGCCTTTCGGCCGAATTTACCGTATTCAAGCAGGAAATAGATATTTACCCGTTCCTGATTGTGATGGATAAGTATAAGGCGGTTGTTGCAGGCAGGCACAACCTGGACATGAGCTTTGATTACCACATTTCCCTGGTTGATAGCCCGTTTCCTGTAAAACTGGGAGCTAATGTAACCGGAACCTTGGATGATCTGAAGATTCGTCCGGCAAAGTGCAGGTACGCCCAAATGTACAGACCAGCACAAAGAGGTGTTGTTAAGAATAAGCAGCTTGAGTTGCGTCGAATGATCCGGGAGTCGTTGGTAAAAAAGGTTATACAAGATTAAATATCAAACCTTTAACAGTTTGTTTAATCTATAATTATCCCGGTTTTTTCCAAATTGATTAATATCAACACATATCAAACGGTTATAAATTTATATTTGTGGGATTTTTTTTTGAAATTAATTACCCTTTTCCCTATTTAGTTTGTTTTTATTAGTGATAATTATAATTATTCTATAAAACATGAAAAAGATAATCCTGAAAATGTTGTTTTCTGCAACTCTTTTCATTTTCACAACCACCCTGATGGCTCAGGTAGAGGATCCCGTAGCGTGGAGCTACAAAACCATTAAAATGGAAGGTAATCGATATGAATTGGTATTTACAGCCTCTATTGAAAAAGGTTGGCATTTATATTCAACAGTGTTACCAGAGGGTGGGCCAATTGCCACAACCTTCACCTTTAAACCTTCCCCTGATTATAAAACAGAGGGGAAAATTGTTGAAAAAACCAAAGCCATAAAAGAACATGACGAAATATTTAACCTGGACCTGTCGTTCTTTGCCGATGAGGCAACGTTCAGCCAGGTGGTTGAGTTTACGGGAAAGGATAAAACCGTTATTCAAGGGGGAATTGAGTATCAGGCCTGCTATGCCGATAAATGCATCTATCTCGAAAAAGATTTTTCGTTCACCATTGGCGGTGAAAAGTCGGAACAGTTAGCATCCGTTAGTACAAATCAGCCAAAGGAACAAAAACCTGCTGAAGCAAAAAATGGTAAATCGCTGTGGGTATTCTTTTTTATCGCTTTTGCAGCAGGATTGGCCGGTTTGCTAACGCCATGTGTATTCCCAATGATCCCAATGACTGTATCATTCTTTATGGGCAAACAGAGCAACAGGTTAAATGCAACGCTGAATGCTATGGTTTTTGGGCTATCCATTATTGTAATTTACACATCACTCGGATTCGCAGTTTCACTTTTCAACCTGGGCCCGGATTTTGCAACAACCCTGACTTCGCACTGGATAACAAATACCATCTTCTTTGTGCTTTTCATTGCATTTGCCTCATCCTTCTTTGGGCTATTTGAGATTGTGCTTCCCGGCAGCCTGGCAAATAAAACCGATAGCAAAGCCGATAAAGGGGGCTTTGTGGGTTCTTTCTTTTTGGCTTTAACAACCGTAATTGTAAGCCTTTCGTGTGTTGGCCCGATTGTAGGCGCTATACTTGTTGAGGCGGCCTCCGGCCTTGGTGCAAAGCCGATTATTGGCATGCTTGGCTTTTCTTTGGCATTTTCAATCCCCTTTACCCTATTTGCCATATTCCCTTCCTGGTTAAACTCATTGCCAAAATCTGGGGGATGGATGAATTCCATTAAAGTAGTGCTTGGTTTTATTGTACTGGCATTCTCTCTTAAATTCCTGATGACAATTGATCAATCGTATGGGTTAAATTTACTTAGCCGTGATATCTATATTGCCATTTGGATTGTAATTTTCACTTTACTGGGAATGTACCTTTTAGGTAAAATCAAATTTAAACTCGATTCTGAGGTTAAGCATGTTGGAGTGCTAAGGCTGTTCCTTGCCATGGCAAGCTTCACCTTTGTGGTTTACCTGATACCAGGGTTGTTTGGAGCTCCGTTGAAATCAATTTCAGGCCTGTTGCCACCGCAATCCAGCCAGCAGTTTAGCATCAGCCAACCGGTTGTTTATAATAACTCAAATGCTAATATAAGTGATAAAACTTCACTTTGCGAAGAACCTAAATATGCCGATTTTCTGCATTTACCCCATGGGTTAAAAGGTTATTTTGATTACGACCAGGCGTTGAGATGCTCCCGTGAGCAGGGCAAGCCTCTTTTTATTGATTTTGTTGGTCACACATGCGCCAACTGCAAGGATATGGAAGCTAAAGTTTGGAGTGATCCCCGGGTACTGGAAAGGTTAAGAAACAACTTTGTAATTGTTGCTCTTTATGTTGACGACCGGACTGAACTTCCCCAGGCAGAATGGGTAACCTCAAAAGTTGATGGCAAGGTAAAAAAGACCATTGGTAAACGCAACGCCGATTTCCAGATTAGCCGTTTCAATATCAACGGGCAGCCTTACTATGTTTTAACCGATGGGAACGAGCAAACTCTCGCTGAACCAAGAGGTTACAATACCGATATTGATGCTTTTATCCAATTCCTCGATAGAGGAGTTGAGGAGTTTAACAAAAGGAAGAATCAGAATGAATAAAATTACCATAAAGGCAACTGTTAAAGCTGACAAACAAAAAACCTGGGATTACTACACCCAGCCAAATCACATTACAAAGTGGAATTTTGCAACAGACGATTGGCATTGCCCAAAAGCTTCCAATGATTTAAGAATTGGCGGAAAATTTTCTGCAAGAATGGAAGCCAAAGACGGTAGCTTTGGTTTTGATTTTGAAGCAATTTACAACGAAATTGTTGTTGGGGAGAAGTTTACTTACACATTGCCCGATAGCAGAGTGGTAACCGTTAATTTTAACGATATTAGCAACAGCACAGAAGTAATAGTTGCCTTTGATCCTGAATCAGAAAACCAAGTAGAATTGCAACATGACGGTTGGTTAGCCATTCTGAATAACTTCAAAAAATATACTGAGCTAAATTAATCACATAACAAATAAGTTATGGAGAACACTAGTAGCTCCGATGAGCGAATTGCAAAAATGCCTTTTGCATCGGTATATCCTCTCTACCTGGCAAAAGTGGTAAAGAAAGGCCGAACAGAAGATGAATTGCATCAGGTAATAGAGTGGTTAACCGGGTATGACGAAATGAAACTTCAATATCTGATTGAGCAGAAAGTAACTTTTGAAAAGTTCTTTACGCAAGCCAGCTTAAACCCAAATGCTGATCTTATTACCGGGGTTATTTGTGGTATCCGTGTGGAAGAAATTGAAAATCCGTTAACAAAACAAGTAAGGTATCTAGATAAGCTGGTTGACGAATTGGCAAAAGGGAAAAGTTTGGAGAAGATATTGAGAAAAGCATAATAAAAGTTATTGTCAGAAATGGTTAATAGAATATCAATCAATCATTTAATACAGAAGGGTTTCAATTTTCAAAACTGAAACCCTTCCTTTTTTTACTTCTATATCACTTATTATCTTTCAGTAAAATTTCTTCTTGAATTTAGGATTCGCCTCGACAGGGCATAAAGCAATATCAGCAAACTCATAAAAGCCGATAACCTGCCAATGTAATCGCCCTGTTGAGCATAATAGGTGATTTTATTATTTGCGTTAATTACGCCCTTAATAACACCACGTTTCCACCAGCCCAAAGAATCAAGCACCTCACCCCTTTGATTTATAAGAGCAGAAATCCCTGTGTTAGCAGAACGGGCAATGGAACGACGCATCTCAATTGCCCTGATTTGAGAAAAAGTAAAATGCTGATGGTAACCCGGAGTATCTCCCCACCAGCCATCGTTGGTAATCACAAAAATAAAATTTGCACCCTTTTTAATGTACCCGGCCACAAACTCGCCAAAAACCGATTCGTAACAAATAACCGGAGCAATACCAAACCTGCCATTTTTTGAAAAGAAAACACCCCTTTCTGCTTGCATTCCCAAACTCCCCCTGATAGTGCCAAGTCTGACAAAAAACTTCTCAAGAAATTTCATGTACTGTGGATACGGCATCATTTCCACCCCCACTACCAGCTTTGATTTCCTATAAATAGGCAAATTATCCGAAGTGTCAATCTGGGTGGATGAATTAAAACGGTCGTAGTAAACCCCCTCCTCATAGGGGTACTTTCGGGCAGTAGGAGTTACTGCATCACCATTAGCATAGTATTTCAATGAAAAAATCCCTGTTACCCAGGCTGTTTTGGGATGCTTATTTACAAAAGATTTAAGCCTGAGTATGCTTGGGTTGATTTGAATCTCATGCTCCCAAATCCTGTCGTCTATAGCTGTTTCAGGGCAAACTACGAAATCATAAGTGCTATCAATGTTATTCTCGGCCAGATTAAGCATTATATCCATCTGGTTTTCATTGCTCATCCCGGTAAACTTCTCGTTGTAGGGATCAATATTTGGTTGTACCACCAGAATTTTTGCAGGGTTAATGGCTTCTTTATAACCATTGTAAATAGATATTGAGATGGTAATAGGAATAATCAGAATAAGAAGGGTTACTGCAGCAACAACAATGGTTTTTCGTCTTTCTCTACCTTTTAATTGAACATATAAACCATACAAAAGCAGGTTTACAATTAAAATCCATAAAGAACCGCCGAGCGTACCGGTAAACTCATACCATTGAATAATTCGGATATCGTTTCCCAGTGCGTTCCCCAAAGTTAGCCAGGGCCATTGGATCTCAGAATTGTGAAAAAATAATTCGTAGGTTATCCAAAAAAAGCTAAAGCTGAGCAACCCAATTTTCTTTCCTAAGACCCTATTGGTTATGTGAAAAGCAACGAAGGGCAACATCATCATCAATGATGATATGATAACAGCCATTACCAACCCAATGGGGGAAGCATTGTAAATCCACCAGGTTGCAATTAAAGTCCAAACTGAAAAAGTTATTGAAGCATATGCTATTACGCCCCAAAACCGGGTTTTGCGTTCAATCACTTTATCGTACCCGACAAGAAAGGGAACAAATGCAAAAAACACAGTGATACTTGGCAAACTCTCATACCATGAGATGGAAAATAAAATGCCGCTTAAAATAAACAGCAGCGCTATTCTAGATTTTGACATAGGTTAATTCATTATAAATGCCGTCAAAGATAAAATATTAATAGATTTTTCGGGTAAAGAATTTTTATCTTCGCAAAAAGTGAGGTTCAGAATTATGGAAAGAGCAAAAGCGTATGTAGGTGGCGTTTTTAAAGAAACACCAAAAATGATTTCCGTTGTAAATCCTTACAACAATTCGTTAGTTGCTGAGGTGTATCAAGCCCGAAAGGAGGAGCTGGAGGAATCCATTTCAGCTGCTCAGCAGGTTGAAGATGAGCTGGCATCAATGCCTTCATTCAAAAAGTATTCAATACTGATGGATATTGCCACAAAAATGAAGGAGAAAAGGGAACTCTTTGCAACAACCATCTGCCTTGAAGCTGGAAAGCCCATGAAATATTCGTTGGCTGAGGTTGACCGCGCAATTCAAACCTTTATTGTTGCAGCCGAGGAAAGCAAACGCTTACCTGGTGAATATTTTAAACTCGACTGGATCCCTGCCGGGAAAGGTAAGGAAGGGTTGGTTAAATATTTTCCTGTTGGCCTGATAGCCGGGATCTCCCCATTTAACTTTCCGCTTAACCTGAGCGCCCATAAAATTGCCCCGGCCATTGCTGCCGGTTGCCCGATAATAATTAAACCAGCCCGATCAACTCCTTTATCTGCTTTACTGTTGGCTGAAATTGCAGATACCACTGAGCTGCCCAAGGGGGCATTCTCGGTTCTGCCAATGGATCGGGAATCAGGTAATCAACTGGTTACAGATGAACGGTTTGGGTTGTTAACCTTTACAGGTTCACCACAGGTTGGATGGCAAATGAAGAAACAGGTTGGGAAAAAAAGAGTGGTCCTTGAACTTGGCGGAAATGCCGGAGGTATTATCACAGAAAGCGCTGATTTAAGCGCTGCTGTGCCTAAATGCGTAACCGGGGCATTTGCTTTCTCAGGCCAGGTTTGCATTCACACCCAACGGATATATGTTCACAACGTTATTTTTGATCAATTTATATCTGGTTTCATTGATAAAACCAACAGGTTAAAATTTGGGAATCCAATTGATCCGGACACAGATATTTCCTGTATGATTGACGAGGATAATGCCAAAAGGGTAGAAGAGTGGATAAAAGAAGCTGTTACACAGGGTGCACAAATTCTACTTGGAGGTAAACGGGTTGGTTCATACGTAGAACCAACCATAATAACCAACACAAACAATAACATGAAAGTATGCTCTCAGGAGGTTTTTGGCCCGGTTGTTATTATTGAAAAGTACCATGATTTTGCACAAGCCATTGATGAACTTAACAACTCTGATTTTGGTTTACAAGCCGGGGTTTTTACCAATAACCTGGACCAGGTAAATGTTGCATTCAACCAGCTAAGGGTGGGGGGTGTAATAATAAATGATACGCCAACTTTCAGGGTTGATCATATGCCTTATGGTGGCATAAAAAATTCAGGATTTGGCAGGGAGGGGGTTAAATACGCCATGCTCGATATGCTTGAACCAAAACTACTTGTTAAAAATTATGAATAATAGAAATATATTTTGCTTGTTTTTAACAGTTGAAAAATGGAAAAAGTTGTTACTATTGCGTTTCCACTTATTGTCAATTACTATATTTACAGTTGATTATTATAAAAACAGCCAATGAGCTTAGCGATTCTTTTTTTAAAAGGATTAATGATTGGATTACTGGCCTCTATCCCACTGGGTCCTATTGGTGTTATTTGCATTCAGAGAACATTGAATAAAGGAAGATTGAGTGGATTTTTATCCGGTGTTGGAGCTGCAACTGCCGATACCATTTTTGCAACTATCGCCGGGTTCAGCTTAACCTTCATTATCAATTTTATAGAGGAAAAACAGCTGATGCTGGAAATCTTTGGCGGAATAATAGTAGCCATACTTGGTATCACCACCTTTTACACCAATCCCGTTAAGCAGCTGAAAAGGCACAAACGACAAGGGAATAAGCTAATGGAGGACTACATGTCGGTACTCTTGCTTACCATAACCAACCCATTTGCCATTTTTGTTTTTGTTGCCTTGTTTGCATCGCTGGGGCTTGGGTACGATGGCAAAAACCTGTTTTTCTCCTTTCTTACGCTCGGCGGGGTTTTCCTTGGCGCATCGCTTTGGTGGTACTCCCTGAGTACACTTGTTAACAGGTTTCGCAATAAATTCAGGTTAAAACAACTTTGGTGGGTAAATAAGATTGCAGGATCTGTTATTTTTATCCTAGGAATTCTGGCGCTTGTAAAAGTAATTAAGAATATCTATTTCGATTGAAATTGATGTCATTTGGTAAATGCAATTATATCGTTTATCAATAGTGATATGTGTTTTTTACTTTTTTAAGTTATATTTTGCAATGAATTGAATTGTTCCGTAATTTTAAAGAGTTATTTTTATTAAGTAATGAAATTGCCCCGGGGATTAAAAAACGTGTTATCAAACTAACGAACTCATGAATCTAGCCAACAAACTGTTACAGTTTAGCTTATTTGGACAGGAAGGTAAATGCGATAATGAATGCTTAATAAGAATTATGCAGCTAAGCATAATTAGCCTGATAATGATTACTTATTTTGTGATTCAGGGTATAGTATTTTTCTTTATTGGCGATAATATTTTACAATCCGTTACCTCTGTTTTTTCAGCAATAATACTGGTCATCAATCTTACGATTTATATCAAAATAAAACAGGTAAATGTATTTTCAGTTATCAGCGTTATTCTAATAGGCCTTTCCTTCCTTTCTGTTATCCTTTTTGGTGATATAAATATTTACGGTACATTAATCCTTGGCATATACCCGCTCTTTGCCATTACCATACTGGGTAATATGGGTAGCTTTTATGCCATCATCTTCGGGTTAATCTCGTTTGTTCTTTTTTTCATCAATATAGAAGGGGTTACAAAACAGGATCAAACCCTGGCTTTTAAGCTCTTCTACCTTTTCTCCTACATTGTTGCCTTTCTGATTGCCTATTTTCTTGAGGCCTTTAAACTGAGATTCACACAAGCCTCTGAAAAAGAAGTACTGGATTTAAAAAATGAGAATAAAAATAAAGATGATTTCATTGCTAAGCTATCGCATCAGATCAGAACTCCACTTAACAATGTACTGGTGATCTCCAATATCCTTACCAACTCAAACCTTGATGAGAAGCAACGCGATATGGTTGAAACAATCCAGGCATCAACCAACAATCTGGTTAACGTGGTCAATAGCATGGTGTCGATTTCAAAGGTGGATTCCCACAGCACCAGCGAGCTGAATATCAATTTTAACCTCCATTCTACTCTTAGCAATACCATTAAACTATTCTCATCACAAAGCCTTAACAATTTTAGCTTCAACCTGAAAATTGACGAACATATCCCTAAAAACTTCAACGGCGACCCGATAAAAATCAAACAGATATTCCTCAATATCATTGAGAACATCATCAAAAATAAGAGCAGCAATAAGGCTGCCATTGAAATTAAAGTGGGGAAAAGTAAGGAAACCGATGAATTTGTAGAACTGTTGTTTGAGATCAGGAGTAACAGGCCAATCATGCTCCCCCTCAACGAGAGCCACAACCAGTTTGTGATCAATGAAACTACGTTTACTTCGGCAAGCACTCACATCTATGTTGAACTTCTCGACCTGTCCATTACTCAACGTTTAATAGAAAGCAGTAACGGGAGGCTGAGCATCAACCTCTCCTCAGAAAATGCCACATTTACATTCTCCTACCTGCTCAGGCGGTCAACAAAAGATGTTGAAGACTCAGCCCCTGCAGCTGTGGAAACCCCCACGGCTACTAAGACAGAATCTGAAGTTTCACCACCTAAGCTATCCATTGAACTGGAAAATTCCAACGTATTGCTTGTGGAAGACAACCTGATAAATCAGAAAATAGTTATCCTCAGCCTGAAAAAACTCGTAAAAAATATAGAGATTGCCAATAACGGGAAAGAGGCTCTGGATAAGTTTGGAACCAGTAAGTACGATATTATCCTGATGGATATCCAGATGCCAATCATGAACGGGATTGTTACCACCAAAAAGATCCGGGAGATTGAAGCCAGCACCAATTCCCATACCCCGATAATAGCAATAACGGCAAATGCGCTGCTGGGTGATAAGGAGGAATGTATCGCTGCCGGTATGGATGATTACATCAGTAAACCATTTCAGATAGAGGTGCTCATTCAGAAAATGAGAAGCTTGCTGAGCGCATAGGTTAGAATAAGCAGCTTAAATCGGGCTTAATGCCAATTACCAGCACATCATCAACCTGATCGTGATTGCCTTTCCACTCGAGGATGCTCTCTTCCAGGTATTGGCGTTGCGTTTCCAGAGGAAATTTATGAATGTTGAGCAAGAGGTGCCTGAAACGACGGAACTTATACTTTTTCCCATCCGGTCCACCAAACTGATCAACGTACCCATCGGTAAAAATGTAGATCATATCGGTAGGATGAACTGGCACATAATGGCTGCTAAAAAATTGACGGTTGGTATCATTTCCCATCCCAACTGAGTACCTGTCGCCCTTAATCTCAGTAACTTTATTGTCGCGGATCAGGTACAAATCGCTAAATGCCCCGGAGTATTGCAGGATGTTATTCTCCTTGTCGATAACACAAAAAGCGACATCCATGCCATCTTTAACCTTAGCAATATCATCGGTAATGCCTTTTCTAAAAGTATCGTTGATCCCTGTATTTAACCTGTTGAGGATTTCAGCGGCATCATCGATTCCCTGGATGTTGGTAATGTTCCGAAGGAGTTCAACCCCAATAATGGACATAAATGCTCCCGGCACCCCATGACCTGTACAATCGATAACGGCTACAAATATTTTATTTTTAGTTTCATTTACCCAGTAGAAATCGCCGCTAACAATATCCTTGGGCATATACAGAATAAACGAATCGGGCAATAGCTTTTTGAAGTATTCCAAAGAAGGCATTATAGCTTCCTGGATTCTTTTGGCGTAGTTAATACTATCAGTGATGTTCTTGTTCTTCAGCATCAGCTGCTGGCGATGCTCCTCCATCTCAACCAGAACTAGTTCGCGCTCCCTGAGCAAACTTGTTGTTTCACGATACTTGCGGTTAACAATTCTCACAAACACGAATAAACCTAACGCAAACAACCCTGAGTAAATGATATATGCTAAGGTGCTCTGCCAGAATCTGGTGATCACTTTAATTTTCAGCTTAACCCCTTCGGTATTCCATATTTTATCATTATTAGAACCTTTTATTCTTAAGGTATATTCACCCGGTTTCAAGTTCGATAATGTAACTACCCGTTTGCGACCAAGATCAACCCAGCTGTTATATAAGCCATCCAGCTTATATTCGTATAAATTCTTATCGGTTCGAGTAAAATCCAGCGCGGCAAATTGAATGGTAACGGTGTTGAAATCAGTTGGCAAAACCAACCCATCTAACCCATCAACAACGAATGATTCCTTGCCTTTTCGGGTTATAACCTCAAAGTCTGTGATGGCTATTTTAGGGACAATATCATTGAATTTAATGGAATCGGGGTAAAAGGAGTTGAACCCATTTATACCTCCAAAAAAGATCTCTCCGTCCCAGGAGTTACAGCTGGAATTGATGTTAAACTCATGGCTCTGTAACCCATCGTTAACATCATAAGCGGTTATCAGATCATTTTTAAGGTTCAATGAAGCAATCCCCCAGTTTGTGCTAATCCAAAGCTGACCATTCCTGTCCTCCTCCATGGAATAAATGAGGTTGTTGGGAAGTCCTGATTGCTCAGTATAAAGCTTAAATTCCGTAGTGTTTTTATTGAATTTATGCAGCCCGGAGCTTGTTCCCACCCAAATAAACCCTTCACTATCCTGGTGCAGGCAAATGATCTCATTTGATATCAACTCTTTTCCGGTATAGCTTGCAGTTTTATAAAACCTTTTCACGGTTTCGTTTTCAGGGTTTATACAGTTTAACCCGTTGAAAGTACCTACCCAAACCAACCCTTCATTGTCAATAATAACATCGTAGCATTCGCTTGATGATAAAGAGTTCGAATCAGTAGGTACATGCTGATAACTTATAATCCTGTTCTTGGCTATTTTATACAACCCCAACTTGGAGGCAACCCATAAATTCCCTTTCACATCCTCTGTAATGGCATAAACCCGGTTGGCATTAAATACTCCTTTTGAATCAATTCCATTTCGGGCAAAATAATCCTGAAAGGATTTACTATTTGGGTTATATACCTCAATCCCATCGCGGGTTCCAATTAAAATATCATTATTCTTTTTTTGGAAAATAACATGAACATTATCGTTGCAGATCTTATTTGTAGATTTTAATGAATAGTGGATGTTTTCCCTGGTAATCGGGTTGTATATGTGTAACCCCGAACCCCATGTACCAACCCAGATGTTATTATTAATGTCTTTAAAAATTGATGAAATAAAGTTATTGGAAAAAAGGTTTTCACCAGTATTTGACTTGTTGTAAAGTTTGAATTTAGCACCCTTCGTGTCATACTTAATCAACCCCAGGTAAGAACCAATCCAAAGAATATGCGAGTTATCTTCACAGAAAGAAGTAATGAATTGCGATTGCAGTACCTTTCCATTGTTGACAACGTTATGGAAGTTAATAAATGTATTTGTTTCCCTGTTGTAGCAGCTGAAACCGACATCAGTACCAACCCATAACAGCCCGTTAGAGTCTTCAAATAAGGTGTTTACAACATTGCTACGGATTGAATTGGGTTGAGCCGAGTTATGGAAATACTTTATGAAGTTATCAAATCTACTATCATAAAGGTTGAGGCCAAACTCAGTGGCTATCCAAAGATTCCCCCTGGAGTCTTCGAGGATATCTTTAACCTTGTTATTACTTAATGATTTTGGGTTAGAAGGATCATTAAAATATCGTTTGAATTTGCCTTTTTCGCGGTCAAAAAGGAATAAACCATCTTTGGAACCCACCCAGAGTTTCCCCATGCTATCCTCAATGATGTCAAAATCATTTGATTCGGCGGAAAAGGTTAGCAAATCGTTATAATGCGGGTAACGGATAAATGAATTTGATTTTGGAACAAATTTATCAAGGGAAGCCTGGGTTTTAACCCAAATCGTCCCCTGGCGGTCCTGGTAAATGGAGTAAATTCTGTTATCGCTGATGGAACAAGTGTCATCGGCATTATGGTAATAGTTAACGAACTTACCGGTTCTTCGGATATACCTGCTTAAACCCGTACCGGTTCCTACCCATATATCGCCTTTGCTATCCTCACAAAGGGTATTAACATAATTGTAAGCAATGCTCGCGGTGTCAATCGGGTCGTTCCGGAAATTCTTGAACTCATACCCATCGAACCTTGATAAGCCATCCTGAGTGCCAATCCAAAGGAATCCACGGGAATCCTGAATAATACATGTTACGGTTGATTGGGCAAGGCCATTATCAACTGTGTACAGATCAACATTTAAAATTTTATTTTGTTGCAAACCTGTTGAGCAGGTTGCTACACCGATAAATGTATAGGATAATATGGTTAAAAAAATCTTTCTCATGAATAGGGCTAAAGTAACAAAAAAAAAGGTATTTGCCCCTTAGTTGACCATTACTTTGCAACAGGTCCATCCCCTTTTACCAACCCCAGCAGACGTAATGATGGCGATACTAACAGCTTCCCAATTCCCAGCTTTTCCCATTTGGTATCCACCAGCTTAATTGTAGCTTCATCCATTGTAACAACATTTGGCCATTCCCTTCTGGGCTGATCATGTAAATGTGTCTTCCTGGTTCCGTCAAATGCGATGAATTTCAGCTCATTTTCGAGGTTGTTGATGAAATAGGTATCCCTTTGGGGTTCAAAATTGCCAGAAAAATACCAGAATACCAGTGATATATCCTTGATATCAAGCTCAGAATCAACAAATATTACGGCCTTAATGGATTTGAAAGAGTTTAACCGGTACAGTTTATGTGAAAACTCCTTGACATTCGGGACAAATTTTTTATCAATTGAGATGATAATCAATGGGATATCGTGGTTAACCAGCGATGCATTAAAAGAGAAAGAATCCAAAGGCAAATTAGCCAGGTCTTCGGCAATATCCTCTTCGTAAACTCTAGATTGAAGGTATGTTTTATTTGCATCCGGTTTTGATGTAGCATCAATAAAAAGCTTACTGCCAAAACATGGAACATCGGAAGAATGGTCGAGTACATCCATTGGTCCTTTCCCAAAGAATATGTCAGTGGCAATATTAACGCGTTCGCTTAATGTTTTGCCCAGCTCAATGGGGTTGTGTATATCAACCTCGCCATCAACTGAAATGAGAATCTTGTTAAACATCATCTGGCCAGCACCCCAGAGCGCATTCATCACTTTATAGGATTGACCGGTAAAACTGCTATTTATCTTCACAATGGCAATATTATGCGCAACACCTTCAATGGGCAGGTTCATATCTTCCAGCTCCGGGAGTAACGATAATTTTATTGGGAAGAGAAAAATCCGTTCAGTAGCTTTTGCCATGTATGCATCCTCCATTGGAGGAACGCCAACAATGGTTGCCGGGTAAATTGCGTTTTTTCTATGTGTAATACATGTTACATGAAATTTAGGGTACCAATCGGCTAACGAGTAAAACCCGGTATGGTCACCAAAGGGTCCTTCCCAGATCAGCTCTTCGTTTGGATCAACAAAGCCTTCGATAACAAAATCAACATCATCGGGAATTTCAATATCAACCGTTATTCCCTTAACAAGTTTCACCTTTTTCTTGCGAATAAAACCCGCCAGGATATATTCATCAATATTATCAGGTAGTGGAGCTGTAGCAGCGTAAGTGTAAACCGGATCGCCACCCAGGGCAACTGCAACAGGCATCATTTTCCCAAGCTTCCGGTACTCCTCAAAATGCCGTGCTCCTACTTTATGTTTGTGCCAGTGCATACCTGTTTCGTTTGAACTAAAAACCTGCATCCGATACATACCAACATTTCTAACTCCGGTATGCGGATCCCTGGTATTCACCATTGGGAGTGTGATGAATCTCCCACCATCTTTTGGCCAGCATTTGAGTATTGGGAGCCTGCTGAGATCTGGGTTTAAATCAACAATTTCCTGGCAGCTACCCCTACCTTGGCTAACAACAGGAAGCCAGGAAGCAATTTTGTTAAGATCTGGCAGCGATTTCACTTTTGCAAACAAGCTGTTTTTGGGCTTGGTTAAATCTTTAAAAAGGTGTTCAATCTCTTTGCTGATTTCATCCAAATCATTAACACCTAGGGCTAAACACATTCTTTTTAACGATCCAAAGGCGTTAATCAGTAATGGGTATTCAGTCCCATTATTCTCAAAGAGTAACGCTTTGCCACCACCTGGTTGCTTTGATATCCTATCAACAACTTCAGCAATTTCCAGTTCTGGATCAACATATTCCTTAACCCTTAAAAGTTCACCGGATTCGTCGAGGAGTTGTATAAAATGCGATAAATTCTTGAACATCTTTAATATAAGTGATGTATCAATTTTTTTAACGAAGCTTCGGGTATTATGTAACCCCAAAAACTTTCAAAATTACCTGCTAAGATATTTAAAATCCTGTCCAAGGTATTTTGCTGTATCACCTAATGACTCTTCAATTCTCAGGAGCTCGTTATACTTGGCTATTCTATCGGAGCGTGAAGCAGATCCCGTTTTAATTAACCCGGTATTTAAGGCTACTGCAAGATGAGCAATGGTAGTATCTTCAGTTTCACCAGAACGATGACTGATTATTGATGTCATCGAGTTGATGTCAGCCAATCGAACCGCATTAATGGTTTCAGATAAGGTACCAATCTGGTTAACTTTTATAAGGATGCTGTTAGCTGCTTTCTCGGCAATGCCCTTTTGCAGACGTTTAACATTGGTGACGAACAGATCATCGCCTACCAGCTGAATCTTATTTCCAAGAGTTTTATTAAGTAATTTCCATCCATCCCAATCGTCTTCGGCCATTCCATCCTCAATGGAAACGATGGGGTATTTTTCAACCCAACTTTTCCAGTAATCAACCATTTGGGCTGCAGTAAGCTTATCGCCCGTTGATTTGTGCAAATGGTAAACCTTCTCCTCAGGAAGATAATACTCAGAGGATGCCGGGTCAAGGGCAAGGTAAATATCTTCGCCTGGTTTATACCCTGCATTTTCTATTGCCTGAAGAATAACTTTAACAGCCTCTTCATTCGATTTCAGGTTTGGGGCAAATCCACCCTCATCGCCCACGTTGGTTGAATATCCCTGTTTTTTTAGCACAGAGCGGAGGTGATGAAAAACTTCTGCTCCCATTCTGATGGCTTCGGAGAAAGTGCTTGCACCAACCGGCATTATCATAAACTCCTGGAAATCTATGCTGTTATCTGCATGGGAACCACCGTTAATAATATTCATCATTGGTATAGGTAATGTGCAGGCATTTACACCTCCTATGTAACGATAAAGGGGCTGGCTGGTCATTTGAGCAGCAGCATGTGCAACAGCCAGTGAAACGCCAAGAATTGCATTAGCGCCAAGGTTGGCCTTATTCTCAGAGTTATCAAGTTTAATCATGGTTTCATCAATGAGTTGCTGGTTCAGAACATTTAAACCAACAAGTTCTTCTGCTATATTGGTATTGACATTCTCAACAGCCTTGAGCACTCCTTTTCCAAGGTACCGACCTTTATCACCATCCCTTAGCTCCACGGCTTCATGAACACCGGTAGATGCACCGCTGGGTATAGCAGCCCTTCCAAAATACCCCGATTCGGTTAAAACATCAACTTCAATTGTTGGATTTCCCCTTGAATCGAGGATTTGTCTTGCATGAACACTAACTATATGTCCCATAATCTATTCATTTTATGTTTACTAATAATTATCAAATGTAGAAAAAAAAAGGGATGAAGCGTTTAGCTTATCCCTGTCAAAATTAATTGATAAGAAAACTTATTCAACCTTATCGGCAGTAGTATCTTCTTTAGAATCCGCATTAGAAGCAGGTTCAACAGAACTCTCTTTGGCCTCTACATCGGTTTTTTTGGTTTTAGCGCCACGTCTGGTTTTCTTAGCAGCTGGTTTGGCAGCCTCTTTCACGTAAGTTGTGTTATAATCAACCAATTCAATAAAACACATCTCTGAGTTATCGCCTAAACGGTTGGTTGTTTTCAGAATTCTGGTGTAACCACCCGGACGATCGGCCACTTTTACGGCTACCTCCCGGAATAATTCAGAAACAGCGTTCTTATCTTTAAGGTAGCTGAAAACTGTACGACGGGAGTGCGTAGTATCGTTTTTACTTTTGGTAATTAAAGGCTCAACATATGATCTCAAAGCTTTTGCCTTGGCAACAGTTGTGGTGATCCTCTTTTTCAGGATCAAAGAAGTTGCCATATTAGATAGCATTGCTTTACGGTGAGAGCTGGTCCTGCTTAAGTGATTTATCTTCCTGTTGTGTCTCATCGCAATTATTCCTTGTCTAGTTTATACTTAGTAATGTCCATTCCAAAAGATAGATTCATTGCTTCAAGTAAATCCTCAAGCTCGGTAAGGGATTTCTTGCCGAAATTCCGGAATTTCAACAAATCATTCTTGTTAAATTTAACCAAATCGCCAAGAGTTTCAACGTCAGCGGCTTTCAAGCAGTTAAGGGCTCTCACGGATAGATCGAGATCCACTAGCTTGGTTTTTAAGAGCTGGCGCATGTGGAGAACTTCCTCGTCAAACTCATCGGTAGCGTACTTGTCATCTGAATCCAAGGTAATTTTCTCATCAGAGAAAAGCATAAAATGGTAGATCAGAATTTTAGCAGCCTCTTTGAGGGCATCCTTGGGATGAATTGAACCGTCGGTGACAATCTCAATGATCAGCTTCTCGTAGTCAGTCTTTTGCTCAACGCGATAGTTCTCAACTGAGTACTTAACATTCTTAACCGGGGTGTGAATGGAATCAACGGGGATAATGCCAAAGACAGCATCCTCAGGCTTATTCTCCTCTGCGGGAACATAGCCTCTGCCCTTATTCACGTTAACTTCAATTTCAATTTTTACATCGGGATCCATCCTGCAGATTACCAGCTCAGGGTTTAGCACCTTGAAGCTCGATAAAAAGTTTGACAGATATCCGGCCTTGAATTCGTTTTGTCCTGAGATGTTTATGGTCACCTTTTCGTTGTCGATTCCTTCAACAACTCGTTTAAAGCGAATCTGTTTCAGGTTGAGGATGAATTCAGTTACATCTTCCATAACACCAGGGATAGATGTAAATTCATGATCAACGCCAGAAATTTTGATCCAGGTTATTGCATACCCTTCCAGGGAAGAGAGCAAAATTCGCCTTAATGCATTGCCCACCGTGATACCATAGCCTGGCTCAAGAGGACGAAACTCGAATTTACCGGTTGTTTCGGTAGATTCAAGCATAATAACCTTATCGGGTTTTTGAAATGCCAGTATAGCCATGTGGTATTTTTTACTTTGAGTAAAGTTCAACAATTAGCTGTTCCTTGATATTCTCAGGGATTTCAGTTCGTTCAGGGATATTTAAAAATTTCCCTGTGAAAGAATCTTTGTCCCATTCCAACCATGAAAACTTGGTATGACGGTTAGAAGAGAGTGCGTCAGTTATTACCTCAAGCGATTTTGATCGCTCGCGAACGCTAACAATATCGCCGGGCTTAATGGTGTAAGATGGAATATTAACCACCTTGCCATTAACCATAATGTGGCGATGTGTTACAATCTGACGGGCAGCAGCTCTGGTTTGGGCAATGCCTAAACGGAATACAACATTGTCGAGCCTTGATTCCAGCAGCTGAAGCAAAGTTTCACCGGTTATGCCTTTCATGCGGCTGGCCTTGTGAAAAGTATTTTCAAACTGACGTTCAAGTACGCCATAAATAAACTTTGCCTTTTGTTTTTCCTGAAGCTGAGTTCCATACTCAGACATTTTTTTTCTTTTCTTGGTAGCCCCGTGCATACCAGGAGGGTAGTTCTTTTTCTCCAAATGTTTGTCGGGCCCAAAAATGGGTTCGCCGAATTTACGGGCTATCTTAGTACTAGGTCCAATATATCTTGCCATTATTCAACTATTTTATTTGTTATAATTTAATGCCACACATGTAAAATTATACCCTGCGTCGTTTTGGAGGGCGACAGCCGTTATGGGGTATAGGGGTTACATCAACTATCTCGGTTACTTCAATTCCTGCTGAGTTGATTGTGCGGATGGCAGATTCACGACCAGCACCAGGTCCCTTAACAAACACCTTAACTTTGCGGAGGCCAAGGTCAAATGCAACCTTAGCACAATCCGATGCAGCAGTTTGTGCTGCGTAAGGGGTATTCTTTTTTGAACCTTTAAAACCCATCTTTCCGGCAGATGACCAGGAAATTACCTGACCAGTGCTATTTGTCATTGATACAATGAGGTTGTTGAAAGATGAATGAATGTGTGCCTGTCCTACCGGATCGACTTTTACTACTTTCTTTTTAGCAGTTCCTATCTTCTTTGCCATAAATTATTTCCTATTTAGTAGCTTTCTTTTTGTTGGCAACAGTTTTCTTACGACCCTTGCGGGTTCTTGCGTTATTCTTGGTACTTTGACCTCTCACAGGTAAACCAAGTCGATGACGGATACCTCTATAGCATCCGATGTCCATTAATCGTTTTATGCTAAGCTGTACAGAAGAGCGAAGCTCACCTTCAACTTTATATCCTTCATTTAAAATAGAACGGATGGCGTTGATGTTCTCATCATTCCAATCCTTAACTTTTACGTCATAGTGAATGCCTGCCTGATCTAAAATCTTTCGGGCATTGCTACGTCCTATTCCATAGATATAAGTGAGGGCTACCTCTCCCCTTTTGTGCTTTGGCAGGTCAACTCCTACGATTCTTGCCATATTTTCACTTTAAAAAATTAGGGTACAAAGTTAACTAAATTTATCCTTGGCGTTGTTTAAACTTCGGATTTTTTTTATTTATCACGTACAAACGCCCTTTGCGCTTAACAATTTTACATTCTGCGCTGCGCTTTTTTATAGATGCTCTTACTTTCATCTTATCACAGTATTAACTAAATTTTTATTTATACCGAAACGTAATACGACCTTTTGTTAAATCGTACGGCGACATCTCAACGCGAACCTTATCACCAGGGAGAATCTTAATGTAATGCATTCTCATTTTCCCAGAGATATGAGCGGTAATAACATGGCCGTTATCGAGTTCTACCCTAAACATTGCGTTGGATAGCGCTTCGATAATAGTTCCGTCTTTCTCAATTGCCGGTTGCTTTGACATTATCGCCTAAATTTAAACATTGTATAAAACCTCTTCAACATACCTGAAGGTTGAAAGTCTTTCTGCTTTCCCTTTTCTTATTACAACCGCCAGCTCGTAATGAGCTGATGGCTTCCCGTCTGATGTTTTTATTGTCCATCCGTCACTTTCCTGGAAAATTTGCTTTGTCCCCATATTAATCATGGGTTCAATACAAATTACCATTCCGCCAACCAACTTGGGGCCCCTTCCTTGAGCTCCATAATTTGGCACTTCAGGTTTCTCGTGCATCTGTTTACCTATTCCATGTCCAACAAGTTCACGAACCACTGAATAGCCATTGGTTTCCGCATGATTCTGGATTACGGAGGAGACATCACCAACTCTTGCACCGTCAATTGCCTTGGTAATTCCAAGTTCCAAGCATTCTCGTGTAACCTTAAGCAGCCGCTGCACTTCGGGTGAAACTTCACCAACCATAAAGGTGTATGCCGAATCGCCATAATACCCATGCATAAAGGTTCCACAATCAATTGAAACGATATCCCCATCGCGAAGAACAAATGAGGATGGAATACCATGAACAACTGCACTGTTAACAGATGTGCAAAGAGTTTTGGGGTAACCATTATATCCAAGAAAACCCGGGATTGCCCCGTTATCTCTGATAAACTCCTCGGCTCGTCTATCAAGTTCGAGGGTGGTTACACCCGGACGAATTAATTTTGCTACTTCAGCTAACGTTCTCGATACTAAATCGTTATTTAGCCTTAATAGTTCAATTTCTTCCTCCGTCTTTGCTAAAAACATTATTTAAAGAACTATTATTTCGGTTTATTAACCTACTCTCCCTTTTATCCTTCCGGTCTTCATCAGCCCATCGTAATGCCTCATCAGCAGATGGCTTTCTATTTGCTGTAAAGTATCAAGCACAACACCCACAAGAATTAAGAGCGATGTACCTCCAAAAAACTGAGCAAACTGGTTGTTTACGCCTATTATCCGGGCAAATGCCGGGAGAATGGCAATTATTGCCAGAAATATAGATCCGGGCAATGTTATCCTGGACATGATACTATCGAGGAATTCAACAGTCTTCCTCCCTGGTTTAACCCCCGGTATAAATCCTCCGTTCTTCTTCATATCTTCTGCCATCTGGGTAGGATTTATGGTGATTGCCGTATAGAAATAGGTAAATGCAATAATCAACAACGCAAAAGTGAAGTTATACCAAAAACCGGTAAACCTGAAGGCAGCTGCAATGCCGCTTGTTGATTCAAACCGGGCAAAAAGCATAGGTATAAACATTAGTGCCTGGGCAAAAATGATTGGCATAACACCAGCAGCATTGATTTTTAAGGGGATGTACTGTCTTACCCCACCATACTGTTTATTCCCAACGATTCGTTTTGCGTATTGCACAGGAATTCTTCTTGTTCCCTGAATTAAAAGAATAGAGAACATGAATATCACAAACAGTATAACCATTTCAACTAAAAGCATAACCATACCACCGGTTAATTCCTCTAACCTGGATACAAATTCGGCCGCAAGGGCAAAAGGTAACCTGGCTATAATCCCGATCATAATGATTAAGGAGATCCCGTTTCCAATTCCCTTATCGGTAATCTTTTCACCCAACCACATTACAAACATGGTTCCTGAGATCAGGATGATGGTTGATGATACCGTAAAGAACATCCCTTTCTGAATGAAAGCACTTTCAGGGAGTTGAACATGCAGGTTTGCTAAATAGGCTGGTGCTTGTAATACCAGAACCAGTACGGTTAGGTAACGTGTAATCTGGTTTATCTTTCGGCGTCCACTTTCACCTTCCTTTTGCAACCGTTGGAAGTAGGGAATTGCAATGGTTAAAAGTTGAACAATAATCGAGGCCGAAATGTAAGGCATAATCCCTAATGCAAAAATAGATGCATTGTGAAATGCACCCCCAGAGAACATATCCAGCAATCCCAACAATCCATCCTGGGTTTGTCTTGATAGGGCACCCAGCTGATTGGGATCCACACCGGGCAATACTACATAGCTGCCTAAACGGTAAATTAATATAATTCCAAGAGTGTAGAAGATTCGCTTACGCAAATCCTCTATTTTATAAATATTCTTTAGGGTTTCAATAAAAGCTTTCATTGAACTATAGTTTTACTGCTGTTCCTTGTAATGACTCAATTGCTTCAATTGCCTTCTTGGAAAAAGCATGCGCCTTAACATCTATTTTGCTGGTTAAGGTGCCATTCCCTAAGATCTTGATGAAATCGTTCTTAGAGGCCAGTCCAGCTTCAACTAAAGTATTAACATCAATGGTTGAAACGCCCTGCTTATCTGCCAGCGCTTGTAAAACACTAATATTGATAGCCTTATATTCTTTTCTGAATATATTATTGAACCCGTATTTGGGGAGGCGTCGCTGTAAAGGCATTTGTCCACCTTCAAAATTCCTTTTATGAGAATACCCAGAACGCGATTGGGCGCCTTTATGCCCTCTGGTAGAAGTACCTCCATGGCCAGAACCTTGGCCGCGGCCAATTCTTTTCTCGTGATGGGTTGATCCCTTTGCGGGTTTTAGTTTACTTAAATCCATAGCCAAATTGCATTAATTTAGTTCTGCAAAATTTATTCAACGCGTAGCAGGTGTCTTACCTTCTCAATCATACCAAGAATTTCCGGAGTTCCTTCTTTCTCAACAGTATGATTTATACGCCTAAGTCCTAACGATTCAAGAGTGGCACGCTGACGCTTCGAACTCCCGTTCTTACTCCTGATTTGGGTAATTTTAACCTTTGCCATAGCTTCTTGTATCTAACCGTTAAAAACTTTATTCATAGGTACACCACGATGATCAGCAATTGTATGGGCATCCCTTAACTCAAGCAAAGCCATAACAGTGGCCTTAACCAGGTTGTGAGGGTTTGATGATCCCTTGGATTTTGCTAACACATCGGTTACACCAACACTTTCAAGTACTGCGCGCATAGCACCTCCGGCCTTTACACCAGTACCATGTGATGCAGGTTTAATAAATACTTTCGCTCCACCATATTTAGCAATCTGCTCGTGGGGAATTGTGCCCTTGAACACCGGCACTTTTACCAGGTTTTTCTTAGCATCCTCAATCCCTTTTGATATAGCGGTAGTTACTTCACTTGCCTTACCTAGCCCGTAACCAACTATACCACTCTCATTCCCTACAACAACAATTGCTGAGAAGCTGAATGTACGACCACCTTTGGTCACTTTGGTTACACGCTGTATGCTAACCAGCCTGTCCTTTAGTTCAAGGTCGCTGGATTTTACTCTACGTATATTTGTATTTGCTGACATATCTACTAGAATTTAAGACCGCCTTCTCTTGCTGCATCAGCTAACGCTTTTACCCGACCATGATAGAGGTAGCCTCCGCGGTCAAACACCACTTGGGTTATACCTTTCTCAATAGCCATCTTAGCTGCAAGTTGTCCAACAAGACGAGCTTGTTCAGTTTTAGTAATTTTTGTTTTTTCAGCCACTTCCTTGGCAAGCGATGAGGCTGATGCTAACGTAACTCCTTTGGTATCGTCAACAAACTGGGCGTATATCTCTGTATTACTCCTGAAAACAGATAAACGGGGTCTTTCGGCTGTGCCGGTTAACCTTTTGCGGATTCTCCTTTTGATTCGGAGTCTTCTCTCTGATTTAGTTAAAGCCATAGTCTAACGGTTTTTACAGGTTATACACTTGCTGATTTACCAGCTTTTCTACGAAGATTCTCGCCAACGAATTTAATACCCTTACCCTTGTATGGTTCTGGTTTCCTGAACGAGCGAATTTTAGCAGCAACCATTCCGATAAGCTGTTTATCGATACTGCGAAGTGTAATAGTAGGATTACCCCTACGTTCGGTTTTTGCTTCAACCTTAACTTCAGGGGGAAGCTGAAAATGGATATCATGTGAATAGCCAAGGCTTAGCTCAAGCACTTGCCCTTTGGCTTCGGCCTTATAACCGACACCTACCAGCTCTTGTTGGATTTCCCATCCGGTTGAAACGCCGACCACCATATTGTTAATCAGCGAACGGTATAACCCGTGCAACGAACGATGACGTTTTTGATCTGTTGGTCTGGTGAGAACAACAGTATTTCCCTCCAAGTTGATGGTGATGTCTGGGTCAATTTTCTGGGATAACTCACCCAGAGGGCCTTTTACGCTTACCACATTATCAGCGCTAACTTTAACGCTTACACCCTGTGGTAAGTTTACAGGTTTTTTTCCGATCCTAGACATTGATTAAACTATTAAATTGATTAATAAACATAACAAAGCACTTCCCCGCCTACCTTTTTGGTTCTGGCCTCTTTGTCAGTCATAACACCTTGTGAGGTGCTTATTATGGCAATGCCTAAACCATTTAGTACGCGCGGTAACTCGTCGTTACCAATATATTTTCTAAGTCCTGGACGGCTAACACGTTCAAGGTGCTTGATGGCACACTTTTTTGTTTCGGGGTGATACTTAAGTGCAATCTTAATCAGCCCCTGCTTCCCATCCTCCTCAATTTTATAATTGGTAATGTACCCTTTTTCAAAAAGAATCCGGGTGATATCTTTCTTAAGATTTGATGCAGGTATTTCTACTACCCTGTGGTTTGCCATTACGGCATTGCGTACACGGCTTAGATAATCTGCGATTGGGTCGGTAATCATTTTCTAATTATATTTTAAGTTTTACCAACTAGCTTTTTTAATACCAGGGATTAATCCCTTTGAAGCCATTTCTCTGAATGTGATCCGGCTAATACCAAACTGGCGCATGTAGCCCCTTGGCCTTCCGGTCAACAGGCAGCGGTTTCTTAGTCGAATTGGGTTGGAATTACGAGGTAATTTTTGCAACCCTATATAATCACCATCAGCTTTAAGCTGGGCACGCTTCTCAGCGTATTTTGCTACTAGTTTTGCGCGCCTGACTTCGCGAGCTTTCATTGACTCTTTTGCCATACACTAGTTCTTTTTAGCGTTTTTAAAAGGTAAACCAAATTCACGAAGTAATGCGTATGCCTCTTCGTCGTTATCAGTGGAGGTAACAAAAGTTATCTCCATGCCGAGGATCTTGTTGATTTTATCAATATCAATCTCTGGGAAGATAATCTGCTCCTGAATGCCGAGGGTATAGTTACCACGACCATCCAGCTTGTCGTTGATTCCCTTGAAATCGCGAATGCGAGGCAAAGAAACGTTGATTAACCTCTCCAGAAATTCGTACATCCTCTCGCGGCGTAAAGTCACCTTTAGGCCTATGGGTACATTCTTACGAAGTTTAAAGTTGGAGATGTCTTTCCGCGACATAGTCTGAATAACCTTCTGACCAGCAATTTGAGTAAGTTCAGCCTGAGCGTTCTCAATAATCTTCTTATCAGCTACGGCCTGGCCAACTCCCTGGTTGATGATAATTTTCTCAAGTTTGGGAACTTGCATCACGCTGGTGTATCCAAACTCCTTCATTAGAGCGGGTACAATCTCTTCTTTATATTTTCTCTTTAAGTTGGGTACGTATTCCATTACTTAATCTCCTCTCCTGATTTTTTAGAATATCGCACTAGTTTTCCTTTTTCATTTAACCGGCGCCCGATACGGGTCGGTTTCCCCGATGCCGGATCAAGCGGCATTAGGTTTGAAATATGAATCGGGGCTTCTTTTTTAATAATCCCACCCTGTGGGTATTTGGTGTTGGGTTTGGTATGTTTGGAAACCATGTTTATACCTTCAACAAGTGCCCGTTTCTCTTTTACAAGAACCCGCAGCACTTTCCCTTGTTTTCCCTTGTCTTCGCCAGCATTGACAAAAACAGTGTCCCCTTTCTTTATATGTAGCTTACTTGCCATTGGTAAAATAATTTACAAGTTATAACACCTCTGGTGCCAGTGAAACAATTTTCATGTAGTTGTCACGTAGTTCTCTTGCTACCGGGCCAAAAATACGTGTACCACGAATCTCGCCTTGTGGGTTTAACAATACACATGCATTGTCATCAAATCGGATGTATGAACCATCGGGTCTGCGTAGCTCTTTTTTGGTACGAACTACAACCGCTTTGGTAACAGTACCCTTTTTAATTTCTCCACCTGGCATTGCACTTTTAACGGTAACAACTATCTTATCGCCGATACGGGCATAGCGCTTGGCGGTACCGCCAAGAACACGGATGCAAAGCACTTCCTTTGCTCCGCTGTTATCAGCAACTATTAAACGACTTTCCTGTTGTATCATGATTACTTAGCTCTTTCAATAATTTCTACTAATCTCCAGCACTTGGTTTTGCTCAAGGGCCGTGTCTCCATAATTCTGACAACATCGCCTACGTTGCAGGTATTTTCCTCATCGTGAGCATAGAACTTGGTGGTTCTGTTCACGTATTTTCCGTAAATAGGGTGTTTAACTTTACGTTTAACAGCAACAACCACAGATTTTTGCATCTTGTTGCTAACCACAATCCCTATTCTTTCCTTACGAAGGTTTCTGGTAATCTCTTCCATCGTTTCTTAGCTTTTCTTTTTCTCATTAAGTATCCGCTCGCTTAGTATAGTTTTTAGCCTGGCTATATTCTTGCGGGTTTCCTTAATTTTCATATTATTATCAAGGGGCGAAACGGCATGATTAAGCCTCAGCTTCAACAGCTGTGAGCTCTCGGTCTCAATTCGTTCCACAATCTCCTTCTCGGTCATTTCTCTGATCTCTCCTGTCTTCATGGCTGATTATATTGTAGATTCAGTAAAATCGTTGCGCACAATAAATTTTGTCGAAATCGGAAGTTTCTGTGCTGCTAAGCGTAGTGCTTCCTTTGCAACTTCAAATGGCACTCCATCTGCTTCAATAAGAATACGGCCTGGAGTTACAGGGGCAACAAATCCCTCGGGAGCTCCTTTACCTTTACCCATACGAACTTCCGCTGGTTTTTTGGTAATGGGCTTATCGGGAAATATTCTGATCCATATCTGACCTTCACGTTTCATATAACGGGTCACTGCCTGACGGGCAGCTTCAATCTGGCGGCCAGTGATCCAGCTCGCCTCCATGGCTTTTATTCCAAATGATCCGAATGCCAACTGGTGACCCCTCTGGGCATTCCCTTTCATTTTGCCTTTTTGCTGCCTGCGAAATTTCGTTTTCTTTGGTTGTAACATTTCTAAACTTTTTTAATGCTTTAACCTATTTTTTCTTTTTTCGGTTTCCACGAGGTTTCCCTCCTGCGTTACCACCGTGTCCATGTGGAGTTGGATTTGATGATCCTACACCCAGATTTGGCGATAAATCCCTTTTACCGTACACTTCGCCGTTGCATATCCAAACCTTGATTCCGATTAAACCAACTTTGGTATGGGCTTCGGCAAGGGCATAGTCAATATCTGCACGGAATGTGTGCAGGGGGATTCTACCTTCCTTATACGTTTCGGAACGTGCCATTTCAGCACCACCAAGGCGTCCGGAAATCTGAACCTTTATGCCCTCTGCTCCCATTCTGATGGTTGAAGCTATAGCCATTTTTATGGCACGGCGATATGAAATTCTTCCTTCAACCTGACGGGCAATGTTACTACCAACTATAACAGCATCTAATTCAGGACGTTTAACTTCGTAGATGTTGATTTGCACCTCTTTCTTGGTGATATTCTTAAGTTCCTCCTTAAGCTTATCAACCTCTTGACCTCCCTTCCCGATTATAATCCCCGGGCGGGCGGTATGTACGGTGACAGTGATTAGCTTAAGCGTACGCTCAATAACTATTTTGGAAAGGCTGGCCTTAGCCAATCTGGCATTGAGGTACTCGCGTATTTTGCTGTCTTCAACAAGCTTCTGAGAATAGCTGTTTCCACCGTACCAGTTGGAATCCCATCCTTTGATGATTCCTAATCTGTTTCCTATCGGATTAACTTTTTGTCCCATCTAGCTGTTATTGTTTTGAGAATCATTATTAACTGCACTATCTACTACAACTGTTACGTGGTTTGAACGCTTACGAATTCTGTGAGCACGTCCTTGTGGGGCGGTTCTGATTCGTTTTAGCATGCGACCTTCGTCAACAAAAATTTCCTTTACAAATAGGTTTGCATCCTCAATTCGTACGCCTTCGTTTTTTGCCTGCCAGTTGGCAACTGCCGATAAAAGCAGTTTTTCAACTTTATTGGCGGCTTCTTTAGGTGTAAACTTAAGTATATTAAGGGCGGTGTTAACCTCTTTGCCACGTATCATATCTACTACTAAGCGCATTTTTCGGGGAGACGACGGGCAATTGCGTAGTATGGCAAAAGCCTTGGTTTTTCTCTCCTCCTTTAGCCTATTGGCCATCATATGTTTTCTTGCACCCATTGCTTTATCTCTTTTTATTCAATTCACTTATTTCTTTTTGTTACCAGCATGACCACGGAAGGTTCGTGTTGGAGCAAATTCTCCAAGCTTATGACCTACCATGTTTTCAGTAACATAAACCGGAATAAACTTATTCCCGTTGTGAACTGCTATGGTGTGTCCAACAAAGTCGGGTGATATCATCGATCTTCTCGACCAGGTTTTAATAACCGTTTTCTTGTTGGCCGAGTTCATATCAACAACTCGTTTCTCCAACTTATAGTCGATAAAAGGACCTTTTTTTAGTGAACGACTCATACTTCTCTCTTTTTAGCTAATTACTTTTTCCGACGTTCAATAATGAATTTGCTCGATAGCTTCTTTTTGGAGCGCGTCTTGTAGCCCTTTGCAGGAATACCTTTGCGTGAGCGTGGGTGACCTCCAGAAGCTCTACCTTCGCCACCACCCATTGGGTGATCAACAGGGTTCATAGCTACACCCCTGTTTCTTGGGCGACGGCCAAGCCACCGTGAACGACCGGCTTTACCAGATTTCTCCAAAGCATGATCTGAGTTTGAAACAGTACCTACAGTTGCTTTGCATTCAGTGAGTATCATTCGGGTTTCACCACTGGGTAACTTGATGATCGCATATTTCCCTTCACGAGCCAGGAGTTGGGCATAAGAACCTGCACTGCGTGCCATAATACCGCCCTGCCCGGGTCTAAGTTCAATATTGTGGATCAAGGTTCCAAGGGGAATCTCCGATAAGTACAACGTGTTGCCGATTTCAGGGGCAACGCCTTTACCAGACATAATAGTTTGGCCAACTTTGAGGCCTGTAGGAGCAACAACATAACGTTTTTCGCCATCGCTATATTCAACCAACGCAATACGTGCAGTGCGATTGGGATCATACTCAATGGTTTTTACAACTGCTTCAACGCCTTCGCGTTCACGTGCAAAATCGATAAGCCTGTATCTGCGCTTATGGCCGCCCCCGATATACCGCATGGTCATTTTACCCTGGTTGTTTCTACCGCCAGTTTTTTTCAGGGGACGAAGCAACGATTTTTCAGGTGTAGAAGTGGTTATATCGTCGAATGCACCTACAATTCTATGTCTCTGTCCTGGTGTAACAGGTTTTAATTTCCTTACAGCCATTTTCTTTAAATGTTGCTATAAAAATCAATCTTCTCTCCTTCTTTCAGCGTAACTACGGCTTTTTTGTAGCTGTTTGTACGACCAGCAATATACCCAGAGCGGGTATAGCGGGTTTTAACTTTTCCACCGTATCGCATAGTGTTAATCGAATCAACGTTAACACCGTATAGTTCCTCTACAGCCTTTTTAATCTGTAACTTATTCGCTCTTTTATCAACAACAAAACCATATTGGTTCAACTTGTCGCTCAGGCGCTCCATCTTTTCGGTTACAATCGGCTTAATTAAAATGTTCATCGCTCGATAGTTTATGATACTTTAAACATTTTATGCAGAATATCCACAGAACTCTCGGTAAACACCAGAGCTTTTGCGTCTAAAACTTCATAAGTGTTTAATGATGAAGCTAATACAACTCTCTGTTTCTGTAAATTTCTGGATGACAAATATATATTTTTATTTGTTTCACCCAGCACAAACAAAGACTTTTTATTGTCGATGTTCAGATTTCTGCACATTGATACAAACTCTTTGGTTTTAGGGGCATCCAGGTTGATGTCCTCAATCACCACAATAGCATTCTCACGAGCTTTATATGTTAAAGCGCTTTTACGTGCCAGCTGTTTCAGCTTTTTATTCAGCTTAAAGCTGTAATCGCGGGGTTGGGGTCCAAATACACGGCCGCCACCACGGAATAGGGGAGATTTAATACTCCCTGCACGAGCGGTACCAGTTCCTTTTTGCTTTTTAAGCTTGCGGGTACTCCCGGATACTTCGTTACGCTCTTTTGATTTATGCGTACCCTGACGCTGATTGGCCAGGTATTGCTTAACGTCAAGATAAATTGCGTGATCGTTGGGCTCAATGGCAAAAATGCTGTCGTTGAGTTCAACTTTTCTCCCGGTTTCCTTCCCAGCTATGTCTAATACGTTGATCTCCATTATTTCTCAATAATTAAGTAAGAACCTTTAGCACCTGGTATAGAACCTTTCACCAAAAGGAGGTTGTTTTCAGGTATAACCTTTAATACACGGAGGTTAACTATTTTAACCCGATCGTTACCAGTCCGGCCTGCTAATCTTTTCCCGGGGAAAACCCTGGATGGAAAAGAGGATGCGCCCATAGAACCAGGGGCACGTAAGCGGTTATGTTGACCGTGGGTTTGCCCACCAACACCGCTAAAACCGTGACGTTTAACAACACCTTGAAATCCTTTACCTTTTGTAATACCTGTTACATCAACCCAACGGTCATCGTTGAATATGTCAACAGTAATAACATCGCCAAGCTGATAGTTGTTCCAGTCTCTGAACTCAACTATCTTGCGCTTCGGGGTAGTGTTGGCCTTTTTAAAATGGCCCAACAACGGCTTGCTGGTATGCTTCTCTTTCTTATCATCAAAAGCAAGCTGAATGGCGTTGTAGCCATCATTTTCAGCTGTTTTGACCTGAGTAACAACGCATGGACCAGCCTCAATAACGGTGCATGGGATGTTTTTCCCATCAGCACCAAACACGGAAGTCATTCCGATTTTGCGTCCAATTAATCCTGCTGGCATTGCTTTTTCAATTAGTTAATCACACTCATACTTTAATTTCTACTTCGACTCCACTTGGAAGTTCGAGCTTCATCAACGCATCGATGGTCTTCGGGGTGGAGCTGTAGATGTCGAGTAAACGCTTATACGAGCTGAGCTCAAACTGCTCCCTCGATTTTTTGTTCACAAATGTTGCACGGTTCACCGTAAAAATCCGCTTGTGTGTAGGAAGCGGGATCGGGCCGCTTACCACAGCGCCTGTAGCCTTAACGGTCTTGACAATCTTTTCAGCAGATTTGTCAACCAGGTTGTGGTCGTACGATTTCAGCTTAATTCTGATTTTCTGACTCATTGTACTTAGTAAAAATTGTATTTGTTATTCTAAATCTTTATCTGTTTTCCCACGTGCCGCATCAACAATGGTTTTTGCTATGTTTGCAGGAACTTCAGCGTAATGTGAAAATTCCATGGTTGATGTTGCTCTGCCGGAGGTTAATGTACGAAGTACGGTTACATAACCAAACTGCTCAGCTAAAGGCACTTTAGCTTTTATTACCCTTGCTCCACCTTTCGATTCCATTCCGGTGATTTGTCCACGACGACGGTTAAAATCGCCGATTACATCACCCATATACTCCTCTGGCGTAACTACCTCAACAGCCATAATAGGTTCAAGCAGTACCGGGTTTGCTTTTGGACAAACATGGCGGAATGCCTGACGGGCTGCTATTTCAAATGAAAGCGAATCGGAATCGACAGGATGGTATGAACCATCCTTTAATATTACCTTCATGCTTGGCATTGCATACCCTGCAAGAACACCGTTCTTCATGGCTGTTGCAAAACCTTTCTCAACCGATGGGATATATTCACGTGGAATGTTCCCGCCTTTCACATCATTGATAAATTGCAACCCCGATACACCTTCATCGGCAGGGCCAATTTCGAAAATGATATCGGCAAATTTTCCCCTACCACCGGTTTGTTTCTTAAACACTTCGCGGTGTTCAACCGAAGTAGTGATGGTTTCCTTATATGCTACTTGGGGTGCTCCCTGGTTAATATCTACATTGAACTCGCGCCTTAACCGGTCAACAATGATTTCAAGGTGTAACTCACCCATTCCGCTGATAATCGTCTGACCGCTATCCTCATCGGTCTTAACCCTAAAAGTGGGATCTTCTTCGGCAAGTTTACTTAGTGACATGCCAAGCTTATCAATATCTTTTTGGGTTTTGGGCTCAACGGCAATTCCAATTACCGGTTCGGGGAACGTCATTGATTCGAGTGCAATGGGGTGTTTTTCATCGCAAACAGTATCGCCGGTACGTAAATCTTTAAATCCGACTGCTGCACAGATATCGCCAGCTTCACAAACATCAATTGGATTTTGCTTGTTGGCATGCATCTGGTATAAACGGCTGATTCTTTCTTTTTTGCCGCTACGGGTATTGTATAAATAGCTGCCGCTATCAAGTTTACCAGAGTAAATTCTGATAAATGCCAGCCGCCCAACATAAGGGTCTGTTGCAATTTTGAATGCCAACCCGCAGAAAGGCTGAGTGGCTTCAGGTTTACGAATCTCCTCCTTATCGGTATATGGATTGATCCCTTTAACAGCTCCTTTATCTAACGGGCTGGGGAGAAATGCAATTACTGCATCCAGCAGCTGCTGAACACCTTTATTCTTGAATGAAGCACCACATAGAACGGGAATAATTGACATTTCTATGGTTGCTTTCCTGATTGTTTCTAATATTTCTCCCTTGGTAATGGAATCGGGATCCTCAAAAAAACGTTCCAGGAGATGATCGTTAAACCCTGCGACAGCCTCCATCAACTTTTCCCTGTATTCGGCTGCCTCCTTTTTCATGTTTGCAGGTATATCCTCGTAACGGTAGTTCACCGTTTTTGTTTGAGGATCATCAAACCAGATAACTGCTTTGTTTTCAATCAGATCAACAACCCCTATAAAATTATCTTCCGCCCCAATTGGAAGCTGAATGGGAATTGGGTTTGCGCCCAACTTTTCCTTTATCTGGTTCACAACAGAAAGGAAATCTGCACCAACCCGATCCATCTTATTGACGAAAGCAATCTTTGGTACTCCGTATTTATCAGCTTGACGCCAAACAGTCTCACTCTGGGGTTCAACTCCTCCAACAGCACAAAAGGTTGCAATTGTTCCATCAAGAACCCGAAGTGATCGTTCCACCTCAACAGTAAAGTCAACGTGGCCGGGTGTATCTATGATATTTACCTGGTATTGTTGTTCGTTATATTTCCAGTAAGTAGTGGTTGCTGCTGAAGTGATTGTAATACCCCTCTCCTGCTCCTGAACCATCCAGTCCATAGTGGCAGCACCATCGTGAACCTCACCTATCTTATGTGTTTTACCCGTGTAAAATAGAATACGCTCGGTAGTTGTTGTTTTACCGGCGTCAATGTGTGCCATGATTCCAATATTTCGGGTAAACCGCAAATCCCTGCTCATCCTCTTTTATCCTCTTGCTTTTCGGTGGATTCAATAATTAAAAACGAAAATGGGCGAATGCCTTGTTGGCTTCGGCCATTTTGTGCATATCTTCTTTCCTCTTGAAAGCCCCACCTTCCTCGTTATAAGCAGCCATAATCTCGGCAGCCAGCTTATCGCTCATACCTTTACCGGTACGTTTGCGCGAAAAAAGGATCATGTTTTTCATTGATAGGGAAATTTTGCGATCGGGGCGAACTTCCATTGGTACCTGGAATGTAGCGCCTCCTACCCTGCGGCTTTTCACCTCAACCTGTGGGGTGATATTCTCGAGGGCCTTTTTCCATATATCAAGAGGAGTCTTCTCAGAGTCCTTCATTTTGTTACCAACAATCTCGAGTGCATCGTAAAAAATATTGAATGCTGTACTCTTTTTCCCTTTTAGCATAAGGTTATTCACAAAACGAGTAACCAACGTATCGCCAAACTTAGGGTCTGGTAAAATAATTCGCTTTTTTGGTTTTGATTTTCTCATTGCTGTAAATCTTCAAGATGTTAACTTATTTTTTCTTAGGTCTCTTTGTACCGTATTTAGAACGACGCTGATTGCGTCCTTCAACTCCGGATGCATCGAGTGTACCGCGGATAAGATGGTAACGTACACCGGGCAAATCTTTCACCCTGCCACCACGAATAAGCACAATGGAGTGCTCTTGAAGATTGTGTCCTTCTCCAGGAATGTAGGCATTTACCTCTTTACCGTTGGTAAGTCTAACCCTGGCAACCTTTCTCATAGCCGAATTTGGCTTTTTAGGAGTAGTGGTGTACACACGTACACATACCCCGCGTCTTTGTGGACAAGCATCAAGCGCTGGCGCTTTACTTTTGTCAATCAACTTAGACCTTCCTTTTCTTACTAGTTGCTGAATTGTAGGCATATAAACTATTAAATGTTATTAAAAAAGTTTTATAAAACGGGTTGCAAAGGTATTTGTTTTTTTCAAATACGCCAATTTTTCATTACTTTTTTTCTGTAAACTAGCCTTTTGGCTTTTCATCAAAAAGCGCGCAAAGATAACTTAATAAAATCAAATTACAAGTGAACCAAGAAAATAAGAAAATGATAATTTTTGGGGACTAAACATGTTGTCTCAAACCCAGCTAACTATTAGTAAACTTAAACAAATAACCTGTAAGCACTTATTCGAAGTTGTATTTAGTGCCCTTTTAATAAAATGCTAATTCTTACTACTTATTTTGGCTAAATCGCTTTTTATATCAAAATTTTTCTATTTTTGGGGGATTTAAAAAAACGGGGTCACTTTCCGATTGCACTTATACCTTTATTATTATATGGTATCTCTGCTAAAGTTTGATGATCTTAAGTTGAACTGAATAGAATAATTAAACCAAATAGTTAGGATGAAAACTTATAATACAAATCAAATTAAGAATGTGGCCCTGATTGGGAATACCGGCTCAGGAAAAACCATCCTGGCCGAAGCTATGATGTTTGAGGGCAAAGTAATTGAACGAAAGGGGACTATCGAAGGTAAAAATACAGTTTCTGATTATTCGGAAATAGAGCAACAAAACCAGCGTTCGATATTTTCAACAATCCTTTACACTGAGTTCATGGATCATAAGTTAAATTTTATTGATACACCTGGCTCAGATGATTTTGTTGGAGGCGTTATTTCGGCAATGTACCCGACTGATTCGGTTGTCATGGTGGTTAACTCCCAGTACGGAGTGGAGGTTGGAACTGAAATCTTTAACCGTCATGCAGAAAGAATGCATAAGCCGATGATGATTGCACTAAACCAGTTCGATCAGGAAAAAGCCAACTTCGAGCAATCTCTCGAGTCGTTAAAACAAAGCTTTGGCAACAAGGTAATGCTAATTCAATACCCATTAAATCCGGGTACTGGATTCGATTCATTTGTTGATGTGCTTACCATGAAAATGTACAAATTTAAAGGCGATACCGGAATAAGGGAAGATCTTCCTATCCCGGCCGAAGAAATGGACAGGGCAACAGAACTACATAACAAGCTGGTTGAAGCAGCAGCCGAGAACGATGAATCGCTGATGGAGAAATTTTTTGAACAGGGCAGCCTTAGTGAAGATGAGATGCGCAAAGGTTTATCTGCCGGGTTACTTTCCCGTAGCATTTTCCCAGTATTCTGTACCTCTGCTAAACGAAATATTGGGGTCAAACGGCTTATGGAGTTTATCATCAACATTGCACCGGGACCAGCTGACGCGCCTATGCTCAAAAACCTTGAAAACAAAGATGTTAAATGCGATGTGAATGCCCCAACTTCCCTTTTTGTTTTCAAATCATCAGTAGAACAGCATATCGGAGAAATCAACTACTTTAGGGTGATGTCAGGAAAACTCACCGAAGGTAGTGACCTCATAAACAGCAATAACGATACCAAGGAACGCATTGCACAACTTTTTGTGGTAGCAGGGAAAACCCGCAATAAGGTGACAGAGCTCGTTGCTGGAGATATTGGGGCAACAGTTAAGCTGAAAAACACCAAAACCAATCATACACTTTGCTCATCTGGTCTTGATATCAAATATGAAACAATGGTATTCCCCAACTCCAAATTCCGAACTGCGATCAAGGCAAAGAATGAATCGGATACTGAAAAGATGGGTGAATTGCTGAACAGGGCGCATCAGGAGGATCCAACAATTATTGTAGAACATTCAAAAGAGCTACGCCAAATCATTGTTTCCGGTCAGGGTGAACATCACCTGAACATATTGAAATGGCATATCTCACATCTCAACAAAATTGATGTTGAGTTTTTGCCACCCCGGATTCCTTACCGTGAAACAATCACCAAAATTGCAGCTGCTGATTACCGCCACAAGAAACAATCTGGCGGAGCCGGACAGTTTGGTGAGGTGCACATAGTTATCGAACCACATGTGGAAGGGGCTCCTGCTCCCAAACAGTATAAAATTGGAGGAAAGGATATCAACATTAGCGTTAGAGGAACTGACGAGATAGCCTTAGATTGGGGCGGCAAATTGGTTTTTTATAACTGCATTGTAGGAGGTGCTATTGATGCCAGATTTTTACCCGCAATCCTTAAGGGAATAATGGAAAAGATGGAGCAAGGACCTTTAACAGGTTCATACGCCCGCGATATCCGTGTTGCAGTTTATGATGGCAAAATGCACCCGGTAGATTCTAACGAAATTTCTTTCAGGCTGGCAGGACGCAATGCGTTTAAAACAGCTTTTAAAGAGGCCGGTCCAAAGATCATGGAGCCAGTTTACGATGTTGAGGTACTTGTTCCTTCCGACAGAATGGGCGATGTCATGAGCGACCTGCAGAACCGTCGTGCAATTATTATGGGTATGGGAAGCGATAAAGGTTTTGAGATTATCAATGCAAGAGTACCTCTTGCTGAAATGAACAAATATTCTACAGCCCTGTCTTCATTAACCAGCGGACGTGCAACATACAACATGAAGTTTGCTGCTTATGAGCAGGTTCCCGCCGATGTTCAGGATAAATTACTCAAGGCTTACGAAGCAGAACAGGACGAGGAATAAACTCTACCCTAAACCAAACCTTTATATATTTTTTTCAATTAAGGGGATTCCGATCTGGAGTCCCCTTTGTTTATTTGAATCTGATCCTAATTTACTATGGATTTGAGAATATATAAAAACCAGCTAAATCCTCATAATATAAAAACAAATAATTGAGATCATTATGAGAAACGATGGCATAATATAATAAGGAATGTTGGAAGTTTAAAAAATAATGTGGGGTGTGTTTTAGTAATATGATAGGTAACTCTTTAACTATCCAACAAAGGAATTGAGATTTTGAAACTACTTCCATTTTCAATATTCTGCTCAACCCATATTTTCCCGCCATGCTTTTCAACAAACTCCTTACATAAAATCAGCCCTAGCCCGGTACCTTTCTCACCGCTGGTTCCATCAGCAGAATGAAACTGATAGGTATCAAAGAGTTTGGTCATCACATCTGGCTGTATCCCTACCCCATTGTCGGATACGGTTACAACTGCATTTTTTTTGTCTTTCTCTGCTGAAATACTAATTGAACCACCTCTAAAAGAAAACTTAATTGCATTCGATATCAGGTTTCTTAATATGGTTTTTAGCATTTCAGGATCTCCGTATAAACTTAAATTTTTATCCGCATTAAGGTATATATTGATTGATTTTTCTTGTGCGGCAGGTTGAAATATATCAAGAACATCATTGCAAACAGACCAAAAATTCAATACTTGAGGATTAAAAGGGAGTTTGCCCGATTTTGCCTGGGTCCACATCAGTAAATCATCAAGTAAATCATACGTTTTACGGGCTGATTTATGAATATTAATGGCAAATTGCTCAACTCTTTCCTTATCATAACTTTTAACTTCATTTGCCAATAGTTCAGATAAACCCAATAGCGCATTGAAAGGGCTTTTCAAATCATGTGCAAGGATTGCAATAAATCGGTCTTTGTCGTAGTTGAGTTCCTTTAAGCGGGAATTTAATGCGTACATTTCATCCTGTACTTTCTTGCGCTCGGTAATATCCTTTACAAAACCAAGGTACTGATTATTTCCAATTTTCACTGCTTCTAGCAAACCAATCAGCGTAGAGCCATTTTCCCTTACCAGGGTGATTTCGCTGGAAAAATTACCTGTTTTGTTTAAGGCTGTAAATGCTTGCACAAACTTTTCACTTTCACCTTGCCCAAATATTTTTAAAACGCTTTTAAAGTGCAACTCCTCTTTGGTATAGCCTAATAACCGACAGGCAGCCGTATTTACCTCTATAAGAAGTCCTTCTGAGTTCACTACAAAAACAGCATCCGGTGCACTCTCCAGGTAGTTCCGGAATTTGGTTTCGTTTGCTTCAGCTTTATTCTTTTCAAGGGAGTAATGCCTGTGCATAAACTGAATAATCAAATATATAAAAACCGAACAGTAAATAGCAGTCAAAAAGCTATCAAACCATTTACCGGAAGCAGAGGGGATTTTAACTATTAAATCGGGCCTTATCCGTTCAATCAGGTATATTGTAATAATAAGGGAAAGAAAAAGAGAAATAATAAATTTTTTATACCTGTTAGGTGCAATTATCAGCGCAAGCATAAGAATAACCAGTGCAATCATCATGTCAGGTCCGTCCATTCCTCCATCAAAAACCCAAATTGTTGCAATCCCAAAAAAAGCGATGATAATTATGGGCATCTTAAAGGGTTCCGTGATCTTTCGGAACTTCGCAAACCAGTAAATTACAATCAGTGAACAGAATAGTGTAATATTTGCAATAAAGGCAATCTTTGTTGGGCTGATAATAAAAACGATAACCGCCGCTAAGGCACTTATCAGAATTCCAACCAGCAGGGCAGAAATGTATAAACGATTCTCGAGCGTGAGATTTTCATCCTCTGAAAAAATATAGCTAAAACCCCTTTTTATTTTATTAAAAATTTCGCTCAAAAAAATCATCTACTTTATATGCTTTTCGTAATCTGTTGCTTATAAGCAATTTAAATTTAAACACAAAAACCTCTGATGCCCAAAAAGGAATTTTTGGAACTTTAAAGTTAATTTTTAAAGTATTCGCTTATAAATATAGTAGTTGATTTTTGTCACCCTTTCGTCAAATAAAAAATGTATAATCAACCCAAAATTTTATTCTTGATATTAAGTTCGGAATAAATTGCCAAACAATCATCTAAATAATTAAATATTAACAGAATAACAGGTTAACTTCAATTTTAATTGTTAGTTTACCTTATTATATTAATGATTATTCTAATTTTGCCAGCATAATAAAAAAATTATGAGAACTGCCGAAATACACACTGCCAAAGGGGTTATGAAGGTCAACTTCTACGAAGACGATGCTCCAAATACGGTTGCAAACTTTGTTAAACTAGCCAGGGAGGGATTTTATGATGGGCTGGCGTTTCATCGGGTGATTCCTAACTTTGTTATTCAAGGTGGATGCCCTTTCTCAAGGGATATGGGCAATCCCAGGGTTGGCACTGGTGGCCCGGGTTACAAAATTGATTGTGAACTAACCGGCAATAATCAGTACCATGATCGTGGAGTGCTTTCAATGGCTCATGCAGGTAGAAACACCGGAGGTTCACAATTCTTTATTTGCCACGGAAGACAAAACACCCAGCATTTAGATAGACAACATACCTGCTTTGGTAAAGTTTACGAAGGTCTGGAAGTAATAGATGCCATAAAAGCTGGGGATAAAATTGAGAAGGTTGTGATTGTTGAAAGCTAGTTTGAATCTCAAGGTTTAAACTCAGATTAGCGATCAATTATTTTAACCTTGCAAGTATAGGGTTTAATTTGAGCTGTTATTCCTTAATAAATTCTTCTGTACCTATAACCTTCCCGTAGCTCTTTAGGGTATTCAATGTTGCCAGGTGAACCATCCTGGCAGGAACAACCTCATTTCCCCACTTCAGGTCTTTAGTGGCACATGCATCGTGAATCAGAGTAACATTATAGCCAAGGTCATACCCTGCTCTTACCGCTGCTTCAACACACATATGGGTTTGCATACCGCAGATAACCAGATTCTTAACGCCAATACTTTTCAAGTATTCATCCAAACCGGTTCCGTTAAATGAGCTTACCTCCTTCTTGGTAAATATCTTTTCTCCATCGATAGGTTTTACGGTTTCATGGATATCAGATTGGGTTGCCGATTGATGTTTTACATGAACTACAGGCCATCCTTTTAGTCTGAAATAGGCAAGCAGTTTTGCTGCATTATCTGCCGCTGCCTGAGGTTCAACCAGCTCCGATTTTCCACCCGGAAAATAGAAATACTGAACATCAACAATCAGCAAGGCTGTTTTTGGGCTATCGGGAGTTTGGGTTTTTCCTATAATAAAGATTAAAGATAAAGTAATTAGTATAAGTGTCTTTTTCATAATTCAAGATTTAATTGAAAACGATAAAAATTAGTTGGACAAATATAAGTTTTTAAAAATAAATAAGGCAACCACGCCAGGTTGCCTTATCTTGTCGTTGGGCAAAAAAGAACCGTTAACTCTTAAAAAAGAAACAGGCTCTGGATCTTTGATATTTTTCTTCGGATTGTTCCTCAAGTAGTTTAATATCTACCTGTTGAACAAATATTTCGTAGAATGATAATAAACTTGGATCAGTTTTTTCAGGGATCTCAAGGTCGAAAAATATCACCTCCCTGTAAAAGAAGTATGGGTTGTGCGACATGAAAATGTTGCATACCTGATTAGCCAATATATTCAAAACGCCCATACCTAAAATTTTTACTCAACTAAAGTATGGAAAAACATTTCCTAAATCAATTATTAAGTAATTATTTTTGAGTGATTTAGATCAACTTTTTTGTTGATTGAGCACATTTAACTAGAGAGAATAAAAAATCCCGACGTTAAGTCGGGATTGGGTGGAAGATGGGATTCGAACCCACGACCAACGGAACCACAATCCGCTACTCTAACCAACTGAGCTACATCCACCGTTTAGAGGGGGCAAAGATAATAAAATTATAAAACTGGAAAATAGTTAGCCCAAAGTTTTTGATGCTAATTATCGTAAAGTGTAAGGTTCCAACTTTTTAACCACTTCTGCAGGCACTCCTGCTAAAAGTTGATCACCATCGGGGAATGATCTGGTTACCACTGCACCGGCAGCTACAACGGTATGATCGCCCAGCTGAACTCCGGGCAAAATAACACACCCACTGGTTAGCAACGAATTCCGTCCAACTCTTATGGGCACTTCAACTCTGTATTGGTTATAATTGGTCAAATCATGATCCATGCTTATAATAGAAACCTTAGGGCCAATCCAGACATTTTCCCCAAGTTCGATGCCATTTCGCCCATCAATATAACATCCCATCATCGATCCGGGGGTTTCAGTTCCCCTGATAATTTTCTCATGCCCTTTTATCTCAGATGTCCAATGAACCGGCCATGGAACATGGCCATTTATCCTGAAAATTTTTTGAGCAACAAAACATTTTAATAATTTCCGAAAGGGATAGATGCGGTAGTCAAAACCTGGGTAAGCCCAACGGAAAAGGAGGAAGCCAAATATGTTTACAACAACTCTTTTCATGGGTAGTATAAATTTGAATCTTGTGAGACTTATTCTTTAGTTTTCAACCTATTACTCAAATGCCAGATATACCATTGGGATTTAACAGAATTAGTGCTGTTAAAATTCATTTTCTGCCCTCGGGCTTTCATGCTTTTTCTCAGCTCATTGGAATAAACTCGGCCGTTTATTGGATCGTAGCTGAAATAACGGTATTTAATACCCGAAGGTAGAATTTTTTTGACAATTCTTCTGATAAACATTTTAGTATCAAGCAAGATACTGGCCTTCAATTTGGGTTTGGGTGTAGAAAAATCAACGCCCAGCGGACTAAAAACCTTGTCCTCTAAAGTGCTATCATACAATTTTTTATTTTTTTTCAATTCAAGTGGCAGGTTTTTGAAGAAGTTTAGCAGAGTGTTGTCCCAAAGTGGCAGGTAATATTTATACCCAAAAAAATCATAAACTTTTGTAGCATTCACGAATAACTTGGGGTGGCTTTCGCACATGCTCCATCCGTCATACCATTCGAACTGCTCTCCATAAAAATCTTTGAAATGCGCGTCAATGGATTTCCTGAAGTTAAGTTTAATTGATGAGGATGTTTCCCTTAGGTTTAATTTAAGCGCAACGATCCTACCAATCAGCTGGTCCAATGATTCACTCCCATTAACTGCTTCCAGAAAGTTACTGCCACCAAGGGTGTCGCCTGAATGACCGGGCATAAAAACCGCATCTGGAGGAATAAGTTTTTTGAGTGTCATCTGCCTTAGGGCAAAAAAATCCTGAATAATATAAAATGAGTTGGCGTTAGCAGCAAAATCAACATACTGGTAAAAGGACTCAGAATCAGCAAAACCATTAACCGCTTCGGGGGTTGTTTCAAAGAAAAACCAGGGATAGCCCAAACTTCTGGAAACCCTTTCCGATATTAGCATTTCAGGGTTCCTGACCTTACCAAAAGAATAGCAGATCACGTTTTTATATCCATGCCTTCTGAACATTGATGCAATTAACCGGGAATCGTAACCACCACTTAATGGAATTACTGCAGTTCTTCCATTTAAACCGATTATCAGGTTGGAGAATATTTTATCAAGTAGTTGTATGAATTGATGCGTTGCCTGATTCATATTCATTTCTAAAATGCTATCGGTAAGATACCTGAAATAAGGGGTTGTATTGATTACTCCATCGCTGAAATGAAGGATATCTCCGGCTTTTATTTGACTGATAGGTTTATATAAGGTTTTGTCCCCTAAAACATAGCCAGCAGACAGGTATTCATCCACGGCTGATCCATCAGGGGTTTCGTTTGGAAACAAATTATCTCTGAGTAAAAGAACAGAATCCGAGAGAAAAATCGAATTATTATGAATGGCATAAAAAAGGGGAAATGTTCTGCACCTATCAACACCTGCAACCAGGCCCTCCTCCGATACCTTTATAATGCTGAAATGTCCTGAAATATTATCAACCAATTGTTTAAGTTCCTGATAACTTTTTACTGGTTGCACTATACTTAGAAGTTTAGCATCCTCAAAGAACTCACCGGAATTATCAACAGCCCAACCCTTAACGAATGATCCATCATTGCCAAACCAGGAATAGCCGTGGTTGAAAACCAGCTGTATTGAAATCAGATTATTTGAATATTTCATTGCTAAAAAGTGATGATCTAAGCGAATATAAGCCGATTGCCGCAAGAATAATGTACATAAATGATCCGATGATGGAATAAACCGTTAAAATCAGGTAAATGTCAATATGGCTGCCCAGAATTATCCACGCCAAAACAGCGATTAAATAAACAACCTGCCAGATAAGCAAAACCTGGTTTTTTTTGGTTACAGAAAATACAGTGCTAACGCACTCTGTGGCAAATCCAAATATGGTTAATGGCAAAATCACCCGCGCAATTTTGCCGGCTATAGCCCATTCGGAGCCAAGAACAAATGCAAATATAGATTCCCCCCAGAAAATTACCGGGAAAAGAATTAAAATGGCTATTCCAAGATTTCCAAAGTATGAAGCAAGATACAACTTCCGTTTGTTTGAAGTTGTATTCAGCTTCTCAAAAAAGACGTTGCCAAACGATGAGCTGATTAGTGATAATGGGAAATTAATAACACGTAAAGCCCGTTCGTAATGGCCAAGAAATGTGGTGGTTGAAATAAAAGACAGGACAAAAATTAACACATTTACTGAAAGCGTATTAAGGATACCCATTGGCATAAGGTAAAGCGGGAAATCTGACTGATCTTTCAACGTTCTGACAGCAGTTTTAAATGAAAAAAAACGCAACCTCCAAAAATCTTTCCTATATAATTGTTTACTAAAATGGACCCAAGAAAACAATAACCCTGCTAAATATCCGGAGAAAAGACCCCAATGGCCATTTGCAAATATATTTCTTCCTATCCTGATACCAGTTTGACTGGCATTCTGAATAATTTTGTTAACAGCTTGTTTCCTGAACTCATGGTTTCGTGTAAACCAGTATGACATGGCTTTTCCCGTTGCTGTTAAAAATATGCACAACGGCAATATCCATATAAGCAACGAATAGGTTGATGCCTCAAAATAACGGGAAATTGAATTATGAAAAAATACAATAGCCACAAAACTAAATATTGATACAATGAAAGCAACCATAAAAACGGCGATTAGCAAATGGAATGCATGGCCAGTCCTTTTGGGGAGCACAATTGCCATATCAAATCTACCTGTAGCTATAATTGCCAGAATATTTACAATACTTATATAAAGTGCAATTATCCCAAACTCGGCTGGGGAATACAAACGGGTGAGAATTGGGATAGAAATCAGGGTAATAACCTGGGCAATGGCATTGCCAGTGAAAAGAGTTAAAATATTTTTAATAAACTCTTTTTTTAGCAGCTGAAGTAGGTTTTGTAACATCAGTTCAATAATTACCCATGGTTTCAACTCAAAAAAACAATCTAAAAGTAATAAAATCCAAATCTTACAAACTCAAATAATTCAGTTTTCTTATTTATTGACGGGTTTAAAAAAATATTGTAGGTTTGTCTATCAATAAAACAAAGTCATGACAATTGAGGAAAAGGTGGAAGCAGTTGTTGCTGAGATCAAACATCGTATGAATGGCAACGTTGTGGATTCGATGAGGGAGGAGGGCATAGTTTACAAGGAAAGCTATGGGGTTACTATCCCACAACTGCGAGAGATTGCTTTGCCTTATAATGGAGATCATGAGCTGGCTTTAAGGTTATTTCAGGAAGATATTCGTGAATGTAAAATAATTGCCTCGATGATTGATGATCCATCAAAAGTTACCGGGGAACAAATTGATGACTGGAGCAACGATTTTGACAACATAGAACTGGTTGAACAGCTTTGCAGCAACCTTTTTTATAAATCGGATTTTGCCCTTACCAGGAGTATTGAATGGTGCATACAGGATGATACTCTATATCAAAAAGCCGGACTGTTAATCATTGGTAAAAGGGCATCCGATCCGAAACTTAAAGATTCCATTTTTGAACCTTATACCGGAATTATTGAAAACCTCTGTGAAACTGAAGAGGAACTTGTAAAAAACTCTGCCCTTTTTGCACTTAGAGAAATTGCCAAACGAAGCGAATACCTTAGAACAAGGGTAATCTCAGCCGCTGAAAGAATGACTGTCTCGGATTTCGAAATAGCATCATGGGTCGGCAACCAGCTGCTATTCGAACTAACCGAGGAGTGAATATGCCGCTTTGTCAGTTTTTTCCAAAGGCACACCTTTTGTTTACCTATAACCCAATTAAAATTTGATAAATTATTTTACTATGGACTTTTTACGTTCTTCAAATCCGGCGTTAACCGAGAAGATCTTTTCAAAATCAAGGGCATTCTCCGATGAGGAAACAATGACCGTTCAGGGTACAATGAATAAAACCCTGCTAATGCTTATTCTTGTCGTTCTGGGGGCGGCTTTCACCTGGAAGGGATTTTTTGAAAGCATACCTGCCGATCCGGCGCAACTTGCAATCCCCACATCAGTGATGACATTTATGGCGATTGGGGGTATTGGAGGTTTTATCACATCGTTGGTAATTATTTTTGCACCAAAAAGTTCCCCTTATGCAGCTCCAATTTACTCAGTACTTGAAGGGTTGTTTCTGGGTGGAATATCAGCTTTGTTTGCAGTTCAGTATGCCGGCACAATTGTAATTCAAGCCGTAGGATTAACATTTGCAACTTTTTTTATTATGTTGTTGGCTTACCGTTCAGGCACCATCAGGGCAACGGCAAAATTCAGAACAGGAGTTATTGCTGCAACAGGTGCAATTGCTCTGATGTATCTGGTTTCAATGGTTCTTGGATTTTTTGGCATCAATATAGGATTTATCCACAGCAGCGGGCCAATGGGGATTATCATCAGCCTGGTTGTAGTTGTGGTGGCTGCACTAAACCTGATCCTCGATTTCGATTTTATCGAAAGGGCATCGGCTCAAGGTGCTCCTAAGTATATGGAGTGGTATGGAGCATTTGGTTTAATGGTTACCCTTATCTGGTTATACATCGAGTTCTTGAAATTACTCTCAAAATTTGCCAGAAGAGATTGAACATTTATTCAACCCTTAAAATTCTTTGCTATAAAAATATTTATTCTGATTTGTTAATTCAATAATAGTTAATAAATTTGCAGCCCGAGAATTTTAAGAGCTAGTTTAAGTAGTTTAATAAGATATAAAACAATGAAACAGGGAATACATCCGGAAAATTACCGTCTGGTGGCGTTCAAGGACATGTCGAACGAGCATGTTTTCATCACCAAGTCGGCTGTTCAAACCAGAGAGACCATTACTTTCGAAGGGGCTGAATACCCTTTGGTTAAAGTGGAAATTTCTAACACGTCACACCCATTCTTCACCGGCAAGATGAAACTGGTTGATACTGCAGGGCGTGTTGATAAATTTATGAACCGCTACAAGGATCACATGGACAAAAAGAAAAAGTAGCAAATTGCTGCATTTCGATATCAAAAAGCTCCTTCCGGAGCTTTTTTTATTCCCTGACGTTAAGATTATAAGTTTTCATAAGCTTATTATTCCCAGTTTTGTACTTTTGTAACAAACAATGCTCTATAAAATGAACCGACAATTCATTCTTTTTGATGATTCCAGAAGAGAGAACCTCTTGCCCTTAACATTTACCCGACCCGTTAGTGAGATAAGGATTGGTATTTTAACCATTAAGGAAAAATGGGATAACTACCTACATACCAGATGCTCATATCATACAGTTGATTATCTCTCCGAAAAGTATCCTGATACAACCAGTGATGGAGAAATCTGTTATATTAACGGGGGTGTCCTACCCGAACCAAAACTTGTTCAAAGGATCAGCCAGCTAAAAACGGGAGAGGCCATTTCAAAAAACAATGTTCTGATAGCCGGGTTACTGGCAAAGAATAATTCATCTAGAATTAACGTCCCCTCTATTTCAGAATATAATTCTGTATCTGAGTTTTCTGATAAAATAATAGAGGTGATGAATCCCTGGGATATTTTTTCACAAAACGGCATCGCCCTGCAAGATGATTATAACCAGTTAACCCAAAACAGGCAGTCAAAAGAAATCTCCAAAACCAATAATATTCTTAACCCATCTAATATTTTTATTGAGCCCGGAGCCAACGTTGAGTGCTGTATATTAAATGCCGAAACGGGCCCGATTTACATCGGGAAAGATGTTCAGATTATGGAAGGATCAATTATCAGGGGACCCTTTGCAGCCTGTGAGGGAGCCGTAGTAAAAATGGGGGCAAAAATATACGGCCCAACCACTGTTGGTCCCAACTCAAAAGTTGGGGGCGAAATAAATAACTGCGTTATTTTTGCCAATTCGAACAAAGCCCACGATGGATTCCTTGGTAATTCAGTTATAGGTGAATGGTGCAACCTGGGAGCGGATACAAACAACTCCAACCTTAAAAACAACTATGCTGAAGTTAAACTCTGGAGTTATCGGAAAAAGGGGTTTGTAGGCACCGGCATGCAATTTTGTGGTTTAATTATGGGCGATCATTCAAAATGTGGCATTAATACCATGTTTAACACAGGAACAGTTGTTGGAGTGAGTGCAAACATTTTCGGTAGTGGCTTTCCCCGGAATTTCATTCCCAGCTTCACCTGGGGTGGCGCTCAGGGCTTCACTGTTTATCAGCTGGCAAAGGCTTTTGAAACTGCTGAGAAAGTTCTGAATCGCAGAAATTTAACGCTTTCGGATGTTGACAAGAAAATACTCGAAAAGGTATTTGAGTTGACCCAGGAGTTTAGGAATTTCAGCTAAAATGATTTCTGCCGCTTTTGGCACATACCTTGCAATATCCCCTAAACGTTAAAAATATTAGCGGGTGTGACATGTTGTCACACTTTATTTTGAAAGAGAATATAAAATGAGCAATAAATTTGATATAAAGATAGTTAACCCCTTATTTGGTGATGAAATAAATCAGGATGCTGAGTTTATCCCAATTATTGCCGATGAAGGCGTTGCTGAGGTTAAAGAATCTGATATACCGTCAACAATACCAATTCTTGCACTTCGGAATACTGTTCTATTCCCTGGAATAGTGGTACCAATAACAATTGGCAGAACCAAATCTGTAAATTTAATCCGTGGACTTAACCCTAAAAAACGAATTATTGGGGCAATCTCTCAAATTGACACCAAGGTTGAAGAGCCCGAAGCTAAAGATCTTTTCAAAGTTGGAACTGTTGCCCAGGTTCTTAAAGTGCTTGAAATGCCAGATGGAAGTACTTCTGTAATCCTTCAAGGGTTGCGAAGGTTCGAGGTAGAAGAATTCCTTGGGGAAAACCCATACTTTAAAGCCCGGATCAATTTACTCCATGATATATTTCCCAACGACGATGACCGGGAATTCAAAGCGATTGTAGGATCAATAAGGGATTTGGCCATGCGAATAGTTAAGCTGTCGCCACAGCTCCCTCCCGAAGCAGGTTTTGCCATCAAAAATATTGAAAACAACCACTTCCTGATCAATTTCTCGTGCTCCAATGCCGATATTCAGAATAGTGAAAAACAAGGACTTCTGGAAAAAAACAACCTGAAAGATCGTGGGGTTCAGCTGTTGCAATTTCTCACCCGCGAAGTACAACTTCTTGAGCTAAAAAATGATATCCAGACAAAAGTTAAGCTGGACCTTGATCAGCAACAAAGAGAGTATTTTCTTCATCAGCAGATGAAAACCATTCAGGATGAGCTGGGCGGTAACCCAACGGAGAAGGAAATTGACGAGCTCAGGAAAAAAGCCAAGGATAAAAAATGGTCCAAGGAGGTTGCCGATACTTTTGAGAAAGAGCTGAATAAACTCCATCGTATGAACCCCGCAGCCGGCGATTACTCCGTTCAGCTAAACTATGTTCAGCTACTTTTGGAACTACCCTGGAATGAGTTCACCACCGATAATTTTGATTTAAAGCGGGCAAAAACCATTCTGGATGAAGATCATTTTGGGCTCGACCAGGTTAAGGAGAGAATCCTGGAACACCTTGCTGTTTTAAAACTGAAAGGCGATATGAAAGCCCCTATCATCTGCCTTTACGGCCCTCCGGGCGTAGGTAAAACATCGTTGGGAAAATCTATTGCGCGGTCGCTTGATCGAAAATACGCCAGGGTATCGCTTGGCGGGTTGCATGATGAAGCCGAAATCCGGGGTCATAGGAAAACATATATAGGGGCAATGCCCGGCAGAATCATTCAAAACATCAAGCGGGTTAAATCATCCAATCCTGTATTTATCCTGGATGAAATTGATAAAGTGGGCAAGGATTTTCATGGCGATCCGGCTTCAGCCCTCCTTGAAGTATTGGATCCGGAACAGAATAACGCATTCCACGACAACTACCTGGAGGTAGAGTACGATCTGTCAAAAGTACTTTTTATTACAACCGCTAATACTACATCAACTATCAGCCCTGCCTTACGAGACCGTATGGAGATGATAGAGGTTAGCGGCTATATTATGGAAGAAAAGGTAGAAATAGCCAAAAGACATCTTATCCCCAACCAGCTTAAAGAGCACGGGCTAGATGATAAAAAGGTGGTTTTTACAAATCAGGTACTTGAAAATATAATCACAAACTACACCCGAGAGAGCGGTGTGCGATCATTAAACCAGAAAATTGCCAAGGTTGTACGCCAGATAGCCAAAAAAATTGCATTTGGTGAAGATTATAACCCTACACTTACCAATAAGGATATAAAGGCAATACTTGGAATACCAAGGTATTTGAAAGACATTTACCAGGGTAATGAGCTGGCAGGTGTTGTAACCGGCCTCGCATGGACTGAAACCGGTGGCGATATACTCTTTGTGGAGACTAGCTTAAGCCGGGGGAAAGGGAGTTTAACCATCACCGGGAATTTGGGTGAAGTGATGAAAGAATCAGCTGTGATTGCCCATCAGATCATAAAATCACATTGCGAGCTGCTTGGACTTAAATCTGAAATATTTGAGAAATGGGACGTTCACCTGCATGTTCCCGAAGGGGCAATTCCCAAGGATGGACCTTCGGCCGGCATTACCATGGTTACCTCAATGGCATCGGCATTTACCCAGCGTAAAGTGCGTAAAGGTATTGCTATGACTGGTGAGATTACTTTGCGTGGGAAGGTTTTACCAGTTGGGGGGATAAAGGAGAAAATCCTGGCAGCAAAACGAGCTAATATAACTGAGATTGTACTTTCTGAAGAAAACCGAAAAGATATATCCGAAATCAAAGATATTTACATTAAAGGGTTGAAATTCCATTATGTAGATAACATCATGGATGTATTGAAATATGCATTATTAAAAGAAAAGGTTGAAAATCCAAAAAAGACTGATAAATAAATACTTATAAATAAAGCAATTCTATTTATTAAATTCAGGAAAGCTGTTTGTTTTACAAACAGCTTTCTATTTTTTTGTCCTTATCCTACCGTGTTCAATCTTTAGTTTGCACAACCACCTCTCTCAAAAGGAGAGTTTATAATTCCTTCATAGGTTGCTTGATCTAAATAAATTGGAGAATATACCACCTTCAAAAAATTCAATTGTCGAGTAAATGCTCTTAGGTGATTTCTTGAACCCTTACTCAGGTTATTAAAGACCAAAACAATGTTTTCATTCGTCGTCATGCTCAAGGATTCCGTTAAATCCTTAATATCCATTTCTTCAATTAATGCTCCAACCTTAAATGACTCCACAATAGATGATGATCCTAATTCAGCCAACTCATTGTAAAGTTTAAGGTAGTCGATGTTATTGTAAACACCGATCTCACCTCCAATAGAATCAACAAAACCATAGTTATTCAAAAGAAGTTGGACAGCATTGAAGTGAAAATTTTCAGCTTTAGATATGTTTAAAAAAATGGGGCGTTTCCATACCTCATAGAGTTTAGTGTACACATCTCTAGCTAATTTTTCTTCATCTCGCATCTTCAGAAGAATCTCTAGCTCATTGCTCTCTAAATTAGATGTCTCAACCAACGCTGTACTTAATTCAGTTAAATTAATATCAGTTGTACCATCGAACGAAACTCTTGTGAAGTCAGCATTTAAAGTCTCCTGGGTTGCCATTGTTTCATTTTGGCAAGAAGTTGTGCCGATAAGAAACAATACCATTGTTCCTATTATCGAAAAATACGATTTTCTCATTTTAATTGTTATTAAGTGGTTAATAATAAATGCAATTCACCCTATTGATCTAACATATAGAAAGTTAAATCATTAAAAACAAACTATTTTATTTTGGGATAAGAACTATGAGTTTGATTGATCTGATAGATCAACAGGGCGGTTACTATTTTTTCTCGCGAGTATCGCAAACACCATTTGAGTTAGTGTCTGTATAATTTACACCCTGGCCTTGACCATTTCCTGCTCCTTTCCCTTGGCCTCGACCTTGACCACTGCCTTTACTATAACCTTGTCCGTTTCCACTTCCAGCGCCTTGTCTATTTCCCTTTCCATAACCCAAATTCGAATTTGGATTTGCAGATTGGCTCTCGTAGGTGTCGCATACGCCATTCTTATTATTATCCACGTAATTGACACCATTTTGGTTTTTACCTCTACCAGTTTGACCAGTTAATGGATTTTGAGCATTTGTAGTTACAACTATTGCAACTAATGCCAGTGCTGAAAGAATAATTTTTGTTGTCATGTTAAATTGAATTTAAGTTAATTTGTTTTTCAATATGACAACTTGCAGTTCAATTAATTGCGGTGATAAAAATAAAGCAATAAAAAATTATATCTAATTATCTGTATATGTAGATATTGATTCTTAAAAAAATTAGTTCCTCCCCCTGAAAAGGTGGAGAAATCCCTTGTATTTTCCACCCTTAAATTTCTTATTGTCCCAACCAATTGCTTCAATTACATAGTAGTAAACTCCTTCAGGGACATCACCTTTGTTCCCATTGAACTGACCATTCCAGCCTTCCCAGGTTTTGGGATCGCCATGGTATTCATACACCAGATTACCCCAACGGCTTAAGATGTATATGTTAAAATGTTTGATTGATTTTATTTTTAAGGTGTCGCTAAACTTAAAATAATCGTTGTATGAATCCCCGTTAGGTGTGAATACATTGGGTATTGCCTTAACATCGATCATTGATTTCTCGACTTCTACAAAAAGCACCAATGAATCGCGACAACCTGAAACGGTGCTAATTGCCTTTTGTTCCAAGGGAAATTTTCCAGGAATGAGTTTAATCTCAGGTTGAACAGTAAAATCAAGGGCAAACGGGTAGCTGTTGCTCCATAAAACACTATCCCCACCTTTTAAAAAAAGTGTATCATCGTTAATGATGCTCCATTTAATTATATCGGCATTAATAGATTTTGTTTTAAACTCAAGAGATAGCGGAGCTTCATAGGTTTTCCCATCTTCCAGATCAATCCATCGGTCATTCTCACTAACCCTGACAGAGAAATCAGCTTTCACTGCTTTGGCAACAATCTCAGCAGTTGAAGCTGACAACACTCTTCCAAAGGGGTTAGTATTTTTAATACTATAAGACGAGTTGTAGAACGGTGGAGGGTTGTCCATTATAATCCTCAAATTTTTTGTGGGTGGAACCACAATGTGAGGATCAGTGGCTGTCCAACTGATATTCTTGAAATAATCACTACCATACTTGTTAATCTCAGGGTGATTGGTCCTGGACAGATCCCAATATGTGAACTGATCTAAAACATTAGACCAGTTAGGCGTGGTTATAGCATCCAGGGTTAATCCAACACATGAGTTACGGTAAATGCTGATCGAATTAATCTCAACATTATCTATGAAAACCCAGGCTGTATAAATCTCGGTTGAATCAGCTGAATTCGTTATTTTAACGCGATACCCTCCCCTGTCAAGATCTGGTAAAACCGATTCGGCAACATTAGTTTCGGTTGAAATCAACTCGAACCTGTTTGCAGGAATTGTAATTGTGTTGTTATACTTGTACCAGCTGAAAGTTGATACAGCCCCATCAGAAAACTTTGCCTTTAGGATTCCCTTTGCAGGTGATACCTGGGATGAAAAAAAAACAAAAATAGAATCCTGATGTGAAGGGTTGCTAAGGTACTGGGTTGTGCCAACCCATTTTTTGTTCCCCGCAACAGGTGCAAAAAGCTGTGAATAGGATTGAACTGATAATCCAAAGGCTAAAACAAAAAGTATGATTATTCGGGTAGATTTAACCATGCCGTTTATGAAAAGTTCACAATATTAACAAATAAAAAAGAAAATGCCATTTTTTAACATTCTGAACTTGGATTTCGGGTATTTATTGCATCATACCTCAATTAATCCTATAAAACCGAACAAAGACTAAACAAACTAATACGGCTGATAATAGAGAAAATATGTTATCAACAATCTTTCAAAGCCTATTGTTATAACCATTGTGTCCAAGTACATTTGCAGGGTTTAACTAAAAATGATAGCATATTGAACTATTTAGATGAGCTAAGCGAAGTTCAGCGCGAAGCAGTTGAAAATACCGAGGGGCCAAGTTTGGTGATTGCCGCAGCCGGATCGGGGAAAACCCGCGTGCTGACCTATCGCGTAGCACATCTGCTTACAAAGGGGGTGCAACCGTGGTCGATACTCGCACTGACTTTTACCAACAAAGCTGCCCGGGAGATGAAAGAACGAATTGCCAGAATTGTTGGCGATACCACAGCTTCGCAGCTATGGATGGGCACTTTCCACTCGATGTTTCTTAAGATACTCCGTTATGAAGCTGAAAAACTGGGCTACTCAAAAAATTTCAGCATTTACGATACCACCGACTCCAAAAATCTTGTCAATTCCATAATCAAAGATTTAAAACTTGATCCCCAGATTTATAAACCGGGCGAAGTATTTGGCCGGATCTCATCCGCCAAAAACAACCTGATTACTCCACAGGCCTACTCATCAAACGTTGAGCTAACCTCATACGACCGGCAAACCCGGAAACCGGAAATCGGCAGGATTTATTCGCTTTATGCACAACGATGCTATAAAGCATCGGCAATGGACTTTGACGATCTGCTTTTAAACACCAATATTCTTTTCAGGGATTTCCCTGATGTGTTGGCCAAATACCAGAATAAATTCAGGTATATACTTGTTGATGAGTACCAGGATACAAATTACTCACAGTATGTGATTGTAAAGAAACTGGCGGCCATTCACCAGAATGTCTGCGTGGTTGGCGATGACGCGCAAAGTATATACTCTTTTCGTGGTGCGAAAATTGAAAACATCCTGAATTTCAGGAACGACTATCAGGATTACAAACTTTTTAAGCTTGAACAGAACTACCGTTCAACCCAAACTATTGTTAATGCTGCCAACAGCGTGATCGACAAAAATAATAAGCAGATTAAGAAAGTGGCATTCTCCTCCAACGAGGTTGGCGATAAAATCAAGCTCATACGGGCGTTCACCGATCATGAGGAGGGTTACATGGTAGCCTCGGAGATACTTACCATTCAGCAAAGAGACCATGCACATAATAAAGAGTTTGCCATACTTTACCGCACCAACGCCCAGTCGAGAATTTTTGAGGAAGCGCTTAGGAAACGAAACATACCATACAGGGTTTACGGAAGCTTATCGTTTTACCAGCGAAAAGAAATTAAAGACATCCTGGCCTACTTTCGGTTAACCCTCAACCCCAATGATGATGAAGCGTTGAAGAGGATAATCAACTATCCGGCAAGAGGGATAGGTGATACCACTCTTGATCGGCTTGAGGCAATCTCCAATGAGAAAAATCAAAGCATCTGGTTAACGATTGAGCAGCTCGATAGTACAAATAGCCTTATCAAATCGGGATTGCTGAAAAAGGTTAAGGACTTCACCGAGATTATCAAACAGTTCCAAACCAACGTTTTTACCACTGAAGCTTATGATGTTGCTTATGCAATAGCCGCAGGGTCAGGGATTATCAGGGACTTAAAAGAGGATAAATCGTTTGAGGGAGTAAACCGGTTTCAGAATATAGAAGAGCTGCTTAACAGCATTAAGGAGTTTACAGATTTTCAGAAAAAGGAAGGGGTTACAGAGCTGATTACGTTGGCCGATTTTATGGAAAACGTATCGTTATTAACTGATCAGGATACCGACAAACCGGAAGATCGGGATAAAGTAACAGTAATGACAGTTCATTCAGCCAAAGGGCTGGAGTTCAACTATATCTTTCTAACCGGCATGGAGGAAGATCTTTTCCCTTCCAAAATGGCCCTGATGAGTCCGGATGAACTCGAAGAGGAACGAAGGTTGTTCTATGTAGCTATTACTCGCGCCGCCAAAAAAGCCACCATTTCATTCGCTCAAACCAGGTATAAATGGGGAAATTTAACCCACTGTACACCAAGCCGTTTTGTAAGCGACATTGACCCAAAGTGGGTTGAGTCATCCGGTGAAATTGAAACTCATACCATTGAATATGAAGATTTCGAATCGGACAGAAGATATGGTGGTAGCTACAAAACAAGAGGGTTCTCAGGAAAATCATTTACAGGGAGTGAATCAAACGAGTCGAACGGTGGATTATACCGGTTTAAACCGGTTAATAAATCAGCTGAGGAAATCAACCTTTCCGATGAGCAGACAACCATTGAAACGGGAATGACAGTTTCGCATGAAAGGTTTGGTTTAGGGAAAGTAACAGAAATTGAAGGGGAAGGACAAAACCGAAAAGCTACAGTTGTTTTCACCGGAGCAGGGAAAAAGCAACTTTTGCTCAAATTTGCAAGGCTTAAAGTTATAAGTTAAGTCCCACAAAAATATTTGTTCCAAGTCGAATATTTATGAAAAAAAACTATTTCATAGTATTACTGATATTCCTGATTTTCTTTGTTATATCATTTCTCACTAACATTCTTGGTCCGATTATCCCGGAGTTTATAAAGAGTTTTAACCTTAGTAATTCAATGGCAGGGTTTTTACCCTTTGCATTTTTTATTGCATATCTGGTATCCATTCCAGCTGGGATACTCGCAGAGAAATATAAACCCAGAACCATAATGCAATGGGCTTTCCTGCTTATGTTTGCAGGCGCCTTTTGCTTTGCTGTTTTCCCAGAATACCAGGTGGCATTAGTTTCACTTTTCACAATCGGAATAGGAATGGCAATGTTGCAGGTAATTGTCAACCCCTTACTCAGGACTTCTGGCGGGGAGGAGAATTTTGCATTCAATGCAGTGATTGCCCAGCTGGTTTTTGGAATTGCGTCGTTTATCAGCCCAAAGGTTTACTCAGGTTTGGTAACCTCGCTTAGCAGCCCTGAAAGTGGTAACATTCTCATCAGTACTTTAAGATCAATTGTACCCGGCACATTGCAATGGGTTTCAATTTATTGGGTTTTCCTAGTAATAGTAGTGCTGATGCTCGTCCTGATTTCAACAGTTAAATTGCCACGGATTGATCTGAAGGAAGACGAAAGAACTGAAAGCAGGCATATTTACAGGATGTTACTAAGAAAGAGGATTGTAATTTTGTATATTATTGGGATTTTTGCCTACGTAGGAACCGAACAAAGCTTATCGAACTGGATGTCCAGATTTCTGGAAGAATATCATGGTTTTAACCCACAGGTTGAAGGAGCCAATGCCGTATCGAATTTCTGGGGGCTGATGATGATCGGTTGTTTGCTTGGCTTACTGATGCTCAAGTTTATAGATAGCAGAAAGGTTCTAGCCATCTTTTCAGGTATGGCTATAATATGTTTATCAATCGCCCTCTATGGAAATGCCGGTTATGCAGTGATTGCCTTCCCTTTATGTGGATTTTTCCTTTCGGTGATGTGGTCAGTAATTTTTTCACTTGCGCTTAACTCCCTGGATGAACATCATGGCGCATTTTCCGGTTTATTATGTACTGCAATTATAGGAGGTGCCGTAGTTCCCTGGTTTATTGGTGTGCTTGGGGACTTTATTGGTCTTCGATTGAGTATGACTTTAATTTTCCTAACCCTGGCTTATATTCTGTCCATCAGCTTCTGGGCAAAACCAATAATTAGCAATAAAACTATCAAAATACATAAACAAGGATAAAAACCTCATTTCCCTGTTTCAATGATCTTGGCGTTATAATATTTTCATTAATAAACTCAATTGAAAAATTCTATTTAACCTCCCACCCATAATCAACATATTTCCAGGTAAAGTCGTCCCCTTTAATGGTGATGTTCACAAAGCCTTCCTCATAACCCATATTAGGCCCTTTCCACCATCGTGCGCAAACAGCTCCTCCGGTAATAAAATGAATACCATCTATGTAGATATCCTCAACAGTATGAAGATGACCCTGGAGAACTAATTTCAGATTATGGCCTTTGAAAAGATCAATCACCTCCTTGGAATTATAAACAACCAATGAGGAATCGTTTCCCAAAGTTGATCCGTAGTATTTTTGTTTATAGGCTGTTATGAATGGAATGTGAGTTGATATTACTATAGGAGTTGTTGCATCAGTTTTACTCAATTCATTTTTTATCCAGTCAATCTGTTGATTATCAATACACCCAACGTAACTGCTTTTCTTAGTGTCCTCAACGGAGTTGATAATAAAAAACTTCCATCCTTTATGTTCAAATGTGTAGTATGATTTCCCAAGCCGTTTTTCAAACATCTTTTCACCGTATTCGGGATTACTTGGATCGGCCTTACTCTTTTTGTAAATACCAAAGATTTCGTGGTTTCCCAGAGTGTTATAAACCGGGACGTTTATCCCTTTTGCTGTTTCCAGGTATAAGTTGTAGAGTGAATCGGCCCGGCCATAGGATTGACCAAGGGCATCCATAATCAGGTCGCCACCTGTAATCACAAAATCGGGGTTGAGGTTATTCACTGTATCAATTGCCTGTTTTAATCCCTGCACAGCATTCTGCTCAGGTTGGATGTGAATATCGGTCATAAACACAAAGCTGAATGAATCATCATTCTGGTTCTTTCCACTCTTTGTGCAACCTGACAATAACAGGCCAAGAGCCGCTAAGGCAATAATTAATGAGCCGGAAATTCTTTTCATCTTGATTTAGGTTTATTGTGTTTTAACATAAAATTTAGCAATAAGTTTAGCTAAAAAACATTCCAGGTTAGAATATTTCTTCTCTCATTATATAGCTTGATAATCAGCTCACCAAACAGGGTGTTTGCCCAGGCAAACCATTTCCGGTTAAAATCGTTTGGGTTATCCTTATGAAATGCCTCGTGCATAAAGCCTGTACCTGCGTGGGTAGCCTTCAGCATCTTCAGGCAATAAACAATTTCCTGATCATCCCGGCTGGTCATTGCCCTGAGAATAATCCCCATCGGCCATATCTTCTCCTTGCCCGTGTGCGGGCTTCCCTGCCCTTCGGCAGCTTTACCTTTCAGGTAGTAGGGGTTATTTTCGCTTAACAGGAATTTCCGGGTATTCTGGTAAAATTTATCATCAGAGTTGTGGATGCCCAGGTAAGCCAGTGACATCAGGGAGGGAACATTGGCATCATCCATGAACAGCTTGTTTCCAAACCCGTCAACCTCGTAGGCATAAATATTACCAAAACTGAGATGTTCGGCTATTGCGTATTCCCTGATTGCGGTTTCAATCTCAGCTGCAAACGATTCACATTCCCGGGCGAAATTACTATCATTCATTACCTTTTTATAAATAACTGCAAGCTGGCGAAGCGATTGCGCAGCAAAAAGATTTGATGGGATCAGGAACGGATACCAGGTAGAATCGTCGGACGGTCGGAACATGGAACAGACCATCCCGGTTGGTTTAAACGGATTCCCGGTTCCACCGAACGGAGGCGCATCAATTGTGCTGAACCCTTTTCTTCTGAAGAAATATGGAGAAGTCCCGTCCATTCGTTGCTCTACCCGGAATGTTTTAACAATCAAACGCATGGCCCGATCCCAATCCTTATCTAACGGGGATGAATCACCTGTAGTTTGATAATACTGATTTGCCAGCCGGATTACATAGCATAACGAATCAACCTCCCACTTCCGCTCATGAACACCGGGAATTGGCGATGGTATGTCGCTTTCCCATTCCGACTTTTTTGCAAGATCCTTATAAAATGCGTTAGCATACGGATCTTTCAGCACGCACTTAACCTGCCTGTTAATCAGCCCTAAAATCATCTTCTTCAGGTTCTCATCCCTGCCGATCAAAGGCATGTAAGGCCAGACCTGCGCCGTGGAATCGCGCAACCACATGGCATCAATATCGCCGGTAATTATAAAGGTATCAGGTTTGCCATCAACTATCTCAAAATCAACAGTGGTGTCAAGGGTATTGGGGTAACAGTTCTCAAACATCCACGCCAGCTCCTTATCGGCTATAGCCGATTTTACCTCATTGATAACATCTTCAACAACCGGGCTTGTAAAGATTCGCTTGCTTAATGGAGGCCGGTTTGATGTAAAATCGTTGCTGAATAACCTTAGGTTCATACCTGAAAGTGCAGTTGGTATAATACTGGAACCCGCAACAAAAAACCCACTATTTATGATAAACTTTCTTCTGTCCATAATTTATCAAAACTGATAACCAAATAACTCAATAACCAATAACTAGCCCAACTAATAACCAATCCTGAAACTCTCACTCCTGACGGTAACCTTATCAAGCATCGCCATGTTGACCTCAACCCCAATTCCGGGTTTTACGGGAACATCCATTGTACCATCGGGGTTAACAATAAACTCGGGTGTAACGATATCCTCCTTGTAGTACCTTTTGCTGGCTGATAAATCGCCCGGAAGGGTGAAGTTGGGAAGTGAAGCCATGGCCACATTCCCTGCACGCCCAATACCAGATTCCAGCATCCCGCCATGCCAAACCGGAACATTCATTTGGGCACAATAGTCGTGAATCAGCTTTGATTCGGTGAAACCACCAACCCTGCCGGGTTTGATGTTGATTATTTTGCAACTATTCATCTCAATCGCTGCGCGGGTATCATCCAGCGAGTGGATGCTCTCGTCGAGGCAGATTGGCGTTTTCAGCTCCCGTTGCAATTTTGCATGATCGAAAATGTCCTCATAGCCCAATGGTTGCTCAATAAGCAGCAGGTTGTAATCATCCATCTGCCTGAAAATTCCGATATCATTTAGAGTGTATGCCGAGTTGGCATCAACCTGGAGCAGAATATCGGGGTAAACACTCCTGAGGGCTTTAACAAACTGAATATCAAACCCCGGTGATATTTTTATCTTAATCCTTTTATACCCTTCAGCAAGATAGCCCTCAACCTTTTTTAACAGCTCCTTTTCCGATGATTGAATGCCAATGCTTACACCAACATCAATCTTTTTCCTGGTACCGCCAAACATTTGGGAGAGTGACATATTTTTTGACTTTGCAAAAAGATCCCACAGCGCAGCCTCCAGCCCTGCTTTTGCCATCATGTGGCCACGAACTTTGGCATTGAGCTCAATTGCCTCAGCAATGCTTTTAATGTCTTTACCAAGGATTGAAGGAATCAAAAAATCCTTTAGGATATGCCAGGCGGTTTGCACCGTTTCGTATGAGTAAAACGGGGTTCCCTCGGCAACGCTTTCGCCCCAGCCGGTAAGCCCTTCGGAATCGACCCTGACAATGATATGTTCCTCATCGTACTCAGTACCCATTGAGGTAACAAATGGTGAAACCAGCTCCATTTTGATATGCCGCAGCTCAACTCTTTCAATTTTCATGGTTTTATAAATTAAAGTTGTTATTTCTTGACAACCCTTAGAACCGGAAAGCTTTCTCCCACTTTTAACAATTCCTCATACTCCTTGTATGTTACCAGTCCAAGCATCGATTTGGGTTCGAGCGCTAAAACAATCAGATTACCTTTTATTTGTGCGGTGGGGATGTAAATATAATCATCGGCAGAAATCTTACCGGTAAACTCGTGTTTTTCTGTTATCGGGTTAATAATAATATCCCTTTCAAAATCGATGGAATCAGTTCTGGTAATGTAATACTGCTCAACCTTAAACTTTTCGTTTGGAATAAAAGGTTTTGTTTCGAGCATTTGTCTATCAGCCCAGGCTACCAAACTGGTTAGGTTTTTTGGAATCAAATATCCCACAGGTTTCTCAACATCATAGAGCGATTGAACAACCGGCCTGTAATCTTTAACAATAACAACCGAGTCCTTTTTTGAGAAATATGAGTATAATGGGATTCTCAGCTTTTCCCCATTTTTGAAATGATCGGACTGGATGGAAACCTTCCTGGAATCCTTGCCAGCTATGAGCTTACTTCTTTCACCAGTAACTGTTTCCTTAATTCTTCCGCTGTTCCTATATACATATTCTATAAGTCCTTTCATGCCGACCATTTGGCTTTCGGCTCGTTTCTTCAGGTTCTGAATGTAATTGTCCTCGCCGTTCAACCCCTCCTGAATAAAGGAAAAGGTGTTCTGTATGCCGAAGCTTTGCCTGCCATCGTTGATATCGAATGTGCTATGGCGGATATAATCTATTTCCGGCGGTCCGCCCGGGCAGTACTCGAAGCTGGTGTAACCGGCATCGCTCACATTTTTGAGGTGATAAGGCAGGATTCGTTTATTTGAAAGGTCTCTTATTCTGGAAGAAACATTAATGTTTGTCAGTGTTCCTAATGTTACATCTGTATTTTTCCGGTAGCCATACTTCTCCCATTCTTCACTACCGTAGGGAAAGTATTCGTGAACATCCAAAGTGACCTCAAATAAATATTTGGAAAATAGTTTCTGAACAGCAATAACCTCAGGTTCAGTCACTATCAAATGGTTCCTGTTAAGATCCACTCCGTTCCAGTTCCGTCTTTTATTTAGCTCTGAGCCATCAGGGTTCATTTGCGGAACAATGGCCAAATCAATTTTATCTAAAAGATATTTATTCTCAGGTTTTAAAATCCAATCAGCTAATAACAATGCACCCTCTTTACCAGATTGCTCATTGCCATGCTGCTGGGCTATAATCAGCATTTTGACCTTGCTTTGGTCTTTCCCAAATTCAGCGGTAGAAAACATCAAGGCGTAAAGGTTTCTACCCTGTATGGTTTTACCAATCACCTCATTTTTAAATAAATCCGACTGCTGATCAAGCTGTTGAACAAATTCTGATATTTCCTGATAAGAGGTGGCCCTTTCGAAGTTGTTTTTAATAACAGGTGGTATTATTTCCTGCGCTCTAATGACAATAGAAAGTAATAAGAGGAAGGGTAGAATCAAACATTTCATTTTGTGATAGTAATCTTATGATATAATCAGCTAGCAGTATTTCTAATAAAACCTCGATATAAAAATACTAAAAATCGGGCACTTCAAATAGCATTATTCCATATTAGGGATTAATTATAGGTTTAATTAATTTTTTGGTAAAGTTCAGTGAAATTTTAAAATCAACCATCTTTCTCCAAAAAAAAGTACTTCGCATTGCCCTAATTATTAACTTTGAAACTTAATTGAAACGAATAAAATGGATTACAATACGCAACGCAGGAAGCTGGCTTTGCCAGAATATGGAAGGAATGTACAACAAATGGTTGATCATTTAACCACAATTCAAGATCGAGAGGAGCGGAGCAAACAGGCTCGGGCGGTTATTTCAATTATGGGCAGTATGAATCCACACCTGAGGGATATCAATGACTTTAAGCATAAACTCTGGGATCATTTACATATTATGTCAGATTTTAAACTTGATATTGATTCACCTTATCCCAAGCCTGATATACAAACCATCCAAAGTAAGCCCGATAAAGTGCCCTACCCCACCAAGCCAATAAAACTAAAGCACTATGGTCGTTCCATTGAGCAAATGATTCAGAAAGCAATTGAAATGGAAGAAGGGCCCCAGAAGGAGGCATTAACCCAACTGATTGCCAATCACATGAAAAAATCATACCTGATTTGGAGCAACGATTCGGTGAGCGATGCAGATATCCTTCACGACCTGTCAGAACTTTCAGAAGGCAAATTAACCATGGCTGAAGGCACAAAGCTGAGTGACAGCCGGGAAGCGTTTAAAAACAAACGGAAATTCCAGCCCCGCAAAAAATAACCCTAAATACGTTTTTATGGCAACTTTCGAAGTTTACGGAGGAAAACCCCTGAGCGGGGAGCTCTTCCCTCAGGGTGCCAAAAATGAAGCGTTACAAATTCTCTGCGCCGTTCTTTTAACACCCGAAAAGGTTATAATCAGGAATATTCCGAATATACGCGATGTTATTAAGCTGATTGAACTGCTTGAAAGTATGGGGGTTGAGGTTGAACGACTTGATTCCTCAACTTGCAGCTTCAGGGCAGTAAACGTAAATGTGGAATACTTAACCACAGAAGATTTTAAGAACAAAGCTGCAAGTTTAAGGGGTTCGATTATGGTTGTTGGTCCGCTCCTTGCAAGATACGGTGTAGGATACATTCCAAAACCCGGAGGTGATAAAATAGGGAGAAGAAGGGTGGATACCCATTTTATGGGATTTGAGAAGCTGGGTGCCAACTTCAACTACGATACCAAGGATAGTTTTTTTAAAGTTGAGGGGAAAAACCTGAAAGGAACATACATGTTGCTTGATGAGGCATCGGTTACAGGTACTGCCAATATTCTGATGGCTGCCGTTATGACCCCGGGAACAACTACCATTTTCAACGCTGCCTGCGAACCTTATGTGCAACAGCTAAGCAAAATGCTGGTGAGAATGGGTGCAAAAATATCCGGGATCGGATCCAACCTGCTCACCATTGAAGGAGTGAAATACCTTGGGGGTTGTGAACACACCATACTGCCCGATATGATTGAAATCGGGTCATTCATTGGCCTTGCAGCAATGACACGCAGCGACATCACTATTAAAAATGTATCGTACGAGAACCTCGGTATAATTCCTGATTCATTCAGCCGGTTAGGTATTAAGATGGAGCATATTGGTGACGATATTCATATCCCGGCACAAAAAGGTTATGAAATTGAAACTTTCATTGATGGTTCCATTATGACCATAGCGGATGCAACCTGGCCTGGGCTTACTCCAGACTTACTTAGTGTTTTTTTAGTTGTTGCAACACAAGCAAAAGGATCAGTTTTAATACACCAGAAGATGTTCGAAAGCCGCCTTTTCTTTGTTGATAAATTGATTGACATGGGTGCCCAGATTATACTTTGCGACCCTCACCGTGCAACGGTAATTGGGCATAACCACCAAATGCAACTTCGACCTACTGTTATGACCTCACCTGATATACGTGCTGGTGTGGCATTGCTCATTGCCGCCCTCTCCGCTGATGGGAAAAGTATAATACATAATATTGAGCAAATTGACCGGGGGTACGAAAACATCGACAAACGCTTAAATGCAATTGGTGCAGATATCAGGCGCTTAGAGTAAAGTGAATTCAAAACTCAAAACACCAGGTCCTTCAGAAAATTTCTGTTAAAAAAGATTTATTAAGGAGTAGGTTAAACATTTAACACTCATTTTTTAAACCTTCTTGTATCTTTTTTTTCTAAGATGAAGATTTAATAATCAAAACTAACCTACATATAACATGAAACGATTTTACATTCTTATTTTTACTCTAACCATTGCAGGTTTTTTCCGGTTAGCATTTTCTCAGGATGATCCGGTAGTTCAGAAAATAATTGAAATTGGGAAAACCGACAATCAAACCATGAAACACCTTGATGTTTTATGTAATCGGTTTGGTGGTCGGTTGATTGGCTCAGATGCATACGAAAATGCAGCACAATGGGCTGCAAGCAAATTCAAGGAGTGGGGAATGCAGGTTGAGATGGACGAAGTGGGATCGCTCCCTGTGGGTTTTAACCGTGGACCCTGGTTTGGCCGAATGTTAAGCGATAACGGGATGTTTCTTCACTTTGCCACGCCTTCTTATACATCGGGGACCAAGGGTGTTCAAAAAGGGCATGTACTTATCGAGCCTAAAACAACCAATGAGTTTAAAAGGATGAAAGGCAAGCTGAAGGGAGCCTGGGTGCTGATTTCCGGAACAAGTTCGGGCTGGCCAATTGACTTCTCAAAGGAAGCCAACGAAAAAAGGGCAAAAATAATTGCAGAAAACGCCCTGATAGAAAAGAAAAACGATTCCATTAATTCCTTAAACTGGATGAACCGGGAAACTGGAGCTAAAAAAATTGAACCCCTCCCATTAAAGGAAGAACCAGCCCTTTTCTATAAAGAAATGGTTGATGCTGGAATTTTAGGTATTATCCAATCCGCGCCGGTGCCCATTGTTGCACTTTACGACCGCAAAAATATTGATAGTTTGACTTTTGAAACTTTACCAACCGTGCCAGATATTAAACTTGATGAACACCAGTATAGCACTATTTACCAGATGGCTAAGGAAAGAAGGGTCTTCGAGCTGGAATTTGATATCCGCAACCATTTTAAAATGGGTCCGGTAAAGTACCACAACGTTATTGGAATAATCCCAGGTACTGATTTTCCCAATGAATACGTAATAATGGGCGGCCACTTAGACGCTTTTGATGTTGCCACCGGTGGTGTTGATGATGGATCGGGCGCAACACCGGCAATGGAAGCTGCACGTCTAATTATGAAAGCAGGAGGCAAACCCAAACGCACCATTCTGGTGTGCTTATGGGCTGGAGAGGAATTTGGCCTATACGGCTCAACCAGCTGGGTTGAAAGAAATGCCGATAAGCTTGATAAAATCTCAAACATGTTTAACCGTGATGGTGGCCCAACTGTTGCAAACAGTTTAAGTGTTTCCGAGGCCATGTGGGCAGATATGGAAAAAATCTGTCAGCCTTTAAATAGTATCAACCCGGATTTTCCATTTACCCTTAAAAAGAGAGAGGCACGAGAACGTCCAAAAAGAGCCGGTGGTTCTGATCACGCCCCATTTGCTATGAAAGGAGTTCCAACATTAAGTTTTGGAACTGAAGATCCAAAAGGTTACGACTTTACCTATGGTGAGATTTGGCACACCGAAAGAGATCTTTACACCAAAAGTATTGCTGAATATCAGGAACATACATCAATTGTAACAGCCGTTGTAGCTTATGGCATCGCAAACCTGGATCATCTGCTTTCCCGTGAGGGTTATTTTTTACCCGATAAAAAACCAGAAGCAGTGAAGGGGAAAACAGATTCAAAAAAGGATAAAGCGAAAAAGAATTAGTTTGATTTACAATCGTCTTGAAGATTTCAGGCACAATGAACTCAATTTGATCTTGTGCCTGTTTTTTTATCCTTATACATAATTTGAAATCTTAAATAATTAAGAAAAAATACTTGTGCCAAATTGTCTTACAAAATTCGGTGGCAAAGATTTTGAACACAAGTGTTGTTTAACCGAAAATTTGCATAATAAAATATGATGAAGAAGAAAGATAAAAAAGAAGAAAATACAGGGGAACAAAACGTAAAAGGCTCAAACGAAAATGAGACAACCAGCCAGCAAAAAGTTGCTGATCAGGCTGAAAATTCAGTTGAGCCCGAAGTAAAAGAGGAAAAAGTGGCAGAACCTGAGGTTAACCCTTTGGAAGAGTTACAAAAACAAATAGATGAAATGAAGGATAAATACCTCCGGCTTTCCGCTGAGTTTGATAACTATCGTAAAAGAACCCTTCGTGAAAAAATGGATCTGACAAAATATGCCTCCGAAGAGGTTTTGCTCACATTACTTCCCATAATCGATGATTTTGACCGGGCAATGAAAAGCCTGGAGTCCTCAACTGATATTGATGCCGTAAAACAAGGTATTTCGCTTATATACAATAAATTCAGCGATTTTCTTAAAATGAAAGGGGTGGTAGAGATTGATGCCCAGGACAAAGATTTTAATACCGATCTCCACGAAGCGATAACCAAGATTCCGGTTGAGGATGAATCTAAAAAGGGTAAAATTGTTGATGTGGTTCAAAAAGGGTATATGCTAAACGAGAAGGTGATGAGGTTCTCCAAGGTGGTTATAGGTGAATAGACTAAATAAAACAAGATGGCAAAACGCGATTATTACGAGATACTTGGCATAGGCAAAGACGCTTCTAAAGAGGAGATAAAAAAAGCTTACCGAAAAATGGCGCTAAAATATCACCCGGATAAAAACCACGGCGATAAAAGCGCTGAAGAACACTTTAAGGAGGCTGCTGAAGCTTATGAAGTGCTGAGCGATGATAATAAACGCGCCAGGTATGATCAGTTTGGCCATGCCGGAATGGGGAATGGTGGTGGATTTGGCGGTGGTGGATTTGGCGGTGGTGGAATGACCATCGAAGATATCTTCTCACAATTTGGCGATATTTTTGGAGGCCATTTTGGGGGATTTGGCAGCTTTGGGGGCGGTGGTAGAAGTTCACGCAGGGTGAATAAAGGATCCGATTTGCGGGTGAAGGTAAAACTGAACCTTCAGGAAATTGCAACCGGCGTTGAGAAAAAAATCAAGGTAAACAAATATGTAACCTGTAATACCTGCAACGGAACCGGTGCACATGGAGGATCTTCCTACAGCACTTGCACTACCTGTCGTGGATCGGGTTATGTAACCAGGGTTACCAACACTTTGCTTGGACAGATGCAAAGCACCAGCTCTTGTCCCACTTGTAACGGCGAAGGGAAAATAATTACCAATAAGTGCACTAGTTGCAGTGGTGAGGGAGTTTACAGGGATGATGAGGTAATCACCATTAAAATACCGGCAGGAGTCGGGGAAGGGATGCAGTTATCGGTTAGCGGAAGAGGGAACGCAGCCAGGAGAGGTGGCGTTAATGGCGATCTGCTTGTAATTATTGAGGAGGAAAAACATCCTAACCTGATTCGCGATGGTAATGATCTGATTTACAATTTATACCTTAGCTTTCCAGATGCAGCACTCGGCTCAAACATAGAAATCCCCACCGTTGATGGTAAGGTGAAAATTAAAATAGATCCCGGTACTCAACCCGGAAAGGTTTTAAGGCTAAGGGGCAAAGGGCTGCCTGATGTTAATGGTTATGGGAAAGGGGACTTGCTGGTAACAATCAATGTATGGGTACCCAAAACCCTCTCAAAAGAGGAAAAGTCAGCCATTGAAAAGATGATGAAATCAACGAACTTCACACCAAATCCCGATAGCAGTGAAAGAAATTTCTTTGAAAAAATGAGGGGTTTTTTTGAATAGTGATGGACCTTAAAATCATTTTAATCATTTATGCGCTGTATAGTGAAACTCAGTAATAAAATTATTATTTATCATCAACATATCATTCTATTAAAATAATCATTTAAACTTCAACTTTTTACATTACATTTTTAAGAATTTTAACATAAAATAAGTATTCAAATAATTAAAATATCTGTAGCTTTTCTCACCTTTAACATACTAAAATAGCAACAAACATATTCAACACTAACTATTCAATACTATGAATCTTTTAACTGCAGAACACGTCGAGAAGCGATTTGCCACAACGCTTGCCCTCGATGATGTCAGCATTTCGGTTCCTGAAAAAAGCATCTATGGCCTGCTGGGGCCAAATGGTGCCGGGAAAACAACCCTGATCCGAATTATCAACCAGATTACCGGGCCGGATAAAGGTACTGTTACATTTGATGGTCGCCCGATGAAAGCTGATGACATCTTCCAGATTGGCTACCTCCCGGAAGAACGCGGCCTGTACAAAAAAATGAAAGTTGGCGAACAGGCTCTTTACCTTGCCAGGCTTAAAGGGTTAAGTCGGTTTGATGCCATGAAGAAACTTAAATACTGGTTCGAAAGACTTGAGATTCAAAGCTGGTGGGATAAAAAGATTGAGGAGCTCAGCAAGGGGATGGCCCAAAAAGTTCAGTTTGTAATAACCATCATCCATGAGCCAAAATTGCTGATTTTTGATGAGCCCTTCAGCGGGTTTGATCCGATCAATGCGGATATACTGAAGAAGGAAATTCTCAACCTGAGGGAGAAAGGGGCAACCATAATATTTTCCACCCACAATATGGAATCCGTTGAGGAATTGTGCGATCATATCACCCTCATCAATAAATCAAAAAATATTCTGAGTGGACACATTGAGGATGTAAGAAGAAACTATGGCAGCAATGTGTATGAACTTGGTTTTAAAGGGGATATAAGCAATCTTCAGCAGAATTTAGATACAAATTACCAGATTGTGAACCACAAGAAAGATGATCGTACTCAAACAGCGCAGATCAAGGTGCTGAACTTTGCCTCTGATAACCGGTTGATAAAATCTGTAATTAACTCCGTTGAAATTACTGGTTTTAACCAGGTAGTACCAAGCATGAACGATATTTTCATTCAGGTTGTACAGGAGTATAACCGCGCTCATGCCTCAAATTAATTCATCACCTTTAACTGAAAAGAGCTATGAGTAAAATATCATTGGTAATCGAAAGGGAGTTCATGTCGAGAGTGAAGAAAAAATCTTTTATAATCATGACTTTCCTTAGCCCAATTCTTTTTGCAGCATTAATGGTTGGGCCAGCGTTACTCGCAAATATAGAAACAACAGAGGTTAGAACCGTTGCTGTGATTGACGATTCAAAACAGTTCAAGGATATCATCCCGGAAACTGATTATATCAAGTTTAAATACCTGGAAAACACTTCTGTGGAGGAAATGCAGAAAGGGTTTAAGGAATCGGGGTACTACGCCCTGCTCCATATTAAATCAAATATCACCACCCTGCCCGATTCACTGGTAAATGCCACAGGAGGTGTAATGCTCTATTCAAATAAGCAACCCTCTATTGATGTAACCTCACACATTTCCAGCTCAATTGAGAAAGAGCTGGAAACCAAAAAGCTGAAATCGTACAACATCGAAAACCTGGATGCTATCCTGAAGAATGTTAAAACCGATATCAAAGTTAAAACCATAAAATGGACAGAAAGCGGAGAGGCCAAAGAGAGCAGCACCGAGATAACCATGGGAGTTGCCTATGTGATGAGTTTCCTGGTTTACATGATGATTTTCATTTTTGGAACCCAGGTCATGCGCGGGGTTATTGAGGAGAAAACCAACAGGATTGTGGAGGTTATTGTATCATCAGTTAAGCCGTTTCAGCTGATGATGGGAAAAATCATCGGTATTGCCATGGTGAGCATCGTTCAGATCATTGCCTGGGTATTTCTAACCTTTGCGCTGGTGAGTATCGGTAGCCAATTCCTGTCAAAAGACACAGTAAAACCAAAGGCCGAAATTTCCCAGCAAGTCTCTTCGAATATGGGTGATCAGGACATCCAGAAAGCGGCTGAGATGGCGCAGAATCAAGGAGCTAAAAATGAAATCCTGACGGCTCTTGGCAACCTGAATTTCCCGTTGCTCATTGGTGGTTTTATCTTTTATTTCATTGGCGGATTCCTGCTTTATGCTGCAATGTTTGCAGCTGTTGGTTCAGCTGTAGATAACGAAACCGATACCCAGCAGATGGTTTTGCCGATTACTATCCCGTTGATTCTTGCAATCCTGGTTATGGTAAGCGGCATTAAATCACCAGACGGGCCACTGGCTTTCTGGTTCTCCATGATCCCATTCACTTCACCGATAATTATGCTTACCCGATTACCATTTGGTGTACCCGATTGGCAATTGGCCACCTCGGCAATTCTTTTAGTTGCAACCTTTATTCTTATGACCTGGTTGGCCGGGAAAGTTTACAGAACAGGAATACTTCTCTATGGTAAAAAATATACCTGGGCAGAAATGTGGAAATGGATACGGTATAGCAATTAGTTTTTAAATAAGGGGTGACAAATGATATGCACCCCTTAATTTTTTGAACACAGCTATCACATTTGATACTAACTTTCACAAATCTGTGATTATTTGTTATGTTTGTGTTATCTGTGTTCTATATTTCAAACCAATGAATCCTATCTACGAATATGTAAGGGAACAATGCAAGAATGACTCAACAGGTCACGATTGGTGGCACATCCATCGAGTTGTAAAAATGGCTTTACACATTGGGAAAAAAGAAAATGCTAACCTTCAGCTTGTTGAGCTTGCCGCCTTACTTCATGATCTGGATGATTGGAAAATATCTTCTGGCTATGAAACCTGTCCAAATGCCCGAAGGGTTTTACATGATTATGGTTACAACAAAAAGGTATCTGAACAGGTTATCGAAATAATCTCTCAGGTTTCTTTCAAAGGTGCGGGAGTTGACACAACCCCAACCACTGTTGAAGCGAAAGTTGTTCAGGATGCTGATAGGCTGGATGCCATAGGGGCAATAGGAATAGCAAGAACGTTTGCCTATGGTGGATCAAAACAAAATCAGATATTTAACCCTGAACTAGCGCCTGTTTTGCATATCGATTTTAAACATTACCAATCTTCTAAGGGAACTACGATTAACCATTTCTATGAAAAACTCCTGCTCTTAAAGGATAGGTTGAACACCAAATCAGCCAAGCAGGTAGCAAAAAAGAGGCACAAATTCATGGAAAAGTACCTTGAACAATTCTTCAGGGAATGGAATGGCGATGATTTAGCTGTATAGTTTATTCTGCTTTTTTGGGAGCATGTTTTTCTTCCCAGAATTTTAGCGTCCAGGAGGCAATTTTATAGCTCACAAATATGAGAATTGGCCACATCAAAAGCCAGATTATTTCAGGGAGATAGGACATAAAGGTTAAAGGTTAAAAATTCAATGTTCAAAATTCAAAGTTCAAAGTTTAATGTTTAATATTTTTTAAAATCGTATATCAATAAGTATGCTCTTCCTGCTGCAGCTCTTCAGCATCAATCTTTTTATTGTTTATTGATCGCCATGCATACCAGATATAAGCCAATACAAATGGCACAAGTAGGGAGACGAAGCTCATAACTGTTAGGGTAAACTTACTGGATGAGCTGTTGAAGATGGTTAAGGAATGCTGCAAATTGAAAACTGATGGGTAGTAAGCTGTATTGTTGAATCCTGCAATCAGAAATAGTGCTAATACTACCGCAACTGTGCCAATTCCAGAAAACCAAATTCCCTTGGCATAGCTCCAAAACAATGAGCGAATTATTCCCAAAAGAACAGAAACAACCCCAAGAATAAATAAAACCAACACTACGGGCATCTGAATTAAATTATGGAGGTACTTGAATTTTTCCATGAACACCTCACCGGTAGCAGGATTAACTGCAAACCCGTTTCTGAGGATTAACCAAACTGCAAATAGCAAAAAGAAAAAAACGAAAGGTATCGAGTTATACCATAGGTGTTTTTTTGCCCGAGTAAAAATATTCTGGTTGTTTATATTATTCATAAAGTAGAGCAATGCTAAAACTCTTGCAAGAAAAAATACTGCTATACCTAACGATAAATTATGCAAATTCAGTGCAGCTTCAAGTCCATGCCAGGGGGTTTCCCATGATGATATAACCGGGTTGCTAAGGTTTGTGAGATTTATCTTCTGTACAGAAAACATCGATCCGGTAAAGAAAGTTGCAACTGCAGTACCGAGTAAAATAGTTCCAAGCAAGCCATTGATGAAAAGAAAGATTTCATAGGTTTTCTGGCCCAGGAAATTATTAGGTTTAGAGCGGAATTCGTACGATATGGCCTGGATAATAAAGCAGAAAAGGATAGCCATCCAAACCCAATATGCACCTCCAAAACTTGTTGAATAAAAAAGCGGGAATGAAGCAAAAAACGCTCCACCAAAAGTAACCAATGTGGTGAAAGTAAACTCCCATTTCCTACCCAGAGCGTTTACTAGCAATGTTTTTTCAGTATCATTTTTACCCAAGGTGAAAATTAATGTTTGTCCGCCCTGAACAAATAACAGGAACACCAGGATTGCTCCAAGCAGCGAAACTATAAACCACCAGTAGTGTTGTAGAAATATATAGGTTGAATCTATCATAGCTCTTTCCCTCCATCTTTAGGGCCAAGCTTAATCTGGCGGAACATGATTTTCAGCTCGGCGATAAGCAGTGTCGTGAATATTATTGCAAACAGAAAAAAGGTAACCTGTACTGCACTGGCATCAATTCTGGAAACTGCTGCAACCGTAGGTAGTATATCCTGAATCACCCAAGGCTGGCGGCCAAGCTCTGCAACTATCCATCCTGCCTGACTTGCAATATATGCTAAAGGAATCATCAGAATTGAGGTTTTTAGCAGCCATTTCTGTTTGTTCAAGGTGTCTCTATGTAAAAAGTGTAAAATGGTTGCAAAGAATAAAATGAAGAGTAGCCCTAAACCAACCATCACTCTAAAACTGTAAAAGGTAAGGGGCACATTTGGGATAATCCCTGATGGGTCATTCAGGTAGCCATACCCAAAATACGGAAAATTTTCTTCAAGTATTTTTCTATTGTAATCCATGCCCTCTAAATCCTTCTTATCGGATGCTTTTTTGTAATCGGCTAATGCTGCAATTGCCAGCTTCCCTTTTGCAATCTTCTGTTCAGCTGAAAGTGCAACAATCTCATTCCCATTTTTATCTTTTGTAACAAATCCTCCATTTATTAAGTCCTCCACACCTGGAACAAAGGCATCTTTATCTCTATATCCGAGCATTGACAGCAGCTTTGGTATCTGAATTTTGAAAATAAAAGGATCCTTAGAATTATTATATTCCTTACCTGGTGTCAGCATACCAATAACAATGAGACTTTGACCCTCTTCCCCCTGGTAAAGCCCTTCCATGGCAGCCAGCTTCATTGGTTGTTTCTGAGCAATCTGGTACGCAGATCCATCGCCGGTAAAAGCTACAAAAAGGATTGAAATCAATCCAAAAACAGCGGAGAAAATTATACTCCGTTTTGCCAGTACCAGATTTCTCCCTTTAAGCAAGTACCATGCACTGATGCCAACCACAAATAATGCAGCCAGCACGTACCCTGAAAATATGGTATGCAAAAATTTATTCACTGCCACAGGTGAAAAAAGAACATCCCAGAAATTCATCATTTCATTGCGGGCGGTATCGGGGTTGAATCGCATTCCTGCAGGGAATTGCATCCAGGCATTTGCCACCAGGATCCAAAGGGCTGATAGGTTTGAACCAATTGCAACCAGCCAGGTTGAGAGTAAATGAAATTTTTTGCTCACCTTGTTCCATCCGAAGAACATTACGGCAATAAAGGTTGATTCTAAAAAGAAGGCCATTATGCCTTCAATTGCCAATGGTGCTCCAAAAATATCGCCTACAAACCAGGAATAGTTGCTCCAGTTTGTTCCAAACTCAAATTCGAGGATAATACCTGTGGCTACCCCAATGGCAAAATTGATCCCAAAGAGAGTCATCCAGAACTTGGTGATTCGCTTCCACTCCTCATCGCCGGTTTTAACATACATAGTTTCCATGTATGCAATAATAAACGATAACCCGAGAGTGAGCGGTACAAAAATCCAGTGGTACATGGCGGTTAATGCAAATTGCGCTCTTGACCAGTTTACCAAAGACAGATCGAGGTGTTCAATCATATTAGGGTTGTTATTTAGGGTTTGTTAATTGTTCAATAACATGGTTGCTTCGTTCTTCATCTGTTTTGTAGTTTTTTTTTAGGATATCTGGGAAAAAGAAGATTTTCAGGATGGCAAACATGATAAAGAGTTTTATGAGGATAATTGCCCAAAGGGTTTTTCCAATGGTCATATTCCTAAAGCCATCGTAATAAAATTTGAAGATCTTTTGGACCAGTTTAATCATTCCTAAAAACTTACACCCCAAAAATAAGGTTTTGCTGAGAACAAAACAATTAAAGACAAACACCAATGCCGGCGAAAAGTTTTGAGTTTGGGATAAAAAATAAGGTTATTTCCCTCTGAATATATAGAAAAAGCCTTTGGCTGTTTCATACTTTTTATCCAGATCATCCAGGATATAGTAGTAAATCCCTTCGGGCAAATCTTTTCCAAACTGGTTTTTGCCATCCCATTTAATTATATTGGCTTGCTGCTGATAAACGAGCTGCCCAGAGCGTGTGAATACCATAAAACTAATCCGGGACGTACCGCTGGTGGAAACTTGAAAATAATCATTAAACCCATCTCCATTGGGTGTAAAAACGTTAGGGAGATTTGAAAATTTTTCTTTTATAGTTGTGAAATTGGGGGTAATAGTAAGTGTTCTTGTAAATTCAATTGAATCGGAAGTTGCATTCACATTCCATACTTTCAGTGTAATAGTATGATCACCACCCGTTGGGAAAGTATAATAAATATTGGGGTAGTGCCCATGGGTATTATCCATCTTAAATTCATCCATCACAACATTATCAATAGACCATTCATACCGCATATTGCCAATCCTGCTGAAGGTAGTTGAACTATCAGGATTTGGATTTAAGGGGAAATTAAAACCACTCCTGAAAACCCTTTTAAAGGTTGCCAGGGAACCAAGTTCATGATCATACGAAACCCAGAAAAAAGCCGAATTGACAGAAAGGTTTTTACTAACAGTTACCGGAGAACCAGAAGTATAGGACAAAATAACTGTATAGCTTGAATCAAGGGTGATATCATAGGTGTGAACAGGGTTGTTTTCTGTTGAAGTGTTGCCATCGCCAAAATCCCAGGAAATCGCAGTTGCTCCTACAGGTAAAAAGGACTTAAATTGCATTTTAGCGGTGGTTGCCGGATCATCAACCTGTAAAAATCGCCAGGTAAAACCGGTTGAATCAACTAAATTCTGGGATAATAGTGATTTGCTTATTACAAATGTGAGAACTAAAACCAGTAAGGCAAACTGTTTGAACCCGGTTTTGTGCATTTTAAAATGATTTGATCTGTAAATATAGCAAAACCAAAATATCTGACTTAAATTTTTCTGGTTAATTTCTCAACAAACCGGAACTTGTTAAAAAATTCCTTGGCAAAAACCCTAAGTACAGTGTAGGCAGGAATTGCCAACAACATTCCCAGAATACCAGCAACACTGCCTGCTACAAGTATGACCAGAAAAATTTCCAGCGGGTGAGCGTTCACGCTGCTGGAGTAAATAAGCGGTTGAAAAAAAACATCGTCAATAATCCTGGTGGCCACAAAAACCAAAAGAATGTAAACTATTAACGGTATAAGCTGGGTGGTAAAATCGAGGTTAAGGTTGGTTGCAACTCCTATTAGTACTGCAAGGATAGAACTTGTAAGTGGCCCAACATAAGGAATAACGTTTAAAATGCCCGCAATAAGTCCGATCACTAAAGCGGTATCAAATTTTATTCCCACTATCACCAGCCCGATGGTATCCAGAATCATAATGCAAATGCTTTGAATAATTATGCCAATAAAGTACCGGCGAAGCAAATTATTAATACTTGACAGGGCATGGTCAATCTGCTGTTCATACTTTTCAGGGAAAATCATTTTTACTCCATCGTAGAACAAGGAGTCGTCTTTCAGAAAAAAGAATGTGATGAACGAAATGGAGAAAAGGGCGATGAACAGGTTAATCATGAAGGTGGCTGTGGAGTTAAATAGATCTGAAACCACCGATGCGGTCAGAAAATTGGTAATCTTCTCGCTCAGGAAATCATTCAGGGAAAAATCCTTGGATGATGATGGAAGGTAGTCGTGAACCAGCTGCTCAACACGCTGAATGGGTTCAGAGAAATCATCAAGCATCTCGGTAACATTTACCTGGCTAAGCTCGTTCACCTGGTTGATCACCATTGGGATCATCACCCTGAAAAATGAGTAAAACAAAATCCAGATAACTACCAGGGCAACTGCAGCACCCATTGACCTGGGTGGGGACCATTTGCCAATTCGGATCTTGCCGATTAAATCAACTATCGGTTTCCCAACCAAGGAAAGTACCGCCGATATCAATATATAGGCGATTATAGACGAAAAGTACCATATGAGAAAACCCACAATGGCAACAACAGCACCAATAATTATATACTTTGCCAGTTTATTCATTACCCTAATTTTTCTCAAACCTACTGTAAAAAGGGAAAATTTCAAAATTCAACAAAAATAAAGATATACTTGTATCTTTAAACCATTTTAAAAAAATCATTCTAACACTTGTACAAAAAACTCTGGAGTATCAGGGTTTAATTATCAGATGCAGTTAATTTGAATCCGTGAACCATATTAAACCATAAATCCATAAAAATTGAATACCATTATTTTAGCCCATAAGGGAGAGCTGGCTGCGCTCCTTACAGCGTTTTTTTGGACCATTACAGCCATGGCATTTGGATCGGCCAGCAAAAAGGTTGGATCCCTATCAGTCAACCTGATCAGGTTAACCATGGGGCTGGTTTTCCTTAGTATTTTAACCCTAATCACAAGAGGCAGGTTGTTGCCGTTTGATGCCCCTGTACATCAGTGGGTTTGGTTATCCCTGTCAGGGTTGGTGGGTTTTGTTTTAGGTGATTTTTTTCTTTTTAAATCGTACGAGATTATCAGCGCACGGATTTCGATGCTGATTATGGCCCTGGCACCTCCTATTGCTGCTTTTATTGGCTGGTTAACACTTGGCGAAGTGCTTACCTTTAAACAAGGTATTGGGATGCTGGTCACTTTTGCCGGGATAGCATTGGTTGTTTTAAAAAGAGAGATAAATGATCCTGAAGACCTGGAGAGTCGAAAAAGGGTTAAACTGTCCTACCCGATAGTTGGACTTCTTTACGCATTTGGAGGCGCCGTTGGACAGGCCGGGGGATTGGTTTTAAGCAAACTCGGTATGCAGGAATACAATGTTTATGCATCGGTACAGATAAGGATCATAACAGGTATTGTTGGGTTCGCCCTGATTTTCCTGTTCCTGAATAAGTGGTCGCTGATAAGGAATGCTTTCGGCAACCGGAAAGCTATGAAACACATGACGGTTGGCGCTGTTTTCGGACCATTCCTTGGTGTATCATTTTCCTTATGGGCTATCAGGTTCACCTCAACTGGAGTGGCCTCGGCGCTAATGTCTATAGTACCTGTTTTGATAATTGCTCCGGCAGTTCTGTTTTTCAAGGAGAAATTCAATTTTAAGGAGCTGATTGGAGCTACTATTACTGTAGGTGGGGTTATCCTTTTCTTTATATAAAAAATACATTGCCTTTCGATACCAGAAAATGGAAAGAGCCTGCTTGCACAGGCCCTTTCACTGCTAAACAACTAATTAACCACCGGAGATCATCAAGCGATTACAGCTTTCTGTCTCTGATTCAAATGTAATGGTAAATCAGCAATTTTCTAAATGGTTTTGATTAAATTCTGAATTTGATGGGTAAATGGAGCATTTTTAATAACTTGGCTCCAAAACTGAATGGTATGACTGGCAAAATTGCAATAAATGTTAATTCCGAAATTGGCGACCTGGAAGGAGTGATAGTCCACACTCCTGGTCCGGAGGTTGAAAATATGACACCTCAAAATGCCCAGAGGGCATTATATAGCGATATTCTTAACCTCTCCATTGCAAAAAAAGAGTACTCACAGCTCTGCGGGGTTTTAAATAAATTTACCAAAACTTATCAGGTTAATGACTTGCTTACACGGGTGCTTGCCAATCATAAATCAAAAAACGAACTGGTTACCACTATCTGCCATCATGAGAATGCGGATTACCTGATTGATGATCTACTTGATATTGAGCCAGAGAAACTTTCAGGTTTGCTAATTGAAGGTGTGCCAATTATCAGAAACAACCTTACTAATTTTCTAAGCCACGAGAGGTTTTCGTTACAACCGTTGTTTAATTTTTATTTCACCCGCGATGCCTCAATCGCCATCAGGGATGAGGTATTAATTGCCCCAATGGCAAACCGTGTAAGAGATCGGGAGAGTATTATTATGGAGGCAATATTTAATCATTCCGGAGTTTTTTCCACTTCCACAATAAACCCATTGCTACAAGATCCAGCACCAAAAGCAACAATTGAGGGTGGCGATGTACTAATTGCCAGAGAAGACATACTCCTGATCGGGAATGGGATTAGGACTAGTACGCAAGGAATTGACTTTATTCTAAACCAGCTAATCGGGAAGAAAGACAGTAAAAAGCAACATATCATTGTTCAGGAGTTGCCCCATTCACCGGAGTCGTTCATCCATTTGGATATGGTTTTTACCTTTTTGGATATTGATAAATGTATGGTTTTTGAACCAGTAATTCTTCAACCAAACAGGTACCAGACAGTTCAGATGACTATTCAAAATGGCAAAGTGTTGGAAATAAAAACCGTGGACAATTTGCTTAAAGCGTTAAAAACTCTGGGGATGGATTTACAACCAATCGTCTGCGGTGGAAAAAGAGATCCATGGATCCAGGAGCGGGAACAATGGCATAGTGGCGCTAATTTTTTTGCATTGGGTCCAGGAAAGGTTATTGGATATGCCCGCAACACCTACACTATGGATGAAATGAACAGGAATGGGTTTGAGATCATCAAAGCAAAAGATATTATTGCAGATAAAATTGATTTCCAAAATTATAAAAGGTTTGTGATAACCATTGACGGGAATGAACTGCCAAGGGGTGGCGGAGGTGCAAGGTGTATGACTATGCCGGTTAAAAGAAAGCCCCTACAATAAACATCATAGAATATTCGGCTTTTAATCTTTGATCCTGAACAAAAGTTTTGTTTAGCTGTTTAGTGTATAAATAAAACTTAATTTAGTATGAAAAAGAATGTTGGATCAGTTGATAAGGTTATCCGAATCCTTATCGGTATCGTAATAGCTGTACTGGGAATTGTTTACCAGAGCTGGTGGGGTTTATTGGCAATTCTACCTCTTGCCACTGCTTTTATGGGATTTTGCGGGTTATACTCCTTAATCGGGGTGAATACCTGCGCAAAAGACAAACAAACCAGCTAGGTTTAATCAGGTAACCAGCAAAAAAACTTCAAAGAATTCTTTGAGGTTTTTTTATTTTATGGTTAACCGGTCATCAATCATCCTGCTATTATACTGCTGAATGATTGCTTTAACCTTGGCATTCAGTTTTCTTTCAATCTCAGGAAATTTGCCCTGAAGATTTTCTGTTAGCAGGGAATCCCTTTTAAAATTGTATAACCCAACTGATTGGTTTCCATTATAAAGGTAAAGGAAATCACCCATCATCAGCTGGTAGGTTGATGATGTATAGTTGAGCACGAAGGGCTCGGCCGTTTTATCAAAAACATTCCTTCCAAAGGCAACAAAAGGCTTATCGTAGTCCAGATACCCGAGTATGGATGGCATAATATCAATTTGCTGGGCAAGTTCATTTACACGACCTTTCAAACTCCCATCAGGCTTATAGAAAATAAACGGAACTGCAAAAACCCCAATATTGGTTTTAAACTCCGGATAGTACGACTGGTTAGCATGATCGGCGGTAAGAATAAAAAGTGTGCTGTCGAACCAGGGCATTTTAGAAGCGGTTTCAAAAAATCTGCTCAGGGAATAATCTGTATAGCCAATACATTGATGCATGGGAAGCGTTCCTTTATTAAATTTCCCCTCATACTTTTCCGGCACTTTAAACGGATGGTGAGAAGATACTGAAAACAAAGCTGCACAAAATGGTTGTTTGAAAGTATTGAGTTTTTGGGCAAAAAACTGGAAAAACTCCTCATCCCAAACTCCCCACATACCATCAAAATCTTTACTATTGGGGTACTCATTCATACCGTAATAATCATTGAAACCTGCTACGTTAGTAAAAGCCTGAAACCCCATTGATCCATTTGGTGCCCCATGGAAAAACGCAGTGTAATAGCCTTTTTCTTTCAGCAGAGATGCTATGCTGTTTATCTTATTCCCGGAATAGCTGGTTAAAAAGTAAGGTTCAACCATCATCGGAATACTCGAAAGAATGGATGGAAGTGCATCAATTGATTTACGGCCATTTGCAAAGGAGTACTGAAAAATCAAACTTCTGGAAATTAAAGAATCTAAAAATGGTGCGTAACCATCATATTTCCCACCCTCTAAATAAGGGTTGTAACTTTTAATGTACTCCCTGCCAAAACTTTCCAGAATAAAGATAACCACATTTTGCCTTTTGAATGGTTGCAAATTATTTGGCAGATGTTCTGGGTTGTAAACTGCTACTAATTCATCTTCGGTTTTAAAGTAGTCAACCTTTTTTAGCGATTTCTTTTCAAGTGTTCGATAGATTGCAAAGGGTGTATTTAATACAATTGCTGCTTCCAGGGGTTCGTTAATATACTGACCAGCATTGCTAAGTGTGATAGGACGTGTACTATGCCTGAAACCGCCACGCAAACCACCTACGATTAGTGTTGTAAAGAACAGGAGCAGTATTGTACCATTTATAAAATAGACCAGGTGATATTTGAATCCTTTTAATGGTTTCAGATGGCTGGGCTTACGGTAAAAGGCTACCAGGATAGCAACCATAGCCAACCAGATGATGAAAACGTACCAGTAATCTACAATAAATTTGGGGATCAGGGAACCAAAATTAGTCTCGTGTTTAAACTCTGAGAAAACCGATGCTGTTGTTCTCCGCATGGTGAACTGGAAGTAAATAAAATCAACCGCATTTGCTGCAAGCGCAATGCTGTTAGTAATTATAAAAAGATATTTAAGTACAGCCTGATAAAATTTGTTATACCGGAAAGTAAAGGGTAGCATAAAAAGAATAAAATAAAGAATATTGGTGTAAAGCACTGCCGTTGTGTCAAACTTAACACCACCTCCCATAATTTTTATAAAGCCGGAAAAAGTAACATTTGGGAAATATTCAGCATTGATCAGGTAAAAAATAATCCTACACACAGAGAATAAAATCATTACCAGTACGAACCGCCAAAGCAATGTGATATAAAGGTTTTCTTTGAGCTTGATATCGGAGAAATACTCTTTCCAGATCTTTACCATAGTACTAAAAAATAATATGTTTTGAATAGACTTTTTATATATCCTTCACCAAAATATTTTCCTGTGCTTGATCTATTTTTTTGCAAAAAGAATCATGGATTGCTATTATTTGTTTCATTTCTGCTATTTCGGGTTGTAAATCGCTTCCCAGGTTATCCAGCTCATTTATAACAAATGATACAGTAAATTTATCAATGTGTTGAGCGGGCTGGAATGCCGGTGTCATAGGCTCTGATGTATAAGCTTCTGAAAGTATATTGCATTGTACCATGTTGTGAAGCAGTATTTTCATGAGCCTTACAGGGATTTTCAGGGTTAATGAGAGCTCCAGGGCGGTAAGCGGTTTTTCCCCGTTTTGAAACCTTTTGATAGTGTGGTACAATATTAGCAAAGAAAGGTTTCGTTTTGCATTTGTGCTTATTTGTTCTGTCTCAGCCTCGAATTCATACATTTCAACATTTTGGTTTGCAAATGATATTTCTGCCCCAAATAAAACGATCAGCCAGCTAACCTGCATCCACATGAGGAAAAGCGGAAGTGCGGCAAAGCTGCCATAGATGGCATTATACCTGGAAACACCAACCTGGAACTCAATGTACAACCATTGTGTAATGGCAAATGCCGACCCGGCAATTATCCCGGCAATTATCCCGGATTTGTAAGAGACTTTTGTATTAGGCATCACAATATAAACAATGCTAAAGAGTATCCATAGAAGGAAGTATGGAATTAAATTCAGGATTACCATTAAATACTCATCAATATAACCTATCAGCTCCATCTGCTTGGAAATTGTATCGAGCTGGGTGGCTAAAAACACGCTGATACTGCTTGATGAAATTAGGAATACAGGCGCAATTAGCATCATGGAAAGGTAGTCGCTGAACATCCGGCTATAGCTTCTAGGCTTGTCAACCTGCCATATCTCGTTGAATGAATTTTCAATGCTCCTCAGCAGTTTCATAACTGCCCAAAAAAGTAGTATTACCCCAATACCAGCAATTAAACCTCCGCCAGTTCGCGCCAAAAGAGAATTAGAAAAGCTTATCACGTTATTCATAACTTCTTCCTGCCCCTTAAAATTCTCCATAATCTGTTGCTGGAGGTATTTATCGAATCCAAACCCCTTTGCAATTCCAAATGCCATGGCAAAGAGCGGTACAATGGACATAAGGGTGTAATAGGTTAAAGCCGAAGCTTTGGTGGTAACTTTATTTTCCACAAATCCTCTTAACGCCAAAAGTATTACCCGAAGGTATTTTATAGCAAATTTCAGCCGGGGGGGATAAGCATCCAACCGTGAGCTCCAAATTTCTTTGGTAAGGAAAACTTGTGCTTTTAAAATAAATGTTACCAGTTTTCCATGTTTCTTCTTTTCCTTTGTCATGATTGAAAGGGTTTAAAAACAAGACTAATGTAAGTAAAAAAGAAGATTGAACTATAAAAAGCTGCATATAAAAAATAAAAAGCTGCCGAAGCAGCTTTCAAATTCTAGTATCTGTAGTGATCAGGTTTATAGGGTCCATCTGGGTTAACCCCAATATAATCGGCTTGTTTCTTGGTAAGCCTGGTAAGTTTTACGCCAAGCTGTTCCAAATGCAAACGGGCAACCTCCTCATCCAGGTGCTTTGGCAGGCGATAAACATCAACCTCAAGTTTTTTGGTCCAAAGCTCAATCTGAGCCAGTGTTTGGTTTGTAAAGCTGTTGCTCATCACAAAACTTGGGTGCCCGGTTGCACAGCCCAGGTTTACCAACCTTCCTTCGGCTAAAAGGAATATTGATTTCCCATCGGGGAAAAAATACTGATCAACCTGAGGTTTTACGGTTACTTTCTTAACATCAGGAGCATTGTTTAAGCGATCCACCTGGATTTCATTATCGAAATGGCCAATGTTGCAAACAATAGTCTGATCTTTCATCGCCTGCATGTGCTCTAAGGTGATGATGTCACAGTTACCTGTTGTTGTAACGTAAATATTGCCCTCGTCAAGTGTATCTTCGATAGTTTTTATTTCAAAACCTTCCATGGCAGCTTGGAGTGCACAAATTGGATCAATCTCGGTGATAATAACCCTTGCACCGTAAGAGCGCATACTCCGGGCGCATCCTTTTCCAACATCCCCATAACCGCATACAACAACTACTTTACCGGCAATCATAACATCGGTAGCACGCTTGATACCATCTGCTAACGATTCGCGGCAACCATAAAGGTTATCGAACTTACTTTTAGTAACGGAATCGTTTACATTGATAGCAGGTACCAATAGTTCACCTTTTTCTTTCATTTGGTAAAGGCGATGCACCCCAGTTGTGGTCTCTTCTGATACCCCTTTCCATTCCTTTACAAGGCTATGCCATTTGCCCGGATCCTCTTTTAAAATCTGTTTAACAAGATTTAGAATTACGCTCTCTTCGTGCGATTCAGGAGTTTTATCTAGTACTTTTGGATCCTTCTCGGCTTTAAAGCCAAGGTGAACAAGCAGGGTTGCATCACCACCGTCATCAACAATTAAAGTTGGACCTTTGCCATTTGGGAAAGTGAGCGCCTGAGCAGTGCACCACCAGTACTCCTCTAGGGTTTCGCCCTTCCATGCAAATACCGGGATACCTGCTTTTGCAATTGCAGCCGCAGCGTGATCTTGGGTTGAAAAAATATTGCAGCTGGCCCAACGAACATCTGCACCAAGGGCAGCGAGAGTTTCAATGAGTACAGCTGTTTGAATAGTCATGTGTAATGAACCTGTAATCCGGGCACCTTTTAAAGGTTTCGATTCAGCGTACCTTTTCCGAATTGCCATTAAACCGGGCATCTCCTTCTCAGCTATGCTAATCTCCATACGTCCCCATTCGGCAAGGGTGATATCCTTAACCTTGTAGGGTAATTTTTCTACAAGAACCTGTTCCATATTATTATTTAAAATGATTAATTCGATTTTTTTGAGCCCGGCAAAGTTAAGAAATACTTTTCGAAATCGTTTAAGTTTAACCGGCTAAGTGAGGTAAGGGCATCAACTTTATCGAGCTCAAGCTGGTTTTTAAGATGTTCTAAATCAGGGAATTTCTTTTCATCCCTGATTCTATGGATAAATGCAACCTCAATCTTTTGATGATAAATATCCAAATCAAAATTAAAAATATGAACCTCAACGGTTTGCTGCTTATTATTGTTAACCGTAGGTTTAAAACCTATATTGAGCATACCCTGCTCAACTTTTCCGTTAATCATCAGTACAACAGCATATACACCCTGTGCAGGGATAAGTTTCAAGGGGTCGTTTGGTCGTATGTTGGCAGTAGGAAACCCAATCTGACGGCCAATTTGTTTCCCTTGTTCAATAGTCCCGGTAAACAAATAAGGGTAACCTAGCATTACGTTTGCTCTTTGCAAATCACCTTCAGATAGCGCCTCGCGGATTTTAGTCGAGCTGATATCTACATCATTATTATCAACTATATCCAAAACATCCAGGGTAAAATCATATTTTAGACTTAGATCTTTGAGCAGGTTAATATCACCCTGAGCATTTTTGCCAAACCTATGATCACTCCCAACTACAAAATGCTTAACCCTATAAGAGTTTACAACAAATGAAATGTATTCTTCAGGTGCCATTGTGGCTAATGAAGGTTTAAATTCCTGAAGGATAAAGTAGTCAAACCCCAGGTTTGATAAAATTTTGGTTTTTTCATTTAGCGTTGTGAGAAAACGGAGTTTATGGGGATCCTTGTTCAGCACCAATCGTGGATGAGGCCAAAAGGTGAGAATGGCTGAGTTCAGGTTATGTTTTCGGGATTGCTCAAGAACCTTATTTATCAACGATTTATGTCCCAGATGAACCCCATCGAAGAATCCGGTGGTTAATGCAATCCCTTTATGGCCTATCTGCTCAGGTTTTTGGACAATTATCATTCTTATGACATTTCTCAAAAGCCATCAAATATGCAAAAATCAGTTGATTAAAAAAAGAGGGAATAAAAGATTATTGATGGTTTGGTACCCATTTACTGATAAATTGATCAAAAACAAACACAAACGTTGATAAAACGCTTATCGGGTTCGGTTTATAAGTGATCTGCTTAATATGAAATATTAGACCCATCTGACCATAGGGAAGTCCATCCTATGGGGTAAATCTATATTTTTAGCAAATATTCTGATACCTGAATCGAAAGCACCTGGCTCAACAGGCACCATAGAAAGTTTAAAGGTTGCCCTGGTACCCTCCACTGAATCCAACGTAAATTCCTGAATACGTTTTATCTTAACCTCATTGCTCTCAACCAGATCGGCAATAACCATCTCAACCCCAATGTCATCGGGTTGCAACTCACCTAAATCCACTACTACTTCTGATGTATATTCTTTCCCCAGGACAATGGCTTCCATTGAGGTATTAAACTGTCTGACAGTGATCAGCTCCATTGTTTCCCATTCACGGGAAACCCTTCTTTTCCAGTTGGCAATCTTTTTGGCCAGCTCAAAATCATCGGATTTCATCTTCGCAGAGCGATCGTAAAGTTTATGATAAAACCGATCCTCGTAATCCCTGATCATTCGGGTGGTGGTGAAATTGGAGGCAACCTGAGAGATGGATTTTTTGATGAACGATATCCAATTATCGGGTATGTCCTCTGAGCTACGCTGATAGAAAGCAGGAATTATTTCGTTTTCCATTATGGTAAAGATCATCTCGGCATCAAGCTCATCCTGGTATTCTGGTTGCTGGTAGGAGTTGTCCTGTTGAATTGCCCATCCGGCGTTTTCCCTGTAGCCTTCAACCCACCAGCCATCGAGAACACTAAAATGCAGGACACCGTTCATTACGGCCTTCTGACCACTTGTGCCTGATGCTTCAAGTGGACGGGTTGGTGTATTTAGCCATACATCAACGCCTTGAATCATCTTTTTAGCCAGCTCAATATCATAATTCTGCATAAAAATAATCCGTCCTACAAACTGGGGAAGCTTTGATACCTCTATGATTCGTTTTATCAGGTCCTGGCCAGCTTTGTCATTTGGGTGTGCCTTACCTGCAAAAACGAATTGAACTGGCATTTCCGGGTTGTTTACCAGTTTGTCCAACCTGTCTAAATCCTTGAGAAGCAGATAAGCTCTTTTATAAGTGGCGAACCTCCGGGCAAAGCCAATTGTCAGGGTGTGGTCGTTAAATCTTTCCTGAATTTCAACCAGATGCCTGGGGCTTTCATATTTAATAATTTCAGGGTTGCTGAGGCGTTTACGAATGAAGTCCACCATCAATTTTCGTTGGTGATTCCTGAGTGCCCATATTTTGGAATCGGGGATATTGACCACCTGATCCCAGGCCGGTTTGGGGTAATTCCCATCGCCACCCTCAAGTTCTAATTCAAGGAGCGATCTCCACTCGTGCGCTGTCCATGTTGGGTAATGAACTCCATTGGTAACATAGCTTACATGTAACTCTGAAGGGAAATAGCCAGGCCAAAGGCCTGCAAACATCTTACGGCTTACCTCACCATGCAGCCAGCTAACGCCGTTAACTTCCTGTGAAAGATTGGCAGCCAGGTGGCTCATTGAGAATTTCTCTGTGGTATTCCCTGGAATCATTCGGCCAAGATCCATGAATTGCTCCCAGGTGATTTTTAGCCTATCAGGATAATGCGACATATATGCACGTACCATGTCCTCGGGGAATGCATCATGCCCGGCAGGAACAGGAGTGTGGGTTGTAAACAGACTTGATGATCTGATAACCTCCAGGGATTCGGAAAATGAAAGTTTTTCGTTATGAATGTATTCACGCAACCTTTCCAGACCGATGAAAGCGGCATGTCCCTCGTTTAAATGGTATAAATCGGGATCTATTCCAACAGCACTTAAAGCGCGAACGCCACCAATACCAAGTATCATCTCCTGCTTAAACCTGTTTTCTAAATCGCCACCGTATAAATGGTGGGTTATGGTTCGGTCTTCAGCATTGTTTTCCTCAAAATCGGTATCAAGCAGAAAAAGGTCTGTACGGCCAACCTCAACTCGCCAAATTCGGGCATGTAATACTCTGCCCGGCATGGCAATGCTGACAGTTTTCCACTTTCCATTTTCATCACGAACCGGGGATGCGGGGGTTTGAGAAAAGTTTTGCTGATCGTATGATGCCAACTGCTGGCCAGTAGCAGATAAATTCTGAGTGAAATACCCATACCGGTAAAGTAGCCCTACACCAACAATATCAACATTTCTATCGGATGCTTCTTTTAAATAGTCGCCAGCCAGAACCCCCAAACCGCCAGAGTATAACTTTAAGGAGTTATGAAGCCCATACTCCATACTAAAGTATGCAATTTTCGGTCCTTTCCGGTCGTACTTGTGCATCATGTAGCTGGTAAACTGTAAGTAGATTGAATGGAGTTTTTCCACAAAATCTTTATCCTTCTCCAGCTCAAGATACCGGTTAAACGAAATTCTATCCAGGAAAAGGATAGGGTTTTGCTCACAGGTGATCCAGAGTTCAGGATCAATGGTTTCAAACAGCTCAACTACATCAGGGTTCCATGACCACCATAGGTTGCGGGAAATTTCATCGAGTGCAGCCAGTTTTTCCGGGATATTCTTCTGAACCAACAACCTGATCCAATTGGGTTGATTCAACCTGTATTTACGTTCAATGGAGGGAAGTTGTTCAGTTCTATCTTTCTCCATGAACTGATGAGTTCGGCTCTCAACCTTATTTAGCGCAATGTTGTATGATTTGTAGTACAGATCAATCAGCTTATTCCATAAAGCAATTTTTGATACGCTTGCAGCATTTTCATTTGCCTTGTTTTTGTCATCGTTGTTTATAGAAGCAAACCAGTTAATTGTAGAGGCAATCTGGTCGATCACTTCCGAGTCGTTATCATCAGTCCGGGAGATAACTTTAATCCCATCATGAGGTTCGGGAAAATGGGTATTGACCCAATGCCCGAAACCCGCAAGGGTTGTGGTAATGGAAGGGACATGAAACGCCAAACTTTCCAGGGGGGTGTAACCCCATGGTTCGTAGTATGAAGGGAAAACGGTAAGATCCATGCCAATAAGCATGTCGTAGTAATGCTTATTAAAGATCCCATCATCCCCATTCAGGTAGCAAGGAACAAAAAAGACCTTAACCTTATCGCAGGATGCATTTTGCAGTCCTACTGCTTTGATCTTTTTTAAAATTGGGTCAGATTCCGGGTCAACCAGGTAATGGGTTAAATGCGTATCGCTTAAAATGATTACATTGTCAGGATCTTTATCCTGAATATTGTGGAACACATCTTTCCTTGGGCCATGATGATTTGCAGGGATCAACAGGAAGGCAAGCACTTCCCTGTTGAGGTTGTCCATTTTGTTTAACTTGCCAAGAGCGTCAAGAAAAACATCAATCCCTTTATTTTTAAACTCATACCTTCCGCTTATCCCAATAACCAAAGCGTCTTTAGCAACATCGTGGGATAGAAGCGCCTCAGCAATTTCATAAAATTTAATTTTCCCTTCAACTCTCCGGAGCTTAAATTCTTCGCCCACGGGGACAAAGCTGTTTTCGAACCCATTGGGTGTGACTATATCAACAGTTTTATCAAAAAACTGGATGCATTCTTTTGCAGTAATTTCGCTAACAGTAGTAAAACAGTCAGCTTGTTGTGCCGATATCTTCTCAAGCGATTGTTTTGAGACCACGTTAAATTCGCGTGATTTGGTATCCGGGTTATACTTATCCAGCCTGCTATATAGCGGGAGGTTATTCCCTGAGATACATCTCCCAAGCACCGTGGCGTGGGTTGTGAAAATTGTCCCAATCTGAGGAACATTCTTTTTAAGGTACAGCAATCCCGTTCCTGTCATCCACTCGTGGAACTGGGCTACAATTCTGTGCCTTTGGCTAAGGTGAAAATCAGTAAAACTTTCTATTATTTTGCCGGCAGCATAGCCGAACAAAGCTGGTTCTATGTAATCCCACTGACCGGTAATGGAATCCAGCTTATAATTCTCCCAGAAATCTTTAAAGATTTCATCTTTTTGGGTGATGAATGATGTAAAATCAACAACAATGGCTATTGGCTTCCCAATAATATTCCAACGGCCAACCCTTAATCGTAACCCTTCTTCCAGGGCTTTATTTTTCCATGAAGAAAAAAGTTGCTGGTCCTCGATAAATTCGGGGTTATGCTCAGTATCACGCCACACATCAGGGCCGATAAGTATATAATTATCCTTTAGGTCATTGATTATTGATAATGCCTTTGTTGAGATTACGGTATGGATACCCCCAACCTTATTACATACCTCCCAGCTCACCTCGAATAGATAATCGGGTTTAAGCAACTTTTCCTTCATGATAAAAAACCTATTTTAATAAATCAAAGACTACTTTTTGGCAGCGGGTTTTGCTGATTTTTTAGCAACCGGCTTTGCAACAACTTTTTTGGCTGCGGGCTTAACAACTTTTGCTGCTGGTTTGGTAACCTTGGCCTTAGCAGGAGCGGCTTTAGATTTTGCAGGGGTTGCCTTGGCTTTGGCCGGTTTTGCAACAACTTTCTTGGTTACTTTTTTAGCTGGTGCGGCTACTTTTGATACAGCTGCTTTGGTCGCTTTTTTAGGGGTGCTCTTTGTAGCTTTTGCTACAGGTTTTGCTTTTGCTGCGCTTTTAACAGCACTTTTCTTGCTTGTTGTGGTTTGTTTTTTCATCTCTTTGTTTTTAAGTTCATAAACTTTTGATTGGTAGATTTGAATTAAACTTTCCATTTCTTCAACAGAAAGATTTGCTGTTTCGAGTGCCGGGTGATCAGCACTTGTATATTTTTCGAGTCGGATAATAAAATCGCTCAGTACATTCATGAAATTTATAAATGCCTCGTATGGCGTATCGTATGGGTTAAAGTATTTATGTACATCCCCATCGCTAAACCATTTGGTGCACATATAGTAAAAATGGTCGCTGGTTTGCAGGTATCGCCAATCCCGTTGAATTGCCGGATCGTCAATCTTGCTTATTTTCTCCTCCAGCTGGTATAAATTGTTAAAGGCCTCATCCTGCAAATCGTTACCCAGCCATGCAGTAAGGTCGCGTTCCTCGTCAGCCCATGATATAGGATATGGAACATGAAGCACAGCAACGGGTTGGTGTTTATCTGCAGCTTCGGAAGGAGTAAGAAATTCAAAATCTGAGTCAGAGAACACTCTCCTGGGCAGTGCACGCATAAAATCGAAGATTCCTGTTTCTGCCCATTGGTGCTCGCCAAAAGTCTCGTAATCCATAAAGAGGTTGACAATCTCATCACGAGGTTCAATGGCATTAAGCCAATTAACATATTTCTCGGTGGTGAGCGGCCATTCACTCCAGTCCCTGTTTGAGAACCGGAAAGCGATATCGTCGCTTAACCTGAAGTTTTTCAGCAGGAGTTTTAGCTTGGGGTTAATAGCATTTGTATAAAGATAATTTGAGCTCTTCCAACCCAATATATGCTTTGCACCTTCTGTTAGCATTGCTTTAAACCCCATATCGGCAACCATTGCTCCAATCTGGTCGGAGTAAATCAGCTCAGTATTTCGGAACGATTTTGGTTTTTTACCAAAAAACTGCTCAATCTGCTTGCTTTGGGCTTGAACCTGTCTCTCAAATTCTTCTCTGCTCTTTAGCGCTGACAAGGAGTGAGAATAGGTTTCAGCCAGAAATTCAACACAACCTGTTTCTGCCAATCTCTTGAAACTATCAAGCACATCCGGGGCGTAAATCTCGAATTGATCTAAAGCCGTACCGGAAATTGAGTAGGAAATCTTAAACCTTGATCCGTATTCATTGATCAGATCAAGCATGAGGTTATTGGTTGGCAAGTAGCATTTTTCAGCCACTTTTCGTAAAATGGTTCTGTTTGCAAAATCATCGAAATAGCTATGCTGTTCACCAATATCAAAAAACCGATACCTGCGAAGTCTGAATGGTTGATGAACCTGAAAGTAAAAACAAATTGTTTTCATCGTACTAAAATTTAAAAATAAACTGACTGATAAACCTCTTTAACACCCTGGGCGGCATTCTCCCATTTAAGGTTATTAACCTCATCCTGACCATACTTAATAAAAAAGTTGGCCAGGGCTTTATAGTTGAGCAATCCATAAATTGAATCAGCCATGGCATCAATATCCCAAAAATCTATTTTAATGGCATATTTTAACACCTCGGCCACACCGGATTGCTTGGAAATAATTACCGGAACATTCGATCGCATTGCTTCCAGGGGACTGATCCCGAAAGGCTCCGATACGGAGGGCATAACATAAACATCGCTTAGCTGGAACATTCTGTTTACATCAGGTCCTTTGAGGAAGCCGGTAAAGTGAAATTTATGTGAAATACCCAGCTCTGCAACTCGTCTGATCATGCGGTTAAGCATATCGCCACTTCCTGCCATTACAAATCGAACATTTGGGTATTTCTTAAGCACCTTATTGGCGGCTTCAACAAAATAATCGGGCCCTTTCTGAAAGGTAACCCTTCCCAAAAAAGTGACAATCTGTTCGGGTAAAACCCTCTCCCCGCTTTGTAGCGTATCGTAATTGCCAAAATCAACCGCGTTATGCACAGTAACAACCTTATCTTCTGCTATCCCGTATTTATTGATTACTATATTTCGGGTTAAGTTGCTCACGGTGATTATTTTATCGGCAACCTCCATTCCCCGTTTTTCAATTTCATAAACATGCTGGTTGATATTTTCTCCACTACGGTCGAACTCGGTTGCATGAACATGGATTACAAGTGGTTTTCCGGATATCATCTTTGCTGCTATACCTGCAGGGTAGGTAAGCCAATCGTGGGCATGAATAACATCGAATTTTTCGTTCAAAGCTAATGATGTTGCAATTAGCGCATACCGGGTAACCTCTTCATATAAATTAACGCCATACTTCCCGGAAAACCTGAATTTTCGTTTAAGGGAAGACTCGTTAACTTCTGTACCTTCAAACTGAGATTGATTGATAAGCTTCTGGAATTCCTCCGGATCAACATAGGGGACAATGTTGGAGCTGATCTCCAAATAGCTGATCTTTTTCCAGAACTCCTTCAGGTCTATATTGGTATGCCCAACATCTACCTCCTCGGCGGATAGCAATCGGACAGAGGTTTTATCCTCATCGCCAAAGGCCTTGGGAACTACAAAAAGTACCTCAATATTTTTTTTCGCAAGCCCGCGGGTGAGGCCGAAACAGGCAGTACCTAACCCACCGGTTATGTGAGGGGGAAACTCCCATCCAAACATTAAAACTCTCATACCTAATTGGGTATATTATTTTAGTTTTTTTATCATCTTCATAATTCTCAAAACCTCAGCAACGCTCCAAGCCTGGGAAATTGAACCATTATGGCGTTGTGGCGGGTCGCCATCGTAAACCTCAGGAATGGAACAGATTCCGTAGTTGCACATTTCCTCCTCGAACGATTTTAGAACTTTTTCGGCTACCGGTATGGCCTCCTTGCCATGAACCTTTATATAAGCTTCAATGTAATGGCCAATTAACCATGGCCATACCGTTCCCTGATGGTAAGCTGCATCCCTGTTTACCTGATCACCTTCATATCGTCCTTTGTACAACGGGTTTTGAGGAGATAAGGTTCTCAACCCTTTGGGGGTGAATAATTTCCGATCTACAATATCAATTACTCCCAATTTCATCTCATCGGTAAGGGGGCTGTAGGGTAGAGAAACTGCAAATATCTGGTTGGGCCTTACAAAAGTATTTTGTCCTTCCTCATCAACATAATCGCACAGGAAATTCTTTTCTTTCACCCAGAAAGTTTCGTTAAATGATTTTTTAATCTGCTCGGCAATTGGCGACCATTCTTTTATAAATTTATTGTCGTTATTCAGGCGAGCCAACTCAAGGGTAAACATTACAGCGTTGTACCAAAGCGCATTAATTTCAACCGGGTACCCGATTCTGGGTGTAACAGGTTTCCCATCCACAATGGCATCCATCCATGTAAGGGCATAGCCCTTTTCCCCTGCCCAGATCAACCCGTTTTCGTGCATTTTAATATTAAAATCCAACCCCTGGCGGTAACCATTCAAAATGATCTTCATTTTTTTGCCATAGTCTTTCCAGCTGGTCTGGGCATCCTTTGTATATTCGGTATATTTCTGAACTGCCCAAAAGAACCATAGTGGAGCATCAACGGAGTTGAATGCGGCAGCCTTTGCCCGGCCAACATTTGGGAACAACCCATTTTTAAGTTCTGTTGACATTGTATCAAGAATTGCTTTGCAATTCTTTGGGTCATCAATGCTGAGTGTTAAGCCCGGAAGTGATATAAAAGTGTCTCTTGCCCAACGGCCAAACCATGGGTATCCGGCAATTAAATCGGTATGCTTGCCCCTACGAACGATAAACTGTTGGGCTGCATTTTTAAGGCAATTCTCAAAGTTATTCTTTGGCGGACGGCGGAGAAGTTCTGCGTTGAACTTTTTTGATAATGAACCCGGGGTTTGCTCGGAAGTTGCGGCAGAAAAAATAATACTCTCCCCCTTTTTTATTGATGTTTCAAAATAGCCTGGAACAAACAGATCCTCATGCCCATCGTACCCGCGTTTTAGCTCCTCCATATACTCAATATTGTAGTACCAGTCGGGCGATGGAACAAAGTCGTTCTTTTTGCTCAGCTGCAAATGCAGGTATGGGAACCCGGCGTACAGCTTATATCTTGCACCGTTCGGAATCTCTTTGAACTTAGTATCGGCAATTAAATTTGCCTTGCTTAATTGGTGAGAATTACGAAAAGCCAAAAAGGGTTTTACCCTAATTTTTGTAGGGCTATGGGCATCAAGCAGGGTGTAACGAATCATAAACTGCTCCTCATTATGTACAAAAAGCAGCTCTTTCTTTAAAATCACACCTCCAACCCTGTAAGTAAGTGTTGGTGTTGGTTCAATCCCAAAGTCTATAATATATTTATGACCACGAGGTTCATATATTCCCGGATACCGGTGAATACCCAGGTTAAAAGCTTGTTCATGCTGAATTATCGTATCATCAACACAAGAAAGTAGAATATGATTTTCCCCATCAAATTGCTCTAATGGCAGAACCATTAACCCATGATATTTCCTGGTGTTGCAAAGAATGATTGTAGTAGAAAAGTATCCTCCTGCCCTGTTGGTACTGAGAATTTCGCGGTTTAGGGAGTATTCCAAATTTACCAACTGCTCCTTATCAAATTCATGGTTGCTCATAAACAATAATGTTAAAATTTATAACATACTTTATATGGCTGTATATCAGCAAATATAACAACTTAATGGTTTAAATATTAGTGGTAAAACCACTTTTATGTAACAAATTCACACACAATATAAGTATTTTTTAGAATTAAGCTAATGAATTTTGATGTTATTATTTGGTTAATTTTGCACACTAACAATTCAATCACTATGATTTGTGAAAAAATGTTCAATTTATCCCAAACATTTGTAAACAATACCTGCAAGGGTTATGTTCACAAATTTCTCAATTTTTTTAAAATTAATTATGCCACTTTTTTCAATATTTTTCCACTCTTTTTTTTGTTGATTATTAATACCGGGTGCAATAAAAACCCTGAACAGGTTATCATCAGGGGTAGCTTAACCTCCTTTCCAAAACATAAACTTTTTATCAATGAACTTTGCACAGATACCATAGCCCTTCACGATTCCATTACCACCAACCGGAAGGGAAATTTCAATATTACCCTTGAGGTTAACTCCCCCTCAATATATATTTTTACTGACAGCAATTCTAAGCTGCTTTTTTCATTGTTACTTAACCCCGGTGAAAACCTGGCGATTCAATCGGATAGTTCTAATCTAACTGATCTGGTAATTTCAGGTTCCAGGGGTTCGGTTTTGCTCAATGATCTTAACAACAACCTCAATAGGGTCAAGTCCAGTTTAGATTCGTTATCATCTATTTATAAAAATCACCGTTACGACAATAATTTTGATTCCATAAAATCGGAACTGGATAAAGTTTATTTATCCATAACCAGATCCCACAAACAATACTCTATTGGATTGATTTCGAATAATCTATACTCACCACTATCTTTAGTGGCTCTACTCCAGCAGTACGATTCCGCTCACCCAGTTTTCGATCCCGATTCAGATTACAGGTATTTTTACATTGTTGATACAGCATTAAATGCAATCTACCCAAATAATAAGCTTGTAAAGGGGTTTCATCATAAATTTTCGAAATATAAAACTTACAAGGATTTGGAAAAAAAACGTGAGCTGATGCTTAAACCGGGCGAGCTGTTCCCCAACATTCCTATCGAGTTAAACAATGGGGAGGAGTTCAGGTTTACCGGGAAATGGTTCAGGTTAGCTCTTATAAATTTTACGGGTAAAGGCTGTTCCAGTTGTATAAACCTGGAATCGCTTATAAAAATTTTCAGGGCTTACAATCATAAAGGGCTAATAGTTCTTAATGTTGATGTAAATTTGAATGGTGAACCCATACCACCACTTGCGGGTTATGATACTTTAGGGTTTTATAATGCAACAATAACCCCTGATTTAAATAACCATATTCTGAATACTTTGCAAATCTCATCCATCCCGGCAAATTTTATCACTGACCGCTGGGGCAATATAAAAGAGGTAAACCTTAAAAGCGACGAAATTCAAAGGAAAATTAGCGAATTACTCCCCTGATTTCAAACCTAGAATTTGTAATTTGATTACTTTGGCTAAATTTGCTTACTTTTTTAATATTATTAGAAATCGTTTATATGCTACCATTCCAGAAATTACTTTTCTCCATCGCTCTGATTCTGCTACTGATCTCATGCAGTAATAAAAATTCTGTTAAGATTACCATTGAAACAACCAGTACGGCCAAAAATATCGTTTACCTTGAAAAGCTGAGTTTTGCCAAATCAGCAGTTATAGATTCTGCAAAAATATCAAAGGGTACCGATAGGGTAACTTTTAAAGTTAAGGAGGTTTTTGAGCCTACATTCTTTATAATAAATTTTAAAGGGAAAGGTGCAATAACGTTGCTTGCAGAGGATCAAGAGGAGATAAACGTTAAAATTAACACCGATAAAATCCTGGAATATCAGGTGGAGGGATCAAAAGGATCATTGCTTACCCGGGATTTAACGGTTACATTGGCCCGCACCACCAGTAAACTTGATTCTTTAAATCGCCTTTTTATTACTTTAAAAGATGAAAATGCAAGAAATTCTATTAACCGGCAATATGCAGCAACAATAGATTCTCAAAGGGCATATAGCAGCCGTTTTATATGGGCTAATGCCATGTCCAGGGCAAGTGTTATGGCTCTTTATCAGAAGTTTGATAATGACAACTACGTTTTCGACCGATCGGAGGACCTGATCCTTTTTAAAACGGTTGCCTCATCGCTTAAAGCCTTGTATCCCAATTCTGATTATACAAAAGGGATGATTGCTGATATTGGCAGGATGCAAAATTTGCTGAGCAAAATCAACATTCAGAATTTTATTAAAGGGGTTGAGCCGGCTATTCCGGATATTAAGCTCCCTAATCCCAATGGCGATACCATTAAACTATCTTCGCTCAAAGGGAAAGTGGTCCTGCTCGATTTTTGGGCATCATGGAACCAGACTAGTTTGCTTGACAACCGGGAACTTCTGAACACTTACAAGCTATTCAAATCGAAAGGGTTTGAGGTTTACCAGGTTTCCCTGGATCAGAACCGGGATGACTGGGTAAATGCCATAGAATCTGCCGGGTTGCCATGGATTAATGTTTCATCGTTAACCCCAAATGCTAACATTGCTGCGATGACATACAATGTTACCCAGCTGCCGGCAAACTATCTGATTGGCCGGGATCACACCATTATCGGCAAAAATCTTTATGGTCAGGAATTAATACAAAAGTTGAAGGAATTACTGAAATAATTAACTTAAACGATCATCAACAGCGATACTGAAAATAGCAGCAGCAAAAAAATCTATTTTGCTTCGGATCTTCACCTGGGGTTACCAACGCTCAAAGAGAGTTTGCCCCGGGAGAAACTGTTTGTCGATTGGCTTAACACGATAAAACATGATACCGCTGAACTTTACCTGTTAGGAGATATCTTCGATTTTTGGTTTGAGTACCGCAGGGTTGTTCCAAAGGGTTATGTCAGGTTTCTGGGTAAAATAGCCGAATTCACTGATGCCGGTATTCCGGTTCATTTCTTTTCCGGAAATCACGATGTCTGGATGTTCGATTATTTTCCAAAAGAGCTGAATGTTTCAGTGCATCACACACCTCAAGTAAAGGATCTGCTTGGTAAAAAATTTTACCTGGCACATGGCGATGGACTTGGCCCTGGCGATACAGCCTACAAGCTCATGAAATCAATATTTAAAAGTCCAACCCTTCAATGGCTTTTTGCCAAGCTTCACCCCAACTTCTCCCTGTGGTTTGGGAATCAGTGGTCGGTAAGCAGTCGTTATTCCAAGGAGATCACGCACATATTCAGAGGTGAAGAGGAGCTGATTACCCGCTTTACAAGAATTGAACTTCAAAAAAATTATTTTGATTTTTTCATATTTGGCCACTGGCATTCTCCCATAATATACCCCTTGAACCAGAATTCTAACCTGGTAATTCTGGGGGATTGGCTTGTGAACAACACCTATTCTGTTTGGGACGGGAGCTCATTTAAACTCATGAAGTTCAGCCAACAAGCCGAGGATATGGTAATCGCCCAGAAGAATTATTAGTTTTTTTAAACCGATTAGGTTAATTCTCCGTTTATTGTTAATTTTATTCAGTTCAATCAAACAGACTTTGATTTTTCTGATATCAAATGAATTTTCTAGCCCATTTATACCTTTCTGGTGAGAATATCGAAATTCGATTGGGTAATTTTATTGGCGATTATGTAAAAGGGAAAAAACTTGAGGGGTACAGCGATAATATTAAGAAAGGGATTATAATTCATCGGGCAATTGATACTTTTACCGATCAACACCCTTCTACAAGGGCATGCACAAAACTTTTGCAACCTGGTTATGGGAAATATTCTGGGGTAATTGTAGATATTTTTTATGACCATTTTCTGGCAAAGAACTGGAGCAAATACTCAAAGGTTGACCTAAAATCCTACTCGAAAACCTTTTACCATCAGATGGTCCAAAAATCAAATCTGTTGCCTGCTTCAGTCAGGAGGTTTTTACCATACATGATCCACAGCGACAGGCTATACAGCTACCGAACCATTGATGGGCTAAAGCAAGCAATTGATATTATGAGTTCGGTATCTACTCTTCCTGCCAATTCGGAATTTGGGATTCAGGTACTGAAGGATAACTACCCCTTTTACAATGATCATTTCCACCTATTTTTTGATCAAATCATTGATTATATCGCCCAGGAATACCAGATAAAAATCAAATAAGCTAAACCTAATTAACCTAAACGGGTTGAATCCAGCTTGAGGAAGATAAATAGGAGGATGGTGAATGCCCATAACGAAGAGCCCCCGTAGCTGAAAAAAGGCAGGGGTATTCCAATAACCGGGAAAAGGCCAATGGTCATGCCAATATTCACTACAATATGGAAAAAGAGAATTGATACTACACCGTAGCCGTAAATTCTGGCAAAGGCTTCGCGTTGCCGTTCGGCCAGTACAATCAACCGTAAAAGTAAAGTTAAGAATAAAATCAGCACAATCGTTGAACCAACAAAGCCCCACTCCTCGCCTACCGTACAGAAAATAAAATCAGTGCTCTGTTCTGGCACAAAGTTAAACTTGGTTTGGGTTCCATTCAGGAAACCTTTTCCTAGCAACCCACCCGAACCTATTGCAATTTTTGATTGGTTGACATTATAGCCCCATCCCAGAGGATCGGCTTCAATGCCTAATAAATCGTTAATCCGGCGTTGATGGTGAACATCTAACACCCGATGAAAAACATAATCAACGGAAAAACTGAAAGTTACAGTAGTAATCAAAAACAAAATGAGGTAGTATATCTTCACCATCCTGTTAAAATATGCAAACCCAATGGCAATGGGAATCCCAACTCCAATTGGGATTAGCAGCATTAAGTAGGGTGATATTTTAAAACCAAGCAGCTGGGATGAAGCATAAAGGATTAAGCTCAGGCCCACCACACCAAGGGAAAACCTGAACGCATCACGCAGCCTGCCACCTAGGATAGTATAAAGCAGCATGGTTATACCAAAAAGCAAAATCAATATAGTTAGCTTGCTAAAGATTAGCACCATGATGAATAGTGCAATGAGAAAAAAGAAGAAAGCCAAAAGCCAACCCGAGATCCCTTCACGGTAAAAAACCAGAATCAGAGAACTAAAAACCAAGGCTGAACCAGTATCATTCTGCAAAAGAATAATTGAGATGGGTAAAAGGGTAACTAAACCGACCTTAAGCAATGATTTGAACTGGGATATTTTAAAACCATACGTACTGATTATCTTTGCCAAAGCTAGCACAGTGGCAAATTTTGCAAATTCCGCAGGTTGAATACCAAACTGGCCAAAATGTATCCACGATTTTGAAGCATGAACTTCCCTGCCAATGAAAAGAGCAGCAATTAACAATATTATTGTTATCGCATAGAAAAAATGCGCGAAAACAAAATAGAATCTGCTGTCAATAAGAAGAATAATAAAAGCCAGAATTAATCCAAAAATTATCCAGATCATCTGCATGCCATATCTCTGGGTAAAATCTAATATACTGCTGTGCTCATCGCTATAAACAGCAGCATAAATGTTAAGCCACCCCAAGAAAACAAGGGTTAGGTAAATGAAGACCGTGAACCAGTCCAAATTACTCCATATTTTTATGCTTCTTTGCACGACGATCTAATAGTTTTGCATCTAGTATATATTTTTCCAGCCACGGGCGGGAAATTGTATCCGTAAGGTATTTCTCGATCATCAAGCTGGCTATGGGAGCCGCCCAGGTTGCACCGAAACCTGCGTTCTCAACATAAACAGCCATTGCAATTCGAGGGTTATCCTTTGGGGCAAACGCAATAAAGACAGAATGGTCTTCGCCATGGGGATTTTGAGAGGTTCCTGTCTTACCACAAACCTCAATATTTGGAATGGCCGCAATTCTGGCAGTGCTCCCACTCCCTGCGGGTCCATTTACTGCTAAATCCATGCCCTCAACAATATAAGAGAACCATGTTGAATCGATGGTAGTGCTATGGCTCACCTTAAACCGTGGATCAATATCCGTTTCACCCTTTATTTCTTTTATAATGTGAGGGGTAAAATAGTATCCTCTGTTGGCAATAGTTGTTGCCAGGTTGGCCATTTGCAATGGAGTTGTACCAAGTTCACCTTGTCCTATCGCAAGGGAAATGATTGTTAATGAATTCCATCCCCCTTTCCTGAAATACCTGTCATAGAAATTGATTGAGGGGACCAACCCTCTTAATTCATTGGGGAGATCGATATTGAGCTTATTGCCATACCCAAAAGATTCTACATGGTCTTTCCAAACTGTAAAACCTTTCTCAACCGATTTATAATCAGGATCGTCAATTATATTCCTGAATACGTAACAGAAATAGGTGTTGCATGAGTTCTGGATTGCCTGAATCAGGGTTAAGGGCGAAGGGTGTATATGACAACCCACACCCCGGCCAATGGGATATCTGCCACTGCAACCATATCGTGTGGTTGGATAAACAACCCCTTCCTGCAACCCAATCAAGGCGTTAACAACCTTAAAGGTGGAACCGGGAGGGTAAAGCGCCATTAATGCCCGGTTAAAAATGGGCTTAAGGGTATCATTCTGCAGAATCTTAAAATTCTCCGTTCTATTTCTTCCAACCAGGAGCTCGGGATCGTAAGCTGGGCTTGAAACCATGGCAAGAACTTCGCCTGTTGATGGTTCTATGGCAACTACGCTACCTATTTTGTTTTTCATTAATTGCTCGCCATACTCCTGCAAACCGGCATCAATAGTTGTAACAATATTTTTCCCTACCACAGCTACAGAATCGTATTTCCCATCCTCATAAGAGCCTTTAATCCTATTATGAACATCAACCAGGTAAATATTAACCCCCTTCTTCCCTCTTAATTCCTCTTCATACGACTTTTCAATTCCATTGATACCAATATAATCGCCCATTTGGTAGTATGAGTCCTTTTTAATAAGCTGATCGTCAACCTCACCCACATAACCCAATAAATGGGCGGCAAACTCCCCCGGGTAAGTTCTTAGCGTTCTGGGTTGCACCTCAAATCCTGAAAACTTGAATAGTTTTTCCTGAAACCTGGCGTAAACATCAGCCGGTAGCTGTTTTATTAAAATTGAGGGTTTGTATGTTGAATAAGCTTTTGCCTGCTTTAATCCCAGTTTAAGTTGTTCGGTGGATATACCCAGTATCTGACAAAACTCTATTGTATCAAAAGCCTCAACTTGCCTGGGGATTACCAGAATATCATAAGCCGCCTGGTTATACACCAGCAATTTGCCGTTGCGGTCGAAAATTAAACCCCGGGCGGGGTATTGAGGTATATACCTTAGAACATTGTTGCTGGCTGATAATTTATAAGACTGATTTACCACCTGAAGCGTGAACAGCTTAATAATTATCACAATAAAGACAACCAGTATTATTGCTGATATGATATACTTTTTATCGGTTGTGATATTCAGCTGCACAAAATTGTATTATTTGTTGAACATAAAAAACTGGCTGATCAGGATAAAGATAAATGTTATAAGGGAACTTAGGATCACTCTGGTTAGAGTTATAAAAAAGTGATGAAAAGTGAAAGCTTCTAAGTAAAATAGAGCCAGGTGATGAAATACTACCAAAATTATTGAATACCTCACAAACCAATCAATTCCGTTGGCATTGATATTCGGGGAGCTGGTTTTATCGGTATTCTCACTTGTAGATATTGCCGATATAACATAAGGTCTTACAAAGGCTAAAAAAAGTGTGGCCGAAGAGTGCATCCCAAGAGTGTTTGTGAAGGCATCCATGGTCAACCCGGTTAGAAACCCCAAAACCAGTAACAACCAACCGGGTGTATCAAATGGAAGTAGTATGATGAAAAGGATATAAATGAAAGGGTTAATATAACCCCCAAGGTTAATATTATTAAGAACCAGGAGTTGTAGTGCAAAGAACACTACAAACATCACAATATATTTAATAATCCCTTTATTCATTAACGTTTCTCTTTTCCAACTCTTTTCTTTCCTTTGCACTAAAAGATCTTACAACATGGATATAATCGATTCGCTTGAAATCGGAAAGCATTTTAACCCTGATTTCATAAAAACTTCCCCCCTTAAGGTTAAACGATTCTATCAACCCCAGCGGGATATTTGCAGGGAAAATATCAGAAAAACCGCTGGTTACAATTGTATCACCCACCGAAAGGTTCACATGTTGAGGTATTTCGGTAAGCACCAGCTCCTGGTAATTTAACCCATCCCAGTGAATTGACCCAAATGTATTGCTTTTTTTATGCTTTGCCGATATCTTTAAATCGGTATTCAGGAGCGAAATGGCAGTTGAAAAATTTCTGGAAACAGAAGCCACAACCCCAACTACGCCATCCCCTGCAATCAGCCCCATCTCTCGCTCAACACCATCATTTGAACCAATATCAATGGTAATAAAATTATGCTGAGTATTGGTGGAATTATTTATTACCCTGGCGGGTATGAATAGATATTTCTTACCTGCAATGGAGTCGATAGTAGCAGAGCGATTGAAACTTAACTGAAGTTTGAGCGCAGCCAGCTGATTTAACAGATTTACATTTTCTTTTGCCAGCTGTATATTGGTTTCCCTCAGGTGAAAGTATTGGGTTACATTCTTAACCCTTTTTTCAATTATTCCACTTATGGTATAGGCAAATCTCCCAAAGTTGGCTTTTTGAAAATAGTTATAATTAACCAAAAGAGAAATTGAAAAAATCTCCAAAAGGATAAAAAAGATTAAAAACTGAAACCTCTCAAGAAATCGAAGAAGGGTGTTCATTTTTTTACATTAAATGGCTCCTTATCTCATCAGGAATGGGAACTTATCCACGTTCTTAAGGGCAATACCTGTTCCGCGGGCAACAGCATGCAATGGATCCTCGGCCACATGGAATGGAATATTGATTTTATCGGTTAGTCGTTTATCCAACCCCCGTAGCAAAGCGCCACCACCAGCAAGGTATATCCCCTTTTGAACAATATCAGCATAAAGTTCAGGTGGGGTTTGTTCCAAAACACCAAGAATGGCAGTCTCAACTTTCGATATTGATTTATCGAGGCAGTGGGCAATCTCCTGGTAGGAAACTGGCACTTCAATGGGCAATGCAGTCATCAGGTTAGGCCCTCTAACAATGAAATCAACCGGAGGGTTATCCAGGTCAGGCAACGCGGAACCCACTCCAATTTTGATATCCTCGGCGGTTCTTTCCCCAATTTTAATGTTATGCTGATGTCTCATGTAGGCTTGAATATCCGCAGTAAATCCATCCCCGGCAATACGGATAGATTTATTACATACAATCCCTCCAAGGGCAATCACGGCTATTTCAGTTGTACCGCCACCTATGTCAACAACCATGCTTCCTTCGGGGGCTTCAACATCTAACCCGATGCCCAGTGCAGCAGCCATTGGTTCATATATCATGTAAACATCCCTTCCCCCGGCATGCTCGGAGGAATCGCGAACAGCCCTTACCTCCACCTCTGTGCTACCGCTGGGGATACAAACCACCATGCGCAGCGAAGGGGTGAAAAATTTGTTTTTTGAGTTGATCATCTTGATCATCCCCCTGATCATCTGCTCTGCTGCGTTAAAATCTGCAATAACACCGTCCCTTAAGGGTCTGATGGTTCTGATATTCTCATGCGTCTTACCGTGCATTTGCCTGGCGGTTTCACCAATGGCAATCAGCTTCCCCGTAAGGTGATCAATGGCAACTATTGATGGTTCGTCAACGACAACCTTATCGTTGTAAATAATAATTGTGTTTGCTGTTCCAAGGTCAATCGCCAGCTCCTGAGTGAAAAATGAAAAAATTCCCATATTGTAAGTTTAGTTTATTCTTAATGTTTAAAGTGCCGTACACCTGTAAATACCATTGATAGGCCGTTTTTGTTGCAATAATCGATGCTTTCCTGGTCCTTAACCGAACCTCCGGGTTGAACAATAGCGGTTATGCCTGCCTGATGGGCAATTTCAACGCTGTCTGCAAAAGGGAAAAAGGCATCGGAGGCTAAAACAGCACCGGATAAATCAAAATTAAAAGTCTTAGCCTTTTCAATGGAATGTTTTAATGCATCAACCCTTGACGTTTGACCAACCCCGCTGGCAATAAGCTGCTCATTCTTGGCCAGCACAATGGCATTTGATTTTGAATGCTTTACAATTTTATTGGCAAAAATCAAATCCCTGATTTCGGATTCTGTAGGTGACTTCTCGGTTACTGCTTTCATATCTTTACCTGATTCCATGCTGGCATCGCGCTCCTGAACAAGAATTCCGTTTAAAAGGGTGCGGTTAGTATATTTGGGCAGAACTGTTTTTTTATGAATCAGGATGATTCGGTTTTTCTTGCTGCAAAGTATTGGTAATGCTTCGTTGTGGTAACCGGGAGCTATAAGGACTTCAAAAAACAGCTTATTAATCTCTTCGGCTGTTGAGGGATCAATTATGCGATTCGAAACGATTACTCCGCCAAATGCTGAAACCGGATCGCCAGCCAGCGCATCAACCCATGCCTGGGTTAAATTAGGCCTTGTAGCTAAACCACAGGCGTTATTATGCTTAAGTATGGCAATTGTGGTGTCGTCAAACTCGGAAATCAGGTTAACTGCAGCATCTATGTCCAGGAGGTTATTGTAAGATATTTCCTTACCATGAAGTTGCTCAAAAATTTCATCGAGATTTCCATAAAAAATTCCCTTTTGATGAGGGTTTTCGCCATACCTTAGCCTTTTTGCACCTAATACGCTTAATTTATATGATGAATCGGGCAGTTCGCCATTAAAATAATTGAAAATTGCAGTATCGTAATGTGAAGTAACTTCAAAAGCCTTAGCGGCGAACCTTCTTCTATTTTCTGTTGTAGTTGCCCCTCCGGAGATTTGTAATACTTCCAGAAGATCATCGTACTGATTTCGCGATGCAACAATTACGACGTCTTTGTAGTTTTTGGCAGCCGCTCTGATCAGGGAAACACCGCCAATGTCAATTTTCTCTATTATTTCTGGATCAGGTGCTCCTGAGGCAACTGTTTCCTCGAATGGGTAAAGATCTACAATTACCAGGTCAATTTCGGGTATGCCATACTCCTGCAGCTGGTACTGGTCATTTTCATTATCACGGCGGGCAAGGATTCCCCCAAAAACTTTCGGGTGCAATGTTTTCACTCTCCCGCCAAGGATTGACGGGTAGGTTGTTAGCTCCTCAACCGATTCAGCCTTTACTCCTAAATCCTCAATAAATTTTAATGTTCCTCCGGTTGAATATATGTGGACGTTTAATTTATCCAGTGTTTTTACAATTGCATCAAGCTTATCTTTGTGGTAAACTGAGATTAGTGCAGTCCTTATTTTTTTCAAACCGTTCATTTCTTGATCATTATAAAAAGTATTGACATATTAAGGTTGACCTCGCAAAATTGTGTAAAAGCAATGAATTTACCTATCAGCCAAGCGCCTAAATTATCAAAAAAAGAATTAACAAAGATTTAAACAGGAAAATTATTTTTTGAGAAGATTATCGAAATCTTAAGATCGGTAAAAAATTATTTTTGATAATGGTTCTTTGTAATTTAATAGTTGATTGAAATAGATTTACCTGACTATTTAAGCTTATAAACCTTTTGAACCTCCTTGAGGGTATTCTCAAAATCAACATGCATATCAATAAGTTCACCGGTTTTCATACTATAAATCCAACCGTGAACCGTTGGGAATCCCCTTTTTATATAGCTTTTTTGCACGTAAGAGGTCTTAATAATATTCTTGCATTGCTCAATCACGTTAAGCTCACATAACCTATCGATTTTATCTTCAGGAATTGAAATTCCCTCAAGTTCGTCAAAGTAGATTCTATATACATCCCGGATGTTTCTTAACCAGTTATCGAGCAAACCAAACGATTCTTGCCGGAGTGCAGCTTGTACACCTCCACAACCATAGTGGCCGCAAACAACAATGTGTTTCACTTCCAGCTGTTCAACAGCATACTGTATAACCGATTGAATGTTCAGGTCGCTATTTGAAACAACGTTAGCGATATTTCTGTGGACAAACAAATCGCCAACCTCTAAACCCGTAATTGTGTTTGCCGGCACCCTGCTATCGGAACAACCGATATAAAGAAAATCGGGGTTCTGAGAATCCACATAATTTATAAAGTAGTTTTGATCCTCCCTTTTCTTTTTTGCAACCCACTCCTTGTTGAGCTTGAAAATTCGATTGTACTTTTCTGATCTCATTTCAATTAGATTAATTACCCCAATAACACATTTAGAATGGAAAGGTTTTATAATGAGGAAATCATAATGTATTAAGGAAAATAAATCCGTAATTCATTTCAGTAGTTTGATACGATCATCTAATTTTTGGGGGATAAAAACAACAAAAATTTATTTCTTCTCAACCAGTTCTACCTGAAAAAGTTTTGGCCATTTTTTCCCGGTAACAAAGAGCCTTTTACCTTCAGCATCCCAGGCAATGCCATTAAGAACATCCGTTTCCCTTGTCCTTTCTGATGGTTTAAGCAAACCGTAAAAATCTATTATTCCCTTTACCGTTCCGGTTTGAGGGTCGATTATAACAACATTATCGGTTTGGTAAACGTTGGCAAACAGCTCGCCATTTATCAGTTCCAGCTCATTGAGCTGGTTAACCGGACCCTGATTATCATAAACCTCAATTTTACCAACCTCAAGAAATCTCTCGGGTTCCATGAAATGGATAAGGTTAGATCCATCGCTCATTATAAGCTCCTTCCCGTTTGTAGTTAAACCCCAACCCTGTGTACTGAAATCAAAACTCCCAATCTTATTAAAAGTTTTCAAATCGTAAACGAACCCCTTTTCGCTGGTCCAGGTAATCTGGTAGATTTTATCGTTGAGCAGAGCAATACCCTCGCCAAAAAAAGTATAGTCAAGGTTCAGGCTTTGAATTATTTTCCCGCTTTCAAGTTCAACTTTCCTTAGGCTCGATGAGCCATTTTGCCCGGTGCCCTCATAGAGATAACCCTGATAGTAAAATAAGCCCTGGGTGTATGCATCCACATCGTGAGGATAAATTTTAATTACACGGTACCCATATTTTTTGGGTTTTACATTAGTTTTAAGTTTGATATTGATAGAAGATGATTGCCGGTTTCCGTTTTTCCAGGCTGTAGCCCTGATATTCTGGTTGCCAAGCAATAATTCATCCGTATTAATTGCAAATTCCAGGATGCCAACTTTGCCTTTATATTTTTCGTTGACGTAAATTTGGATTGAATCGGTTTTGATGGTATCGGAATAAAACTTTAGCTGAAGGGTAACTTTATCCCCCTTGGTAAAAATCGCCCCGTTGGTCGGGGATTTGATGTTAATTAAATGTATTGACTCTGTTTTAACAGTATCTGAGGTTATAATTTTACTCTGATCATTTTTACATGAGAAAAACAGAAAGCATGTGGCCACCAATACCCCAAATTGAAAATTCCGCTTCATTTGATTAAAAAACATTATTTTATGTTGGTTTATTTTTCAAAAACATTGAAAGCAACGAGCGTTTTCTCATTTTTGCCACCACCTTTTTTTCCAACTCTAAGTTTTTTGATTCAGGAAAAAACATCTGCCATGTCTTGCTCCAACCCGGGAATCCCCCAAGGTTCCTGTCGTCAATGAATATATCCGCATCTATTTTTCTTGAAACCTCATCAGTTGGCACTTCTTCGGGGTAGCTTTTATTTACTGCATAAAACTCTATGCCGTTGGAACGGCAAAAAGTAACTGCCTCATCAAGCTCTTTGCCGGTTCTATATGTCCAAAGTATAAGCACAAATCCTCTTTTCTGGAGCTCTTTAAGGGTTTCAAAAGCAAAAAGTTTAGGCTCACCAATGCCCGGGTATTGATTTTCAACAATGGTTCCGTCAAAATCTACTGCTATTTTTATCATTGGATTTGGATTGCCGAGCAAATATAGCTAAAAGAAATCACCTGCTTCTTTTCAGGGAATCGAATTTCCAGTTAATCGAAAAGATGTTTGAATACCTGGCGTACCCCAGGTTTCCGACATTTGTCATGGCATAATCAACTGAAATGCTTTTAAACTTTACTCCCATACCAAGGCTTGGCTGCATAGCTAATTTGCTGTTACCGGGAAAATTTTTATACCGTTGAATGTTATTAATACCGGCTCTTATAAAAAGCAAGTTTAGGTATCCTACCTCAAACCCAACATGAGGATCAATGCTTATTGGTTTACCGGAAATTAACGTGTTGCGCTTACCATCAAAAGTGAAATCGAGGTTGATTTCCGGGGCAAAGGTTAACTTTTCATTTATGTTTATTGAACGATAAACCCCGATAATTAAACGTGGAAGAGTAACTTCAAGGTTGTTATCCGGGGTTATGTTGAATGTACTATCATTAATGGTAATCTCAAGTTCCTCGCTGTTGAACGACCACAGGTTAAAAGTGGAAGTTGCGTCCCTTAGCGTAGCACCAAAAAACCACCCGTTATACTGGAACCTGGCCGAAGCATCCAGCCCAAATCCCCATGCTGAAGCAAATTTCCCAACATTCCTGTAAATCATCTTAATATTCCCGCCTACCCAAAGATTAGGATTGGAAAGTTTTTTGGCATAGCTGAAAATAAAAGCATAATCAGCAACGGAAAAATTTTTTAGGTTGTCATAATTAATGTTCCCATCGCTATCAATCAGATCGGTGGTGTTAGGAATATCATCAACACCAAAACGAAGAATGGTTGCTGCCAGAGCGGAACTTGTATCGGGTTTATACCCCAATCCGATGTGGTTGTAACTGGCCATACCTGCAAAGTAGCTGGCATGTAGAGCTTCAACCTGAAATCTCTCATGCATACCAATCAGCCCGGCCGGGTTCCAGTATGCAGAGGTAACATCCAAACTTCCTGCAGAGCCAGTGTTTCCCATACCCATCCATTTTGCACCTACCCCGATATTAAGAAAATCGTTGCTGTACTTAGCAGTCTGGCTTAATGCTGCAAAGTTTGATAAAATTAGCAGTAGGAATAGTTCTTTTTTCATCTATCTTTGGACGGAAAAAAATGCCGGGTAAACATACTAAAACTAGTAATATTGCCCACCATCGAATCTTAACTTATTTTTTTAAAAATTATTATTTGAAATTCAAAAATGATATCAGTTAAACCAATAGTTAAGCATTTCCCGAATGCAATTACGCTATTTAACCTGATCTCAGGTTGCCTGTCAATTGTAGCATCATTTGAAGGAAGGCTCGAATTGGCAGGTGTTTTCATTTTACTCGCAGCACTTTTTGATTTCCTTGATGGCTTCACTGCCAGGTTAATTGGGGCTTACACCTTGCTGGGCAAAGAACTCGATTCACTTTCTGATGTAGTCAGCTTTGGCGTTGCACCGTCAATGATCTTTTTTCAACTGCTTAAAATGTCGATGGGGCTAGAATCAGGACTTGGACTTACATCCGGCCATGTTGTGCTGGCTATTCCATTTATTATGGCAGCTTTTTCGGCGTTAAGGCTGGGAATCTTTAACCTTGATGAAAGGCAAACCAGCTCATTCATTGGTTTGCCAACTCCAGCCAATGCCATTTTTACTGTTGGCCTTGTAATTGGCGTGAACAGTCAGTGGGGAGATGTTTTTAAATACATTGTCTCCTCACCATGGGTTATTATTGGGATGGTTACCGTTCAATCTTTTTTACTTGTTTGCGAACTTCCGATGTTTTCCCTCAAAATTAAGTCCGTTAAATTTTCAGTAGCTTACAAGCAATATACACTGATAGCGGGTGTTATCATTCTTTTTATACTATTTGGGAAAGCTGCAATATCGTTGGTGATTTTGTGGTATTTAGTCCTCTCCTTTATCTATTGGGTTCTTGGATCCATTGCCGGAAAAAATTTAAAATAACCCCGTATTATTTCAAAATTGGGTTAATTTTGTGATCCGTAAAACTGAAAGAGTATGAAATTTCAAGCCGAAATAAATGTAATGCCTTTAAAAGCACTGCTTGACCCCCAAGGGAAAGCAGTAGGTATGACCATGCACAATATTGGCTTCAATGAAGTTTCCAATGTTAGGGTTGGAAAGCATATCACACTGGAGATTGAAGCCCCTTCCAGGGAAGCTGCACTTGAAAGGGTAAACGAAGCATGCACTAAAATCCTTACCAACCCGGTTATGGAAGGGTTTGAGTACACCGTGAAAGAGATTTAGCTGGGAAGCTACTCTGCAGATGGTTTTTCCCTGTTATTGATGATATCCGCCTGCTTTTGAATTGATTCTTTATGAACAAGCTGAAGCAGGCTTTTTACATACTCCTCATCCAGTCCAAGTTTTCGGCCACACTCAACCCGTGATTCCAGAATTTTCTCCCATCTTCTCAACTGAAAAATGGAGACATTATTTGATTTCTTATACCGCCCGATTTCCTCCACAATCTTCATACGTTGAGCCAGCAGTTCAATCATCTGCTGATCTATTGAATCAATCTTTATTCTCAGCTTCTCAAGAAGATCTATAAAATCGGCATTGGTTGACAATGGGTTGGGGAATACGAGTGAATTAAGCATCTGCCCAAATTGTTCAGGGGTTAACTGCTGTTTGGCATCGCTTAACGCTTGCGCAGGATTATTGTGTACCTCCACCATTAACCCGTCAAATGTAAGGTTGAGGGCTTTTTGGGCTACTTCCTGCACCAATGATGATTGGCCGGCAATATGGCTTGGATCTGAAATAATCGGAAGGTTTGGTAACAAGCTCTTCAGGTCAATCGCCAGCTCCCATTTTGGAATGTTGCGGTAACGAATTCGTTCGTACGGGTAGAAACCCCTGTGAACTGCAGCTATCTTGGTAATACCTATACGGTTTAACCGTTCAAATGTACCAATCCAGAGTTCTAAATCCGGGTTTACCGGATTTTTAACCATAACCGGAATATCAACTCCTTTAAGTGCCTGAACCAGCTGATCAACAGAAAAAGGGTTTGAAGAAGTTCTTGCGCCAATCCATAATATATCTATTTCGTTCTCAAGGGCCAACTCAACATGATACGGCGTGGCCACCTCAACCGTTGTTCTTAACCCGGTTTCCTCTTTTACCCGCTTTAACCATTTCAAGCCTTCATTCCCGGCACCTTCAAAGGTTCCGGGTCGGGAGCGGGGTTTCCAAATTCCTGATCTGAAAACATGGACTTTTCCGGTTTTAGCTAACCCTCTGGCGGTTTCTAATACCTGCTCTTCGTTCTCTGCACTGCATGGACCGGCAATTATAAGAGGTACGCCCAACCCGGGATACCACTCATTTATACCTTTAATATTTAATGATGATTTCAATTCTCAAAGTTTATAAAATGCAATTCAATTATGAATTCACTGTTAGCAAAGATACCTAAAAAGATATAATCAGGTAATTAAACTTTTAAAGCCTCGTTTGGTTCATAACATTGATAATAAAAAACTATTTTTACGAATAAATTCGATAAAATGAGGTATGCAATTATAGATTTAGGGACTAATACATTCAACCTATTGGTGGCAGAAAAAGGTAATAATGAATCAATCAATATAGTTGAGGAAATCAAACTCCCGGTTAAACTTGGCGAAGGCGGAATAACCAGAAAAATCATTACCCCCGAAGCTTGGGATAGAGGAATCAGTGCAATTGCATCACATGTAAATACTGCAAAACAGTTTAACAGTGAAAAGATAATTGCCTACGCCACATCAGCTACAAGAAATGCAGCTAACGGAGCTGATTTTGTAGATCAGATCTTTCGCCAATTCGGGGTAAAAGTAAACGTTATTGATGGAAAAAGTGAAGCGGAATTTATTTACTATGGTGTACGGCAAGCTTTTGAACTGGGAGAAAAAACCAACCTGATTATGGATATTGGAGGCGGCAGCAATGAGCTGATACTGGCCAATTCAAAACAAATATTCTGGATGCAAAGCTTCGATCTTGGCGTCTCCAGGCTTTTACATACATTTCACCCTTCAGACCCCATTAAAGCTGAAGAAATAGATAAAATCGAATCCCATTTTAGAAAAGAGCTCATGCCTTTCTTTAATGCTTTGAACGATTTCCGACCCGTTTCACTTGTTGGAAGTTCCGGCTCATTCGATACCTACCGTAACATGCTAGCAAAAAAAGAGATTATCCCTGATACTAAAAATCATTCCGTGGAAATTCCCATTAATGAGTATTTTCAGCTCCACCAGGAGTTTATAAAATCTACCAGGGATGAGCGGCTGCAAATGAATGGGCTAGAACCCATGAGAGTTGATTTTATAGTAATGGCATCACTTTTCACTTACTACATATTGGATAAAACAGGTATCAACAAAATGTACCAATCAGATTTTGCGCTCAAGGAAGGTGCTTTGTGGAAACTACTATATAGTTCGAATTGATTTTTAAATATTAGACTGAACTCCAAGTTGCAAAATTTATTCATAACATTGTGGTAGAAAAAAAATAATACCATGTCCAGAATATTAGTAATTGATGATGAACGGGCAATCCGGAACACCCTTAAGGAGATTCTTGAGTTCGAAAAGCATGAGGTTGATCTAGCCGAGGATGCCATTGCCGGAATCGAGATGTTTAAAAATGCACAGTATGATGTAGTTCTCTGCGATATAAAAATGCCGCAGATGGATGGCATTGAAGCTCTTGAAAATCTTCAGGAATTTGCATCAGAAATACCCGTAATTATGATTTCCGGCCATGGGAATATTGATACTGCCGTTGATGCTATAAAAAAGGGAGCCTTCGATTTCATTGAAAAACCGTTGGATTTGAACAGGCTGCTTATTACAATCAGAAATGCAACAGACAAAACATCCTTAATAAAGGAAACAAAAATTCTAAAGAAGAAAGTATATAAAACCTACGATATTGTTGGCGATTCACCAGCCATCACCAAGGTTAAGGATATGATTGATCGTGTTGCCCCTACCGATGCCCGTGTTTTAATTACAGGTGCCAATGGAACAGGCAAAGAGCTGGTTGCCCGATGGATACACGAGAAAAGTAATCGTTCAGAATTACCTCTGGTGGAGGTGAATTGCGCTGCTATTCCTTCCGAACTAATTGAAAGTGAACTTTTTGGCCACGAAAAAGGTGCATTTACATCTGCAATCAAGCAACGCAAGGGTAAGTTTGAACAGGCCGACGGGGGAACACTATTCCTTGACGAAATTGGGGATATGAGCCTTAGCGCCCAGGCAAAGGTTTTGAGAGCCTTACAGGAAAACAAAATAAACCGGGTTGGCAGCGATAAGGATATCGAAGTGAATGTCCGGGTTATTGCTGCAACTAACAAAAACCTGCAAAAGGAAATTGAACAGGGGAACTTCCGCGAAGATTTGTATCACCGGTTAAGTGTAATTATTATTCATGTTCCATCACTTGCCGACAGGCTCGATGATATCCCGAGTTTAGCGGAACATTTTATTGGCCTGATTTGCAATGATTATGGTATCCCTGCTAAAAGCATTTCCCGAAAGGCTATTGAGGAGCTACAGAAAATGAAATGGACAGGGAATATCCGGGAATTTCGCAATGTAATTGAACGGCTAATCATTCTATGCGATAAGGAGATATCCGATAAAGATGTGAAAGCATTTGCCAATCCTATCTTCTGATTTTTATTTTTTAAAAGCATTGTATTCGTCAACCTGAGAGCAATTCATGAATCGCAGAATTTTCAATTTTTTGGTTTTTTGCAGTACAATTCTTACTGTAAATCTTATCACAACAGCAATTACCGATTACCTGATGAAGTATAAAAATCATACCGATGTGCTTAAATTTACTGCCATTGGAATGGTAGTTACTGTAGTGGTCTTTTACCCATTCTTCGAGTACATTAACAGAATTACCGAAAAAGCAACATCATCGTTCCTGAAAAAAGGTAAAAATTTCTTTGGAAAGATTCTCGGTATTTATATTGCCTTTCTGGTTTATGCAGGAATACTTTACTGCCTTTATGCCTACATTTGGTTTGGAGCAAACGTATTAAAGATTTTAACATTAAGGATTCTTGGTTAATTTATATAAATGTTTTCCCATCTAAACGCAACCAAAACCATCCTTAAATCATCTGGTTTATTAAAGTTATGGGATATGAAACGATTCCTTATTCTGGCTCTTCTGCTAATTATTTCATTAGTATCGTGTAAAAAGGAATTCCAGCAGAATAGCTTTTTAGATATTAGAGGCATGAAACTCGATACCCTTAATTTCACTCACTCCATGAAGGGTTGGGAACTATATAGCTGGCCGGTTAATGCCGGCTGGCGGTACTCTTTTCTAATTGGAACAAACAGGCTTAAAACGCTTCAGGAAGTTTATGACAATCCGCTTACTGTTACCGGCGAAGATTCCTTAAAAGCCATCCTTAATAAGCTTCCCGAGAATGAGGAAGTTTTTTGGATCAGCTCCTCCTGGCTTGGCCAGAATTGGGCATCGAACTTTGGGGCATTACAACTTCCCCCCAGAATAATTCAGCTGGATATCAAGGAATTCTGCGAGAAGCGGAAAATTAAACTTACCATTACTGAATAGCCTCAACAAATCCATTTCCAGGTTAAAATCCTATTCCAAAAAAAGCTAACTTTCCCGAAATTTTTAGCTATGGAGAAGGTGGCAATTTTCCCCGGGTCTTTTGATCCCTTTACTGTAGGGCATGAATCAATTGTTCTCAGGGCACTCGAACTATTCGACAAAATAGTTATTGCTGTTGGTTACAATACCACAAAAAGTTCCTTTTTCCCGATTGAGAAAAGGCTCGACCTCATTAAAAATGTCTTTTCAAACGAACCCAAAGTTGAGGTAATCAGCTACCAGGGGTTAACCATCGATCTATGCAGGAAACTAAACGTTAAGTACCTGCTTCGTGGCTTGAGAACAGCTGTTGACTTCGAATTTGAACGCGCTGTTGGCCAGGCCAACAAGGCGATGTACCCGGAAATTGAGTCAGTTTTCCTTTTAACCGACCCTGAACATACCCATATCAACTCCTCTATTGTGCGTGACATCTTAATACATCATGGCGACCCCTCAAAATTTTTACCTCAATCCATTAACATAAAAGATTACTTGTAGCGTTATAATCTAGCTGTTTGTTTAGTATATTTAATCAAAAAAAACCGACTTTGAAAAATTTATTTGTTTTAATTTCCCTCTTTATTACCATTTATAATTCTACAGCCCAAACAGTTACGCTTACTGGCTTGGCCAAAGATTATGCAGGAGATATTCTGGCATTCAACAAGTACTCCGATCTGATTACCATGTCCGAGGAGGAAGTAGCCCGATGTAGAGTTGATGATAATGGCAGGTTTAGCTGCTCCCTGAAAATTGATGAGACTACATACATTTTCAGCCATATTGGCATATACAGAATCTATTTTTTTGTTGAGCCAGGGAAGACTTACGAGCTGGTTTTGCCCGATAAGATTGAAAAAACCGAAGCCCAACGCCTCAACCCATTTTTCAGGGAAAGCGATTTGCATGTCGGGATTAAAAATATCCCAAAAGATGATATTAACTTTTTGACGAATGCATTTGATCTTTCCTTTAACGAAAAATTCGATCGGATAATAAATGATACCTATAAAGGAAAAAGCAATATCAATATCGACTCATTGATACTCTCTATTGAAAATTTGTTTTCTAACTACAATCAAACCTATTTTGTTAACTACCGGCAGTATCGGTATGGTTTACTTAAACAGATTACCTACCAGCAAAAATCCAGGAGTACCTCATCACAATATTTTCACAACAAACCGATACTCTACGATAACACAGCCTACATGGAGCTTTTTAACCTATTGTATGATAAGTATTTCATATTCTTCTCCCGAACAGAAAAAGGGAATGAGGTTTACAAAAATATATCCTACGAAAAGAGCTACTCCAGGTTGAAAAAAACCCTATCAACCGATAATGTGCTTAAAAACGATACTTTAATGGAGCTGGTCATCCTCAAAGGTCTGTACGATGGTTTTTTTGATGATAAATTCTCGCGATCGGCGCTGCTCACAATACTCGATTCATTGTATTTTAACTCTAAAATCCCTGAACATCTTATCATTGCTGAGAATATAAGAAGTAAAGTTACCCATTTATTACCCGGTTTTGTCCCAGCACCATTTGAACTTTACGACACCAAGGGGCACCTTGTGAAACTCGACGATTTTAAAGGGAAATATGTTTACCTCAACTTTTGCACAACCACCAGCTACACCTGTTTACAGGAGTTTACGCTTCTTGATAAGCTATACCAAAAATATCGAAACACTATGGAAATAGTGACGGTTTGTGTTGATAAAGATATCAATGATATTACCAGCTTACTTAAAAACACGGCCTACGACTGGACATTCCTCCACTATGGCAATAAACCTGAAATTGTAAAAGAATTTGATGTCAGGGTTTATCCAACCTATTTTCTTATTGGTCCTGACAGGAAGCTGGAGATGTCGCCAGCGCCATCCCCAAAGGAGAATTTTGAGATACAGCTATTTAAGCTGTTGCGTTCAAAAGGGGAGATTTGATTGTACCTGATGTAGCAAACACCTCTCTTACAGTTTGGTAGGATTTGTTCAGAAAACCATCTAAAACATCCTGCCCTATCCACTTTGCTTCAACTATATCCTCCTGAAATTGCGGAATAAGCGGTTGGTTATCCTTATAAAGCATTTCAAACCAGGCTGTTCTCTTCAGTACAGCTTGACCATTCAAATTATAGGTATGATATGTATTGGTTAAGAACCTGCTAATCTGCAAGCCTGAAATACCTGTTTCTTCAGAAACCTCGCGAATGGCAGTCATTTCATCTGATTCATTCTCATCGCATTTCCCTTTAGGTAAATCCCAATGCCCCCTCCGGTTAATTAGCAAAAACTCACCCTTTGAATTAATCACCAAACCTCCGGCAGCATTTATCACCTTAAAAAAACGCGATACCTCGGAGAGCATAACCTCAGCGGGTTTCCCTTTAATAAAAACATTCCTGATTATTTTATTGCTTTTAAAAAAATCCAGTACTTTTGAGAGCTCATCAATTGAGCTGTATGAAAAGTAAAAGCCAAAATTATAATTAAAACGATCCCCGAATTCATCTACAAGCGATAAAACCCTATTATCAAAATGAATATTAAACTCTTTGGCCATGGTAAAAAATGAAATAGTTGATAATTTACTTCAAATTAATGCAATAAAATTAAATCCTGCAAGCCCTTTTACATGGGCTTCTGGTTGGAAATCGCCAATTTATTGCGATAACAGGAAAACGCTTTCCTTTCCATTTGTTAGGAATCTTATCTGTACTGGATTTGAGGAAATCATTAAAAATAAATACCCTGAAGTTGAGGTAATTGCCGGAGTTGCCACCGGGGCAATAGCACATGGAATCCTGGTGGCCGACAGGTTAAATCTCCCGTTTGTTTATGTTCGTTCAGCACCCAAAAAACATGGTTTGGAAAACCTCGTTGAAGGTGAAATAAAATCTGGCCAAAAAGTAGTTGTTATTGAAGACTTAATATCCACCGGACAGAGCAGTTTAAGTGCAGCTGAAGCCTTGCAAAAGTTGGAGTGTGATGTTCTTGGCATGGTGGCTATTTTTACCTATGGGTTTGATCAGGCAAATACTAACTTTAGAAATGCTAATATTAAACTCGATACTCTGGCTAATTATAATCAGCTCATCGAAATTGCGATAGAAAGAAATTACGTTGAACCGCATCAGCTTAAGGCCTTGCAGTCCTGGCGAAATGATCCTGAAAATTGGGGTGAATAGCCAAGTCAATCCAGATAAATAGTAATGACAACCTACGAAAGCAAAATAGTTGCCATCAGAAGAAGACCGGAAGATATATACATGTTACTTTCGGATTTTGAACGGCTTTCCCCATTTATCCCCAAAGACAAGGTTGATGGCTGGGAGGCTGATACAGACAGCTGTAAATTCAACGTAAAAGGGTTTGGCCAAATGGGTCTTAGGATTATTGACAGGGATCCCTTTAAGCTGGTTAAAATAACCGGTTTAAACAAAAAACCTTTTGAGTTTATCATCTGGTTTCAGCTGAAAGAGGTGGCAGCCTACGATACCCGGATGAAAATAACCCTGAAAGCTGAACTGAATATGATGATGCGAATGATGCTCAACAAGCAGCTGGAAACCGGTATAAATACGATAGCTGATCAGATTGCAGATGCATTTAACAGAGCTGTCTAAGACTTTAATATAAAACTAACCTCTTTGAAACTAAAAGACTTTTGAACGCCTTCTTCGGTTTCAAGAATCAACTCTCCGCTTGGTTTAATTCCTATAATCCTTGCTTCAAATACACCTTCTTTGCTTGAATACGGGTAAAATTTATCTTTTCGATAAAGTAAATTGAAGTAATCGGTGGAAATATCATTAAGTAAGCTATTCTCAAGTTGCAGGTACCTTGAGCTAAAGAATCTTAAATAATCATTCAGTAATAGCTCTAAATTATAGCTCATTCCCGTTTGAATTTCAATCGAGGTGGGGTTGGGTATCTCTGACGAAAAGACAGTTTGATTAACATTTATACCAACACCTACAACTGAAACCTCCAGGTTCGATCCACTTATGCTGTTCTCAATCAACACCCCTCCTATTTTATTATCATCAATATAAATATCATTTGGCCATTTGATCTTAGCGTTAATGCCGATTGAGCTCAACCACTCACAAATGGAAACAGCAACAACTTTTGAAATAAAGAACTGTTGTTCTGCTTTAAGAAAAATCGGGCGCAAAAGAATGCTAAAGGTCAGGTTCTTGCCGGACTCGCTTTCCCAGCTGTTGCCACGTTGACCCCTACCCTGCTCCTGAAAAATTGCAGCAATAACCAACCCCTCAGGTTCACCCCCTGATGCCTGCTTCAGGCAATAATCATTGGTTGAACTAATTGATTCAACCCAACTTATTTTAAATGACATCATTTTTAAGGTTGCCGGTTACAAAAATGATTTTACCTCTGCAAAGGTAACGATTTGGCTAATATGTATTGTCAAGATGCTTTTTTAGAGTGATCATGTACCCGGAAAAATAAAATGGCACGATATTTTCAACAACAAAGATTCCTGTTCAAAATCATAAAACCCAAAGCGTTTTGGAAATTTTGTCAGGTTTTTTAAAAGCAAAAAATAATTACCTTTGTAAATCAAAATTTTATAAAGTTTAATGGGTAAAAAACAAGCAGTAATAAAAACAGAAAAACTGGTAGAAAGTATTGCAGATGCTATATTAGATAAAAAAGGGAATGACGTCATCTCACTAAATATTGGCAAGTTGCCTAACTCAGTTTGTAAGTACTTTATAATTAGTAACGCCGATTCAACCACTCAGGTAAATGCAATAGCTGAAAATGTTGAGGAAAAAATTCAGGAGCATTACAATGAGAAAGCCTGGCAAACCGCTGGTTACGATAACTCTCTGTGGGTGATTCTGGATTATGTGGATGTAGTAGTACATATTTTTCAAACTCAGGTCAGGGATTTTTACCGGTTGGAGGAGTTATGGGCCGATGCTGAGGTAAAACATTTTTCCGATGATGTAAGCACTGTTACAAAAAAAGTTAAGGTGACTAAAACCAAGTCCAAAAGAACTTTTAAGATTGATTAGTTGTTATAATTAAAAATGGATTTTATTAAAAATATGGCAGATTCGAATAGAAACACGGACAATAACCAGGAGCATAACGATCCCCTTTTCGGGGGGAGTAGTGATAACAGCAAAAAATTTTCACCCAAATTCAATGTTTATTGGGTGTACATAGTAATCATTGCAGCTATCTTTTTACTAAACTTTTACTATAGCGGTCGCAATGCTGTTGAAACCACCTGGCAGGAGGTAAAAGAGCAGATGATTGCCAACGATGATGTTGCAAAAATAGTGATCATCCGGAATCAGGGTAAGGTTGAAATCTTTATTAAAGATGATAAGCTATCTAAGTATAAGGATCGGCTTGGCACAGGAATGAACGCCGTTCCAAAATCAGGACCACATTTCTACTTTACCATTGGGTCAATTGAAACATTTGAGAAACAATTCAACGACCTTCAAAAAAATATCCCATATAAATACGAGGAAAGAATTAATTACTTCAGCGATGTATTGAGTTGGATACTGCCAATTCTTATTATAGTTGGAATCTGGATTTTTATCTTCCGGAGAATGAGCAAAGGGGTTGGTGGTGGCCCGGGGAATATTTTCAATGTTGGTAAATCGAAAGCACAGCTATTTGACAAAGAATCCACTACGGTAAAGACTGATTTTAAAGACGTTGCCGGGCTGGAAGAGGCCAAAGTGGAAGTAATGGAAATTGTAGATTTTCTTAAAAATCCAAAAAAATACACCGATCTTGGCGGAAAAATCCCTAAAGGTGCACTACTGGTAGGCCCTCCGGGCACCGGTAAAACATTACTTGCCAAGGCTGTTGCCGGCGAGGCCAATGTTCCATTCTTCAGTATGTCTGGTTCCGATTTTGTAGAAATGTTCGTTGGAGTTGGTGCTTCCCGTGTCCGTGATCTTTTCCGTCAGGCCAAGGAGAAGGCACCATGTATTGTATTTATTGACGAGGTGGATGCCATTGGCAGGGCTCGTGGTAAAAATCCAAGTTTCTCGGCTAACGATGAAAGGGAGAATACCCTTAATCAGCTTCTAACCGAGATGGACGGGTTTGCTTCAAACCAGGGGGTAATAATTATGGCTGCAACCAACCGGGCAGATGTTCTGGACAGAGCACTTCTTCGTGCCGGAAGGTTTGACAGGCAAATACACGTTGAACTTCCTGATGCCAAAGAGCGATTGGATATTTTCAAGGTACACCTTCGTCCCCTGAAACTTGAGGAGGGATTCGATATTTCTTTCCTGGCTAAACAAACTCCCGGCTTTTCAGGCGCAGATATTGCAAATGTTTGCAATGAAGCCGCACTGATAGCTGCCCGCAAAAATAAAAAATCGGTACAACGTCAGGATTTCCTCGATGCCATTGACAGGATTATAGGTGGTCTGGAAAGAAAAAATAAGATCATCTCACTTGAAGAAAAGAAAACAATTGCTTATCATGAAGCAGGTCACGCAACGGTGAGCTGGCTGTTAGAACATGCCAATCCGCTCTTAAAAGTTTCAATCATCCCCCGTGGACGATCACTTGGAGCAGCATGGTACCTGCCCGAAGAAAGACAGATTACCACTACAGAACAACTTTTTGATGAAATGTGCTCTGCGTTGGGGGGAAGGGCATCGGAAGAAATAACCTTCAAACGTATCTCAACCGGAGCTTTGAACGATCTGGAACGGGTAACAAAGCAGGCTTACGCCATGATTGCATATTTTGGGATGGGCGAATCAATCGGCAATCTGAGCTACTACGATTCCTCCGGCCAATCTGAATTTTCATTTGGGAAACCTTACAGTGAAAAGACTGCCGAATCAATCGACAAGGAGGTTAAAGATCTTGTGGAAAAGGCTTATTCAATTGCTAAAAAAATCCTTACAGAAAATAATGAAGGGCTAAACAAGCTGGCAGAGCTTCTGCTCGATAGAGAAGTTATCTTTAGCGAAGATCTTGAGAATATATTTGGTCCCCGAAAATCTATCAGTCGCGAAGAGGAACTTGCCAAAGATCTGGAAAAAGCTCAACAGGAGCAAAATGGGAAAAAGTAATATGGAGGTGTTAATTTTTTTATAATTTAGCCCTAATTTAGCATTTAACATTGAATAACTTTCTAAAAAGAACAATTAGCGGATTGCTGTTTATAATAGCAATAGTAGGTTCAATTTTCCTGGGTCGAATTCCCTTTTTTATTGTTTTCCTTGGGTTGATGATTGCTACCATGTATGAGTTTTATAACCTCAGTATGAGAGCAAGGATACGTCCCCAGTTTTTATTTGGGATCCTGCTTGGGGCAACTATTTTTGTTTGGTCCTATCTATATGCTTCAGGCCAACTCGAGCCCATCACTTTTTTCGGTATTTTGCCTCTGATTATGAGTGTTTATATCATCGAACTCTATCGAGCGCATCAAAGGCCGTTTCATAATATTGCTTTTACATTACTGGGAGTGCTTTATATTGCATTACCCTTTTCATTGCTGAATTTTTTTGTTTTAAACGGAACTACATTTCGGTTGTCATATACACCAGATATCCTATTGGGCTACTTTTTTTTGATCTGGGCCAATGATACCGGTGCCTACCTTTTTGGGATGAGTATCGGTAAGCATAAGTTATTCCCAAGAGTATCACCCAAAAAAACGTGGGAGGGTTTTGCAGGGGGTTTGATCTTCACCGGTATTGTTGCCTGGATTATCTCCATGTTTTTTTACGATATCAGTATAGCTCATTGGTTAACCATTGGGCTTATAGCTGCAATTATGGGTGTATTTGGTGATCTGGTTGAGTCTATGCTGAAACGTAGTATTGGGGTAAAAGATTCGGGTAAGTTTTTACCCGGGCATGGTGGACTGCTTGACCGGTTCGATGCGATTTTGCTTTCAGTACCAGTTGTTTATGCATACCTCGAGGTTATGATGTTAATATAATAATATTCAAGAATGAAAATACATAAAGAAGGTTTTAAGATTCTCTTTGTAGTATCACTTTTTCTTTTAATCATTGATTTAACAGGATATTTCCTTTTAAGTTTTTATGCCTTTGTTACAATTTCAATTATTTTAATCCTCTGGCTAGCTTTTCTTTTCAGGTTTTTCAGAGTTCCACACCGCCAGATAGCATCCAATGAGAATGACATTATTGCACCAGCCGATGGTACGATTGTAGCCATTGAAGAAGTATTCGAAGATGAATTCCTTCAACGAAAATGTATTCAGGTTTCAACTTTTATGTCGATCTGGAATGTGCATATAAATTGGTTCTCTGTTGCAGGAATCGTAAAATACTATAAATACCATCCCGGTAATTACCTGGTAGCCAAACACCCAAAATCATCAACAATGAATGAGAGAACAACCATTGTTGTTGAAAGAAAGGATGGAGTCCTGATCTTAATGCGACAGATAGCTGGTGCCGTTGCCCGCAGAATTGTCAGCTATGCCAATGTTGGGAAACAGGTTGAGCAATGTTCTGAGCTCGGCTTTATTAAATTTGGATCACGGGTTGATCTTTTCCTGCCTACGGATGCAATAATCAGGGTGAGCCTAAATCAGAAGGTAAGGGGTACTCAAACCATTATTGCTGAAATTCCAACCCGGAACCCACTTTAATTTTTTTGTTTCCTTTTAATTCACCTCTTCTCTAGCTACGAGCTATTTTAATCCCACTGCCCTATAAAATAAAACCCTGATGGGGTTTTAAAACTCTATCAGGGTAAAATATAAATATTAAAGGGATATTAGAGGTAATCCTCGATGGGTGCACAGGTACAAACCAGATTTCTGTCGCCATACCCCGAATCAATTTTGCTAACCATTGGCCAGAATTTATTTGATGCAATCCAGGCAAGAGGAAATGCTGCTTTTTGACGGCCATACGAATGCTTCCAATCATCACCGGTAACCTCAGGGGCAGTGTGTGGGGCATTTTTTACCACATTGTCAACCTTATCGGCATTACCTTCCCTAATTTCCTCAAGTTCTTTTTTAATGGCAATCAACGTTTCAACAAACCTGTCAAGTTCCTGCTTTGATTCGCTCTCGGTTGGTTCAACCATGAGAGTTTCGTGAACCGGGAACGAAAGGGTTGGGGCATGAAAACCATAATCCATTAAACGACGGGCTATATCGCCAGTTTCAACGTCGTAGGTTGCTTTAAAATGGTGACAATCGAGGATCATCTCGTGGGCCACCCTGCCGGATTCACCAGTATAAAGTACCTCATAATACCCTTTTAGCTTAGCAGCCATATAGTTCGCATTTAAAATAGCCATTTTCGTAACCTTGGTCAACCCTTCCTCGCCAAGCATAAGAATATAACCGTAAGTTATCGGAAGAACGCTTGCACTCCCATACTGAGCGGCTGATACTGCAGTAATTCCTTTATCACCACCAACTTTCACAACCGGATGTGATGGCAGGAATTCAGCCAGGTGTTTGGCAACAGCTATTGGCCCAACACCTGGGCCGCCTCCACCATGAGGTATTGCAAATGTTTTGTGCAAATTCAAATGACAAACATCAGCGCCAATCTCACCAGGACTAGTTAGGCCAACCTGAGCATTCATATTAGCTCCGTCCATATAAACTAATCCGCCATTCTTATGGATTATATCCACCATTTCACGGATACGGCTTTCGAAAACACCGTGAGTTGAAGGGTAAGTAACCATGAAGGCAGAAAGATTTTCCTTATGCTGCTCAGCTTTAATTTTTAAATCATCTACGTTGATGTTCCCTTTATCATCGCAAGCTATCACCACAACTTCCATTCCTGCCATTGCAGCACTGGCCGGGTTAGTTCCGTGAGCAGATGCAGGTATTAAAACAACCTTCCGATGGGTATCGCCCTTATTTATATGGTATTGGCGGATAACCATCAGACCAGCATATTCGCCAGCAGCACCGGAATTTGGCTGCAACGAAACTGCTTCAAAACCGGTAATTTCAGCCAGAAATTTTTCCAAATCATGGATCATCTCCAGATAACCCTGAACCTGATCAACCGGAACAAATGGGTGAATACCACCAAACTCAGCCCAACTTAACGGGAGCATCAACACAGCTGCATTCAACTTCATAGTGCAGCTTCCCAATGAGATCATGCTGTGATTTAATGCGATATCCCTTCTTTCCAACTTTTTGATATAGCGCATCATCTCTGTTTCTGAGTGTAACATGTTGAAGACCTTTTCTGTAAGGTATTGGCTTTTTCGTTGCAGGTTCTGGGGCAAAGTGTTTGTTCCTGCTACTTCGGAAACAGGTGTTGCCTTTTTTCCAATTGCTTCAGCAAATATATTTATGATGCTGTTGATTTCTGCTAAAGAGGTGACTTCGTCAAAACTTAAACCAATTGAGCCATTTTGTTTGTATAAGAAATTCAGCTTTTGGGCGAGCGCTTTTTCTCTGATTGACTCAACTTTGACATTCGCCGGCAAACCAATCTCAATGGTATCAAAAAATGATCTTACATTCTGCGTATAACCCAGTTTAACCAGCTCATTGGCAACCAGAACGGCTGCACTGTGAACGTAAGTTGCAATACGTTTTATGCCCTCAGGACCATGATAAACAGCATACATTCCAGCCATTGTGGCAAGCAAAGCCTGAGCTGTACAAATATTTGAGGTTGCACGTTCGCGTTTAATGTGTTGTTCACGGGTTTGCAAAGCCATTCGCAGAGCTTTATTCCCATGACGGTCAACAGAAACCCCGATAATTCTGCCAGGCATACTGCGTTTAAAATCATCCCTGGTCGCAAAAAAGGCAGCATGGGGACCACCAAAACCCATTGGTACGCCAAATCGTTGGGTGGATCCAACCACTATATCTGCACCCCATTCTGCTGGTGGGACAATAAGTGCCAGACTCAGCAAATCTGCAATAGCAGTTACCATTACTCCGGCATCATGAGCCTTTTGTGTAAATGCCGAATAATCCCGAACAGTTCCTTTAGCTGATGGGTATTGTACAATTGCACCAAACTCAGCTCCGTTAAAGTTATATTCGCTATAACAACCAGTTACTATTTTAATTCCAAGCGGGTTTGCCCGTGTTATAATAACCTCCAGGTTTTGCGGAAAAATATCCTGATCAACAAATAGTACATTTTTACCGTCTTTTACAGCCTGACGGCTTCTCAGGTTAAACATCATGATCATCCCTTCTGATGCAGCAGTAGATTCATCAAGTAATGAAGCATTGGCAATTGGCATGCCGGTTAAATCCATAACAACGGTTTGGAAATTGAGCAATGCCTCCAATCGCCCCTGGCTGATCTCTGCCTGATAAGGTGTGTAGGAAGTGTACCACCCCGGGTTCTCAAAAATATTCCTGAGTATTACCGCTGGAGTAGCAGTTCGGTAATAGCCTAACCCAATAAATGAGCTGTAAACTTTATTTTTTGAGGCCAGCTCTTTAATTCTGCCAAGGTACTCATACTCAGAGAGCGGTAAGGGCAGATTGAGTGGCTTCTTTAACCTGATTGATGGTGGTACTGCCTGATTAATCAACTCATCAAGGGTTGAAACCCCTATGACCTTTAACATCTCTTCAATTTCATTGTCGCGTGGACCAATATGGCGGGTTACAAAGGAATCTGTTATCATTACTATATATTTTAATGTTATTTGTAATTAAAATTCAATTTCTGGTGCAAAAGTATAAAATGATTATGGTTTTTTTATTGAGAATTATCATTTTAGAAATGTTCTCTTCCTGTTTGTTTTTTAAACCAAAAAAGGGTTATGTTTCTTCTCTGCTCCTATTGTGCTTGATTCCCCATGTCCTGGATATAGGATAACATCATCACCAATAGGTAAAATTTTGTTTTTGATGCTTCTGATTATTGTCTCGTAATTTCCACCCTGTAGGTCGGTGCGACCAATAGACCCTTTGAAAAGGGTATCGCCTGTAAAAAGGATTTTATCCTGTTCGGCAAAAAAACAGACTCCACCCATTGTATGGCCTGGAGTATGGATCACCTTCAATCTTGTATTACCAAATTCAACATGTCCACCATCATTCAAATTCTGGTCTATAACAGGGATTTCATCTACCGACAACCCAAACATCATGGCATGTTCAAAAGAAGATTCGAGCAGGGGCAATTCGTAGCTGTGCGCGAGGAAATCAACTTTGTACCTGCTCTTTAACGATGCAACTCCAAGTATATGATCAATATGGCAATGGGTGTTTATCAGGTATTTGATTTTTATTCTTTCAGTATCAATATATTCATTAAATCTATCCACCTCGTCCTGGGTATAACAACCCGCATCAATAATAACCCCTTGTTTAGTTTCGTCGGAAACCAGGAATGTATTCTCCTGAAAAGGGTTAAAAACAAATTGTTTTAATTTTATCATCTATTGATTGATCTTTAATTACCTGATTATATTTTAATTTCTGTGATTTATGAGCTATTTACATCATAAATCCCTCTTCAAAACAATTTAATGTAGAACAAGTTTAATGTAGCAATGATTAGCCGGCAAAAAAATTCATTGTTATGGTTATTGATTTGTCCCTTTGAGTAAGGGGACAAATATAAAACTCCCATGATGTGTTATTTTATTCTCAACCCGACTTACCTTTTGAAGCAGGGTCATTGTTTGTCCATTGCTTCCACCAACAGGAACGACAAGTTTTCCCCCAACCTCAAGCTGATCGATAAGCGCCTGGGGAATCTCAGGTGCGGCAGCAGTGATCAGAATATGCTTAAATGGCCCGTAGCTTGGCATCCCAGAATACCCATCGCCAAAGAAAAAATGCGCATGATACCCATGTTCTTCAAGCAATAATTTAGCCTTCAGGTATAGTTCCTTCTGGCGTTCAATGGTGTAAACCCGTGCGCCCATCTCTAAAAGCACAGCTGTTTGGTAACCCGATCCAGTGCCAATCTCCAGAACTTTATCCATTGGGTTAATATTAAGTAGCTGAGTTTGAAAGGCTACGGTATAAGGTTGTGAAATGGTTTGACCAGCACCAATAGGAAATGCAGCATCTTTATAAGCAAAGTTGATAAATCCACTCTCCATAAAATAATGCCGGGGAACTTTGCTAATGGCCTCCAAAACCCGCATATCACTTATGCCTTTTTCGCGAATCTCCTCAACAAGTTTTTTCCGTAACCCCTTATGCCTGTAGGTGTCCTGCATTATTAAAATCTATCTTTTATGAGTCACAAAGTAAATAGAAAAATCATATAAAATGATTTTAACTTAATTTCTTTTAATAAAACGGTTATGAATAAATTTAACGGTCCCCAAGCACCCTGTTAATATGGGTTCAAAAATGTATCAGTGGTATTACCATTTGGCAACAAGCGGCATTCTCCGGCCAAAACCAAAAGCTTTGGAAGAAACCCTTAGTATAGGTGGTGCCTGATACCTCTTATATTCATTAACATTTACGAGTCTGATAACCTTGTTCACGGTTACACTGTCGAACCCTTCCCTGATTATAGTCTCTGAATCTTTCTGTTCTTCGATGTACCTGAAAAGAATCTGATCTAAAACATCATATTCCGGCAGAGAATCAGAATCTTTCTGGTTTGGTCTAAGTTCTGCCGATGGTGGTTTAATTAGGGTGTTCTGAGGGATTACTTCTCCACTTTTGTTAATGAAATGTGCCAGTTTATAAACATCAGTTTTATAAACATCACCAAGCACGCTGAGGGCACCGCACATATCCCCGTATAATGTTCCGTAACCAACAGCAGCTTCGCTTTTATTGGAAGTATTAAGAAGCAAATGTCCAAATTTATTGGAAAGTGCCATCAGCAGATTGCCCCTGATCCTCGCCTGCAAATTCTCCTCGGTAATATCCTCGGTGGTATCTGCAAAAATGGTTGATAAGTTGTTGCGATAGCTTTTGAAAATTTCCTGAATATCAATGATATCATATCTCACATTCAATCTTGCAGCCAGGAGAATTGCATCATCAACAGAATGTTGCGAGGAATAAACAGAGGGCATTAATAGCACTCTTAGGTTTTCTTTTCCCAATGCTTTAACTGCCAGATCGAGGGTAACCGCAGAATCAATCCCTCCTGAAAGTCCAAGTGTGGCTTTGCTAAAACCGGATTTATGAAAATAATCGCGAATTCCTAGTACAAGTGCATCATGTATTCTGGAAATCTTAATACCCTCATCAAAACTAAAATCTCTTTCTGAATTAGATCCAATATCATCAAGAAAAAATGAAATAAAATCCTCCTCAAAACTCTTTAGCTGAAGGACAACCTTTCCCGATGAGTTGAAAACTGCTGAACCCCCATCAAATATTATATCTGCGTTAGCCCCAACCTGGTTAACATAAATAACCGGTATTCCATACCTCAGAACATTGCCGGAAAAAACCTTTAACCTTCGCTCCTCAACATTATAAGAAAAGGGGGAGGCAGCAATGTTAATGATCAGCTCCGGATTCTGGGAAATTAATTTTTCCATTGGTGTGGTCTGGTACAACCTGCTTCGGGAAAACCTGGAGGAAACTGGTTGATCATCCCAAAGGTCCTCGCAGATTGTTAATGCAACTTTTTTCCCTTTGATGCTGGCAATGGTAAACTCTTGGTTTGGTTCAAAGTACCTGTACTCATCAAAAATATCGTATGTTGGTAAAAGCGATTTGTGATGTATGGATTCAATCCTCCCATTATTTAAAACATATGCAGAATTGTAAAGCAGTTTACCCCGTTTGTTGGGATTCAGACTTGGCGCTCCAACAATAGCAGTAATTCCCTCACAAAATGATGCAATGTGTTCAACGGTCTTAATACATTTATTCACAAAATCTTCCCTATCGAGCAGGTCGTGTGAAGGGTATCCACATACAGACAACTCCGAAAAAATTATAAGATCTACTGACTGTTCCCTGGCTCTAAGGATGTATTCAACAATTTTCTTAGCATTGAACTCAAAATGGTTTACAATATAGTTTAGCTGAGCCAGAGCAACTTTCATGATGTTTGATGTTAGAAGTTGATGCCTACCCGTAACGATAACCCTGAAGTGGTAATAGAACCATGTCCCGCTTTAAAAGAATCTGTAAGGCCTCCATTATAGGTTACCCCAATTTGCAAGCTACTTGGACCACCTATTGAGTACTGAATACCTCCTCCAATATAGTAATTTGCAAAAACCGGGTTGAATTGTTCGGTTGTTGTTTCCTTGTCAATACTTTGTGTCTTTTCCCATGAATACCCTTTTAACCTGATATTGCCAGATATCCCAATGTTCCCATAAATTGTAACATAGCCAATCTCTATAGTTTTAAATTTAAACCCCAGTGGTACACTAATGTACTGACCTCTTAACCTGACATTTGACCCTGCATTTATGTAATAAATTGCATCTGTGGTAACAATACTATCCCCATTCTCATTGTATTTCAGGTTGCCTCCCATTGAATTCATCGACAAACCTGATGTTATGGCATATCGCTCGGCAAAATACCTCTCAGCATTAAAACCAAAATTTAATGATAAAGTAGCCCCATTGGGACTAATAATTTTGGTGTCGGAATTAAACCACGTTAGCTGTGGGTCAGCAAATATCCCAAATCGGAGCTGGCCAAACAAGTTCCCAGTTGCGAAAAAAGAGATGGTGGCAAAAACAAATAAAAATAACCTATAACGTCTCATGTCAGTTGATCTTAGTTGAATATTGGACACAAAAATAGCTAATTTAACATTGTTGATATGGAGGAGAATCACAACTAATTCATAACAATTCCTAAAATTTATTAACTTTTATGCTTATTTGTTCTTCTGTTTAATCTATTGCTAATTTTGCATAAAACTATTTTTGAATGATTTTATTCCCCAACGCAAAAATCAATATCGGACTTAACATTGTTTCACGCAGGAATGACGGGTTTCATGATATTGAAACTATCTTTTACCCACTAAAAGGTTTATGTGATATTCTGGAGGTTATATCTGATCCTGACCTCAAAGAGCCTTATGTTTTCACGCAAACCGGCCTAAGAGTTGATGGGGCCATTGAGAATAATCTCTGCGTTAAGGCATACAAAATTTTGAGCGAATTTATTAAAATACCCCCGGTTAAAATTCATCTTCATAAACAAATTCCCTTTGGTGCCGGATTGGGCGGTGGCTCTTCCGATGGGGTTTTTACTTTATCCGCTCTAAATGCGTTGACAAAAAAACCTTTGCCCCACAATAAATTAATGGAAATTGCCTTGATGCTTGGCAGTGATTGTCCATTTTTTTTGATAAATACACCCTGTTTTGCTACAGGTAGAGGTGAAAAATTATATTCGGTGGAGGTAAACTTAAACGGCTACTTTTTTCTACTGGCAAAACCAAATATTAATGTTAATACAGGTAAAGCTTACTCATTATCAACACCTAAATCAACCAACCGAAAGCTGCCTGAACTTATCAAATCAGATGTGAGTGATTGGACTGGTACCATAGTCAATGATTTCGAAAAAATAGTTTTTGAACTATTCCCTGAGATTGAAGATATAAAGAAAACGATGTATAAGCTTGGCGCAACCTATTCAGCCATGTCGGGCAGCGGATCAACCGTTTTTGGACTCTTCACAAAGAAGCCTGCTTTTGAAAATGCCTTTGAAAATTACTATACTTTTTGCCAAAAACTTTTAACCCATTCAGGTTAATCAAATTTTATGGTTTTATCAGGGCTGATTCTGGAAATAACCATGGACGGGACAACCAGCATTGATATTGTTATTACAAAGGTTCCCAGGTTTAGTAAAAGCAAATGTATGAGGTTAAGGTTGATGGGCACAGTTGAGAGGTAATAGCTGGCTTCATCGAGTTTCAATATGCCAAAATGTTGCTGTATCAAACAGATGGCCAAACCAACTAGATTCCCAAAGAACAAGCCCCTTAAGACAATATAGCCGGATTGAAACAGGAAGATTTTTCTGATTAATGGGTTCTCAGCACCTATTGCTTTTAAAACACCAATCATGTTGGTACGCTCCAGGATGATGATGAGCAAACCGGATATCATGTTAATACCAGAAACAAAAAGCATAATAACAATCAGAACAATTGCATTCAAATCCTGCAAGCCCAACCAGTCGAAAATAGCTGTATATTTTTCTTTGATGTTTTGCACCTTTAACTTTGACCCATCCTCAAAAAAAACAAATCCGGCAATATCATCAACTGCCAACGCCAGCTGATCAACTTTATCAAAATCATCAACCAGCAGCTCAAAACCGGTAATCTGATCGGAAGCCCAACCATTAAGTTTCTGAATATGCTTGATATCGCCTAAAACAAAAACCTTATCGAATTCGACCATTTTGGTATCGTAAATTCCTGATACTGTAAATCTTCTGGCCCGAGGAGGTTCCTGTACAAAATACATATCAAACTTATCCCCAACTTTCAGGTTCAATAGCAGAGAGAGTGTTTTGGATATAATTGTCTGATTGGTTGCAGAAGTATCTGAAACCCGAAAAACTTCTCCACCAATAAGGTTCTTTTTAAAAAAGCTCCAGTCAAAGTCGGGGCCTACACCTTTTAGCACAACGCCTTGAATATCTGTATCCGTTTTTATAATTCCTGGCTTCAGTGCGTAAACCTGCAGGTGCCGGATTCCCTTAATAGCCATAATCTGCGGGAGACATTCCTGGTTCTTGCTTATTGGCTTAGTTTCATAGGTTAGGTTATTGTCATAATTTGAAATCTGGATATGACTGCCAAACCCAATGGTTTTCTCGCTGATCTCCTTCTTGAAACCCATAACCACGGCAATGGCAATTATCATAATTGCCAGGCTTAGGGAAACTGCAACGGTGGTGATTCTTATAAAAGGACGTGAAAGATTAGCTGAGCCACTCTCGTGGTGCATTAAACGTTTGGCTATGAAATTCTCAACTTTCAAAATATAAGGTTATTTACAATTTTGGTCAATTGACATCAATTCAATAAATATTACTTGAATTCGCGGCTATCAGATTTCCACTTCCTCCTCAATGAATTTCACACCGTACTCCTCAAGTTCTTGGAGAATCGGCAGGTAAATATCGGGTTTAATTGGAACAATAACTCCGGTATCTTTAATTTGTCCGGTCATCAGCATTTTAGTGGCTATGGCCAACGGGGTTCCAACAGTTATAGACATTGCTGTATGTATTGTATCCTTACCAATAATTACCATGGATGACTTTTTTCTTTTTAATTTGCCATTGATTTCATAATCAAATATATGCTGCATAACAATCATATCTTTATCGTTAGGATCCAGTTTCAGTTTTTCCTCTAAAATTTTTTGCAGGATCTGTGCGGGGCTGGCATTTGTTAGTTCAACCTTCTTATTTTCGAAGATACCAAGCCATTTCAGCTTCTCAAATATAACCGGATCATTCACATCCACCACCTCTTTTTTTAGCTTATCCTCAACCGGTAATACGCTATCATACATCAAAAAACTGTTGATAAAATCCCGGTATGTCATTTTATTGCTGTCTGGTATTTTGTAAGTATCATCCGTGGCACCAAGCTGAACAAACACATTCCAGGCTTTGCAGTAACCTGCCTTACGCAATGTGCCCCTGATCAAAGTTTTAATATCCGATAAACCATATATCTCCTGGTACTTTAAAGAATCCCGGTTTGGGTACATTTCAAAATCCCCATAGCTAAGCACAGAGTAATTTCTTACCCGTGAAAACAACCTGTGATAAGGGATAAACTTATACTGCCCATTTTCAAGGAATTGGGCAACACCCTGTCCTGCTAATACTACATTCCGCGGGTTCCAGGTAAACTTGTAATTCCATGGATTATTATCACTCTCCGGGGCAATCAAACCACCGGTATTGCTAATAAAACCGGTTATTTTCCCTCCTTTACCCCTTATTTCATTGATAACTTTCATTGCCGACATGTGGTCAATCCCCGGGTCAACCCCCAGCTCATTTAAAAGGGCCACTCCTTTTTGCTTTGCTTCTGAATTCAGCTCCCTCATGGCATCTGATACATACGAGGCAGTGAGCATGTGCTTTCCCTGTGCCACACATTCCCTGGCAACCATAGGGTGCATAAATGCAGGAAGTAATGAAACCACCACATCTGCCCATGATATCTCCCTTTTTACCTGATTGGTATCATTTATGTCAAATTTAATTGCCAACCCGTTTGGGTGATTGTTTACTTTCCGCCTTGCTGATTCTTCTGATAAATCACCAACTTTTACAACCCATCCAAATCTTACTGAGTTGTCTAACAAATATTTAATTAGATCAGATGAAGATAAACCGGCACCAATTACTAAAATATTTTTCATGCTTAATTTTTTTGAATATTTTCGACGACCAAGCTATAAAAGATTACTCTGATATAAAATGATTTTTATTTAAAAATAATCAACGTTCATATTTTTTCATTGCTGTCAGACAAGAAACCTGAATCCCTGCCAACCTTTAGGCAGGCTCAACGAGAAACTTCTTTCATAATATATTCTACTATTTTACAACACTTTAACAGCTACGCTGTATTTCGCTGTAAGCGATAAAGTATTGTAAATTAAAAAGCCCATCCTGTGTCGATTTCCCCTTAGGGGATTGACTGGGTAAAGGTTTTGGTATAATAAAATATTAGTCGTTCAGTAATGATTTTTTTATTAATCTTCACGATCAGTATATACAATAATGCTCGCATGTGAACAAAAAAAGGCTCCTGAAATCGGAGCCTCTCGCTATTTAAACGGATTTCTTTGTATTTTTGGTTGATTCGGTTACCCTCTTTTTAGAAAAACTTGTTCTACTTGTTGAAAAATTGTATTTTTACCGATGTCTTTTCCCAACCCTAATTAATACTTAAACCCGTTTAATGATTCCCCGGTTTCGCATAACCGGGGAATTTATTTTAGTGTCTAGCAAATTAAGATCATTAATTGTGCCAATTTGTTTATCATTTAAAATTAAGAACGCTATACTGTAAAATACCCTATAAGAAAAATCAAATTAAATCGGTTAAATGCCTAACTAATTGTTTGATTTTAATTTTTTAAAATAGTTTAATGAATCTTAAGTACATAATTTAACTTTATGCTAATTGATATATCGGTTTTCAAAAAGCCGAAGTTTTAATACTTTTGTTTTCTTTAAATAATTATCAAAATCAAATTGATTTGATCAACCCTGAAACAAATATGGTTGTGGAAACACCCCTGATGAAGCAGTATCTGAGCATCAAGAGCAAGCATCCCGATGCCATATTGCTATTCAGGGTAGGTGATTTTTATGAAACTTTTAGCCAGGATGCAATTAAAACTTCCGAAATTCTTGGGATTACTTTAACCCGAAGGGCAAATGGTGCCGCTTCGTTCGTTGAGCTTGCCGGGTTTCCTCATCACGCCCTCGATACTTATCTCCCAAAACTGGTAAGAGCAGGACAACGAGTAGCAATATGCGAACAGCTGGAAGATCCCAAATTCGCAAAAACTATAGTAAAAAGGGGAATAACAGAACTGGTTACACCCGGTGTATCATTAAATGAGAATGTTCTGGAACGGAAGGAAAATAATTTCCTGGCATGCATTCACATCGAAAAAAGGGTGGCTGGTATTGCTTTCCTGGACATATCAACAGGTGAATTTTACTGTGCCGAGGGATCCTATGAATATATTGATAAGCTTTTAAGCAATTTCAACCCTAAGGAAGTGCTGGTTGAACGCTCAAAATATAAGGAGTTCATAGAAACTTTTGGCACAAAATATTATGTTTTCAAGTTTGAAGAATGGGCTTTTCAGGAGGATGGCTCAAAAGAGAAACTGCTAAAACATTTTCAAACGCCTTCCTTAAAAGGATTTGGAGTTGAAGGTTTACGGTATGCAACTATAGCTGCAGGTGCAACGCTCTATTATCTCGATATCACCCAACATCAAAATATTAATCATATCTCCAAAATATCGAGGATTGATGAAGATAAGTATGTTTGGCTTGATAAGTTCACCGCAAAAAACCTCGAGCTATTCACCACCGTTAACGAAGGTGCAAGAACCCTGCTGGACGTCATTGATAAAACGGTATCCCCAATGGGCGCAAGGCTACTTAAACGTTGGATTGCCTTGCCGTTAAAAGACATCACATCAATAAACGAAAGGCTTAATGTTGTTGATCTTTTTATAAAAAAACAGGATTTAAGAGATACCTTAACTGAAAAAGTAAGGGGTATTGGGGATATTGAACGAATAATCTCCAAGGCTGCGGTTGGTAAAATTAACCCGCGGGAACTTGTGCAGCTGAAGTTTGCCCTTTTTTCGCTAGTTGATATTAAAAATCTTTGTGAGAATTCAAATGAACCAACACTTCAGCGACTTGCTGAACAAATCAACTTATGTACCCTGGTCAGGGATAAAATCGATCGGGAAATTATAAATGATCCACCCGCACAATTAAATAAAGGAAATTTTATAGCAAAAGGGGTCAACCAAGAACTTGATGACTTAAGAACGATACTTTTTTCCGGGAAAGATTTCCTGGTTACCCTTCAGCAAAGGGAATCAGAACGAACTGGTATCCCTTCCCTGAAAGTGAATTTTAACAACGTTTTTGGTTACTACATCGAGGTTCGAAATACCCACAAGGATAAAGTACCACCCGAATGGATCCGGAAACAAACCCTCGTTTCTGCCGAAAGGTATATTACAGAAGAGCTAAAGGAATACGAGGTTAAAATCTTTGGCGCCGAGGAAAAAATCCTGGAAATTGAACAAAACATATTTCAGGAACTAGTTCACGGGTTAACCGAATATATTACTTCTATTCAGCTGAATGCGAATCTGGTCGCTCAACTTGATTGCCTCCTGTCATTTGCCAGCTGTTCAATCAATTATAAGTATTCAAAACCTGAAATCAATACCTCCGAGGCAATAGAAATTATTGAAGGCAGGCACCCGGTAATTGAGAGAATGCTGCCTGCGGGTGAAGATTATATACCCAACGATGTTTTTCTTGATAACTCCGATCAGCAGATCATCATTTTAACAGGGCCCAATATGGCCGGGAAGTCAGCATTGTTAAGGCAAACCGCATTGATTGTGCTATTAGCACAAATTGGCTCATTTGTTCCTGCCCGGAGTGCAAAAATAGGTTATGTTGATAAGATATTTACCCGCGTTGGCGCCTCCGATAATATATCTTTGGGGGAATCAACTTTTATGGTTGAGATGCAGGAAGCAGCCAGCATTCTTAACAACCTTTCGGACAGAAGCCTAATCCTGTTAGATGAGATTGGACGCGGAACCTCAACCTACGATGGCATTTCCATCGCCTGGGCAATGGTAGAGTTTATCCATGAACACACTCATCGGGCAAAAACCCTGTTTGCCACTCACTACCATGAACTTAATGAGATGGAAAAAACATTTTTCAGGGTTAAAAACTATAACGTTTCCATCAAAGAAATCGGGAATAAAGTTATTTTCCTCCGGAAACTAGTAAAAGGTGGAAGCGAACACAGCTTTGGCATTCACGTTGCTAAAATGGCGGGTATGCCACCAAGCGTGGTAAAACGCGCCGATGAGATTTTGTCCGAGATGGAGAAATCACAGCAAAAAAGCATATTTGAAAAACCGGTAGCTGAACTTGGCAAGCACCGCGAAGGATACCAGCTTAGCTTTTTTCAACTCGAAGATCCTGTCCTTAAGCAAATTCGCGATCAAATTAAGAAACTGGATATCAACAACCTTACTCCTGTTGAAGCCCTAAACAAGCTCAACGAGATAAAACGCCTTTCCGGTTTATAGATTTTCCCTTGATTAAAACTTTTCTGATTTTTTTTTGTTTCATAACATAATGAATGTTATATAATTATGCTCTACAGGTATGTTGTTTGGCATATTTTTCGTTAAACAAACGTTCAAAATGTGAAAATATACTTTACTTTTGTCCCGATTCTTTGCATGAAAATATGATAAAAAAAGTTCTTGTTGCTAACCGTGGCGAAATAGCAGTCAGGGTTATACGTTCTTGTCGTGAAATGGGTATCAAATCTATTGCCGTTTACTCTGATGCCGATAGAACAGCAATGCATGTTAGATATGCCGATGAGGCATATCATATTGGGCCATCCCCATCAAAAGAGAGCTATCTCAACGCTGATAAAATTATCGAAGTTGCCCTAAAATGCCAGGCAGATGCCATTCATCCCGGGTATGGATTTCTATCTGAGAATGCGGAATTTGCCAAAAAATGCAAGGCAGCCGGAATAATTTTTATAGGTCCAACCTGGGAGTCAATTGTTGCCATGGGCGACAAAATTTCAGCCCGTCTGAAAATGATTGAAGCCGGTGTTCCTGTTGTCCCTGGCACTCAGCAAAAAGTTGGGGATTTAGAAAGTGTAAATAAAATAGTAAGCGAGATAGGATTGCCAGTAATAATCAAGGCATCAGCTGGTGGTGGCGGGAAAGGAATGCGCCTGGTAAGAAAGAAGGAGGATTTAGCATCTGCTATCAGAATGGCCCAGTCAGAGGCACTATCATCGTTTGGAAACGATACAGTATATATCGAAAAATACCTGGATTCTCCCCATCATATAGAATTTCAAATACTTGCAGATAAGCAGGGTAACACTGTCCATTTATTTGAGCGTGAATGTTCAGTTCAGCGCCGCCATCAGAAGATGATTGAGGAAACTCCTTCCCCTTTTATAACAAAGGAACTTAGGGAACAAATGGGAGCAGCTGCCATAAAAGCGGCAAAAGCTGTTAATTACGAAGGTGCAGGTACCATCGAATTTCTGGTTGATGCAAACCGTAATTTTTATTTCCTGGAAATGAATACCCGTTTGCAGGTTGAACATCCGATTACCGAACGAACAACTGGCATTGATCTGGTAAAGGAACAAATTTATATTGCTTCGGGTAAACCAATTTCATTTAAACAGGAGGACCTGGTTCAATTCGGCCATGCAATCGAATGCCGGATATCTGCTGAAGACCCTTTTAACAACTTTATGCCATGCCCCGGGAAAATAATACATATCAGTGAACCCAATGGCCTGGGGGTTAGAACAGATGGTTATGTTTACGAAGGGTACGAAATCCCCATGTTTTATGATCCAATGATTACCAAAATCATTACCTGGGGCAGGACCCGTCCAGAAGCCATTGAAAGGATGAAACGGGCTTTGTTTGAATATAAAATTACCGGGGTTAAAACTTCCATTAAATTCCTTGAAAAGATAATGGATAACAAAGATTTTAACGATGGCAATTACGATACTCATTTCATTGAAAAACACATGGTTGAATTACTCGATATTCATTCTGATCCTCACCCCAGAACAACAGATATGGCGCTAATTGGCGCGTATATCGATTACACCTCAAAACTCGAAAGAATCGGAATGAATGATTTTATTGTGACGGCCAAAAAATCCGACAAGTGGAAAGAGTATGGACTAATGAAATCACTTCAGAGAATTTAGCTGTCCTAAATAATTTGTTTATCACTAATGGATCACAGGAAGAAAAAAGACATGAAACCTACGGTTTCATCTGTTTTTCGAAATACATCAAATAGCAATATGGCACTTGACATAAGAATTGGCGATCGTGATGCTCACGTCCGATTGATCAAAAAAGAGGGTTCAAAGGCAACCATACAGGTTGATGAAAAAATCTATGAGGTGGATATAGAAATGGTTGAAGAAGGCGTTTACTCCATACTTCACGAAGGAAAATCGTATAATATCGAAATGATCCAGGGGAACGGCCCGAAAAACTATTTTGTTAATACCTATTACTCATCCCATGAACTGGATATAATTGATGCCCAGACCAGGTACCAGCAAAATAGAAATAAAGACTCTTTGCATAGTGGCGATAAGGTTATTTCAACGCCAATGCCTGGTAAAGTGGTGAGTATTCCGGTTAAGCAAGGTGATGTCGTTCAAAAAGGAACTACCGTAATTGTAATCTCAGCAATGAAAATGGAGAGCGAGTACAAATCACCTGTTGATGGAGTTATCAAAAGAATACATGTAACTGAAGGTGAGACCATAAACGGTCATCAACCCCTAGTAGAAATTGAATAACCATAAATAATTTATGAAGACTTTAGAAGAAAAATACAACCAGTTTGAACAAAAGTTAAAGGAGGCAGAGCTGGGTGGAGGCTCAGATCGTATTCAAAAACAGCATGATGCAGGTAAACAAACTGCCAGGGAAAGAATAATTGAGTTTTTAGATAAAGGTACGTTCAACGAATTCGACAAATTAGTAACTCATCGTTCCAACGAGTTTGGGATGGATAAGGTGAAAATCCCCGGCGATGGCGTAATCTCAGGTTTTGGTAAAGTTGATGGGCGATTGGTTTACATCTTTGCATTTGATTTCACCGTTTTTGGGGGAACCCTGAGCAGGGCAAATGCCGATAAAATTATAAAGGTACAACAACTGGCACTTAAAATGGGTGCTCCTCTAATTGGGCTAAATGATTCAGGTGGCGCCCGCATTCAGGAAGGTGTTCAAAGCCTTGCTGGCTATGCAGATATATTTCACAATAACGTAAAAAGTTCAGGGGTAATACCTCAGATTTCCTGCATTATGGGCCCTTGCGCCGGAGGGGCTGTTTATTCACCCGCTTTGACTGATTTTATCATAATGGTAAAGGATACAAGCTACATGTTTGTTACCGGTCCTGAGGTAATTAAAGCTGTAACTCATGAGGATGTTACAAAAGAAGAGCTGGGAGGTGCATTTACCCATAACTCGAAGAGTGGTGTTGCCCATTTTGTTGCCGATAACGATGAGCAGGCGGCAATGCTAATCAGAGAGCTGGTTGGATTCTTACCATCAAATAATATGGAGGAAGCACCAATTGTACCAACCACCGATGATAGTCACAGAGAGGATGAAAGTCTGCAAACCCTCATTCCTGTCGATCCAAACAAACCATACGATATGGTTGAACTCATTGAAACTGTCTTGGATGACAGGAATTTTCTTGAGGTTCAACCCCACTATGCTAAGAACATAGTTGTAGGTTTTGGCCGTTTAGCCGGGCAATCTGTTGGTATTGTAGCCAATCAGCCTAAATTCCTGGCTGGTGTTCTGGATATCGATTCTTCTATAAAAGCCGCCAGATTTGTAAGGTTCTGCGACTCATTCAATATCCCGTTAATTACCTTTGTTGATGTGCCGGGATTCCTACCAGGAACCACTCAGGAAACCGGAGGTATTATTAAACATGGCGCAAAACTTCTCTACGCATTCTCTGAAGCTACAGTCCCAAAGATTACCGTAATCACCCGGAAAGCTTATGGTGGAGCCTATTGTGTAATGGCAAGCAAACACATTGGTGCTGATGTTAATTTTGCATATCCCACTGCAGAAATTGCTGTTATGGGAGCCGAAGGTGCTGTAAATATTATCTTCAGAAATCACCTTGCAAGCGAAGAAGATAGGTTGGCTAAAATTGAAGAGTACAGCGATACCCTTGCAAACCCTTATAAGGCTGCAGAATTAGGATATATAGATGAAGTAATATATCCTAAACAAACCAGGTTTAAGCTAATTCAAGCGTTGGAAATGACCCGCAACAAGAGTGTCCAGATTCCGCCAAGGAAACACGGGAATATTGTATTGTAGGAATGGAATAATGAAAAGTTGGAATGATGAGGTATTGCAACTCTTGATTATAGATAACCTCTCCAATAATGCGTTATTCCAACATTCCATATTCCATTTTATATTTTTTCATCATTTATTTTGGAGATAAGGAGATTTGGTATATTTTTGCATCACTAAAAAACAACCGCGGAAGTAGCTCAGTTGACTGCCTGCCGGTAGGCAGGGTAGAGCATAATCCGGCAACCGCCGGATGAGGGTCGCGAGTTTGAGAACGAAAATTGAAATAATGCGGAAGTAGCTCAGTTGGTAGAGCATAATCCGGCAACCGCCGGATGAGGGTCGCGAGTTTGAGAACGAAAATTGAAATAATGCGGAAGTAGCTCAGTTGGTAGAGCATAACCTTGCCAAGGTTAGGGTCGCGAGTTCGAGTCTCGTCTTCCGCTCCAAAGCACAAAGTTCAAAGTTTTACAACTTTGAACTTTTAACTTTAAGCGTTATTTATTTAATGCCCGGGTGGTGGAACTGGTAGACACGCAGGACTTAAAATCCTGTGGCCGTTGAGGCTGTGCGGGTTCAAGTCCCGCCCCGGGTACTGAGAAAGCCTGATATCAATTGATTGTCAGGCTTTTTTGTTTTTATCAGGGATGATTTTAGGGATAATCTATTTATGTCTAAAAATATGTTTTTAATACAATATTTATGTTATTAGTCATACAACTATTTTATTATTCTATACCAATTCACCCGCAATCATCTCCGCTTGTTTTAGCACTGTTTCGGTGGCTAATTTCTGCATATCAGGTGGATAGCCATATTGGCGTAATG
>CAZKHG010000002.1:0-151873 GCA_964552655.1 uncultured Rikenellaceae bacterium
TGCAACAATTGAGGTTTTAGGAACAATGCGCTCCCAAACAATAGCCCGGTTGATAGTCGCCCCGGTTGATTATAACCCGGTAAAGGGATCGATAATTGTGTATAATGACCTTGATGTTGAGGTTAATTTGCAGGATGCCGATCAATCAACCCAGGATTATAACGATCAGAAAACCTTTTCGCCATATTTTGAATTTGTTTACAAGTCACTCTTTAATGCCACGAACTCAACATATGACAACCATCCTGACCTGACAAAATATCCAGTAAAAATGCTGATAATCAGCAACAGGATGTTTGAACAAACGCTGCAACCCTTTATTGAATGGAAAAAGCTCAAAGGATTCAATGTGATTGTTGCTTATACTGATGTTATTGGCTCAACCGCTGATCAAATTAAAACCTTTATTCAGCAACAATATAGCTCAGCCACACCCGATGACCCTGCTCCATCTTTCCTGGTTCTGGTTGGTGACGTTGATCAGGTCGCAGCATCGGCAACCGGATCGGCAACCGGCAGGAAAACAGATCTGTATTACGCAAGCGTTGATGGCGATATGTTTCCTGATATGTACTACGGAAGACTATCCGCAACCAAGACAACCCAGCTTGCAAATATTATAAGTAAGATACTATACTATGAAAAATATCAGTTTGTTGATCCTACATATCTTAATCAGGTTACACTTATTGCCGGAAATGATGCAGAATGGAATTATAAAGTTGGACAGCCTACAGTAAAGTATGGTACCGCTAATTATTTTAACACCTCCAAAGGGTTTTCTTCTGTAAATGAGTATGGTGTAACATCCGATCCAAATAACCCCTCTGCAATTTCAGGTTATACCGGTTGTTATACAAATGATAAGATTTCTGTGGCGATGGTAAACTATACCGCTCATTGCAGTGAAACCGCCTGGAGCGATCCAGCGTTATCAATATCGGCAGTAAACGGTTTTTCAAACCTTAATAAATATCCCCTGGCGATAGGAAATTGTTGTCTTTCCGGCGATTTTGGGTACTCAGAGTGTATCGGAGAAACATGGATTCGTGGTCAAAACAAGGGAGCGGTTACTTATATTGGCTCTTCACCTTCCACGTATTGGCTGGAGGATTTTTATTGGTCGGTTGGGGCATTCCCAATGGTGGGAGAAAATAACGGCTACGTCCCTACTTTTGGTGAAACTACAACTGGTATGTATGACGCCCCCTTTGTTAGCAAATATACTACCACCGGGGCAATGGTTTTTGCAGGTAATTTGGCGGTAACTGAAGTTGATGTAATGAATTATGAATCACAATCATCGCCACTGTATTACTGGCAAGCATATAACATACTTGGCGACCCCTCTTTAATGCCTTATTTTACTGAAGCAGAAAGAAACAATGTAACACATAATGATTATATTCCTTTAGGGGAATCAGTATTTAAAGTAAATACCCTACAAGGATCATACATCACATTATCAAAGGATAATCAAATTGTTGGTTCGATCTATGCAAACCAAACTGGTGAGATTGATGTTCCAGTGATACCTATTACCCAAGAAGGAGAAGTTGTAGTGGCCATTACCCGCCCTCAAACGATCCCTTATTTTGATACAATTAACGCAATAACACCAACAGGCCCATATTTAATTCTGAACAACTATTCAATAAATGATAATCTATTCAATAATAATAGTAAAGCAGATTTCAACGAAACATTTACTACAAATCTAAGCATTAAAAACCTGGGAACCGAACCTGCAACTAATGTTAAAATAATTATTTCAGGGACTGATGATTATATAAATTTTACTGGCGAAGACACCATTGCAATTCCCAACATTCCTTCTGGGGAAGGATTAAACATTGTAGATGTTTTAAACACCTTCACATTTACAGTAAGAGAAAATATTCCAGATCAGCATGTTGCAATATTTTACCTGAAGTTTTTAAGCAATCAGGGTAACTGGACATCCAAATTAAAAATCACCTTAAATTCACCGGAAATATCAATTATTGGAATAGCAATTGATGACAGTAAACTAGGGGATAATAATGGAAAATTCAACCTTGGTGAATCCTGTTTTGCTTCAGTTCAAATTAAAAACACAGGGCATTCCGATATTAGTGGGTTGACTTGTGAAATTTCTGTACCTGATAGTCTTAAAGATTTTATATCAGTAAGTTTTGAACCTATAAACGAGTTCTCAATAATCACCGGGGAAACCCATTCGGTAGCATTTAGAATTACTTCAAGCCCGGTTTTTTCCGGATATAATGAGTTGCCAATAATTGTAAAAATAAATTCTTTATCCCCGACAAAGATCAGTCAGTTCTATAGTAAACCAGTTACAATAATCCCCGACAATGTGGTAATAATGTCTAACACCATTGTTAATACATGTTATTCAACTTTCTATGATTCGGGGGGTGAAACAGGAGACTATTCAAACTTAGAAAATATTACAAAATCTTTTTTTACCAATAATGAGTATAGTAAATTAAAGGTAAAATTCAACACCTTTTCCTTAGAGAATAGCTGGGATTTTCTCTATATTTATGATGGTCCGGATATTAAATCTGCTCAAATATCAGGTAGTCCATTTACAGGCAGTAACATTCCTCCTGAAATAATTTCTTCAGGCAACGCCTTAACCTTTAGGTTTACTTCCGATGGTAATACCACCAAACCGGGATGGTCTGCGATAATCGCGTGTTATAGCCCACAGGCAATTCCGACCTGTGCCTTTAATCCAAATCCCGCAAATGGAGCAACTGGTGTTTCTCAATCATTAGTTTCCTGGAATTCAGTTGCTGATGCCCAATTTTATGATGTTTACATGGGATACGACCCTGTAAATTTAGCCATGATTGGCCAAGTTCGGCAAAATTTTATGAATGTTAATCTGCAAAAATTTCAAACTTACTACTGGCGGATATTTCCCGGCAATTACCTTGGTGTATGTCAATCAGGTTGTGAAACATGGCAATTCACAACGGACACTATTACCGATCAGGTAATTATGTCGAATAATGTTGTTGAAGTGGATACCGCTTATTTTTTCGATTCAGGTGGACCATTACAATCATATAAAAATAATGAGAACTATACACTTACGGTTAAGCCCAAAATCAAAGGTACACATTTAGTGGCCGACTTCAGGGAATTCCTCGTAGAATCTCATACTACCTGTGGTTATGATAAGCTAACAATTTATGATGGGTTAACCGATACCGCACCTATACTTGGCTATTATTGTGGGACTACAATACCCCCTTTATTGGCAGCTACAAATAGCGATGGAGCCCTCACCTTTAAATTCCATTCCGATGAATCCGAAACCCGGGCAGGATGGAAAGCCATATTAAGGAGTGTTGGTGATGTAACATTGTTCCCACTAAGTTTCCATATTACCGATAGCAAAGGCCCAATTGGCGATGCATCAATAATAATTAACGATAAAGTTAAGTTTAGCAATGATTATGGGAACGTATCTTATGCAGTACCAAACGGGGATGTAATCTACAAAATATTAGCATCTGGATATGAAATAATAGTTGATACCGTAACAATTTCAAGTAGTGGCCAAACCATAAATATAAATCTTAAAAAAACCAACCCGGTTAATATATCAATCTATAATGCCACTTCAGGAAATCCCGTACACGGGGTGAAAGTACAATCAGGTCTTGATTGTCTTTATTCAAATCCGAATGGTTTGGTTAAATTTTATAAACCAGAAGGTACATCTCATTTTGTTTTTACCCTTACCGGGTATGATACACTTAAAACAAACTTATCCATTCCTGATACAGAATCAGACCACAATATATCCTTTTCACCAAGTCATTACCCAGTTTCAATAACTGTTATTGGTGTTGATGGTTCAAAACTTGGAAACGCATCCTTAACTATCAATAATGAAACCTTCCTTTCCGATCAGGACGGTATGATTAACATCGAACTTCCTTTTAACACCTTTGGTTTTTCAGTTTCAAAAGTGGGATTTATTCCTTACTTCGATTGGATAAAGGTTAACGAGAACGCAAAAAAAACAGTTATTCTGGAACCTTTATCATCCCTGATAAAAATTGGATTTTTTGTATATGGCGCAGGGCCAAAGGATACTTTTTTGCTTGCTAATTCAGAAATATCAATTTTTATAAATGATATCATTTACCTTACCCAAAAAACTGGCGAAGCTGGAAATGATTCCTTGCGACTTCCAAAGGGTCTTATAAAGTACTCACTAACAAAAGAAGGGTATAATCCCAAAAACAATATTCCATTTATCGTAGGTGAACTTACAAACAGAATTGCTGATACCTTGAATCAGATTACCTACAAAGTAGAATTTAAGGTTACCTCCAACAGTAGTGAAATAAAAGACGCAAGTGTTAATATAAGTGGCTACAAACCTATTGTTACCGATCTTTTTGGATCCGCCATTTTTAATCAGGTTGGTTGGGAAAAAGGGCTTGATTATCTGGTTACAAGGGATGGGTATCACGACTTTCAGGGAATTATTGATGCCACGTCCGATCTTTTTATCACTGTCAATCTAACATTACTGTCAACACCAGCTATAGCCGAAAACGGAATAAGACTTTACCCAAACCCGGCATCTAAATACATTATTATCAAATCTGAAAATGAGATTAGCCAGATTGAAATTTTTGATATCACAGGGGTTTCAAGATATTCATCCACAAATAATCAAAGTCACGAAATCAGTGTTTCAATTGAGAATCTTCCGGGCGGTGTATATTTTATCAAGGTGATTTTTACAAATTCACTATTATACATTTCCCGATTTATAAAGAGCTAAAATTTATCCCCGAATTATAATTTCCGGAATTTACCTATAAAAACAGGATTTCAAAGAGTCATTATTTTGCCATTAAATAATAAATTATACATTTGAGGCTGATTTTTATGGGAGAATATTTTGGCTTCAAGAGTATTTATAAAGGATAAATCAAATAGGCGTAAAATTTACTTGGCAGTTGTTCTTGTCATCGCCGGTTTATCAACCTTCTTCACCTACCAATCTATTATAAACAACCGCTTATTAAAAGAGCAGCTGATAAAAATTACAGTTGAGGAAACCCAGTTGAAGCTAAATGGCTGCTATACGTCTATGCTAAAGGATTATTATAATGCAGTCAATAATCTTTCGCAAAACCCTGTAATTGTTGAGAAGATATCAAAAAATGACACATCGGGTTTAAGTACTCTGATTGACAATCTTTTATCTTTTAGAAGAAATATTAAAACGGAACTTTTTATTGAGTATCCCAACGGGGGTTTGTTTTATGGTAAAAAATTTTTCCCAGGCAGCTATCTATACCTTTCATCACACATAGATTCTGTTGCCGATCAAAATAAATATAGCATAATTCTTAAAGATAATGCGCTTTATCAAACCGTTTCCTCCGCAATTTCCAATAACAAAGGGCGGGTTGTGTTGGCAATAAATGAATTTGAAGGATTTAAGTATTTAGAAGAACAATCGGGGGTACAGTTAATTTCTGTAATTAATAATGGTGGGAAAACAGCCATAAATTCGTATGGGGAGGATCTGTTATCGAACTCAATCCCCGCAAATTTTTTAGACAATAAGAAAGAATCAACCAGGGTTTTCAAGCATCAAGATTTGTACTATTCATTTCAGGAGGTGGGAATCTTTTCATCCACAAAGGGCGAAAAAGTTGGATCTTTGTTTACCGCAATTGACATCACAAAGTTCGAAGCACCCTACAGAAAATCATTATTTCGCTCAATTTTAATCACCATCCTGGTGATAACCAGCATAATGATTATTGTCAGGATATTTTTCAACAAGCTGCTTTTTAGCATATTCAGGCTTGAGGAGAGCTTTGAAAAGGAAATACTAAATCAAACCAAGGAAATTCTCGACACCAACACTGAACTGAATCAGATTTTTAACTCAACGGCCAACGGGATAAGAATCATTAATAAAAATTATGAAATAATCAGGGTTAATGAAGCTTTTACAAAAATTTCCGGTTTGCAAAAAGAGATCATAGAAGGAGAAAAGTGTTATAATGTTTTTCCAGGATCATATTGCCACACGACCGATTGTCCGCTTGAGCGAATTAAAGAGGGTGAATTAACAATTGAATCTGAAGAGGTTCGGTTTAATAAAGGAGGAGAAAAGGTTCGGTGCTCTCACACCGCTGTTCCTTTTAAAGGGAAAGACGGTGAGCTGATTGGCATTATTGAGGATTTTAAGGATATAACTGATAAATACAATGTTCAGAATACGTTAAAGAAAACAGAGCAGCAGTTTTCATCCTTTATGGATAGTTTACCAGTTGGTGTTTTTATCAAAGACAAGGAAGGGGTGCTGTTGTATCATAACACATATCTCCGCAACACCCTTGGACTGGATAATTATCTGGGTAAAAATTTATCTAACGAATTAGCAGCTAGTTGGGCAAACAGAATAAAAGAAGAAGATGCCAAAACATTGCAGTTGGGAAAGATAGATTTTGAGGAGGTTGTAATTGATAAAGAGGGCAGGGAAAGAACATTCTATACCCATAAATTCAGATTCGAAGGTGTTGATAACCAATGGCGGATTGGTGGCATTTCAATAGACATCACCTCAAGAAAAGAAGCCGAACACCATTTATATGTATTATCAAAAGCGGTAAATAACTCACCGGTTTCTATTGTTATTACTAACCCGCAGGGAGAAATTGAATTTTCTAACCCCGCATTCACAAGAATCACAGGATATTCTAACAATGAGGCCTTGTCAAAAAACCTATTATCGCTCAAGGTGGAATACAATTCCGGTAAAAATTTAATTAAAGCTTACGAAAATATTCTTAAGGGGGATGTATGGCGCGGAGAGGTTCATATGCAGAATAAAAACGGTGAACATTTTTGGGTGCTGGGTTCATTTGCTCCCGTACTTAACAGGAAGGGAGAAGTAGCTCACTGTGTAGCAATAATGGAGGATATTACCCTCAGGAAGGAAAATGAAAAAGAGCTAATACTGGCCAAAACCCGTGCAGAAGAGTCGGATAAGCTTAAAACAGCATTCCTTTCAAACCTTTCCCATGAAATAAGAACCCCGCTCAACGCAATTATCGGTTTCTCTTCACTTATAACCGATTCAGATTTAACCTATCAGGAAAAGAAGAACCTTTCCGAGGTCGTTTATAAAAACTCAAATGATCTTCTAAAGTTGATTGAGGATCTTATTGAGATTTCCGAGATAGAAACCGGTCAGCTGAACATTAAAAAATCAGAATGTTCTGTTAATAAAATATTAAACGAGCTGAAAGCGGTTTTCATTGAGGAAGATAAAAAAGCACGGGGCGTTAAATTAAATCTTCGTAAGGAGATAGGGAGTGATGATTTTACCATTCTAACCGATCCTGTCAGGCTAAAACAGGTGTTATACAACTTGATTTCAAATGCCTGCAAATTTACCGAGCAGGGTTTTGTGGAGTTTGGTTATACATTCAAGGATGATCAAACGCTTCTGTTCTATATAATTGATAGTGGCGTGGGGATAGAATTGGAAAAGCAAAAAAACATTTTTAGCCCATTCAGACAGGCCGATGATTCAAATACAAGAAAATATGGTGGGATGGGATTGGGCCTGGCAATTTCAAAGCATATTATAGAAAAATTGGGAGGTAAAATCTGGTTTACCACATGTCCCGGATCGGGCTCAACGTTTTTCTTCACCATTCCTCATATTCCGGTTCGGTTAAAGTTTGAGCAAACCCTTGTTGAGGAGAAGAGCACAACATTTAACTGGAAAAACAAAACAATTTTAATTGCAGATGATATTGATGTCAACTATGTGTTTCTCAAAGCTGCTGTAAAAAATACAAAGGCAGAGGTTATTTGGGCAAAAAACGGGAAAGAAGCAGTTGATTTTGTTCAGTCGAATCCTCGGATAAATATTGTTTTGATGGATATTATTATGCCCGAGATGGACGGTTTTGAAGCTACCCGCAAAATAAAAGAGATTAACAGCAATCTTCCGGTTGTTTGTCATACTGCTTACCCCAGCAAGGAAAACTACCAGGCAAGCCTGGAGTGTGGGTTTAATACCTACCTGGCCAAACCAATTAAGGTACAGAGCATGCTCCAGGTGATAGATAAATTTATTTCTGAGAATTAATTTGCCAAGCGGAATCCCTTCAGTGCACCAATTCTTAATGACCTTTCCTGATCCACTGTTAAATCTTTTTGTCCTTTGTAGATATTTTTTTCCCACTCCCCATACATTGGATTTGGGAGAATGATGAATTTTCGGCCAAATTCATTTTTAAATTCATCAACCTTTTGGGCACCCCAATCCTCTCCGCGGTTTTCAAAAACATCGGAGAAATCATTCAGATTGTCTCCAATTAGCAGGATTATTTCATATTTTATTGCAATACTTTTCCTTCGATCTTCCTTGCTACTTGAATTTTCTTTAAAAAATAAGTATTCTTTTTTAGCAAAAGAAAATCCCAATGAATCCAGATTTTTCAGTGTTGAATTTATTTCATCGGATTTACGGTTGCTTATATAAAAAACAGGGATTCCCAATGAATCACAAAAGTTCGAGAACTCAACAGCACCCGGCAAAGCTTTTGCTTTAGCAAGGTCGGTCCATTCTTTCCAAAATTCAGGGGTAAATCCTTTTGAATCAACTATTTGTTGCGCCTGAAAAGCGCTATTATCGAACATTGTCTCATCAATATCAACAACAACAGCTTTAGGTTTTTGAGATTTCATTTTATTGAAAGACAGAACCCTTTCTTTTGCCAGGTTATAACCTTGGTAGTAGCATGCTTTTGCTTCAGGAGAATTCTGATACCAAATGGTGGCATAAACCAGATGCTCTTGTGTACTTATTGGTGCAGTGTTTTGTTCCCTGGTATTACAGGAAACCATAAGAACCATTCCAATTAGGGATATCAAATAAATATTTCTCATAGTTTATTTTTGTTTCAAAGATAAGCAATTCGGATATTTTTATGCTGGAAGAAAAACCATTATATATAACAAGCAGCATATATCAAATGTTCCTTTTTTTCAACATTTAGCTGTAACTTTCAGACTCATTTCTCGTCTCATTTACGAAACCTCAAGCGCTTAATGACGGTAGAAGAGTACAATAAAAGTGTTGATTTATATTCTGATGGCATTTACCGCTTTGTACTAAAAACACTGAAAGATCAGGACAAGGCTAAAGATGTTGTTCAGGAATGCTATGAGCGTTTGTGGGTTAAATACCCCGAGGTTTCATTTGAAAAGGTAAAATCCTATTTGTTTACCTCTGCGTATCACACCTCGATTGATTTGATCAGAAAAGAGAAACGTAAATTGGAGTTTGAGGCGGACAAGCCATTTGAAACTTATTCTACCGATCAATATACTGATGTAAAAGAGGTGCTTAGCAGGGCTGTTGATCTGCTGCCCGATGATCAGAAATCAGTTTTGATTCTTCGCGATTATGAGGGTTATAGCTATGAGGAAATTGGCGAAATAACCGGGTTAAATGAATCACAGGTTAAAGTATATATATATAGGGCGCGACTTTTCCTTAAGAATTATCTGGTTAGCATTGACAACTTAATTTGATATACCATGACGATTGACCGTCATAACTACGAAATATTTTTGATTGACTATCTGGATGGTAAGCTGACCCCATCTCAGGTTCAAGAACTCATGGCTTTTCTGAACATCAACCCCGATATCAAAGATGAGTTTGAAGGGATAAAAGATACTATAGTTGAAGGGGAGCAGATTCTTTTCCCACATAAACCAGCTCTTAAAAAAGAAAAATTCATAATGTCAGGGATAGAATCAGAATTTGATTACCTCTGTATATCATCAATTGAAGGGGATATATCACCCAAAGAAGAGCATCTGCTTGCCGAATATTTTGCTGCAGATGAAAAATGGGGGAAAGAATTTCAACTTTATAAACATACAAAACTCAGCCCCAATAAGGAAGAAAAATTTCAGCATAAAAATTTTCTTAAAAGAGCAAAAATTATTCATTTAAGAGTAGGTACTTTACGGGTTATCACAACCGCAGCTGCTGCAATGCTTTTATTTTTAGGTAGTTATACTACTTTAAGGTTAATTAATCAAGAAACCATAAAAGGATCATTGAAAAAACCGGTGGTGATTTCATCTAACCAGCCTGCTGTAATGGATTCCCCTGCAAAACCTATTGAAATAAAGGCGAACCCTCCTGCCAATATCGAACAAGTTGGCCTCAATAAACAAAATCTTGCTAAAAACACCACCAATGCTGATTTTAGAAAATTAGATTCTGTAATTGTCCCTTTGAAAACTATAGATGTATCATCGTTGGAGACAAAGCCCCTCAAAATAGAGAAAATGCAAGTCCTCCCTAATAATTACTACGCAGGCACTAAGGTTAAATCTCAGCGGGATAATAATCTGGCCTCCTATCAAGGTAAATCCAGTGTTAGAGAAATTGGGCTCTTTGAGTTAGCCCAAATGGGACTTAGTTCATTCGGTAAACTCATCGGCAGGGATATCAGACTGGATGCCCAAAGAAACAAAAATGGGGCGATAAAGAAAATCGAATTCGAATCGAGCCTTATTGCATTTTCTGCACCTATCGGCAAAAATGATGAGTAGCCTGTAACTTTTCATTTACCTCCTCGTCTTACGTCAAAATCAACCGAAATTATAATTTAAAAAAACTTATGCTATGAAACGATTTATTTTATTACTAATCACCGGAATTATAGTTAATTGGGTTATTGCCCAAAATGAAACATCGCTTGAAAAAAAATTGGCAGCCATAGAAAATCAAGATTCAACACCAAGAAAAACTACGGATACAATTAAGGTGGCAGAAAAAAGAGCGAAAGGCGATACTACCCTTATCCGGTTAGGGAAAAAGTCGGTTAAAATAATTGATGACGACAGTAAAACCACGCTGGTTTTCCCAAACAAAAACGAGGAGAAATGGGACATTGAATACCATCACAAGCCTGAATTTAAAGGTCATTGGGCAGGTTTTGAGATGGGTATAAATGGATTTATGGACAAGAATCATTCATTGATCCAGCAAGGAGAATTAGCCCCCTACGATCTTAAACAGGCACGATCCTGGAATGTAAACATCAATTTTGCTCAGTACAGCGCTGGTTTTGGAACCGACAAGGTGGGTCTGGTTACAGGAATGGGGTTCGAATTTAACGATTACCACTTTTCCAATCCAATAACCCTGAAGGTTCAGAATGGTATTACAATGATTGACAGCTCATATATAAACAATCAGGTTAAGGTAAATAAGACAAAATTATCCACCGTTTTCTTAACCCTGCCAATGCTTTTAGAGTTTCAGATTCCAACATATAACGATGATCACCGTTTATATTTTGCGGCTGGGGTAATTGGTGGTTTACGTTTAGGCTCCCACACCAAAGTTGTTTATGAAGACAACGGCACAAAAAAGGACAAGAATCGTGACGATTTTAACATTGCCACACTTCGATATGGACTCACAGCCCGCTTGGGTTACAGGGGGATCAGACTTTTTGCAAACTATTACCCTGTGCAACTTTTTGAAAAAAGGAAAGGTGCTGAACTATACCCATTCTCTGTTGGTTTGGTGCTAATACCATTCAGGGATTAATAAATTTGTTTTATTAACAGCTGGGGCCGCCTTTTATGGCGGCTTTTTTTATATCCGTCAAATTTTCCAAAATTCATCTAACTGATGATTGTTTACTTTGATTACCTTTGGTTTGTTTTGTATTAACCTACCATCAATGAAAAGATGTATTTTATTCACCTTTTTACTATTAAACAACTCTGTATTTGCTGGCATATCTTTGATTGATAGCCTTTTAAAAGCATATAATTCACCTCTGGCTGATACTGCAAAATATAATATAGCAACAAAAATTGCCATTGCGTTTTCTGATAGTGCATATGAGAAGAGTCTGATTTATTGGAACGAAGCTTTTAAATGGGCAACCCGGCTCAGTGATAAAAAAAAGATTGCCGATACTTATCACCAGATTGGTGGAATTTACCAAAGGAAAGGCGAGCTCGTTGTCGCCTTAACTAACCTTAACAATGCCCTAACCACATATCAGTCCATTAATGATAGTATTAATGCAGGCCTTATCCTTCACGATATTGGTTTAATATATCGTACATGGGGAAAGTACGATCTGGCAATTCAAAATTATATTACAGCACTAAAAATCTTTGATGATCATAATAACTTGAGCGGTACTGCTTTGGTCTCAAACAGCATAGGTCAAATTTATTACTATATGGGCGACTACCCCAATGCCATAAAATACTTTAAAAAATATTTCAATGTTTATGAGGGCTTGAAGCAAAAACGGGCTGTTGCAGGTGCATCGAACAATATTGCCAGCGCATACCTAGAGCTGAATAAACTCGATTCAGCCCTATATTACTACTTGATTTCTCTTAGAATTTACGATTCGCTCGGGGTTAAACTTGGCGTAGCAATTATCAAGGATAACATTGGATCGCTTTATGTCCAACGGGAACAATTTAATGATGCTTTACTTTTTTATAATGATGCACTTAGGCTTTTTCAACAAATTGGAAGCCAATCAAGGATTTGCTTTTGCCTTAAAAACCTGGGAGTTGCTCATTATAAATTAAAAGACTATAAAAAAGCATTAAACTACCTCAATCATAGCCTGGAAATAGCCAATAAAATTAACCAAAAAGATGTACAAAAGGATGTATTTGAAGCGATGTATTGGGTTTTTGAGCAAGAAAAGAATTACGAAAGAGCCCTTTTTTACTATAAAAAATATAATCAAATCAAGGATTCTATTCTTAGCACAGAGTCACGCGATAAGATCGCCACTTTGCAGGCACAATACGAGTCAGAGAAACAGCAGAAGGAATTAGACGAAATTAGCAAACGGTATAAAAATCAAAGAATTATTATTTATACTACCATAGGTCTTTTACTCTTTTTCTTGTTTCTAACCGCTGTTGCAATCAGGGAGAACAATCGTAAAAAAAGAATAATCAGGGAATTTAAAGAGAAAAACCCGGAGTTATAAAATCATTCAGAAAACCAATAGCAATAAATAATTATGATTTGATAATTTCTCAATAACAACAAGTTTCTTAATTTTGAAAAAAGTGCAAACCATAAACCACAAACCATGAGACTTCTTTTAATAAGTAATTCAACAAATGCCGGCGAGCCCTATCTGCACCACGCTAAGGAACAAATAAAATATTTTTTAGGTGATATAAAGAGGGTCCTATTTATCCCCTATGCTGCAGTTACCTTTACTTTCGATGAATACGAACGAAAAGTACAACAAAGATTTAGTGAATTTGGAGTGGAGGTTGATTCCATTCACCATCATAAAAATGCCAAAAAAGCCGTGCAGGAAGCCAATGCAATTGTTGTTGGAGGTGGGAATACTTTCCGGCTTCTCAAAATGATTCATCAGTTCGATCTTATTGAAGCAATTCGCTATAAAGCATTAACAGGGAATCCTTACATAGGCTGGAGCGCAGGTGCCAATGTGGCTTGTCCTACCATTTGCACAACTAACGATATGCCCATTACTGAACCGGATAATTTTGGGGCCCTTAACCTTGTTCGATTTCAGATTAACCCTCATTATCTTGATTCACATCCCGAAGGGCATGCAGGTGAAACCCGCGAACAACGTATTCTGGAATTTCTGGAAATGGACCCTTATACCTACGTTGTGGGTTTAAGAGAGGGATCAATGATTATTATTGAAAATGTTACAATAAAACTCCTTGGCCCCAAACCTGCCCGAATTTTCAAAAAGGGTATTCCGCCAAAAGAGGTTTTTCCAGACGATGACCTTGACTTCCTATTTGAATAAGCATAACGTTAATCGGTCATTTCGTTCATTTAACATTCTGTTAACCAACAGTTATTAATAATAATTTTATATTTGTTTCATAGTCTTGATTAAAAATTTGTAACTGGATTTTAATTGAATTCGTCTTATTAAAAAATACAAAAAGCAATGATAAAAACAGTTGATCTGGTTAAGATATTTCGTACCGACGAAGTTGAAACCACCGCATTGAATAAAGTAAGCCTTGAGGTTAAAGATGGGGAATTTGTTGCCATCATGGGTCCTTCAGGTTGTGGAAAATCAACCCTTTTGAACATCCTCGGACTCCTCGACAACCCTAGTGATGGCCAATACTACTTTATGGATTATGAAGTTTCCAAATTCAGGGAAAAACAGAGGACAAATCTTAGGAAATCTAACATAGGTTTTGTTTTTCAAAGTTTCAACCTCATTGATGAGCTAACAGTTTTTGAGAACGTGGAGTTACCTCTGCTTTATCAGAATGTCCCTACTGCAGAAAGAAAGAAAAAGGTTGAAGCAGTTTTGGAACGAATGAAAATATCACATCGGCGGAAACATTTCCCGCAACAGCTTTCGGGCGGTCAGCAGCAAAGAGTTGCAATTGCCCGATCTGTTGTTGCAAACCCTAAGTTGATACTAGCAGATGAGCCCACAGGGAACCTCGATTCTGCCAATGGTGAAGAGGTAATGAACCTCTTAACCGAACTCAACAAAGAGGGAACCACCATTGTTATGGTTACCCACTCCCCAACGGATGCCGAAAAGGCTCACCGAATTGTTCAACTATTCGATGGACACATTGTAACAGAAAATATAAAAAAGTCTGTATAAAAACTATTTCTTTTTCACTACCCATAAAGGCATTATATCACTTTATGGGTTTTTTATTTTATTTACTTGACATTTATTCATTTTTAGGATTACCTTTGCAGCCCAAATTTAAATGTTGATATGCAGGGGATTAGAAATATTGCCATCATTGCACACGTAGATCATGGGAAAACAACGCTGGTAGATAAAATGATCATTAAAGGTAAGTTGTTTAAAGATCACGAAAAACCGGGAGAACTGATAATGGATAGCAATGATCTGGAGCGGGAGCGCGGGATTACAATTTTATCAAAAAATGTTTCTGTCAGCTACAAAGGGGTTAAAATTAATATTATTGACACTCCTGGCCATTCCGATTTTGGTGGGGAAGTTGAACGGGTTTTAAACATGGCCGACGGCGTTCTGCTATTGGTTGATGCATTTGAGGGAACCATGCCCCAAACACGTTTTGTGCTCCAGAAGGCCCTTTCATTAGGATTAAAACCTATTGTGGTTATCAATAAGGTTGATAAACCAAATTGTCGCCCGGAAGAGGTTCATGAACAGGTATTTGAGCTGATGTATAATCTCAATGCCACAGAGGAACAGCTCAATTTTCCAACAATATTTGGCAGCGCCAAACAAGGCTGGATGTCTGATGACTGGAAAAAACCCGCATCTGATATTACCCCGTTACTAGAGTGTATTGTAAAAAATATTCCCCCACCTAAATCCCTTAAGGGAACACCTCAGCTCCTGATTACATCACTTGACTATTCATCCTATGTTGGACGAATTGCTATCGGTCAGCTTCACAGAGGAACTTTAAGGACCGGTCAAAATGTATCGCTCGTTAAGAGAAATGGCCAGGTAATCAGAACAAAAATCAAGGATATACTCATTTTTGAAGGACTTGGTAAAAAAAAGGTGGAAGAGGTTTCTTCGGGTGATATTTGTGCTTTGGTTGGAATTGAGGATTTTGATATTGGGGATACAATCGCCGATATTGAAAACCCTGAACCCCTTCCAACTATTGATGTTGATGAACCAACTATGAGCATGCTATTCACCATAAACAATTCTCCTTTTTTTGGCAAAGATGGTAAATTTGTAACATCCAGACACTTGAAAGAACGGCTAGACAAGGAGTTGGAAAAAAACCTTGCACTTAGAGTTGAAGAAACCGACTCGGCGGACTCATTCACTGTATTTGGTCGAGGAGTCCTTCACCTGTCAATTTTAATTGAAACTATGCGAAGAGAAGGGTATGAATTACAGGTAGGTCAACCCAAGGTAATTATAAAGATGGTTGGTGGAGAAAAATGCGAGCCAATAGAGTTTATGACCATTGATCTTCCAGAGGAAGTCTCAGGGAAAGCAATAGAGCAGGTTACCAAGCGTCGTGGTAATTTACTTTTGATGGAACGCCGAGGAGACAGGATTCACCTTGAATTTGAAATACCTTCAAGGGGAATTATAGGTATTAGAAATCTTCTTCTAACTGCAACAGCAGGTGAAGCGGTAATTGCTCACCGTTTCAAAGCGTTTGAAACATACCGCGGAGATATTGAAATCAGGCAAAATGGCTCGATAGTTGCTATGGAAAGCGGTACCGCGTATGCTTACGCATTGAATAAATTACAGGACAGGGGCAAATTTTTTATTGAAAACCACGAAGAGGTTTACGCCGGTCAGGTGGTTGGAGAAAATAACCGACCTGGTGATTTGGTGGTTAATGTTACCAAATCAAAAAAACTCTCCAACATGAGGGCATCCGGATCGGACGAAAAGATATTTTTAGCACCGCCTATTAAATTTAGCCTCGAGGAAGCTCTGGAGTACATACAGGAGGATGAATATGTTGAGATCACGCCCAAAGCAATGAGGCTCCGCAAAATTTATCTTGATGAGAATGAACGAAAAAGAAGGTCAAAAAATTTATAATAAACAACAGAGCCATACATAGAATAAAAAAATTGAACTTTTTGCTTTGATATTATTTTTTATACCTTTGCACATTGTTTTTTAGGGTACTGTGGGAGACTTTTTAAGCACATACTCAATTCATTTTAAGGGTCTTAAGGTTGGTAAACACCAGTTCGACTTTGAGATAGATAACAGGTTTTTTGAATTGTTTGAAGAAAGTGAAATTAAGCAGGGAAAACTAACTGCAGGGATTAAACTGGAAAAACACGCTCAGTTACTTGACCTGAAAATTAATATCAAAGGGTATGTCGAAGTTATGTGCGACAGGTGTCTTGAAAATTTTAATTTACCCCTTTCGTATAAAGGAACTTTACTCGTAAAGTTTGGAGAAGGGGCACCTGATGCCAGTGAGGAAATTATTTTTCTTCCCACAGAGGAAAGCGAACTAAACATTGCTCATTATTTATATGAAAGCATTAGTTTAAGCATTCCCTACCAACGCTATCACGGTGTTAATGGAACAGATGATAAAGCTTGTAACAGCGAAATGCTTAATAAACTAAAAAATCTTTCTGGAACAGCTTCAAAAACCAAAAAAACAATCGAGTCAGATCCCCGTTGGGATAAACTTAAAGATTTGAAATTAAATTAATTATACACTTTTAATAGTTTGAGAAATGGCACATCCTAAATCTAAGATTTCTAAGCAGAGAAGAAATAAGAGAAGAACTCACTACAAGGCAGAATTACCTACACTTGGAACATGTTCAAACTGCGGTTCGGCCATACAGTATCACAGGGTCTGCCCTGAATGTGGCTACTACCGTGGAAAACTTGCAATTGAAAAGACCGCAGCAAACGCTTAAGCGGTCTCTCTTTTTTTGAACCAAATTTTTTGCATATGAAAATTGGTGTCGATGCTATGGGAGGTGATTTTGCACCAGATGTAGTAATTTCAGGAGCAATTCTCGCCCAAAAGCAACTTATGCCCGACCAAAAAATTGTTCTTTTTGGCAACAAGGAATTAATTGAAGAATTGTTGAAAAAAGCAGATGCCAACCCCTTGGATTTCGATATTATCCATTCAACCGAGGTAATCGGTATGGCAGATCATCCTGCTAAAGCATTTCAAAAAAAACCAGATTCCAGCATTGCCAAAGGATTTATGGCTCTGGCTAGTGGTAAAATTGATGGCTTTGCAGGTGCCGGCAGCACAGGTGCAATGCTTGTAGGAGCAATGTACACCATTAAAACCATTCCTGGAATTATTCGTCCTGCAATTGCAGGATTTATTCCCGTTAACGGGAATAAGGTTAACCTCCTGTTAGATGTTGGCGTAAATCCTGATTGTCGGCCAGATGTTCTCTATCAGTACGGAATTCTTGGATCACTTTATGCAAAATTGGTTTTTAATGTTGAAAATCCCAGAGTTGCTCTTTTGAATATTGGAGAAGAAGAGGAAAAAGGGAACCTGGTTTCAAAAAGTGCTTACGAATTGATGAAGGACAACAAGGATTTCACATTTACTGGGAATATTGAGGGTCATCAACTTTTTAGTAATGCAAAAGCGGATGTTATTGTGTGCGATGGGTTTGTTGGAAATGTTGTTTTAAAACAGGCAGAGGCTTTTTACCATCTTTATAAAAAGATGAATTGTGAAAACGCTTACATGGAGCGCTTTAATGCAGAGAACTACGGAGGTACTCCGATTTTAGGCGTGAATTCTCCTGTAATAATAGGGCATGGTGCATCAAATCCAAAGGCAATAATGAATATGATACTTCAAACCCGTGAAGTTATTGGTTCGGGCCTATGTTTAAAAATTAAAGAAGCTTTAAACTAATGGCAAAAGTTACAGCAGCAATTACCGGAGTTGCAGGTTATGTTCCAGAATATGTATTAACCAACGATGAGCTCAGCAAAATGGTTGATACCTCTGATGAGTGGATAATGACTCGAATTGGAATAAAAGAACGACATATTTTAAAAGGTATTGGTCAGGGAACTTCTGAGTTGGGTACCAAAGCCGTAAATGATTTACTTCGTAAAACCAATACTGCCCCTGATGATATTGATATGCTCATCTGCGGTGTAGTTACTCCTGATATGCAATTCCCTGCCACGGCAAATATTATTTGTGATAAAGCCGGCATAAAAAACGCATTTGGATTTGACTTAAACGCTGGTTGTTCCAGCTTTTTATTTGCCCTTGTAACCGCTTCAAAATATATTGAAGCCGGAACACATAAAAAAGTTATTGTTGTTGGTGCAGATAAGATGTCATCTATAACAGATTACACCGATAGAACAACCTGCCCTATATTTGGCGATGGTGCAGGGGCTGTTCTTTTAGAGCCATCTTCAGACGGTTTTGGAGTAATTGATTCAAAAATGCAGGTTGACGGCTCGGGTCGTAAACACCTTCATCAGGTTGCCGGAGGTTCTATGTATCCTGCTACTATAGATACTGTTACAAAACGCCAGCATTATATCTATCAGGAGGGACAGCCTGTTTTTAAAGCAGCAGTTTCTAAAATGGCCGATACTGCAGTTGAGGTAATGCAAAAAAACAATCTTACACCCGAGACTCTGGCTTGGTTAGTACCTCATCAGGCAAACATGAGAATTATTGAGGCAACGGGAAACCGTATGGGTTTAACTAAGGATAAAATTATGATCAATATCCAGAAATACGGGAACACCACCAGCGCAACAATTCCGCTTTGTCTTTGGGAATGGGAGCCATTGCTTAAAAAAGGTGATAATATTATCATCGCCACATTTGGCGCTGGGTTTGCCTGGGGGGCAGCCTACCTTAAATGGGCATACGATGGTAAAAATATCCAAAAATAAAAAAGAACACCGGGTTAACCCCGGTTTTTTTGTATTGTACCTTACCGTAAAATACACTTTTCTAATTAGTAATGATCAGATCAACCGGTATATCATAAGGTTCAACAGGTACACTTTTAAGTAATTGAAAACGAAATCCAACCCCAACTTTAAGGGCATTAATATCATTAAGCAACCTGTCATAAAAACCCTTACCACGACCAAGCCTATTCCCCTTACTATCAAATGCAACTCCTGGAATAATAGCAAAATCGATTTTATCAGGGGTTACTAAGTCTCCGTTTACAGGTTCCATGATCCCGAATGATTGGCTTGTTTCAAGAGTAGTTTTACCAGTATATCTCCTTAATTCCAGCAAATCTCCCATTACTACTGGCAATATAATGTTCTTAATATTTAACCATTTCATAATAAAATTATGAGTATGAACTTCTCCCGGGATTGACCAGTAAACCAGAATATTCTCTGCCTCATTAAAAGCGCTCAATTGTTCTACCTGATTAAAAATTGCACCGGAACATAGGATTTGATCTTTTTCAGCAATATTTTTTTTCTGTTCTTTGATATAAGCCCTTATCCTGTTCTTTTCATTTTGAATACTTTCCATAATTACCAGGTGAATTAATCTTTCGTAAAAATACTATCATATAGATTTTTTGAAAAACCAAAAGATCCATAAACATCCAACACCAAACCAAAAGACGTGAAAGAAGACAATTCCCTCCCTTTCCAACCTTGCTGGAATTTGAACCGCAAAGGGAATCGGGTTCTAAAAAGATGAAAATCTATATATGTTTCAAAACCAAACGAATGCATGTTTTTATTTAATTCTACTATTAAATTATTTTCCTTATATGGCCGTGTATTTTGTGATAGATCATAAAAAAGGTTGATCGCAAATCGCTTGATATAGGCTAGTGAACCTATAGAAAAATCAGGGTAAAGTAATGGGAATAGATAATCTGCTGAAAAAGACTTATTTTCTGAAGAAAGATCATCAATATACCCTCTTGGGAAAACTATCCTGTTAGAATACAATATTTTTTTATAATGCTGTTTCTGGTATGAAAGGGACATCATAAAACTTTGATTTTTAAGTAGCCCGGGGAAAAAGAATTTCGAACCGACAGAGAAGATACTGCCCAAATCCTGGTTTTCAAAAGGAGTAGCAGAATAGGTTATATCTGCAATAAACCCATTGCGAGGACGCAGATCTTTTTTAGCCATCCGTTCCGTTGTTGCAAATAAAAATCGTTGTTCAAAATACTGGATGTTTTTATTCGTGTTTTTTAGAGTAGCGAACAGATCGTTGGTATTGGTGATGGATAAAACAGGCGCAAAGAATGTTGAGAAATGGCCTTGTGAAACCCTATAAGGTATCATAATAGATCCCACTATATTCGAAATCCGGCACGTATCGGATTTTCGTTTGCTATATGTTTCGTAACTGATTGAAAATTTTGGCCAAAAACCGGAATACAAGTAACCAATCTGAATATTATGATCGAAATCATACCCATAGGAGAATGTGAGAATTGAACTTCCGGTTAAGTTTTGTGATAACAGGGTAATCCCTGGTTTAATGATCGCTTCATTTGCATCAAAATAATTTTGTTTAATGAAAAATGGTGCCCAGCTATGAATGTTAATAAGTGATTTTACACCTTTATAATCCGAGATCTGGAAATCCTTTTTGGGCGGGCTGATAGAATCAATATTTAGAGGTTGAATTTTATCCAGAAAACTTGTAAAAGGATCATCAATTCTATCAGGAAGATGAATGGTTGTATTTAATGTATCAAAATTGGCTATTGAAATACCATAACCCGAACTTGAAAATTCGGAATAAATAACATTTTTATTATTTCGAATATATTTAACATATTTTGATCCAAAAGATGAAGTAACAACCCTGTATGCTTTATTATACAAAATGTTATAACAATAACTATCCTCTACATAATTAAGCGATTGGGTAAAGAATATCAGATCATCGACACTGGAAAAAGAGTTAATGTCTAGATAGGTGGGTCCGAAAACAAGGTTAAAGGAATTATTAATGTACTCAATAATTACCTTGCCTTTATCAGTAACCGCAGCAATAAAAATTCTACCCCTGTTGGATATAAATAGTTCGAAAGGATCATACTGATTCGGAATTTGAATGGAATTTTTGAGGTTGTATTTATTATCGTAAACCACAACCATATTATCTCCACTATCAAGTCTGGAAATTGTATAAAGGGAATTTTCCATTGGGTTATACACAGGAGAAAAGTATTTTCCCCGGTCAGATAAAATTGAAATATCACCTGTAATAAGGTCAAATGATTTTAATACGCTGAAATTGAGCATTTCCCATCTGGGATGCGGAGAGTACTCGCTCCAATATATTTTATTCTCATAATATGATGGGTTCCCTGTCAGATAACCAGGGTAAAACAAAATTTTTTCTTTGCCGGTATTCGGGTTAATTGAAACAAAAGAGGGCGCCTTTGATAAAGTGGTTTTATAGGCGACAATCAGAGAATCATTGATTGGGAATGGGGAAATATAATCGGCGTATTCATTTATGGGATTTTTATAATTTTTTATTCCAATCGTTTTATTTTTATTCTGGTTAATTGACCACAGGCTATCAAGGTAGTTAAATGTTTCTTTATGGAGCGCTTTACGCGACAAACCTGTTTTGCTTTTTAACCCCAGGTAGAAAGGGAAAAGGCTAAAAGGGTATTGAGTTGAATATTTTAAAGTCTGTGACCAGATGTTATTTCCATACTTTAATTTACCATATACAACAAGTTGATAACCTAGACTGTAATGACCCGGAATATTGTCTTTATATGAACCGAGAAGCCATTTATCGTATTTAAAGGGTTTGTCCTCAGTTAAGTAATGAGCCCTATAATAGTTATAGAAATCAGCCTGCCTTCCCCTTCCGGAATTTGATGTTGCTGTCTCATAAGCGACTGCATCTCCCTCGAGGTACCACATAGGAATTAACCCAGCAGCAAGCCCAATAGCCTGTTCTCCAAACATGCAATACAAAGGTTTGAATAGACCGCTATATAGGTTACTTATCTGAGCATAGTGACGGGTTTCATGAATAGCGAGTTGTTTGAGCCATGGCTGGGAGTTTATAGATGCGGGTGAGTGAGTGATAATTTCCATCCTTTTTGGGGCAATGGCTACAAAACCATTCGACAATACACTATGGTTGTGAATCACTACATTTATTTTCCTGTTTTTGAATAAATAATCACCGGTTGAATTTGAATCAACAACACAAAGTAAGTTTGCAAATTTCAAAGCCGCAAGTTCTGCATCTTGTGGGAAAATTATTTTATATCGCGCATTTGAGATTTGTTTCCATTTAGTTTGAAAAGGTTCATCACCGATGGAATAGTATTGCCCCCAAATATGAATGGATAAAAAGATGCTGGCAATTAAGAGAATAAACCTTTTCATTTATTTTAAAAGATTAGCAAAGCAATAGCGCCTGATTTCATTTGACACGCTTCGTTGAAATATGATTAATTAGTACAAATGGAATGTTTTTTTAATTCACAAACAAGATTATATTTTGAATTTAAAATATTTAAAAATAAGAAAATATATAACATTTAATTAAACAATAAGATTAAGTAAATTAACCTGATATTTTTACCTTATAGCCCATCGTTTTAAGCAAATCTGCAACCTTATTTTTAAGTTCCCCCTGTATAAGTATTTCACCCTCCTTTACTGCCCCTCCAACGCCACACTTTGTTTTGATATTCTTGGCAAGTGAATTCAAATCATCTTCATTTCCAACAAAGCCCTTAATAAGTGTAACCGTTTTGCCTCCCCGATTTTTCCTCTCTATGGCAACAATAAGGTTTTGTTTTGATGGAGGAGGTGTTTCTATAAAAGGATTATTATCAACATCAAATTTAAAATCTGGATTAGTTGAGTAAACCATACTGAGTCGTTCTTTCCAGTCTTTGCTCATATTATAATAAGTTGGGAAAGCAAAATTAAAGGAATTCAAACACTTTTCAGTTTTTATAATTATTAAATTGCACTCATAAAAGTAACTTTTAAATTATTTACTATCTAAAATATAATACAATCAAATTTTGCCATGAAAAAAATCATTTTAATTCTATTTCTAACTTGTTTCTTTACCAGCAACCTTCTCAGCCAAAGGAATATAGATAAAGGATCAAAACAAATTACAACAGAATTGTTAAAAAAGTACATCGATCGGCTGGCTGATGACTCGATGATGGGGAGAAACACACCAAGTCCTGAATTGGATAAAGCAGCAAATTTTATTGCTGCTGAGTTTGAGTCAATGGGAATACAAAAGGTGAACGGATCATATTTCCAACCCATCCCCTTTTGCAGTAAAAATCTGGATATTAAAAATACATATTTTAAAATATCATCAAATGATGGGATTAGAGAATTTGCATTGAAAACAGAATTTACCCCTTTTGAAAATACAGCAAATACCTCTATCGTGGCTTCAATTGTTTTTGCCGGCTATGGAATTACTGCACCTGAATATAACTACGATGATTATAAAGATATTGATGTTACCGGGAAAGTGGTTTTGATATTAAAGCATGAGCCTGGCGAGAATGATCCTAATTCAACTTTTGCTGGCGAAAAAAGTACCATCTATTCTATGCAATCAACTAAATTATCTAATGCCAGGAATCATGGTGCAATTGGGGTATTGCTTGTAACAGACCCATTGAATCACTTGTCGTTAACTCCACAGGGATACCCCTGGCCAGGCTTGTCAAAATTTCTCCCACAGGATAACCTTCCTTTTGAGGTGTGCCCCAAAGATGAACTGCTCCCGTTTGTTCAGGTTGGTGAAAATGTAATTAAGTATCTTTTTGGTAGTGTTGATTCCCTAAAGAATATTCAAAAAAGAATAGACGAATCCCTTTTACCACAATCAATACAACTCTCAAACACAAGCTGTGAACTTTCAACAAAACTTATTGTAAAAGAATATATTGCCAATAATGTAGTTGGTTTTTTAGAGGGAAGAAGCAAGCGTTTGAAAAGTGAAGTTGTGGTAATTGGGGGTCATTACGATCATGTTGGATTTATGAAAAATCACCGGGAAGGGGAAGATTATATTTTTAACGGGGCGGATGATAACGCTTCAGGAACAGCAGGGGTTATGGCGGTTGCCAAGGCGTTCTCAAAAATGAATAAAAACCCCAAACGAAGCGTTCTGTTTATTCTTTTTGCAGGGGAAGAAAAGGGCCTGATAGGATCGAACTATTATTGTGCAAATCCATTATTACCCATTGATAAAACTGTAGCCATGATTAACCTTGATATGATTGGTCGGAACGGAAATGACACCCTCCAGATTGAAGGTTTAAAATTTAATCCCGACCTGGCTAAAATTCTTCTAAATGAAAATCAGAAAATTGGGCTAAAATTAGTTGCAGGACAGGAAGATCTTTTTGGTCGTAGCGACCATTATGAATTTTTCAAAAAGAATATAACTGCAGTTGATATAACATCTGGTTTACACAATGATTACCACACAGTTAGAGATAACCCCAATACAATTAACCACTTAAAAGCAGCCCTGATTTCCCAACTTACTTTTAGAACTGCCTGGGTGATTTCAAATCAAAAAAGTCACTACAAAATCCTTAAGCGGAATTAATAAAACAATAAACAACTTAAAATCAACTTTTTAAAAAAATCACTTATGAAAAAAAAATTAGTACAACTTACCTTATTATTGGTATCAATCTGTTTAACAGGGCCCCTGTTTTCCCAGGAAGCCAATTTATCAAAGTATAACTTTCCTGTTGGTAAGAGATTTATTCAAACCACTCAGATAAACACCGATATAATGCAATCAATGATGGGTCGTGAAATGAAAACCAAATCTGACGTATCCACTACTACTGAGATGTCCATTGAGGGTATTGATAAGGATGGAAATACCACCATGCTTGTTAGTTTACTAGCTGCAAAAGTTCACACAGCAGCTCCCGGAATTATGGACACTTCAATTATGATGAATGATCTGAAGGATATTAGAAGAATAGTTTTTTCATCAACAGGGAAAAAAACTACCGAAACCAAGTTAGATACCTCAAAAACAATGAATACAATGGGCTCTATGAACCAATATTCTAAATTTCCGGAATTGCCCGGAAAAGTTGTCAAGATTGGTGAAAAATGGACAGAGCGTGTAGTTGATTCCACAAAGGCTACACCCAGGAACCCATTTGGCACCAATGTTACAAATGAAATAGAGTATTCTTATGCAGGGTTGGTTACAATGGAAGCCAAAGAGTATATCAAAATAACCTATGCAGGTACACAAAATATTACCGGCAAAGGAATGCAGATGGGCATGGAGATGTTTATTGAAGGAACCGGTAAATCAGAGGGTTATTATCTTCTCGATAAAAAGTCCAATATGGTATTCTTTTCTGACGGGAATACTGAACTGGATATGTCTATAGCCGTTACGGGTCAGCAGAATATGACCATACCAATGACCCAAAGTATAAAAACAACCATTAAGGTGGAGGAAAAGAAATAGGGTAGTTGTTCGTTTTACAGGTGGATTATTGGATGGTTTTTTAAACCAATGCAATAATCCACCTTTATTTGAAAGGTATTTATAAAATTAAATGGTTATGAAGAAAAATATTCTTTGGCTGATTCTTTTTGCAAACGTCTTTGGGGTTTCAGCACAATCTAATACAATCGATGAGTATTGTGCAAGGAGAGCAGTTATATTATCCAGCCTTGATTCAACAAGCGCCCTTGTTATGAAATCAATTAATGAGAATCCATATTCAATTGACTATGTTCAGGAACCAAATTTTTACTATTTAACTGGTATTAAGCAACCATCGTGTATAATGCTTATGAACCCCAACGGGATTAGCATTGGCGGAAAACCTAAAAAAGTAATCATTTTTAGTTCAAAAATTAATGAAATTGAGAACATTCAGCTATGTTCTACCGATACTATTCTTAATAGCACTGAATTTTATTCCATTTTTAAAAAGCAATTGGTTGGGCTAAAAAAATTATATTATTCTGCACCCGATTTAAAGCTGGTTAATGACTGGTTGAATGATAAACCATATTTTGCAGAAAGGGAGATGAAAAGCAAAATGAAGGCATCATTCCCAAACCTTGTCCTGGAATCTGCTGAGTACTTTGTGGGACAGCATAGAGTAGTTAAATCATCGCTTGAGGTTGATTATATCAAAAGGGCGTCTAATATTACTTCTGACGGATTGATTTCCGCAATGAAAATAGCAAAAGCCGGAATGTATGAGTATGAACTCCAGGCCGCAATTGAATATGAATTTACCAGACAGGGGGCAATGTTAAGAGGTTTTCCAAGCATTATAGGTTCAGGATTGAATAACCTGATTTTGCATTATGATGCAAATAACCGGCAAACCCAAAATGGAGATCTTGTAGTAATGGATGTTGGGGCAAAATATAATGGGTATAGCAGTGATATAACCAGAACCATTCCTGTTTCAGGAAAATTTAGTGATGCTCAGAAAGAGATTTATCAAATGGTTTTAAGCGTTCAGAAAGAAGCCATCGCATTGATTAAACCCGGCGTTCAAATGCAAACTATTGAGACCTTTGCCCGTAATGCCTTTAAAAAATTCGGGTACGATAAATATTTCATTCATGGTCTTTCACATCCCGTTGGTCTTGAAGTACACGACATCAATCCAGAACCCATATTAAAAACAGGCATGGTTATTACTATTGAACCAGGGCTTTATTTTCCCCCCGATGACCCAAACATACCAGAAAAATACCGTGGATTTGGTGTGCGGATAGAGGACACAATTCTTGTAACAGGTACAGGGTATGAAGTTTTAACTGCAAAAGCGCCAAAAGAAGTGTACGAAATCGAAAAAATCATGAAGGGAAAGAATTGATGAGTATTAGTGGGTTAATGCTGCAACGTTTCTGAAAGAGCCTCGTTTATGGAACATTCTATCTCTTTCATGTTGAAAGGTTTTTGAAAATATTTGTGGATAAGGCAATCATTCAACGCCTGGGTTATTTCAGGGGTGATGTCGAATCCTGTTAGAATGAAAAATGATATTTTAGGATAATCCTTTTTAGCCAACCGGATCAATTCCAGGCCATTCATACCTGGCATTTTCATATCGGTTATTACAATCCTGGTAAATGGATTTAGCTTTAACTGATCCAGTGCTTCAAATCCCGATTCGGCAGTGATTACATTATACTTCTTTTTAAAGTTTAAAGTAAATAGTTTAAGGTTAATGGGCTCGTCATCAACGTAAAGTAGTGTAATCTGTTCGCTCATTTTTTAATTGTTTACGGGTAAAACTATTGTCACTTTTGTTCCTTCTCCTTCTTTGGACTCATAATCAATGCTACCAGTATATTTCTGAAGGATGTTGTAAGTTATTGAGAGCCCAAGACCAGTTCCTTTTCCGGGCTCTTTAGTTGTAAAAAAAGGATCTGTTATTTTTTGCAGATTCTCTTTGCTAATGCCACAACCATCATCAATTACCTTAATAACAATTTGATTCTTTTTTAGTTCGGTAAAAACAGAAATTGTTCCCTTTTCATTAATTGCCTGAACAGAGTTTGCCAAAATGTTCAGGAATACCTGATGAAACTGACCTTCGTTTCCAATAAAAAATAAAGGTTTGGTTTTATATTTTCTGTTGATTTTTATTCTGTTTTTAATCTCATTGTTTAGGATAACCAAACAGTTGTCAATTATTGAATTGATATCAATTTGACTATTGGGCAAATTGTCGTTTCTGCTATAGTGGTTGAGACTTTTTACAATTTCTGCGGATCTCTGAACGCCAACATTGATACCTTCTATCAACGGTGCGACATCCTTAATGTGATCTTTAAGGTGCTCATTAAAATAGTTTTCGAGACCGATTATGCCCCCATTAATAAAATTCAGGGGGTTGTTGATTTCATGGGCAACACCGGCTGCCAAAACACCAAGTGAAGCCATTTTTTCCGATTGAATTAACCTGTTTTGTGCTTCTTTTAAATTGCTAAGCGCCTCTTCCAGCTCTTTACGTTGATAGTAAAGCTCCTCGTTGGTTGATTTTAGCTCCTCGTTGGCTGCGGCCAGCTCCTCGGTCCGTTCGTTTACCAATAACTCTAAATTATTTCTATGCTTTTCAAGTTCTTGTTCTATTGCTTTTTTTTCGGTTATATCCCGGGAGATAATTTGAAACATGGGTAGGCCGTTAAAAATAATTCTTGACACAATGCCACTTAACCAGTGAATATTACCCCAGCTATCAAAAAATCTGTATTCGATAAATCCAGAATGTGTTTGATTTTCTGATAAAAGCCCATCTTTTGCTGATTTTATCAAATGGGCATCATCCGGGTGAATGTGCGCAACCCTTTCGGGGTTTTTATAATCTTTTGGAGCAATACCAGTAATTCTTTCAAGGGAATCATTTCCAAAAATGATATTATCATCATAATCGGTAATCATTATAATATCCGGGAACGCCTCAATAATTGTTCTGTAGCGTGATTCACTTTCTCTTAATTCCTTTTCGGCCTTTTTAATATCCGTAATATCGAAGGTTATACCTCTAATCCCTACAGGTATCTTATTTTCATATATCACTGAAACAAATGTTTTTATTGGGAATGTGGTGCCATCTTTTTTTTGCGACAGATACTCTTCATTTATGGGCATAGGAATTTCCCCAGAAACCCTCTTTTGAGTATTGGCCAACGCACGCTCCCTGTCCTGGGGAATTATGCTTTCAAATATATTCAGCCCATTCTTTATTTCTTCCGATGAATAGCCGTACAGTTCTTTTCCATGCTTATTCACAAATGATAGTTTCCCATCAAGGTTGGCCTCCCACACAGTTTGAGGAAGGAGGTCGGCCAGGTCACGAAATCTTCTTTCACTTTCCTCAAGTTTTTTCTGAGCGGTTTTAATCTCTGTGATATTGGTAATTGTACCTATGAAACCCTTTAGCTCACCTTGAATAATTTCAGGAATGGCATTGCCTAAAACCCAGGTAACCGATCCATCTGGTTTCAGGAAACGGTATTCTGCAAGCGATTTTTTCCCTTCATGCGAATCATTGCTCCAGTTGTTCATCACTTTGCTAATATCGTCTGGGTGAACTGCTTTTAACCAGCCATCGCCAAGCGCTTCATCAAAGTTCAACCCGGAAAGTTCAGACCATTTGGGGTTTACATAAATAGTGTAGCCATCAGCCCGGGTTCTGAATATTCCAACAGGTGACATTTGTGCAAGTGTTTCGAATTGCTGCTGGCTTTCGAGTAATGCTTTTTCTGCTTTTTTACGTTCCGTGATATTTTCAACAAATCCGTCATAGTAAAGAATAGTTCCTTTAGAATCCCTAACTACTTTAGCATTTTCAATAATATTAATTATCTCCCCGTTTTTCTTTTTCCAAACGGATTCCATGTTGCTTACATAGCCATGTTCTTCAATAATTTTTTTAAATTTTTGCCTGTCGTTGTTATCCGAATAACCATCTGTTTCAATATTTATATTGTAAAGCTCATCAAGAGACTCGTAGCCAAGCATTTGAAGAATTGCCGGGTTTGCATTAATAATTTTACCGTTGGGGGAAGTTTGGTAAATGCCTATTTGAGCGTTTTCAAAGAGTATTCTGTAGCGCTCTTCGCTTTCTTTTAAAGCCAGTTCGGCTTTTTTTCTTTCGGTGATATCCATAAGTGCGCCCACCGAACCAATGATTTCCCCGTCGGCATTTTTCAAAGGCGCTCCACTTACAATAAAAGTTAACTTCTTACCATCTTTAGCTTTAAAAAGCAGTTCATAGTTGCTTAGAATATCATTTTTTCGTTGCTCATTGGCCTGTTCAACCAAAGCAAAATCTTCATGATCATGAAGCATTTGGTATCCAATTTTTCCGACTATTTCATCTGGAGCGTAACCAAGCTTTTCGGTAAACTGTTTGTTTACATATTCCACTTTATGGTTGTTATCTGCAACAATAATGGCTTCATTTAAGCTTTCGATCAAACTACGGAATCGCTCCTCATTTTCCTTAAGTGCTTTTTCTGCAAGCTTCCGTTCTGTTATATCTACCATTGCAACGATGTAACCAACTTGTTTTTCTTCTGAGTTATTGACAGGTGCTGCACTTGCCAGAAAATTTATTATTCGACCGTCTTTTGCTGTGAATGATAGCTCATATTGTATCGCATTATTTTTTTTTCTTTCCTCCTCGGCGTTTATAATTTTTTCAATGTAAGAGGGGTCGGATAGAAATTGAAAACCAACCCTGCCAACTACTTCATTGCTTGAGTATCCAAGTTTTTCTGTAAATCGTTTGTTGATATACTGGATTCGATCCTCGTTATCAACCACCATAACCACCTCATTCAAGCTCTCCATAAGAGTGCGGTATTTCTCCTCGCTCTCTTTTAATTCTTTTTCAGCGCGTCGGCTAGATGTTATATCCTGGATAAAACCATCCAGGTACTCAACAGAACCATTGCTGTTTAGTATTGCACGACCTTTCTCGTTGACCCATCGAATCTCTCCGGACTTGTGAATTATTCTGTATTCAATTTCCCATGCCTGAGATTTTTCTAAAGCGCTCTCAACCTCTTCGAAAACCTGGTTGGTGTCATCAGTATGTATGATACTTGCAAAAGTGCGGATGTTATTTATAAAATCACCCGCTGGGTATCCACAAAGTTTTTCAATTTCCGAGCTGATATACAGTATTGTCCAGTCTCTGTTGAAGAGACAACGATAGGTTACCCCGGGAATGTTAGAGACCAATGATTCAAATTGGTTCTTGCTTTGTTTAATTTCTTCCTCTGCTCTAACCCTTTCTGTAATGTCAATGATGATCCCTCGCAGCCCCAAGACGGTATTGTTCTCTTTTATAACCGATGAATATATCTGAACAGGAAAGGTTGAGCCATCTTTTTTTAGAGCCGAGTATTGATTGCTTATCACCGTTTCCCCATTTATTAATTTCCCAATGTTTGTTGCCGCTTTTTTCCTGTCGTTTTCTACAACCATCGAAAAAACATTAACGCCCTTTTTAAAATCTTCCTCAGTATAGCCAAAAACCAGAAGTCCATTCTTATTTACATAAGTTAGGGTACCGTTGATATCCATCTCAAAAATTGTTTGCGGGAGCAAATCGGTTATATCCTTAAATTTCTTTTCACTCTTGTTTAATGCTTTTTCTTTCTCCAGAAGTTTATTTGTGTCGGAAATTATTTTTTCAATTGATCTCTTGTTTATCCTGAAAATGCTGTAACCAACAATACTTATGAAAAACATTGCAAAAGTCAGGTCTGCAATAAAATCCATTACCGATGATTTTGGCAAGGCTAATTCTTCTCTTAAAAGAAACATGAAGGAAAAAAGCAAAGCCATGTTAATGAAGAGATAAAACAGGATTGTGATTCTGTACCGGGTTATAAGCAAGGGTAGCATAGTTAATAACGCAAGTACAAAAACCACTGTGTCCAACCGGGCAATCACATCAGTTTGATCCATCCACATTACTATCCAAACGGTTGAAAAGGATGAGATAAAAAGCAGGTGAATAGCTATGTTGTAATACCCCTTAACGAGAATTGCAATACAAATCAAAACAAGCAACAGGATTAGTAATTCGGGCAACAAAACAGGAAAATACAAACCATTATAGTTGGGGCTATTTAATTGAATTACTCCGGAATAAAAGATCATAAAAACGAGGCAAATTGCCATTAACAGGCCAAATCTATATAGAAAAAGCACCCTTTGCTGAATTCCATAATCGGCATTTTCAAACTGGCTTAAGATTTTTGGAAATTTTCTGTTATTTAGTTTCGATCCCGGAACCTCCATAAACCAAATCTTAATAATATGTTATTAAACCATATAAATATTAAGAAACCAACTGCGAAAAACTGAAAAAATGAACAATGAAAAAAATGGTAATTGCCAGATAAATGTAAATGTAAAGATATAGTATTGTCTTTGAAATGGTTAAAACTTTATCAAACAAATAACACGTTTCGTAAAAATTACTGGAATGATTTTTTGATATTAGGGATCAATATAATCCTTATTCTTTTTTAATATTGAATTTATAAAAAAACCCCCCTGTTGCTTTATCTTTAGGGGGGGATCGTAGCCCCACCAGGACTCGAACCTGGATTTGAAGTTTAGGAAACTTCCGTTCTATCCCTTGAACTATAGGGCCAAAGATCGGGGTTCAAAGGTAGCTAAAATTTTATTTGAAACAAGTTGTTTTTGGAACCAGCTGTAAAATCAAGCCCTTTGAGAATAGCCTTTTCAATCTGTTGATAACTTTTCCATATTGTTAATTCTTAATGGGCTTCAGGTGTTTTATTTTTTTTTTCAACACGTAATTTGGCACAAAATTCAATGAACCATTACCTGATGCAAGATTTTGATAATCAGTTATTTTGTGGTGTTGAATTAAAATAAATTTTATTAGGCCAGTAAAAAGCGGCATTGAAGAGAACAACAAGTTTAATAAATTATAATATTTGCAACTTTATTTTTTAAAAACAAAAGCTACTAAAAACTAACTAAATGGATCATTCAAGTCTTACCATGGACAAAAAGAAACAGCAGAAGCTTGTTTACATGATCAACGAATTCACGGAGGAAGACGAACCTCCGAGTATTATCAACCTCAGCAGTGATGAGGCTGAGGTTTCGATCCGCTTCAACAAGGTTGGGGCGCGCGTATCAAACGAACGCATCGGGATCAGCCCAAGATCCCTTGAATTTCTAACCAGGCACTTCCCCTCAGCAACAGAAAAAGAATGGAATAGCTGGCAATGGCAAGTCAAAAATGGCTTAACCTCAGTAAACCAGCTTCGCCAAATCCTGAATCTAACTGATGAAGAATTAAAATCTATTGATAACGAAAATCATTCGTTACCATTGAGAATTACTCCATATTACGCAAGTCTATTGGCTGCAGATAATCCTTCGCAGGCCTTACGTCGAACCATGGTTCCAACAGTAAATGAGCTGGTTTTGTCAAAAGGCGAATCAGCCGATCCGCTTAGCGAAGAGAACCACAGCCCGGTTTCTAATCTGGTTCACAGGTATCCGGACAGGGTTCTGTTTCTTGCCACAGGTTTTTGTTCTGCATATTGCCGGTACTGCACACGCTCCCACATGGTTGCCAAAGATAAATGTCATGTTGGGATAAAGGCTTGGGAACCGGCCTTACAATATATACGTGATCATTCCGAAATACGCGATGTACTTGTTTCTGGCGGAGACCCCTTAACAATGCCCGATCCTCATATTGAATACTTACTATCATCGTTAAGGTCAATTCCGCATGTTGAAATAATACGCATTGGCACAAAGGTTCCGGTTGTGCTTCCCCAGCGGATAACCAAAACGCTGGTGAATATGTTGAAAAAGTACCATCCACTTTTCATTAGCATTCATTTTACTCATCCGGAGGAGCTTACACCCGAAGTCAGTGAGGCATGCGCTAGGCTTGCAGATGCGGGAATACCTCTGGGAAGTCAAACAGTACTTTTAAAAGGGGTTAATGATGAGGTAGAAACAATGCGCCACTTGATGCATGGACTGCTTAAGATCAGAGTCCGTCCTTACTATTTATATCAATGCGACCCAATACCAGGATCAGCCCACTTCCGTACCCATGTTGCAAAGGGGTTGGAGATAATTAAGGGGTTGAGGGGTTTCACAACTGGCTATGCCGTGCCAACATTTGTAATTGACGCTCCGGGCGGAGGCGGGAAAATCCCACTGCTACCTGAATATTACCAGGGTACAGAGAATGGCGAAGTTCTACTAAAGAACTACGAGGATAAAATTTTTGCATACCCCGATTTCTAATATAAACCCAGGCATTACCCACTCGACTTGTTCATCAAAACGAATGGGAATGCCTTTTTTATTGATTTTCACCTAATATTTTTTAAATGCTTAATGTTGGGTTCACTTACGATTTAAGGGACGATTACCTGAAAGAAGGTTTTTCGGAGGAAGAGACCGCTGAATTTGATGAGGAGGTAACAATCCATTCAGTTGAATCAACGCTAAAGGATTTGGGTTATAATGTTGACCGTATTGGTAATTTTAATGGGCTGGTTAAAAGGCTAACTAAAGGTGATCGGTGGGATATTGTCTTTAACATTGCAGAAGGACTTTATGGAATTGGGAGGGAGGCACAAGTACCCGCCATTCTCGACGCATATAAAATTCCATACGTTTTTTCTGATCCCTTGGTGCTTTCATTAACCCTTCATAAAGGCATGACCAAAAGGGTTGTGAGGGATTATGGAGTACCCACAGCAGATTTTTTTGTTATCGATAATAAAGAGGATATAAAGCAAATTGATATGCCATTTCCTCTTTTTGCAAAACCAGTTGCGGAAGGTACCGGGAAAGGAATTGATAGCAAATCAAAAATTGAGAATAATAATGACCTTGAGAGAATTTGTATCAACCTTTTAGATAAATTTAACCAACCGGTAATTGTTGAAACATTTCTGCCAGGCAGAGAATTTACTGTTGGCATTGTTGGTACAGGGAAAGATGCTCAGGTTGTAGGCGTGATGGAAATTGTTATTACCGAAAAAGCAAGCGAGCAAACCTATTCTTTTCATACTAAGGAAAACTGGAGGGGAACGGTTGAATACCCTATGGCATCAGGTGAAATTGAGCGAGAATGCAGCGAGGTTGCTTTGAAAGCATGGCGGTGTATTGGTTGCCGTGATGGTGGACGTGTTGACCTTAAATTAGATGCAAGGGGAATTCCTAATTTCATTGAGGTTAACCCGTTGGCTGGAATAAACCCGGGTCATTCCGACTTTCCTATGTTGGCAAGGAAAAATGGGATTGATTATAAAACGCTAATGGGCATGATTATGAATTCAGCACTGAAAAGAATTAAATAAAATAACATGAGTAAGCTAAATGCAGTAATACTTTACAATGAGCTATCTGCTAACCCCGGGCCCGATGAGGCCGATGTGTTGGATCAGGTTAATATAATCAGCGAAATGCTCGAGAAGTTGAATGTGGGCTACAAAACGGCTACATTTTCATTAAATCTCCAAAAAGTACAAGATGAGCTAACTGTATTAAAGCCAGATTTTGTGTTCAATCTCGTGGAGGGCGTGAATAACAACGGGAATCTTATATTTCTTGCACCTGCATTGCTTAATTCGATGAAAATCCCTTTCACAGGCGGATCATTAGAGACCATTTTTATTACATCTTCAAAGGTTCTTGCCAAGGAAAAAATGAAATGGGGTAATGTGCCAACGGCATACTGGTTTCATATGAACGGGGAGTTTGAATACACTAAAGGTAAAAGGTATATAGTTAAACCTATTTGGGAAGATGGGTCACTTGGATTGGATGAGCATTGCGTGTATTACTGGAATGATAAAGAGTTGATAAATGTCGTAAAAAACCTCAATCCGGCCACTCACTTTATTGAGGAATACATTGATGGCAGAGAGTTTAATATTTCAATTTGTGCCGGAGAAAACGGACCAACTGTTTTACCCCATGCGGAAATTAAGTTTTTCGGGTATGAAGGTGATAAACCAAAGATCATGGGGTGGACCGCCAAGTGGAATGAGGAAAGTTTTGAATATGTAAATACACGTAGAACCTTCGATTACAGCGAGAGCGATAAAGACCTTTTAGAAAAACTTACCAATATCACCCTTAAGTGCTGGGATGTTTTTGGTTTAAATGGGTATGCACGAGTGGATTTTAGGGTGGACAATCAAGGCAACCCTTATGTTCTCGAAGTCAATGTTAATCCATGTGCCTCACCCGAAAGCGGATTTCATGCTGCATGTATGAAAGCGGGAATTCCTTACGAGGAGGCAATCAGGCGAATTATCAACGATATCCCTAACAAAAATTTCAAAATCTAATCTGACCATATCATTTTCAGCTACAATTTTATTAAGTTTTTAGTTATTTATTAACCCGTGATATAGTAGTTTTCTGATAATTATTGAAAAAATGTATCATTTTTGTATGTTTCTTCTTACAAATTATTAATTTTATTCGATTATTTATTTTAAATCGTAATAGAAATGTCGGAGAATTATCAGGTTGATGCTATTGATCAAAAAATTCTATCCTTTCTGGTAAAGAATGCGCGGATGCCGTTTCTTGAAATCGCCAGAGCTTGTGGTATATCTGGGGCTGCTATTCACCAGCGGGTAAAAAAAATGGAGGAAGCCGGGATTATCGCTGGCTCACAAATGATCGTCAAACCAAAAGCACTTGGATTTGGTGTTTGTGCTTTTGTTGGCGTTCAGTTTACCTCCACCAACCAGTATCACGGGGTTATTGAAGCGTTAAAACTAATGCCAGAGGTTGTTGAATGCCATTTTATTACTGGCAATTATGCGCTACTTTTAAAAATTTTCTGTCGGGATAATGAACACCTGATGGAAGTTTTGGTAACAACTATCCAAAACATACCGGGTATTGCCAATACAGAAACATTCATATCGCTCGATCAGGCTTTTGAGCGTCAGGTATATGTTAAAGATAAGAGCGTAATCAGGGGCAGGAAGAAATAATAGGATGATAACTATCAAATGTAGGTCGAAATTTTAAACAGCAACTCCTCTTTTTTTATTGGTTTTGTAAGATAATCGTTGCATCCTGCATGATAGCTCTTCTCTACTTCATTGTCAAAGGCAAATGCAGTTTGTACTATTATTGGTACACTTGAACTTAATTCCCTTATACTCTTTATGGCCTGAATACCGTTTAATTCAGGCATCTGTATATCCATTAGTATAAGATCAATTTTCGGTGTTGATGAAAATATATCAATGGCTTCTTTTCCGCTTTTAGCCCATAAAACATCAGCGTTGGTTTTAGAAAGATATACTTTTAGCAGCTGAAAGTTGGAGGCAACATCTTCTGCAATAAGAATTGTTTTGTTGTTGAATTTAAACTCATTCGACTTGTCTTTTGAGGAAGAAGCGGAGTTATTCTGAGAGGTGCCTATGTTGATTATGGGCAAAGTAAAATAAAAGGTAGATCCAAGCCCTACAGAAGAGTCAAGCCAGATTTTACCCTTCATAATTTCTACAAGTTCCTTACATATAGCGAGCCCTAGTCCGGTTCCTGAGTAGAGCTGAGTTTCGTTTCTGTTGAACTTGTTAAAACGGTCGAAAATGGCATTGTGCAGATTTTCCGGGATACCTACACCTGTATCTTTTACATAGAAAAGAATGTTATCCGGGTCATTAAGCCTAAACCCAACCATAACAGACCCTTTATCAGTAAACTTAATAGCATTCGATATCAAGTTGGAAAGAATTTGTCTGATCCTGTTTTTATCGGATGAGATCAAGAGGTTAGAGCAGGCCAAATCGTAATCAACACCAATTTCAAGATGGGCTTTGCCCATTTCTACTTTTTGCATTTCGTAGAAATACCTGATTTCTTGAATAAGATCAGCTGGCGATAGCATGGTGTTAATTATTTTAAGCTGATCGGATTCAATCATCGAGATATCAAGGATATCATTGATCAGGTTCATCAGTACTTCGCCGTTTGATCGTATGAGTTTTATAAACTCTTTTTTATCTGATTCAGTTGAATTGGGGTCGAGTAAAAGGTTAGAAAAACCTAGAATGGCGTTCATTGGAGTTCTGATTTCATGCGACATATTGGCCAAAAATGCTGTTTTCAGCATATCTGACTCTTCGGCTTTATCCTTGGCCATCCGGAGTTCTTTTGTCCGGTTATCTACCAGCGATTCCAAATGTTGATGGTACTTATGAAGTTCCTCCTCTAAACGTTTTCGTTCATTTATTTCGTCAACCAATTTTAGGTTAATCCTGTTTTTATACCTCATCCGGTTGTAAATGAAGAACGAATAGGAAATTAACAGAATGGCTGCGGTAATCAGAAAAGCCACCCAGAAAATAAGTTTTTTCTTTTGTGCCTCCCTGAGTTCCTGATCTACCGATAGTAGTTGTATCTGTTTCTCTTTTGCATTCAGCTGATATTTTGCATTCAGCTCCATTAGCAACTGTCTTCGTTCTTGACTAAAAACGGAATCCTGTAAAAATTTATGGTTTAGCAATGATTGATAAGCTTTGGGATAATTGTTTAACAGGGAGTAAAGTTCAGATTGTCCAAGGGCAATAATACTTTGTAATGGTTTTAGATTTAACCTGACAGCTATTTCCCATGCATTTTTATAGGATTGTTCTGAATTTTGATATTGTTTTAAATTAAGGTATGACTTTCCAAGGTATTGATATGAGTTTGAAACACCTTCCATAAAACCCACATCCTGATAAAAATTATTAGCCTGTTTGAAATAGTCGATAGCCATTACGTAATCCTGTTGTTTCAGATAAATTGTTCCTATGTTTAAAAGGGTGTTCGCAATGCCCAGCTTGTTGTCCGATTTATATTTTATTTCTAATGACTTTTTGAGGAATTCCAAGGCTTTTTCGTATTCACCGTTCTCGCTAAAAATCCTTCCCATATTGTTATATGCCTTAGAAACGCCAACCCGATTGTTATTTTCAAGAGAAATATTTAGGCTTTTTTGGTAAAAGTCAAGGGCAATCGCATTTTCGCCAAATTCAAAATAGATATTCCCAATCTCCCGAACCAAATCGGCCAGTTTCCAGGGGTTATTGTATTTTCCCATCAACCGGAACGCATTCTGGGAGTAGTGCAATGCTTTCTTAAAATCACCTAGTTTCGTGTATATCAGGCTGTAATTTTGGAAGATATCAACAAAATAAATGCTGTCATTTAATGTATTTGCAATCACGGTGGCTTGATCTAAATTTTGAAAAGCCCTTGAATAGTCACCCTTGATATAAAAGGTTTTACCAATAATTATCAGGGCTTCAACCTGTGCATTTTTCTCATGCAGTTTAAACGCCAGCGATTCGGCCATTTTTGCAAACTCGCCAGCTTCAGCGGGGTTAATGCTGATCAGTTCTTTTGACGATCGGAGCAAGATGTTTATTTGTGCTGTGTCAGAAAGTTGTGGAAGTAACTTTTTAATACTGTCGGGATTGATAAACGGGCGTGCATAGATTTGAACAACAATATGAAAAAGGAATATTGTTGGCATTAAGAGTTTAGTTGTATTTTTAATCCTAATCCGCCACATCTCTCAAAGTCTAAACCCCTGTAATATAAGTAAGATAGAACAGAATTACAATGGTTTAAACAATTATAGATTTAATCTGTTCGGAGTATTTTATTAAGAGGTCAAAGTTGTGTATTAACCCCCCGAAAAAAGAGATAAAAAAATGCCTTCGTTTGGAAGGCATTATTCAAGTATCTTAACTTGAGTGATTGGCTTAGCTAGTAATCGTCTTCTTCTTCATCATCAAGATAATCTTCTTCATTTAAAAGTTCATCGTTGTAATTGAGATCCAGGTCTTCGAGTTCATCAATCTCTTCGAATAGTGAGCGCTTTTGGTTTTTCTCTTTTTTTACCGGCTTTAGCTTACGGCCAGGCTTAAGTTCATCAGAATCGTAAATAATACCCTTTACGGATTTCCGAAGCTCTTTCTTTTTGTTCATCTCTGGGAAAATTAGAAATAGAGTTTTTAAAAGTTTAATTTGGGTTTTTTAAACTGATTTGTATAATAAAATTAAGCGTAATGCAAGTTTAGCTATTTTTTTTATGCTATGAAAAACTGAAAACGATTTTTTTAAAATGCCACTCTCAAAATAAAAATATTTAGAAGTCTAAATCAATAGATAGCAGGTATTTTTTGATTGATGAAGGGATTTAATTGGTTGAATTAGCTGCCAGAGGTGATTTGGGCAGGGTTAAAATAGCTGACTATTTTTTACATTTGTGATTTTTAATCAGGAATTATGGCTACCGGGATAATTATTAATCAGCTTTTGATATTTGGAATTCTTTTTCTGGTTGGGGTTATTGCCTCTAAGGCAAAACTAATTACTAGCGAAGCAAAAGACATCTTAGCGCGCATTATTATTGACATCACCCTCCCTTTTCTGATCCTTTCGACCTTTTCAAGCCTGGAGTTTAATATCAGTCTTTTTAAAAATGGTGTTTTTGTATTCGTTTTAACGTTTGTAAATCTTTTTGTCCTTTTTTCAATCGGATCCCTGTCCTCGCATCTTCAAGGGTTAAAACAAAGGCAATCAACAGTTCATACGCTTCATACCATGCTTGGGAATATTGTTTTTCTTGGATTCCCTTTGTTTGATGCGCTCTTTCCTGGGGGAATTGGGGTTTACTATGCTGCGGTATACCAGCTGGCTTCAAATTCAGTTACTTTTACTTACGGGATTTACAGGCTAAGCGCAGGAACTCAGAAATCAGGTTGGAAAAGCCTTATCAATGTTAATACCGGTGCATTATTTTTAGGTATCGTTATTTTGGTAGCAGGGATAAAATTACCCAAACCGATGCTCGATGCTTTTACAGGGTTGGGTAAATGCACCAGTCCACTTTCGATGGTTTATATCGGAGCCCTTTTGGCTGGCCTAAACATCCGAAATGCAATAAATAAGGTGAGCGTTTATGTAGTCAGCTTTAATAAGCTGATTTTTGCGCCCATCCTTTTGGGGTTGATGTATGCCTTTTTAATAAAACTTATTGGATTTGAAGTATCGCGCGAAGCATTTTTTGTATTGGTGATGCAGGCAGGAATGCCCTGCCAAACCATAGTTGTTGTTATGTCGCGGCGATATGGTGGGGACTATGAGCTTGCTGCCAGCAACCTTTTTATTACCACATTATTCAGCGTGCTAACCCTTCCTCTTTTATATATAGCCCTGGATAAAATCTGGGTTTTGTATTAAATAAAAAGCCCGATATAATCGGGCCATCAGAAAACTCATTCAATCACCACAATGTTTATCTGGTTACAATGTTTACCTCAAGTGTAAAATTATCATAAATAGCCTTATCCCCAAGGTTGTCAAAAAACTTTCCAGAACCATAGCGAACATCATACAGCGTTCTATCAACAGTTATTAAAGCGGTGTAGGTATTATCCTTTCTAACAACTTTAAATGCCAGCGGGTTTGTTTTTCCCTTGATAGTAAGCTTTGCCTTAACATCACTTTCATTATTTTTAAATGGAGTGCTTTCTGTTATTTCTAAAGTTGCCAAAGGAAACTTATCCACCCCAAAAAAGTCATCAGATTTTAAATGTCCTACAAGTTTACCATTCCATTCAGGACTGGTAAGATCGGTGTTGGTTATTGTTGTCATATCAATATTGAAAGTACCGGAAGTAATTTTATTATCCTTGATGGTAAAATCCCCATCTTTTAGTTTAATAAAACCAGAGTGTTCCCCGGTAACCTTCTTGCCATTCCATTTTAAGGTCGATTTCTCGGTATCAACCTTGAGATCCTGAGCGCTACCTGCCAACCAGAGTATGCTCAGGCCAAGTAATAATGCAGATTTAAGTGTTCTCATATTTGTTTGTTTTTATTGGTAATCTGTTTTAAATAAATTGTACACCATTACAAACAAAAATATTGAACAAAGGTTTAACAGAACAAGGGAAATGACTGTAAAACAAACAAATACAATGATTTACCTGTCGGATTTTGAAATTATTGATTAGTAAACATTAATGCGCCTCAAGCCAATTAAACCCTACGCCCATATCAACCTCAATGGGAACCGATAGGCTAACAGCCTCCTCCATTGATTTTTTTACCAGTTCCTTTATTTCCTCGAGTTCGCTTTTAACCACATCAAGCACCAATTCATCATGTACCTGAATGATCATTCTCGATTGCAGGTTTCTTTTTGATATTTCACCATGAATTTTAATCATGGCAAGCTTGATAATATCTGCCGCTGAGCCTTGTATAGGTGCGTTAATCGCATTACGTTCTGCCAAACCACGAACGGTCCCATTATGAGAATTAATATCAGGCAGATATCTTTTTCTGCCTAAAAGGGTGACAACCCAACCTGTTTTCCTGGCATCGGCTATGCATTTATCCATATACTCTTTTACCCCGCCATAGGTGTTAAAATAGCCATCAATCAGCTCTTTTGCTTCGGTTCTTGAAATGCTTAACCGTTGTGATAGCCCAAAGGCTGAAATGCCGTAGATCATCCCAAAATTGGCCGTTTTTGCTTTGCTTCGCTGTTCTTTGGTTACCTCGCTAAGCGGAATTTTAAATATTTTGGAAGCAGTGGCTGCATGAATATCTTCACCGTTCTGAAAAGCGTCAATTAACAATTTATCCTGGCTCATGTGGGCCATCAGTCGGAGTTCAATCTGCGAGTAGTCGGCCGATAGTATCAGATGATTTTCAGAAGAGGGGATGAATGCTTTCCGGATTTCTCTTCCTTTTTCATCTCGAATTGGAATATTTTGAAGGTTTGGGTTATTCGAGCTCAACCTACCGGTAGAGGCAACCGCCTGATTAAACGAAGTGTGAATTTTCCCGGTTTTCGGATTAATTAGCATCGGAAGCGCTTCAATATACGTTGAAAGCAGTTTCTTGAGCGACCTGAACTCAAGAATTTTATCAATTATTGGGTGTTTATCTCTGTACTTCAGCAGCTCTTCCTCGCTGGTTGAGTACTGTTTAGTTTTGGTAAGTTTGATGTCAGATGAAATTTTTAGCCGCTCAAAAAGCACTTCTCCAAGCTGCCTGGGAGATGAAATATTCAGGTTAGGTAATCCGGCAATGATTTTTATCTCCTCATCAAGTTTAATTAAATCCTGATTTAAAATTTTTGCGTAATCTGCAAGGGCTTTGGTATCAATACACACGCCGGTTCTTTCCATTTCTGCTAGAACTGTTATAAGTGGCGCCTCAATTGTTTCATAAACTGAAATTAGCTCCTCGGATTGCAGTTTTTTAAAAAGGACCCGTTTAAGTTGCAGTGCCAGATCGGCATCCTCTGCAGCATATACAGTAACTTTCTCAATTGGAACATACCGCATGTTGATCTGATTTGCCCCTTTTTTCCCAATCAGCTCCTCAATTTCGATTGGTTTGTAACCAAGCAGCTGCTCAGAAAGTATATTTAGGTTATGCCGTTGATCTGGTTCCAGGAGGTAATGCGCAAGCATTGTATCTAAAAGTTTACCCTGCAGGTTGATATCGTAGTTTCTCATAACCTGCAAATCAAACTTAATGTTTTGTCCAACTTTCGAAATAGCGGGGTTTTCTAACAATGATTTGAATTCTGATACAAGAGCTTTGGCCTGAACCTTATCAGCCGGAACGGGAACATACCAGGCCTTGCGAAGGGAAGAAGAGAATGACATTCCAACGAGTTCAGCATTAATAATATCCAGCCCGGTTGTTTCAGTATCGAAGGCAAATTCATCAAGATCTGAGAGTTCTTTAATCAAAGCACTTCTCTTTGCTTCGGTATCGGCTGTAATGTATGTATATTCTATATCCTTAATAGTCAGATACTTTTCCTCAGTCTTTTCGGGCTGTACCGGCAAGGTATCGAAGAGCGATCCCTGAATTGCCTTCTCTTTTTTAGACTCTGGTTCTTTCTCGGCGGAAAATTCCTTTAAAAGCGATCTGAACTCCAGCTCTTCCAGTAGTGTTCTGAATTCTTTGAGATTAGGCTCTTTCCGGTGAAGTGCATCTATATCTATGTTTAAATCAAGATCGGTTCTGATTTTTACTAAAACCCTGTTCAATTTAAGCAATTCGTGGGCCGAATCAAGATTTTCTTTAAGCGCAGGGGTTAGCTTTTCTGTGTTTTTCAGGATATTTTCTATGTTACCATAGGTTGAAACTAGTTTAGCAGCGGTTTTTTCCCCAACTTTATTCACCCCCTTGATGTTGTCAACCGCATCACCCCAAAGGGCCAAAATATCAATGAACTGCTCCGATGATTCAATTTCATACCCTTTACAAAAATCCCCTTCAGTAACAAACTCCATATCATTTCCGGCCTTTCCGGGTTTAACAATTTTAATGTTTGGGGATAAGAGCTGGCCATAATCCTTATCCGGGGTCATCATAAATACTTCAAACCCTTGTTTTTCTGCTTGCTTTGCAGCTGAGCCAATCACATCATCCGCCTCGAATCCCTGAAGTTGAATCACTTTGATATTCATCGCATCAAGGAGTTCTTTTATTACAGGAACGGCTGAACGGATATCCTCAGGTGTTTCCTGTCGGTTGGCCTTGTAATCGCTATAAATTTCTGTTCTGAAAGTTGGACCGGATAAATCAAACGCTACTGCTATATGTGTTGGATCAATTCGTTTAATGGCATCAAGCATTGTTTTAGTGAACCCAAATATTGCCGAGGTGTTCAACCCCTTACTGTTTTTCATCGGACGATTTATAAATGCAAAATATGCACGGTAAATAAGGGCATACGCATCGAACAGGAGTAGTTTTTTTGACATGGGGGTTAATTTAGCTGTTATCAGATGAGAACCATTCGGCGTATGAACTGGCTGTTTCGTGTAGTTTTAGGTGATGTAATAAAACTCCCGCAGGTAGTTTTTCTTTGATAAGCCCGGCAAAATGGGCAATAAGATTTTCACAGGTGGGTTGAAAATCAAGCGCTTCAACCTTCCCAAACAGCTCCCTGCACAGAGCAGAATAGTTTGATGTGTTGATATTTATTGCAATAGAATGGTCAAAGCGGTTAATAATTGTTTGATAAACAATTTTTTTGAGATCTCCGAAATCCATTACCATGCCGTATTTTGTATTCGATATTTCGTTTATTGGTTGTCCGATAACCGTTACATAAAGGACGTATGAATGGCCGTGTACATTTTTACAAGGGCCATCATACCCCTCAAGAACATGGGCCATTTCAAAACGAAACTCTTTGGTTAACCTGATTTTTGCCATGGGGATAAATTTGATTATAGGCAAAGATAGCTACATAAATAATACAAGTAGAATTAAAAAAGGGAATCGAATTGTTGATTCCCCTTAAAATATGCAGCAAAAAAAATTTTTATTAAACCGTGCATTTACCAATACAGTCGAGAATTTTGCCAAGGTTATCATTTCTGAGAAAGTAGTAGGTGTTTTTTCCATCCCGCTTAGAGGAAAGAACCCCTTTATCCTTAAGAATGCCAAGGTGGTGAGAAGTGGTAGATTGTTCAATCTGGAGCTTTTCCTGTATTTCAGTAACAGTCATTCTGTTCCCTTCTTCAAGAAGATTTAGAATTGATATTCTCATTGGGTGGGCCAATGCTTTTAAGATGCTTGCCGCTTGTTCAAGCTGCATTACTTTTAATTCATTGATACTCATACTGCTAGAATCATATTTAACAAATGCAAATATATTAATATTTTGGTAGAATGCACTATAATGCCAATTCTAATATTTATTGAATTTATGTGATGTTAATGATAGAAAAACGCAATGAGCAAATAATCCTATTTTTTAAACCAGTTACCAGTCAGGGATATGCTATAAAACTTTTCTAAATGCGAATAATTAACCACCAAAGCATCAGATACAAAATAAAAATAGTTAATTTTCTAGCTTAAAATTTTTGGGATGTCGGTGATTGATGAGATTAAAAAACCTGTTGAAAAAGAGGTTGATCTTTTTGAACCTTACTTCAAAGATTCGATGAAGTCGAAGGTTCCTTTATTGGGGATAATTACCAACTACATATTACGTCGAAAGGGTAAGCAGCTTAGGCCTTTAATCGTATTTCTATCCGCAGGATTGAATGGCAAAATAAATGAATCTACCTATGTTGCCGCAGGGATGATTGAATTGCTTCACACTGCTTCGTTAATACATGACGATGTTGTTGATGAGGCCTATGAGCGTAGAGGATTTTTTTCAATAAATGCGTTGTGGCGATCAAAAGTAGCGGTGCTTGTTGGAGATTTCCTGTTATCCAAAGGATTATTAATATCGATTGAAAAGAATGAAATCGAATTGCTTCGAATTATGAGTGAAGCAGTCAGGGAAATGAGCGAGGGCGAACTATTACAGATTGAACGTTCCTGGAAGATGAATATCGATGAGCAGACTTACTTTGAAATTATAACCAAAAAAACCGCTACGCTTATTGCCTCCTGTGCGGCAAATGGTGCATGTTCGGTAAGGGCATCATCAGATATTGTTTCAAAAATGAAAGATTATGGAACATATCTTGGTATAGCCTTTCAGCTGCGCGATGATTTGTTTGATTATCAACCCAAGGGTTTGATAGGAAAACCTACTGGTAATGATATCAAAGAGAAAAAATTAACCCTTCCTTTGATCTATTCCTTATCAAAATCTGATGTAATAACAAGAGCAAAGATTCACAAGTTGGTTAGAAGTAGCCGAAAAAACAGCAAAGCAGTTGACGAGGTGGTAAATTTTGTTAAAGTAAATGGCGGGTTGGAATATACCGCCCAAAAAATGTATGAATACAGGGATAAAGCCAAAGGTATTTTAATGACTTACCCTGAAACTGACTATCGCCAGGCGATGTTAAAACTTGCTGATTACGTTGTTGAAAGAACCAAATAATAACCTTAAATCATTTTATTATGAGTTTTATTGATATCATTTTAATTGTAATCTTCATATTTGCCGGGTTTCAAGGCTATAAAAAAGGTTTTATCGGCCAACTGGCCGGATTGGCCGGATTGCTTTTAGGCATCTGGGGTGGCATTAAATTCTCCGATTATACGGCAGGTCTGCTAAAGGAGTACTTTCACCTTACCACCGAATACCTCCCGTTGATTTCATTTGCGGTAACCTTCTTCGTCATACTATTTGCCGTACACTTCATTGGAAAGCTTGTTGAGGGGATTTTTGATATGGCGTTCCTAGGTTTTGCCAACAGCATTCTGGGTGTTGTTTTCGGGGTCTTAAAAATGGCGTTTATTATGAGTGTGATAATTGTTATCATCGAGAAGGCCGATACAAAGGTTAACGTTCTTCCCGATAATATTTCAGAAAAATCGCTGTTTTATAAGCCGGTAGCAAAATTAGCCCCATCGATATTCCCTTACCTGAATTTTGATGAGATAAGAAGTAAGCTTAAAGAAACATTCAATCCAGTAAATAAATAGCACAGATTTTAACTATAATAAAAGCCAGATGGGTAGCTAATCCCATCTGGCTTTTTTCTATATCTTTGAGAAATTTTTTAGAGTAATGAATTTTATTGAAGAATTAAGATGGAGGGGCATGATCCACGATGTAATGCCCGGAACCGAAGATCAGCTTGATAAGGAGATGACTGCGGCGTATATCGGGTTTGACCCAACAGCTGAATCATTACACGTAGGTAGTTTTGCACAAATCATGCTGCTTAAAAGATTTCAGCTTTGCGGGCACAAGCCTATTGTTGTTGTTGGAGGAGCCACGGGTATGATCGGCGATCCTTCGGGCAAATCGCAGGAAAGAAATCTGCTCGACGAGGAAACTTTGAATCGGAACTTAAATGGAATTAAAAATCAACTTTCACGATTCCTTGAATTCAACTCGGGTAAACCCAATGATGCGGTTATTGTAAACAACTACGATTGGATGAAAGGTTATGATTTCCTTTCATTTATCAGAGATATTGGGAAGCATCTTACTGTAAACTATATGATGTCAAAGGATTCAGTGAAGAAGAGGCTGGGAGAAGAGTCGAAAGAGGGCATGTCGTTTACTGAGTTTTCCTACCAGCTGGTGCAAGGGTATGATTTTCTCTGGTTATACCAGAATATGAACTGTAAGCTGCAGATGGGTGGTTCAGATCAATGGGGGAACATCACAACAGGGACTGAACTTATTAGAAGAAAAACAGGCGGCCAAGCCTTTGCGCTTACCATTCCTCTCATCACAAAATCTGATGGTACCAAATTTGGAAAAACAGAGGAAGGCAATGTTTGGCTGGACGCAAAATTGACCTCGCCATACAAGTTTTACCAGTTCTGGCTTAACACCTCTGATGAAGATGCAGAGAAATATATCAAAGTTTTTACCATGCTCGATAAGACAACCATAGATAGCTTAGTTGAGGAGCACAGGAAAGAACCTCATTTAAGGAAACTTCAAAAATCGCTTGCCCGTGAAATAACGGTTATGGTACATTCACGGGATGATTATCAAACCGCTGTTGATGCATCAGAGATACTATTTGGCAATGCAACAGCCGATTCACTTAAACGGCTTGATGAAGAAACATTTCTTTCTGTATTTGATGGGGTTCCAACATTTGAGGTTCCTTTAGATGTTTTTAAAGCAGGAGCGCCATTTTCTCATATTGCGGTCGAAAAAGCACAGGTTTTTTCATCAAAAGGGGAGCTAAGAAGGCTGGTTCAGGGTGGTGGCGTTAGTATAAACAAAGAAAAAGTGCTTGATCCTGAAATGATAATCTCAGACAGTTCTCTGATTAACGGAAAATATCTTTTAGTTCAAAAAGGAAAAAAGAACTATAGCATTGTACGAGCAGTATAATTTTTTCGTTTTACTACAGTTACCAGTAAATACCCTAAACTATGGAACACCAAACCGAGTTTAACCTGAACTCAACCGATATTATTATGCTTGCCTGGGGAAAAAGGAGATTGCTGATAGCGATTACAGGTTTGGCCTTTATCGCTTCTACCATTGCATCTTTTTTAATCACCCCGCTTTATAAGTCAACTGCGGTTATTTACCCTCCGGCTGCAAACCAGCAATCGAAAGAGATTTTTACGTCAAACATGCAGGCTGGCTTAACCTCTTTTGGCGAGGATGCAGAGGCTGAGCAGCTGTTACAGATTCTTTCATCCTCAACTCTTAGGGATATTGTTATTTTAAAGCTAAACCTCATGCAAAACTGGGGTATTAAACCTGAAGAAAAGTTTGCAAGACATAAGGTTTACGGCATTTTTAACGATTATATATCCTTTCGGCCTACGGAATACCAGAGTGTTGAGGTTGAGGTAATGGATCCATCTGCTCAAATGGCAGCAAAAATTGCCAATACAATTGTTGATGTTTCGGACAGCATAATGCGTTCTATAAAAGCGCAAGTGGCCCAACAAGCACTTATTGCGTTGGAGCAACAGTACAAAGTTGCAGAATACGAGATGACCCAGCTGGAAGATTCTTTGGCTTATGTTATGGATAAAGGGGTTATAAGCCTGATGGTTCAAACAAAAGAATTATATAAAGCATATGCAAAAGCTATTGCAGAAAATAATCAAGTTGCGGTTTCTGCGCTGGAGCAAAAAATGAAACCATTAAAAAAATACGGCAGTAAATACGAAAAGTTGATTGAGGAGATTCAATACATGGCTTCCCATATTGTCGATTTAAAGGGGAATTTAAAGGTCTTAAGGGTTGAAGCATCAGAATCAATTCCCAGCCAGTTTGTGGTTGATAGGGCAATAGTGCCCGATAAAAAGGCCTATCCCAAAAAATCACTTATTATTGTTACTTCTACGCTTTCGGCATTCCTTTTTTCCCTCTTTATGCTTGTTCTTTTTGGCTTTATACGTCAAGTAAAAATTAGTGGAGCGCACCCAAAAATTTGATTATACGCTGATCATAGTCAGCACCATTTTTATTCTGGCAAACTCATTTTTTACAACCAGAAACATTTTTCTATTTAGTGTTGTACCTCCGATTTTATTGCTACTGGCTTTTTTTCTTTTTTCTCCTCAGCATATTTTTTTTCTGATAGTTTTTCTTACCCCGCTTTCAATCCCTCTCAGGCGAATAGTACCCGGCCTTGATTTTGATTTTTGGGTTCCAACAGAACCCCTAATTTTCGGACTTTTACTTTTACTTATTGTAAAATCTTTTCAAGAGAATTATTTTGATAAAAAATTATTAAACCACCCTGTATTCTGGATTTTAACATTCTATTTAGGGTGGATTTTTATTTCCATTTTCCCAAGCGAACTGCCCCTTGTTTCATTAAAATTTCTCCTTGTAAGAGTTTGGTACATAGGAGTGTTTTTTTACCTGGGTTATCATCTGTTTAGAAATAAAAAAACGTATTATAAATATTTTTTATGGGTCTTTATTCTTGGAATGATCATTGTCTCCTCAATTACCCTGATAAAACATACCGGAATAGGCTTGTTTAACCAAAAAGCGGCACATGGGGCATGTACCCCATTTTTTATAGATCACACATCCTATGGAGCAACCATTGCCTTTACCATTATGATGATTATTGGGCTCATATCCGTTACTAAGAATAGGTCAGCCAGATTATTCCTAATGTTGATGTTCCTTTACTTTTTAGCAGCATTGGTATTTTCTTACTCACGGGCTGCATGGATCAGTGTAATATTTGCCCTTATCGTTGGTGTATTATGGTTGCTAAAAATCAGGTTTAGAACTATCGTTTTTTCGGTTGCATTGGTATTGGGAATAACGATCATTTTTAACAATAATATTAGTGTTTGGTTGAGGGAAAACAAAACAGAATCGAGCGGGAACCTCAAGGAACACCTCAACTCCATTATTAATATTAAAACCGATGCCTCTAACCTGGAGCGGTTGAATAGATGGAATGCAGCCATCAGAATGTTTAAAGAGAGACCTTTATTCGGATGGGGTCCTGGAACCTACATGTTTTATTATGCACCATTTCAACGATCTTACCAGAAAACCATTATCAGCACCAATTTTGGTACCCAAGGAAATGCCCACAGCGAGTACCTTGGGCTCCTTTCCGAAACAGGTTTGCCAGCATTATTTGCCTATTTATTATTGATAGTAGTTGTAATATACCGGGGATTAAAAATCAGTAGAAGCCCTGAAACAAAGGAATATAAAATTTTGATAATTTCTTCCCTGTTGGGGATTATTACCTATGTTGTACACGGGATTATGAACAACTTTTTGGATTGCGATAAAATTGCAATTCCCTTTTGGGGCTCAATAGCATTTATTGTTGCAATGGATACCTATGTTGAGAGGAGTGAAAAGGTTGTAAAATCAGGAGAACTCAAAGCCTAATATCGAGATATCATCAAATACAACCATCGAAGAATCATTTCCCGACTTTGTTTGTGTTTCGATTATCTGTTCAATGTTGTTTTTAAGAGAAGAATCGTTGGAAATGTTTAGCTCAATGCTCTTGGTGGCATTTTCAACTTTGTTTTCGCTAATATATTCTACCAGGCCATCAGTGAAACAGATAAGTTTCGAAGGGTTTTCAATTTTAACCGAACCCATTTTAATTACTGGAATTTCATCGAGCATTCCCAAGCCAACACAACCGCTTGTAAGCTGACTTATCTGTTTGGTCGTTTTGTTGTAGATTAGCGGAGGGTTGTGACCAGCATTGATATATTCAAGTTTGCGTTCAGCGCAAAAATACCTTCCAATAAAAATTGTAATAAATTTTTCCCCCTTGGCCGTTGCCATCACTCTTTCGTTGAGTCTTTCAGCAAGTTTTGTCAAACTAATGTCGTGGGTAAAAAGTGCCCGGAGATTTGCCTGGAAATTTGACATGAGTAGAGCCGCCGAGATACCCTTGCCTGAGACATCTGCAATACAAAATCCTAATTCGTTTTCATTAAGCGGAATAACATCGTAATAATCGCCACCTACTTCAAAATGGGGATTGTAATACGTTGTAATACTAACTTTATCGCTTTTAGGGAGACTCTCCGGACTGGGGATCAGCATATTCTGCATCTTCGATGCAAGTTCAAGCTCTTTCCTCATGGCCTCCTGTTCTAGGCTCTTGTAAAACAACCGGAGGTTTTCAATGGCAACGATGATGTAAATTGAAAGGGTTTGAACAAAGTTTAGATGCCGGATTGATGCGCTAACCCCTTTTTCGTATTCATTGGTATCGCCAATAAGGATATAAGCCAGCGGGTTATTGTTTTGGACAATGGGTATAATAATATCCAGCTCCTGGAGCTTGGGGTTGTCGAATGCACTGATAATTGTGATATCTGTAAAGGGCAACAGGTCTATTTCAACGTTAATATTATCAACCACATGTTGTGGGCAGTTGGAGTTGAAAAGCAACTCCCAGGTTTCCTCTTTTTTATAAAAAAGAACCCTGTCTATCCCCAGATCATCATTCAGAATTTTTTGAAACCGAATCAGCAGGTTTTCAGTTTTAAGATCTGCGCTGATAGCCTGAGCCATCGCCAGTAAGGCGTTAAGCTTATAGGTACTTTGCTTTAATCTTTTAGATGATGTGGTTAATGACATTTATGACAAAAGAGTGTGTTAAAAGTTTCATAAGTTACTAAAAAGAGTGAACCAAGGCAATAGCTTGACCAATAATTAGCAAAACGCCAACACTATTTTACTCTTTCGTAGTACTCTCTTGTCCTGGTGTCAATTTTTATTTTATCACCAATGTTGATGAATAGAGGGACGTTTATGGTTGCGCCGGTTTCAATTGTTGCCTGCTTCAATGCGGTTGACGAAGCAGTATCACCTTTTAACCCGGGTTCAGTATAGGTAATTGTGGCTTCAATAAACGGGGGCAATTCGCACGACAGAATATTTTCTTTCTCTGCATGAACCATCATTTCTACATATTGCCCTTCCTTGTAGAGGTCGAAGTTATCTACAAGCTCTTCTATCAGGCTAACCTGTTCGAAGGTTTCCTGATGCATAAAGTGGTACCCCAAATCATCCTTGTAAAGGAACTGGTATGGACGACGCTCAACCCTTACCTGGTTTATCTTAACCCCGGCTGTAAATGTATTTTCAATAACCTTTCCGGTTTCGAGATTTTTCAGCTTGGTACGAACAAAAGCCCCACCCTTGCCTGGTTTTACATGCTGAAATTGTACGATTGTATAAAGCTTCCCGTTAAACTCCATGCACATCCCGTTTTTAAAATCTGCTGTTGTTGCCATATATATTTTTGATTTTCAAAATTTTTTGCAAAAATAGCAAAACCAGCTAAATGAAAAATTATTTTAGCCAAAGAGTAAAAACAAAGTGACGGGTTGCTATTTTTCTTTTAGCGAAGAAAATGGGTGGAGTAGTCCCCCGTATTCAACCAAATCGCAGTAAACTGATCCCACAAATAGTTCAAAACGAATGCGAATGGGTACAAAATTATTATCGTTGGAGAACCATACGGTCATATCATCTTTTGATTTGAATACACGGCCAGTGAGGACAACGGGCATGAACTTGAGACATTCAATCTCACCGAGTTTAGTTTTTATCTTTTCTACTCCCTTATAACGAACAATTAATGGGAATTTCTCATCGGTAAAGTAAGTATCAACCCTAAGCATATCATCCTTTTTTAAGGGCTTATTTAGCTGGTGATTGCGCAGGTAATAAAATGACGACAGAATGTCCTGGCACCCTTTTACAACCACAATTTCACCGGTTTTAGAGCTGTTTACGATTGATGAATCGGCTCTTGACCAATGATCGAAAATCTGTGTACTATAATGTTTATAACGGTTTTCGTGAATATCCCTGATAGATTTATGTGGCCAGTCATTATCAGGATCAGTGAAGCTCTGGTAGGTATCGTCCACGTTGTAAAGAGAACTGGCGAGACCAACGGTTTTCCCATTCAGGTAAAGATGATTTGCTGGTTTTCCGTTATAAGTACTCTGGCGAACTTCTAAAACAGCTTCTCCGCCACGGATAAAACCATAGTAAACCTGGTATTTAAGTTTTTCTCCCGGAGCAAATGAAACATTTTTTTGCCCAAAAGCATTGAAATTTAGGATGAACAAAAAAATGATGATAAATGGTTTGATGTGGTTAACCCGGGATAACCTTGTTTTTTGATTTGATGGCAACAAAATCTTTAAGGTAATAAGGTTCAAAATATGCAACATCTTCAAACTTTTTTTCTTCTAAGGCTTTAATTGCCAAAGGTATCATAAATTGTGCCGATGGAGAAAAATCATCAATGAAAAATGCATTTTGATGCGAAATTACAGCCTTGCATTTCACTGCACCACCCCCAAAAAAGAGTACTCGATGGCTATTAATGAGATACTCAAACGATTTTTCATTAACAACCAATGCTTTTGTGGGTTCTGTTTTGTTTAATTCCAGATCATAAATTGCAAAATAAACTTCCATTCGCCGTGCATCAATCATGGGGCAAAGGAATTCAATGGAATGTTGTTTAATGAATTCTTTCTTCTGGATAAGCACACCTGCCGCCATGGAGTCTAGGCTGTCTATTCCAATCAGGGGGATTCCGGCAGCATAGCAAATACCCTTTGCTGCCGAAACGCCAATTCTTAAACCTGTGTATGAACCGGGACCTTTGCTTATAGTCACAGCTTTAAGCTGTTTGGCTTGTATTCCGGTTGATTTTAACACATCGTTAATAAAGACTGTAAGTTGAGCGGCATGTGAATTTGAAACATCATTTTCCTTTATTCCTATAAGTGATGTCCCATCAGCAATAGCCACAGAACAAATATTTGTTCCAGATTCAATGTAAAGAACACCGCTCCTCATGAAAACTATTTCTTCTCCTCTTTGAATAGTTTATCCTTAGCAACTTTCTTAACGAGTAGTCCGTCTTTAAGCTTGCGAGATATAGCGCTATAGGGGGCAACAACCACATCCTCATCACCTGTTAAACCCTCTTTAATCTCAATATTCATATTGTCCTGAATCCCGGTTTTAACCATAACCATTTTTGCAGAGTCCCCTTTTACAACAAAAACAACTTCTTTGAGTGTAGCCGGTTTAATATTTTGTTGTTCCGGAGAATTTTGTTCTCCTTCCTTAACTTCTGTAAAACCTTGCTGTGCAGATGTTGTCTTAGATGAATCGGAACGGGTGGTTACAGCCTGTATTGGGATAGAAATAATTCCTTGTTTGGTTTCAGTTTGTATCTCAACAGTGGTTGACATTCCGGGGCGGAATGGGCTTGGGTTTTTCTTCGTTATTAAATCTTTATAAGAATCTTCCAGTAAAAAAATTCTGACCTCAAAACTGGTTACCTGATCCGTAGAAACACCTTGTACGCTTGCCGAGTTTGCTATTTGGGTAACTAGGCCCTTAAACTTTCGATCAACATAAGCATCAACCTCAATAAAAGCAGTATCGTTCATTTTAACCCTTACGATATCGTTCTCGTTAACATCAACGCGGGTTTCCATTCGGTTAAGGTTAGCGATACGGAGTATCTCGGTACCGGTAAACTGCGCTGTTCCCACCACTCGTTCGCCAAGTTCAATGCTCAACTTGGAAATTGTACCACTGATTGGGGCATAGATGGTAGTTTTACGCAGATTTTCTTCAGCTTCTTTAAGCGATGCTTCAGCGCTCTCAACATTGTACTTGGCCGATTTAACATCAGCCTGTGCAACTTCAAAAGCGGTTTTTGCATTTTCAAACTCCGATTCGGAAATCGCCTTTTGTTCGAAAAGCTGATTGCTGCGTTTAAATGCGAGCTGTTGCTGGGCAAGTTGTGCCTCCGACTGGGTTAAACGTGCCCTGGCGGTGTTTACAGCAGCAATGGCTCTTTCCTTGTAGGATATATATGTATCCGGTTTAATCCGGCAAAGTATAGCCCCCTTCTCAACCTGATCACCCTCTTTAATATTCAGCTCAATTATTTCGCCAGATACCTCAGGGCTAATCTTAACCTCCACCTCAGGTTGAATTTTCCCGTTGGCTGTTATGGATTCGGTAATTGTTCGTTTCACGGGTTTTTCAACCGCAACCTCTGTAACATCCGGTTTTCCAAACCAGCCCGCTTTTTTCCCAACTATAGCAAATACTATAAGAACGGCAAGAATGATAAGTAAATATCTGAGTAAATTTTTCTTTTTCATTTTTATTGATTTTTAATATTATAAACTGAGTGGTACCCCTTTGTAAAACTCAAGAATCTTTGTTTTGAAAATCAGCTCGTACTTGGCCTGTAAAAGGTCAGCTTCTGCCTTGGAGAGCTTGTTTTTGGCGTTGGTATAATCGTAAGAAGTAACCAACCCAAGGCTAAACTTCTGGTCGGCGTATCTATACGCTTCGGTAAGTGCTTTCAAATTTTTTTGTGACGCTTTCAGCTTCTTTTGAGCGGCAATGGCATCGGTATAGGCTTGTTGAATATCCTTGTAAAGGATGTTTTTCTCGTTTTCGAGAGAAAGTTGCGCTAAGCTTAATGCAATTTTGGAATTGGAAATATTATTTTGAACATACCATCCGTTAAAAATTGGGATTGATAGGGTAAACGTAACGGATTTACTTATATTATCCTTGAGTTGATCAAAGAAAGGCGTACTTGCAATGTTTCCCGTTAAAACTTTTTCGGCAGTTGTTCCATAGTACCCGCTAAGAGACAAGGAAGGACTCATCCCTCCCTTGGCAATTGATAATCTTTTTGATGCACTTAATACCTTATAGTTGGCGCTATTTATTTGTGGCATACTTGTTAACGCAGATGTATAAACATCTGTTGGAGTATAAGGTACCATTTCATCAGTAAATTTATCTAAAGGTGGTTTTGCTATTTGAAACCCTTGAGGAGACTTGATTTCTAAAAGTTGAGTTAAATTCAAATAGGCTATATCAAGCTGATTTTGGGCGTTTACTAGCAGCAGTTCGTCGCTAGCCAGCTGGGCTTCAATTTCCAACAGGTTACCTTCTGGTAGGCTGCCCGCCTTAACCAGTACTGTGGTTCTCTCGACTTGCATTTGAGAGAGTTCAACTTGTCTTTTCAGAGAGGCCACCAGTTCATCATTGTAAAGGATTTGCAAGAAAGCCGAGGCAATGCTTAGTGCAACATTATTTTTTATCTTCTCAACATCGCTAGCAGTTGCCATCAGATCAAATTGGTACTGTTGAATTGTGTTGTACTTCTGAAGCCCTTTGAAAAGGCTAACATTTGTATTTACCGAAAGACTGGTATTTCTTAGATCCCCATTAATGGGCAGGTTATTACTATAGCCAATTGCTCTGTCGAAATTATAAGATTGGTTCCCGCTTGCATTCAGGCTGGGTAAAAGGTTCATTTTTGCCTGGAATAAATTCCCTTGATTGATTTTTACACTCAGTTCCTGTTGCTTGATCTGTATGTTATTTTCAAAAGCATGTTTAATACACTGCTCAAGCGTCCATGATTCTTGCGCTACAACAATATTGGATAATATTAGTAGGATTAATGTTGATAATAGTATTTTTTGTTTTTGCATAGTACGAAAGTTTTACAAAACCTTAACAAGATTAAAAGCACGAATTTACAGGTTTATTTTGATACTTAATTCTTAAAGTAAGCTAATAGAACGGAAAATAAGGTAGTTAGTTGACATGAAAATAGGGGAAAGGTTTATTATCATATTAAAATCTCAAGAAATCCAGAATTTTTTGAGGCACAATTACCGAAAAAGCAGGTATTAAAAAAGTGTAAAACAATTTTACAACGAATTAAAGTATTATCAAAAATAAGGTAAGGAGATAAATTCTGATAATCGGATAAATTCCAATATCACAAGGGAAAACATTCATTTATGCAAATAAAAGAGGAATGTGTAACATTAGATAAAGAAATTTATTTGTCCCCTAAAAAAAGAAAACCCTCTAAAATATTAATTATTAGAGGGTTAAATTTCAACTTGGTTGACCTACCAGGATTCGAACCTAGGCTAACAGAACCAAAATCTGCTGTGCTACCACTACACCATAGGTCAATCATTATCTGCTAAAAAAAGCACGGCAAAAATAATACATTTTTGCCGTGAACCAAATTTTTTAATTCAAATTCGGAAATCATTACCTGGTGTGTTCTTTTAAGCTCTTATCGCCCATTGTCCAACGTTTATTTACCAGCTCCTCCGGCCAAAGATCAGAATATGGTTGATGGTAATCAAGGATGTCAATTAGCGATTTATCAAGATAAATCTTATACCCTTGTGGTAACCTCAGGGTTAAATCCAGCTCCTGAACTTTCCATTTTGCATCTTTGGGTAGTGTAAAATAAGAGTTTAGGTTTAATAGAGTATCTTTTAGCTGGTAGGTATACTCAATTCTTCCTGCATTTTCCCTGGCTGACCGTTGTGTACCGCCCCGGGCCAAACGTTTTAATTCTAAAACCGGGTAATCGCCATCGCTTTTGGAAATTGACAGGTGTGGTTTCCCATATATCAATGTTTTGCCATCAATAAGGCTAAACGAATAATCGTCAATATCAATTAATTTTGATGGATTGTCGTACAGACTATCGGGCTTGGCTGTTGCTGTTATATAGAGGTATTGCCCTTTTTCTGCTGGTGGAACAAGCGTAACCGTTTCAGTTACATGCTGTCGGATGGCATAGCTTTTCACCTGATAGAACAAAATTACAGCAAGGGTGATTATTGATAACGCCCAAACAACGGATGCAATTAACCCGAGCAAGGCGTCTCTTGCCTTAAACCTGAATAAAATTCGAATACCAAGGTACAGTAATGTTAAAACTGGTATGGCAATAACAAAAAACAACGGAATAGTAATCCAGATGCTGGAATTAAACTCGAACATGGAAGTTATAAATTCACCCAGCGAGAATCCATGTATCGAAGGGAGAATACTGCTTACAAAAACACTACCAAAGAAGAGAATTCCAATAAGCGTAAAGAGTAGCAGAAGCATTGTAATTATTAAAATTGCAGCGATTATGATGGCAATAACTTTAATAAACACCAGCATTACCCTTAATAGAGCAAATGCCATTTTCCCAAGAACTTCAAAAAATCTGTTTAATAAACCAGCCCAGCCTTTACGTTTAAATGTTTCACCAACCTCTTTATACTCATTTTTAACTGTTTTCTCAATATTTGATAGGCTTATCGGCTCACCCTTCATCTCAAGCTTCTGTCTGGGTGTAATTGCTCTTGGAACAGCAATCCAAAGAATTAAGTAAACCAGGAGCCCAAACCCTTTTACAAAAATCAGCACCAGGAAAAGAATCCTGAATACAACAGGATCAACTGAAAAATATTCTCCTAACCCAGAGCAGACACCTGCTATATAAGAGTGTTCCGTTTCCCGATAAAGACGTTTGTAGCGTTTTTCAGTGGGTTGAAAGTCATCCTCTTTTTGGTGGTCAAATGAAAAATCATCGGGCTCACCTAGCGTTTTTAAAATATCTTTAATGATTTCTATTGAGATGGCTTCGTTCTGCCCTTTTTTTTCTGAGACCAACTCTGAAATCCTTTCTTCGATATCCTTAATTATATCAGCACCTTCTTTATCGTTTACAAACTTTTCTTTTAGCGAGTTCAGGTATCCGCTTAACAGGTTATATGCATCTTCTTCTAGGAGGTATGAGAAGCCACCAAGGCTAACCTTAACTGTTGTTTTCATAGTTTTTCTATTTAAGGTTACGTATTGTGTTTACTGTCTCAACCAGCTCATTCCAGCTCGAATCAAGTTCTGCAAGGTATTCACGACCCTTATCTGTAATGGTATAGTATTTTCGGGGTGGCCCCTGGGGCGATTCTTCCCAGCGATAGCTGAGCAGCTGGGAATTTTTCTGACGGGTAAGCAACGGGTAAAGAGTCCCTTCCACTACAATCATTTTTGCCTCCTTCAGTTTATTTATTAGGTCGGTTGTATATGAATCGCCACGTGAAAGGATGGATAGGATACAATACTCAAGTACACCCTTCCTCATCTGTGCTTTTGAATTATCTAAATTCATGGTTTTAATTATTTATATTTTTTAATGTTTCTTTTTTTCTCCTATTCCCTTGTTGCCTGAATTACGGTTGAATATTATTTTGTTTCTGTATTATAAATTTTATATAATCAGTATCAGGTAACAAGAAAGGAGTAACTATCTCTGCTCTGAGAACGATCTCCCAATATTATCGGCATTTGCTGCTTCCCCGCGCATTTCAAGTTTTTGGGAAGTAGTTATAGCCGGAGGGATCACAATCCAAAGAATGATATAGGTTAATAAGCCCAAACCACCCCAGAAAAGGGTAATAAAGAAGAGTATTCGAAAAAGCAGAGGTTCAATTCGCCAGTAATGGCCCATACCGGAACAAATCCCGCCTAAGATTCGATCGTCAACATCACGGTAAAGTCTGCGGAAACTCTGATAATTGGTTGAATAGCTTCCCTTTTCGTTATCATCACCGGAAATTTCTCCCGGATCGCCCATAATGCGGATTACGCGCTGAACTTCCTCCAGCCCGATAACCTGGCCCTCTGTTCTGATACCCTCTCTGAGGTGCTCAGCTATTCTTGATTCAATGTCTGCAAGAATCTCCTGTTTCCCCTCCTCTTTTGCAAAGTGGTATTCTAGCCTTTTTAAGTACCCGTTAAGTACATTGTATGCATCGTCCTCGAGATTGAAAACGCTGCGACCAAGGCTTACTGTAATAGTCTTTTTCATTTTTTAAATTATTACTTTTATTTTATAGTAATTTGACAATACAAATATATGTAATAAAAATATACTATGCAATACATGGTAGTTAAAATGTGTTAATAATTTTGATCTGTGAATATTTTATATTTGTTAAATGTATGATATTCATGTCAATAATTGATTGAATAAAATTAAATTTGGAGAATAAATTATGTATCATAAAGAAACATTATATGGCTACCGGCATTCTTAGAAAAATGGAAGTTGAAAACGAGGGGACTGAATTTCAGATTAAACCTGGCTATACAATTAAACTTGATAACGATGTATTATCAATGAACTTCCTGGTTGGGAAAAAAATAGAAATTAGTTTTACGGGAGAAATATATTGTATCAAGTGTGGCAGAAAAACCACAAAATCATTTGGCCAAGGGTTTTGTTACCCATGTTTTATTTCGGCACCCGAAACAGAGGAATGCGTTTTACGACCGGAGCTCTGCAGAGCTCATGAGGGAGTTGCACGAGATATGGAATTTGTAGTAAACCATTGTTTGATAGACCACTTTGTTTACCTGGCTTGGACCGGTGGATTGAAAGTAGGAGTGACCCGACATCATCAAATTCCAACCCGATGGATTGATCAAGGTGCAACTAGGACTATACTGCTTTGTAGAACCCCTAATCGCTTTACAGCAGGTCAAATTGAAGTTGAACTTAAAAAGGTAATTGCTGATAAAACCAACTGGCAGGCGATGCTTAAAGGTATTGAGGATGATCAGCTTAAGTTATTAAATGAGAAATCAAAAGCCCTGGAATTTATTAATGGTAAGGGGTTTACTTATTTACCCGAAAATGACGCTGAATATTCAATTATTTATCCTCTTGAACATTACCCATTAAAAGTAAAATCACACTCGTTTGATAAGGTACAGGTTTTTTCCGGAACGCTTGGTGGGATTAAAGGGCAATATTTAATACTAGATAACGGTAACGTACTAAATATTCGTAATTATAGCGGCTATAAGGTTCAAATATCAATTAAATAAAGTATAAATAATTTTTACTTATTTAATAGGTTTGTAACATCTACCGCCATTTTTAGTACTTTATACACCTCTCCTTGCTGGTTTATAACTGGGGTATATGTTTCCAGAAAATGGTACTCTATATTCTTAATCCTCATTATTGTGGTTTGCTTTTTAATGTTTCCTTTCCTAAGTTCAGCCCAGAACTGTTCGTAGGTCATCTTTTGGGCATCAGAGAGAACCAATCCATCAGAATGATGAACCCCTATAAGATTCTCCCTGGGAACTCCAAGCAATTTGACGTAAGCATCATTTACATTTATTACAACCCCTTTTGCATCGTATTCCATTACATAAGATGAAGAGTTTACTGCATTAACCAATCCTTCAAGTTCAAATGTTTTTCGCGCAGCTTCCTCCTGTGTGGCTTGCAGTTCTTCCATATTTTGCCTCATTTCCTCTTCCTGTGCCGCCATCATTTCTGCCTGCTCCTGTGATTTTTCTAAAAGCTCAGCGGTTTTAGCATTGACTTTTACTGAACGGATGGTTGACGCTACTGTTTCAGAAATTTTTTGTAAAAATTCGATTTCCTGAGGTTTGTACCTATTAAACGAGGCGAGTTCTAAAACACCAAGCACTTCCTGATCAATTTTGAGCGGAACAAGGATCAGTGCATTAGGGTTTGCTCCACCCAATCCGGAGGTAACCTCAATATAATCCTGAGGTATTTCGGTGATGTAAACAATGTCCTTTTCAGCAGCACAGGTACCAACCAATCCTTCACCAGGGAGGAATGATTTTTTAGTGTATTTTTTTCTATCGAATGCAAAGGAGGCAGCCAGATCGAAAGTCAGAGAGCCCTCTTTTTCGTTGGCAATGAATAAACCGCCCTGGTTTGCTTCGAGATACCAAACGATATTCTTAATAATTTCATCGCTTAATTTACTCAGATTATTATTATCTCTACGGAGTATTTCCCCGAACTTTGCAAGCCCTTCATTAACCCATCTTCTCCTATCCTCGTCTTGTTTACGGGTTTCTTCTTCTTCTTTTGCTTTGCGGAGACTATCGCGCATTTCGATTAGCGATTTTCCCAGAATATCCTCTTCTCCCAAAAGGGTAAGATCGGCATCGAGGTTCCCACTACCAATCAACCGGGCGAATTCGGTTTTATTGTTCAGGCCTTCTATTGAACTGTTGAGCGCTTCGGCCATCTGAGCAATTTCGTCTCCTGAACGGATATCCATCCTCATGGTTTTATCAATTTTTCCCACAGAGACATTCAACAAATAGCCTGTAATTTTATTAATTGGGATGGTTAAACTTCTTGTGAACAGAATGGTAACAATAATTAGAATTAACAGACCAAAAACACCAGCAATAAAACTTATATTATAGTTTTTATTTGCCTGGTACATTAACTCCCTTTCAGGGACAACAATTCCTATTGCCCAGGGAGTTTTGGTGTTGCCCACAGAAATTGGTGCTATTGAGTAAAAGTATCTTGTTTTTAAACTGTCGGTGTAATAAAAACTGAATGCTTCACCCTTCTGAATTCTTTCCAGCAATTTTGTATCGGTTACCAGTTTTGGAAGTTTTGCGGTAATGTTTTTTTGATATAATGCGGTATCCGGGTGGGCGGCAAAAGTTCCCTGATTGGAAAGCAAAAAAGCGTAGCTGTTTGGAAAAGGTTTTATATTATCAATTAGCTCTTTAAATCGGCTAAGAACCAGATCAATGCCAATCAGGCCGATAAACCTGCCATTTTCAAAGAGAGGAGATGCAAGGGAGGTCATCGTTTTTCCTTTTTGTAAAACGGAAATGTAAGGTTCGGCGATGCTTTCCTTCCCGGCTTTTTTCATTGCCCCGTATGTTGGTGGGTCACCAGTCAGGCTGCGAATTTCCGATTTGGTTTTTATAACCCCGTTTTCCCGGTAAACGATGTAGAAATAACGGCCAAAGGGTTTATCCCATTTTGGGTCGAGGTTGCTTATTTCCCAGCTATCCCAAAACGCATCGATGTGAGGGTTGACAAGGATAACCTTGTTGTACATTTTCTTGAATAAATCCTGCCATTGCTCCTGTGGTAAATTCCGATATTCAAGAAATGCGTTTGACAGGGTTCGGGCGATTGCCATATCGCTGTTAAGCCAATTCTCCATCTGGAGGGCATATTGTTTTGCCTGGGCATTGGTTAAGTCGGTGGCATCTTTATAGATTATATTCTTTGATGTAAGGCTGATAAATACAAAAATGGTAGTAAACACAACTATTGCTGTTCCCAGGATGAAGATTATAATCTTCTGCCATATTTTGAGTTTAGTATTCATAATGCCTTAATTTAACCAGATGAAAATCATCCTAAACATAAGAAAAAAAGATTTATTCGAGCAAAAACAGAATCTATTTTTTAATATTCATCGTAATAAAAATTATCTGAATTGAAAAAAACCCGAAATATGAATACTTTTAATAATATTGCAAAAAAAAGAGATGCTAAGCGCTGATGAAATAAAGCAAAAAATATCAATAGTTAAATCAATCAGCCTTTTTGCCGACTTGGATGATTTTGTTTTAGAGGATATTGTCCGATCTCTCAAGTCCAAAACCATAAAAAAGAACGAGGTACTTTTTAATAAAGGGGATAATGATAATACCCTGTATTTCGTAACAAAGGGTAAGGTTAAAGCCCATGTTGGGGAGCATGTATATGCTATTTTTGAGCCAACACAGTACTTTGGTGAATACTCTTTAATTGACTCCTCCCCACGTTCAACCTCGGTAACGGCCTTAGAATCAACTCATTTACTTTACCTTGAGGGTGCTGTCTTCTATTCACTAATAGAAAAACATCCTGGAATTAATCGGTCTATGTTGAGGGGTTTGGTTTGGCGATTAAGGGACTACAACATTCTTGAAGCAGAATTGACCACAAAGAACAGGGAGATAAAAAAACAAAAGGAAGAGCTGGAAGTACAGCGGAAAGAGTTGGAATCGCTGAATTCTACAAAGGATAAATTTTTTGCTATAATAGCCCACGATTTAAAAAATCCTTTTAGCACAGTATTGGGGTTATCTGAATTGCTGGCAAGAGAGTTTGAAACCTTTGAGCCTGAAAAACTAAAAATTTTTATTCAGCAGATCTACAAATATTCAAACAACACTTACAATTTGCTTGAAAATCTTCTACAATGGTCGATGCTGCAAACCGGAAGAATGCCCTTGCGGTTAAAGATTGTCAATATTTCTGATTTAATAACCGATAATATTGAACTACTAAAAGGAAATGCTCAGCAAAAGGGAATAAAAATTTTTACCTCCAATATTGAAGATAAGTTTGCATACGTCGATTCTAATATGATTACAACAGTGATACGTAATCTATTATCTAATGCGATAAAATTCACCAAAATTGGCGGTGAGGTAAAAATTTTAGTTCAAAGCGACGATGATTTTTGGAAAATCCAGGTGGCTGATAACGGCGTTGGTATATCCAAAAATGATTTAAGCAAGCTTTTCCAGCTTGATGCCAGCTTTACCACCTTTGGAACCATGCAGGAAAAGGGTACTGGGCTGGGGTTAATCCTTTGCCGGGAATTTGTTGACAGGAACGGAGGGAAGATTCATGTAGAAAGCGAAGATAGAGTTGGCACGGTATTTTCTTTTACAATCCCCAAAGTTGGTAACGGGACAAATTCCAAATAGTTTAAAGTGATTAAGCTAGCAATTCTGGGAACTCGCGGTATCCCCAATAGATATGGAGGTTTTGAGCGCTTTGCAGAGGTTTTGTCTCTTGAGCTATCTAAAAGAGATTACCAAATCTCGGTTTTAAAACCAGTGAACAAAAAAGAAGAACCAACCATTTCGGGGAACAATTTAAAAGTAATTCCCATCACAATACCAGCCTACTTACCGCGCAATATTCAAACTTTGCTTTACGATCTAAAATCGTTAATTTGGTTTTCGAACAGCAAATTTGATTTAGCACTTGAATGTGGGCACTCTTTCGCAATTTGGCTTCCCTTTTTTAAAAAACTTGCTGTAACAAAAATCGTTGTTAATGTTGATGGTCTTGAGCACAAGCGTTCAAAATGGGGATTGGTGGGTAAACTTTTTTTAAAAATCACCGAGTATTTATCAATAAAATATTGTGCCCGGGTAATAAGTGATCATCCCCGGATTGCTCAATATGTTTTTAACAAGTATAAGGTTGAAAGCACATACATCCCTTATGGAACGTATATTCCTTTAAAATTATCCGGTAAAGATTCTCTAAAATATTATAAACTTACGGAAAAGAAGTTTCATTTGGTTATTGCCCGTATTACACCTGAAAATAGTTTAGATGTTGTTTTGAAATCAGCCACAAGTTTTAATTATCCAACAGTTGTAATAGGAGAAATTTCCGATAATTATGGCCTAAAAATTTATAAAAAGTATAACAAAGAGAGTAAAATAATTTTTATCAACGGGTTGTACGATCAGAATGTTTTAAATGAGCTGAGGTATAATTGCTGTACATATATTCACGGGCACTCTGTAGGTGGAACCAATCCCTCTCTACTTGAAGCCATGGCTTGCGGTTGCATAATAATTGCCCATAATAATCCCTTTAACAGGTATGTATTGGAGCCCAACGGTAATTATTTTACTTGTGAACAGGATTTAGTAGAACAAGTTTCAGGATTAGAAAATAATCAAAGAGAGAAAAATTTAACCTTCAAGAGTAGTTTTATCAAAAGATTAGAAGAAGAATACTCCTGGGAGAAGGTTGCAATAAAATATCATCAAGTATTTTTGTCGATGATTTAATAGAGTTGGTAAAAAATTATTTGAAATTCATCCTGTTATAACGTATATTTACTTACAATATTTAATTTCAAAATTATAACGGGTTAACTTGGGCATTAGGGAAAAGATTATGAGGTTTAGGCAGGGAGGCGTTGCGAAGCAACGCCTTTTCTGTTATTAACATACTAAAATTTACTTATCAGATAATCATTAAATCAGAAACAATAGAATCGCTAATTAAATAGTGTTTTTGTGGAATTCTATATAAACTCTCGTGAAAAACAATTAACCCGGTTTCCATATATTTCTTTGCGTTTTTTACAAAATGAGAAGTGTAATCCGCTCCAAATCTGCTCTGAATTTCAACCAAAGACACACCATAAATTGTCCTTAGTCTTGTTAAAATAAGTTCGTTGTATTGTGTTTTGAAATCCAGTGCTTCACCTTCAAGGTTGAAATCCTCTGAATCAATCATTTCTTTCCAGGTGTTATACGATTTAGGATTCCAGAATCTTTCATAAGGTCGATATGAATGAGCAGAAGGTCCAACTCCTAAATATGGCAACCCTTTCCAGTACGATGAATTATGGCGCGAGAAGTAACCGTCCTTTGCAAAATTCGAAATTTCGTAATGTGTATAGCTGTTTTCTTTTGTAAGGTTAATTAGTAGTTCATACTGCTTTTTACTTAATTCTTCGTTAACTGGTGAAATTTCATTTCTTATGAGTTTCCGGTAAAAAGGGGTGCCCTCCTCAAAAGTAAGGTGGTAGCATGAAAGATGTGTGATATTATATTCCAATGCCTGTCTCAGGGAGGTTTCCCAACTAGAAATAGTAGAACCGGGAATGCCATAAATTAAATCAATGCTGATGTTAGAAAACCTTAAATCCTGCAATAATTTAATTGCCGCCATGGCCTTAAGGGCAGTGTGTCTTCGGCCAAGAATCTGCAATTCAGAATCATCAAATGATTGAACTCCGATACTTATCCGGTTAATATGAAATGCTTGATATTTAATAAGAAGTTCCTTGTCCACATCATCTGGGTTTACCTCAATTGTGATTTCAGGGTTTTTGGCCACATCAAAATTGTTGAATATGAATGAGATTATATCACCGATTGTTTCTGCCTTTAAAACCGAAGGTGTTCCCCCGCCAAAATAGATTGTTTCTATTTGTTGATTTCCCAGGAACTCTTTTCTGAGCTCAAGCTCTTTGATGATCAGTTTGTGAAAATGATCGAGTTTGCCTGTAACTCCTACTGAGTAGAAATCACAGTATGGGCATTTTTTCTTACAAAAGGGGATATGAATATAAATACCTGCCATTAAAAAATGCCTAAAATATTTGTAGCAATGAATTGTTTACAAAAAGGCTGAAACAAATTATCTTTGCAAAAATAAACAAAAATGAAAGCGCTGAAAATTGCAATTGGCTGTGATCACGCCGGGTATTTTCTGAAAGAAGAGGTAAAAAAATATTTAGAGGATCTGGGCTATCAGGTATGGGATTTTGGCACTCATAGCGATGAAAGCATTGATTACCCTGATGTTGCACATCCTTTATCACGGGCAATTTCAGAAGGGGATTATAATTTTGGGTTCTTGTTATGTGGAAGCGGGAATGGGATGAGCATTACAGCCAATAAATATCAGAAAATCCGCGCAGCATTATGCTGGAACGATGAAATTTCAAGATTAGCCAGGCAACATAACAACGCAAATATTTGTGCTTTACCAGCCAGGTACTTACAGATTAATGAAGCCAAACTTATTGTAAAAGCTTTTATTGAAACTGAATTTGAAGGTGGGCGTCACTCACGGAGAGTTGAAAAAATTCCGGTTAAGGGCTAGCAGTTACCCTTTTGTTTTGATAACATATTTGGAGGGTAAGGTAACAAGAAGAGAATGCGAAATATGATCGATTCTCACCACCACCTTTTTCTTACCCTGATGGGTAATTAATTCTCCCAGCAAACCCATTAGAGATCCAAAGCGAACCTCAACGATTGTTCCGGGCTCAATGTTTTCTTCAATGGCCTCTATTTCAATGTCTTGTTCGAGCAGCTGTTTTATTTGATCAATCTGTTTTTCGGGAATGGGCACAGCTTTACCTTCAAAAGTGATGTATCTTACAACCCCAGGAGTATTAAGCACCTTATAGTAATCTTTTGCGGATATTTTTACAAAAATATAGGACCGAAAAAGGGGCTCTTCCACCATTTTTTTTCTATCACTCCACTGCTTGATTCTTTTTTGAAGTGGAAGAAAAGTTTCAATTCCGGAGGAAAGTAAACGATCAAAAACCTTTTTTTCATTGCGAGGTTTTGTGTAAGCCGCAAACCAACGATTTTCAGATTTTATTTCAGCGATCATTCCTTTTTGTGATATCAATTTTGCAAAGATATATTATCAAAGTGTAGTATTGCTGGAACTGCCTCAAAATATACTGTATAATGACTATTTACATAAGAAAGGAGTGATCTAACCAATCACTCCTTTTCTTTTCTATTAAGGGTATTGAAATTCACATCTCCTAATCCATCATTTAAGGGAAAAGGTTGTTATGGCAGTCGGAGCAAAAGGAAACCTGCCATTCATCTCCAATGTCGATTGGATGAATAAAATCTAGGCTGCTATTCACATCGGTTAAGGCAAATTTGTTTTTTTCACCTTGTCCTATAATTGTATGGCAGAGCTTACAATCCTTTGAAATTACTTTCCCCTCAGGCGATTTATGTTTATCATCGTGGCAGCGGAAACAGCCTTTGGTCTCCATGTGCCCGATGTGCTGTGAAAAATCGAGGTATGTAACTTTCATTCTTGGGAATGCATTTTTAGAGTAAGCATTTTGCACTCCCGTTATTGCTTTATCTATTTGATCAGTATGTGATTTCAGTACTTCAGGGTGTTTGATGGTATAATAATCGGTCATATTTTGCTTAATTCCTGCCAATGCACTATCAATATTTGGATAGATGTTGCTTAAAGTTTTCATTGCACTCTTTTTTATCCAGGGTATATTGGTAAGTTCGGGCGAACCGGCAAGCAGCTTATTTACATAGATTGGGGGTGAAAGAAAGTTATGTGATGGCCGGTTATGACAATCCATACAATCCATAGTTCTTGGGGAAAAAGCGGCCAGGGAAGAATCTGCCAACGTATTTTCCTCATCAACAAACACTGTTTCTGATCCGGATCGGAGATCCTTTAGTTTTACCCAAGGGATGGACTCCCTTTTATCATCATCAAAAATATACTCAATCTGGTAATTGGGGTTTATGTGCCAGTGACTTCCTGAGATATTTCCCATGGCTTCATGTTCAGCCCCGATTTTCATTTTTAAGATGATATTCCATTCTGTGTTTGCTGAGTCGGCAAGGAAATACTTTTCTGTGCGGATCAGCTGGGTGTAGAATTTCTGTGGCCAATGGCATTTCTCGCAGGTTTCACGGGCTGGTCGTAAATTCCTGATTGGAGTAGGGATTGGTCGCGGGTAGGTCCCCAGTATTGATTTGAATACTTGCCTTATGCCGGATATTTTTGCTTTAACCATCCAGTCAGCACCTTCACCTACGTGGCATTCAACGCATTTTACCCGGGCGTGGGGAGAATTCTGGTAGGTTGTGTACTCCGGATCCATAACCTGATGACAAAGTTTACCGCAAAACTCAACCGATTCGGTGTAATGATAACCTTTCCAGGTGCCAATAACCGTTAATATAACAAATACAATGGTCACTGTAATGAAAACCAATACTGCATTTCTGGTTGCTTTAATGTTTAAATCAATTCTCGGCCAGTCTTTTGATGAAACAGCGCCTGTCCTTTTCATTCTCCTTCTTTCCAGGCTCATTCCAATTGGTATGAGAAGCAATCCACCAATAATAAAACCCGGTGTAATCAGGAAGATTAAAAGGCCCATATAAACAGCCTCTGAACCTGAGATTGAGGTAATAAGAAGCAATAGGAAAAATGCCAAAAATCCACAAATAGCAATGACTGTACCAGACATTGACATCCAATTTCTGTAGCTATTAGGTAGGTTCATAGTGCGATGTAGTTTGTTGGTTTGGGGTATGATTATTTGAACTGTAAAAAAAGTACAAATTATTAATCTATAATTAGATTATCAATGATTTATTGGAGATGTTTTATTGATAAATGTCATTAAAAAGAAAACCCACAGGAATTATCGTGTGGGTTGATTTTCATTTTCTTCCTTATAGATTTTTTACTTTTTTAATTTGAACTTATCGCCTTTAAACAGAACATCGAGTTTGATATTTTGTGCTTTAAGCAAGCTGTCTGTCTGCTCTGTAATTGCTTTTGATGCATCAATCACTATTACCTGACTTCCCCCGCAAACGGTAGCGGAATCACCACTAACGAGAATCGCCGTTGACTCATCAATCCCGATACAAAGTTCGTTTGTGTTTTCAATAGCCGCTGAAATTAGCCTGTTTAACCGGGCGCGTTTCACAAAATGCTGATCAATTATTGCCCCCTCAAGCAACCCAAGGCCTTCTGCAATCTCTATGTTATTGGGTTCAATGTGTTTATAAAGTTCATCTTTGGGATGTCTGAGCTGGTTCCCGGTAATCATCTTTTTGCTCATTACAGCAGCACCAGCGCTAGTGCCAGCAATAACAGCACCATTCTTGTAAGCATTATGTATTGCAGTGTATATTGGGGTGTTCAGGACAATTCCCATGAACACACTCTGATCGCCGCCACCTATATAGATCATCCCGGCATTCTCGAGCGAATCAATTTTTGATTGGGATATTTCCTCACCTTTTCTAAAATTAAAAGAGGTGATATTGCTGATCCCATTATTTTTAAATTGATCCATACACCAAATAGCAGAAGAATCAGGAACAGAGCTGGCCATTGGCAGAACCACTATATACTTTCCATCTTTAACTCCTGATAGATCAATCATCTGCTTTACCATTTCGTAGGGACGTTCACCCCCGCCAATTATGTAAAGCTTGCCTTTAGGGGTAATATTTTCTTGTGTTTTGCTGTTACACGAAGCAAGAAATACTGATGTAACAACTATTAAAAAGTAAATTCTTTTCATATTATTTTAGGTTGATATTGAAAACAAAGATTATAAAAAAGCCGTTAATTCACTAATTAAAACAAAAGTATGTCGGAGTAATTCCTACAGAAAATGTGTCAACCGGCACACCGTTGGATTTGAACCTGAATATTTTACCTTCGCTAAAGTAATCGCCAGCATCGGCAGCATAAATATCACCGGTTACTATATCAATCCCGATTGACCTGAAGGTATTGTATGTTCTAAAGATTATTGGGTTTATGGGTAAAGTGTTTGAATTAATATCCATTTTAAAAATATCATTACAGATGAAAAAAACAGAATCGAGATCGGATGTAATGGATAGTTTGCCTATAATCGAATTTAAAGGTAAAGCAAAAGTTTTTTCAACGGTTCTGGAGGTTGGATTTACTCTCATTATCGAAGGATTGATATACCCAACAGGGTTCCCCGGATAGCCGCCATCATTTATAACCCAGATTTTATTGTTTTTATCCAGAACCATTGAAAGGGGTTGAAGACCTACTTCAATACTATCAACCACCTCTTCTTTTAGTAAATCAATCACCATGATTTTGGTATCGAAAGACCAGCTATTGGTGAACAGCTCGTTGTTAAGCACAATCATCTGTTCTGATGAATGTCGAAAATATGGAAGCGATTTTTTTCCGGTAGGTATAAAGGATATTTTAGATTTATTATTTGGATTTATTCCTGTTAAACCCCTGGCATAAAGATCGCTGACAAACGCTTTTTGATCATTTACAAACCGGATGTACCTGGGTGAGGTTAACCCGGTGATTGTTCCGGTAAGTTCAACTGTGTTTAAATCAATTATGTGAATACACCCTGAATTGTTTATAACAACATAGCCTTTTCCGTCCCGAATTTCCATTGAGTAAGCTACATCACCAAGGGGTATGCCATTTGCTTTTGAATAGATATCGTTAACAACCTGCTTATTTTCAATATCATAGTAACTAAGGCTGGAATTACCATATAAATAATTGCCTTCATTAACGATAAAAACTCCGCGACTTCCGAACAAATTAAATTTAGTTGTCTGGATATTATCATCCATGCAGGAAAACATTATATAGCTGAAAGTCAAAAACAAAGCACCAAAGATTACCTTCAACCTAATTAAAATATTTTTTAAATAGCGGGGTTTCATAAATCCAGCATAATGTTTAATGAGTAATTTCTACCCGGCATGGGCCGCCAGAGAATTGACTGGTAGCTTTCATTGAAAAGGTTGTCGATTCGGAAAATAAAATGAACAGACGATTTCCTTATCATTTGCGTTACCCCTGTGGATAAGCTGTTCATGTAGTAAGGATATAGAGTTTTAACCTGATTTGGGTTATTGCTGGTGGTTGTGAACCTTTCAGAATAGTAACAGAAATTGTGGGTAATGTGGATTTTTTTTATTTGTAAAGTGGATGATATAACGGCAGATTGCAATGGAATAAAAGGCAACTGCTTCCCATTATGAGTAGTTTTGGAATAGCTATAGCTGGTTTTCAGAATAAACCTGATTTTATCCAGGTTATAAACATTATTCAATGAAAACTCAACCCCTTTATTATTAACAAAATCAATGTTTCTTGGCTCCCATGATCCTTTAAAACTGGGCAACCACATAACCCAGTTTTCAATTCTTGATGAAAACCCCGTTACTTCAACCTCGCCGGAATATCCCCCTAATTCGACATCATACTTAACTCCGGATTCGTAAGTGGTGGATTTTTCGGGTTTAAGGTTCGGATTTCCTCCTGGATTCCAGTAAAGATCGTTTAATGATGGAATGTGGTAGTTCCTGGCAATTGTTGATTTAATAAAAAGATTATTTTTTTTGAATGGTTTCAACTCTGCGGACAATGACGGAAGAACCGGATCGGCATATTTTGATAATAAATCTTTAAGGAAAAGGAGATCGAATTTTAAAAACTGAGCCGGTTTAAACCCCAGGCTTGTAAATAAAGACAATTCAGTTCTTTGATGCGAATAACCCTGCGTCGTTTTATAATCGAATGTATTAACATCATCCCTGTTTAGCCTTGAGCCCAAAGAAAGATTCAACCATGTTGATATTGCTTTTTCGTATTTTACATTATTAAAAAACGTGGTTGAACCATTGTTGTTATCCACAATTTTTTCAGGTGAATTGTATGCTGGGTATTTAATCAGGAAGTAATCAATCGCTTGCGTGTAGTAGCCCACAGAAACCTCAAGATTTGAATAATCAGTAAAATATCGCCATCGGATAAGCCCCTTGGTTGTATAATCGAGTTGCCGGTTCTTTTCGTCAACTGAATAGTTACTCATAAGTTTAGGAATGCTACGGTTAAGATAGCTAAACCAGAAATTGGCATCGATCAGGTTATTTTTTGTTTTAAAATGCACCTCCTGTAAAACGCCATTCTTGGTGTAATCGGCATTCTTTTGCCGTTCCATTGGATTTTTTTTGGAAATATCAGCAGTATTCTGGTAAGTAAAATTATTTTCGGATGATTCATAAAATGCCCGTGTTTGAAACCGGATGTTATATTTTGAACCATATACAGCTTTAACTGCCGATGAGTAAGTGTTGTAACTCCCAATAGTTTGAAATACTTTAAGCCCAATTCTGTCAGACCACTCTATATTACTCTCCAGGTTAACCGCACCGCCCAGTCCACCGCTCCCAAAAACCATTGAAGATTGGCCATAGTGGATATTGATATCATCAATAAAATAAACCGGAAGGGTTGAAAAGTCCACAGATCCTGTCATTGGTGAGTTTATGTTTAGCCCGTTCCAAAGCACCTTGGTGTGAGATGTTCCTGTACCTCTCATTGATATAGTTGCAAACGATCCTCTTCCATAGGTTTTTATAAATAACGGGCTATTCTCCTGAAGTAAATCTGCAAGGTTGTTATTCATTTTGCTTGCAATTGTCAGAGAATCGATGGAGATAATTTTAGCTCCCGGCAAATTACCAGTTATAGGTCGTTTCTGGTAGATAGAAACACTCTCTATTTTTAAGGTATCCTCTAATATTTGAGAAAATAAGGGAAAACTCCCCCCAAAAAGAGGGGCAATAACAATACTTTGTAGAAAGATTCGATAATGAAATAAATTCTTAATCATGCTTTTAACCCGTTAGGAACAATTCGGGGAAAGCAAAAGGTCATAACACTTTCTTGCTTTTTATCCCGAAAGCTTTTTAATTTTAGTAATGGCAGGTCTTCTGACTTGTTCCCCTCGCAGGTGCCTTCCCATCAGGCAATTGCCGGACAGTGGCAGGGTTACCTCTCGGTTAATAGAACTTACAGCAGCGGGTACTGTTGCCGATTTTCACAGCATTCCCTATTATTCAAAATGGTTGAAAACCATTAAAGAACCATTACTCAGCAAAGATAGGTTGAAATAATGGAGAATGAAGAATGGATGATCAATAATTTTTGAACACTTAATTGAGATATATAAAAGATGTGACTATAGTCAAGTTATGTTATTTAATCTTATTGCCGTTTACTTAAGCAAACGGCAATAATTATTTTAAGAAGTTTGGGGCTTTAGCCCCATATTAGAAAGCCAGGGCTCTTTCAGCCTCAACCTCCTCAATAGATTTTGCCAACGGCTTACCTAAAATCCGATGCCCTGTTTCGGTTATTAGAATATCCTCCTCGTTTCGTATACCGCCAAATCCTCGATATTCATTAACCTTATCGAAATTGATAAAATCTTTATTTGTTCCGTTTTGCTGCCATAGGTCAATTAGTTCAGGAATAAAGTATATACCAGGTTCGATTGTAAGTACAAATCCCGGTTTAAGTTCACGTCCTAATCGAAGAGATTTCAATCCAAATTGTTTACTCTTTGGAACCCCACAATAGCCAATATATTGCTCCCCAAGATTTTCCATATCGTGAACATCAAGACCCATCAGATGCCCTGTTCCACATGGGAAGAAAAGAGCATGGGCACCATTTTGAACAGCATCTTCAGTATTGCCTCTAGTAAACCCAAGTTCCTTTAAACCATCAAAGATTGTCTTTGCAACATGGAAATGAACATCACGAAAATGTACTCCTGGTTTTAACATAGCTATTGCTCCATTATGAGCAGCGAGTGTAATTCTGTATATCTCTTTTTGTTTTTCAGTGAAAGTTTTTCCAACAGGGAATGTGCTACTCATATCGCCAGCATAACCAAGTTTGGTTTCAAATCCTGCATCCAAAAGAAAGAGCTGACCTTCTTTAATAATATTTCCATGGAAGTGGTTATGCAGAGTTTGCCCATTGATTGTGGCAATAATTGGAAAGCTTATATCGCCACCAGCAGCAAGAGCCACCTCATAAACTTTTGCAGCAACCTGAGCCTCAGTCATACCCGGAAGCGTGGAACGCATTGCCACTTGATGCATTTCTGTTGTAACAGACACAGCATAATCAATCTCATTTATTTCTTCTTCTGATTTAATATTCCGCTGCTCTCCAACAGATGTAATAAACGGAATACTTGCTTTGGCAGAAATTTCGGATTGATTGATACCCAGAATATTCATCAATTTCAGGTGATGCTCTGGCCGATAGGGAGGAAGAAAATGAATTGAAGAAAGGGGAAACCCTTTTACTTTGTTAAAAAACTCCCCGACAGAGCCAGTTTTATCAACTCCAATAGCCATAGCTATTTCCTTGATAGTTGGCTGATATCCCATCCAAACAATGCTGTCGATGGTGAAATCATCGCCGAAAATATAATCGTTACCGCTTTCAATGTCCATCAGAGCATAAAGCCCCGGCCTGCTTAATCCAAAGTAGTAAAGGAAGGTGCTGTCCTGGCGAAAACGATATGAGTTGTCCTCATAATTCATACCGCTCTCATCGTTTCCAATGAAAAGTAAAACGCCGGATTTAAACTGGGAGCGTAACTGGTTACGGCGATTGATATAGGTTTGTTTGCTGAACATGATTTTATAATCTTGGGTTATTATATTTAGATACTCTAATATGCCACGTGCTCTGTTCTTCGTATAATCTCATTCTGTAATGCTTCTCCTAAATCGTTGAAATAGTCAGAGTAGCCTGCAACTCGTACTATTAAATCCTGATATTTCTCTGGATGTTTCTGTGCATCTCTCAATGTTTCGGCATTTACAACATTAAACTGGATGTGATGTCCATCAAGTTTGAAATATGATCTGATTAACCCCACCATCTTATCTAAACTCTCTTCACTATTGAAAAACGAAGGCGAGAATTTCTGGTTAAGCAGTGTTCCTCCTGTTTTGATATGGTCAATTTTGGCAGCCGATTGAATCACAGCGGTTGGGCCTTTTCGGTCAGCACCCTGAACCGGACTGATCCCTTCACTCAACGGTTCTTTGGCCAACCGACCATCGGGCATTGCACCAATCTTGCTGCCAAAGTAAACATGGCTGGTTGTGGGAAGCATATTGATTCGGAAAACACCACCACGTGAAGTCGGACGACCATTGACCGCATTGTAAAAACTGTTGAAAACCATTGTGGCGTGCCTATCGGCGTAATCATCGTTATTTCCCCATTTTGGTGTTATGTAAATTACGTCGTGGCGCAATTGGTCGTATCCCTCAAAGTTTGATTGCAATGCTTTCAGCAATTCACCCATAGTGATGGTTTTATCATCGAAAACATGTTTCCGGATTGCTGTTAAGTTATCTGTAATACTTCCCAGGCCAACACCCTGGATATAGCTGGTATTATAACGAGTGCCACCGGCATTATAATCTTTCCCATTTTTTATACAATCCTCGGTTATTAAAGAGAGCAAGGGCACAGGCATATAAACCGCCCAAAGTTTCTCAATAACATTATTCCCCTCAATTTTTATATCAATAAAATAGTTGAGTTGCTTTTCGAATGCAGCATACAACTCATCAAACGATTGAAAATCATCAGGATTTCCGGTTTTAAGGCCGATGGCCTTACCTGTCATAGGATCAACCCCGTTGTTTAGCGTGACTTCCAAAACCTTATTCAGGTTAAAGTAGCCAGTAAGGATATACGCTTCGGTTCCAAATGCGCCGGTCTCCACGCAACCGCTGGCTCCGCCATTACGCGCATCAACAATGGATTTTCCCTGGCTCAATAGTTGTTGAACTATTGCATCGGTGTTGAAGAAAGAAGGTTGTCCAAATCCAGTTTTTGCAATTCGAACAGCGCGTTTCACAAACCTGTCGGGATTTTTTTTACTGATTTGAACCATTGAGCTTGGTTGCAGAATCCGCATTTCTTCAATCACATCTAGCAGAATGTAGGTGAGATCGTTAACGGCATCGCTGCCATCTTCCTTAACGCCGCCAAGGTTGATAAGCGAAAAGTCGGTGTAGGTATTGCTCTCCTCGGCTGTAACCCCCATTTTTGGTGGCGAGGGATGGTTGTTAAATTTCACCCAAAACGATTGAAGAAGTTCAACTGCACGATCCTCTGTTAGTACACCCAAATCCAGCTCACGTTTATAAAATGGGTATAAATGTTGATCTAATCTTCCGGGATTGAACGAGTCCCAAGGGTTCAGTTCTGTAATTACTCCAAGATGAATAAACCAATAATGTTGAAGCATTTCGTGAAAAGTTGCCGGAGCATTTGCCGGGACCTTCCGGCAAATCCTGGCCATTTCAATTAACTCCTCTTTTCGAACCGAATTTTTTTCTTTCGATGCCAACTTTTCCAGCTCATCGGCATACCGGTTGGCAAAAATGATAAGGGCATCGGCAGCAATATCCATCGCTTTCAGCTCCTCCCGACGTTCAATGGCTTGCGGATCGTTCTTAAAATCAAGTTTTATCAATGCTTCTTTTACATCAACTTTAAAATCCAGCAATCCTTTCAGAAACACTTTTTTACCTGCCACAGTGTGACCAGGAGCACGTTGCTCCTGAAACTCCGTAAAAACCCCAGCCTCGTAGGCTTGTTTCCACTCATCGCTAAGATTTGCAAATATTCTGTCGCGTTGTGTTCTTCCTTTCCAGAAAGGAATTATTGTTTCCTCGTAAATTTTGCGGGTGGCATCATCAACCTTGAATGAAACCTTGGGTCGGGAGTTTAAAATCTCCAGGTCGGGCAACGTATGAAGACTAACTTCGGGATATGTTGATGTAGCTTTGGGCGCAGGGCCCCTTTCGCCAACAATCAGCTCCCCTTCGTTAATACAGATTGTTTTATTAGCCATTATGTACTTAAAGCACAACGCCCGTTGAACCGGAATTGAATGCTTTTCGGTTTCGCCTGATTTATAAAACTCAGTGACCAGCTTAGCCCTTTCGGGAGAGAAGGTGTTGATTGCCCGAAGGCTCTGTTCCCTTAACTTTTTTATTCTTTCTTTCATATTGTGAAATGTGAATAGTTTAACTTTTTTTTTATTCATTGATCCAATGAGCGATACTTCTATACTTTGTAACACTCAAAATGGCAAGTTTAACCGCCTAATGTTACCGTTGGAACCATCTCCTTGAAATAATCCCTAATTTGTTCGGCTTTAATACTGTTGAATGCATCTGTGTTGGTTAATTTATATTCCTTTGCGAATCGCTCATATTTGCTTTTGGCGATATTGTGAAATGGCAGCAAATCAACCCTTTCGATACTTGGATATTTATGAATAATATCTCTCAATTCTTTCAGGTTTTTATCGGTATCGGTGATGTCCTGAATCAATGGAATGCGAATTATAACATTTTTCTTTAAGCCGACTATCATGTCCAAGTTTTCAAGTATTAACCTGTTCGATACACCTGTGTGCTTATTATGCTCAATGTTATTGGCAAGTTTCAGATCATACAGAAACAGATTAGTGTATGGAATTAAACTTTCCACTACCCATTTTGGGGCAAAACCACAGGTGTCAATGGTGGTGTGAATCTCCTTTGCCTTACAGGCAATAAGCAATGCTCGTAAGAATTCTGGTTGCGCAAATGGTTCTCCCCCCGAAAATGTTACCCCGCCGGCAGATTCATCGAAAATAGCAATATCCTTTTCAACCTCAAGCATTACCTCTGCAACACTCATTTGTCTACCAATGATCTCAGTTACCTCAAACTTTTTTTCATTAATCAGGTGATTTCTTACCCATTTTTCTGGTTTAAAAAGTTGACTTTCGGGATTATGGCACCAGGCGCATCGTAAAGGACAACCTTTAAAGAATACCGTTGAACGTATTCCCGGACCATCGTGCACGGAGAAATGGCGGATATCGAAAATTAAACCAGCAAGTTCAGACATTATATACCAGATTACAGGGATTAAAGACTATCTTTTTTATTTGTGATTTACACCTTTTTGTTAATCGCGGTTAATGAATACAAAATCTCAGTTCCTTTAAAAAGAATTTGAAACAGAATCAGCAAAAAGAGAATTGGAAATATCAGCAAATCCAGCAGGAGAACAAACCTTTGCCGTTATTATGGTAGAGTGTGGGTGTAATTAATAGGTTCATAACCAAAAACCTTTGGACAAATATAGTATAAAAATTTTTTGAAAATCAATGATATAGATCATATTAACAAAAAGAGACCAAAAGTAATTGAACATCTATTGCTATTAAATTTTAAATTTCTACTTTTAATCCTTTCCAATAAACACGAATCTTATAAAATTAAGTTTTTATCCTAAAAAAACAACCTTAGAAATGAGTCAAAATCCGATACTTAACCCAGGTACAGAGAAATGGGGATCAAGGGTTGGCCTTGTATTGGCCATGGCTGGCAATGCTGTGGGATTTGGGAATTTCCTTCGCTTTCCGGTTCAGGCTGTTCAAAATGGAGGCGGGGCCTTTATAATTCCCTATATTGTAAGTTTAATCCTTTTGGGACTACCTCTGCTGTTGATCGAGTGGTCATCTGGCAGGTATGGCGGTAAGTTTGGTTATCATACCACCCCAATGATTCTTCAGAAGATGAGTCAAAAAAAGTTTTGGATGTATATTGGAGTATTTGGGATTTTCAGCAACATAGCCATTGCATCCTATTACTGCTACATGGAGAGTTGGACAATATCATACGTGTATCATTCAGTTGTAGGCACTTTTAATGGCATGGACCAGCACCAGGTTGCCTCTTTTTTTAGCGGTTATCTTGATGTTACAACCTCCTCAACGGGAATTCCATATGAAGCGATAATTTTCTTTCTGCTATGTCTTAGCCTGAACGTTTGGATTCTCAGCAAAGGGTTGAGTGGAGGGATTGAAAAAGCTGCTAAAATAGGGGTTCCTCTGTTAATTGTTTTTGGAATTTTTCTGGCGATAAAAGGTATTTCACTCAAAGCAGGATCGGATGGTGCCGTTTATGATGGAGTTCTTGGCTTAAATTTTTTATGGACACCAGAGTTTAATTCGTTGGCCAACCCAAAGGTTTGGCTTGCCGCAGCCGGTCAGATATTTTTTACTCTTTCAGTGGGCATGGGGTGTATTCACGCTTATGCATCGTTTGTTAACTCCAAGGATGATATTGCATGTAATGCTATGTCGGCAGGGTTTACCAATGAGTTTGTAGAGATTGTTCTGGGCAGCTCGATAATTATTCCCATTTCAATCGGATATTTTGGCATTGATAAGGTAGTGGAACTTACTAATTTAGGTGGCTTGGGTCTGGGTTTTAGAACCATGCCGTTCCTTTTTGCCCAATGGGGTGATGTGATGTCAGCATTAGCCGGGGTTGCATTTTTCGGGTTGCTGTTTTTTGCTGGGATAACTTCATCATTGGCAATGGGGACACCTGTGGTAAGCTTCTTTAAGGACGAATACGGCTGGAAACGAGGTATGGCAGCAGTGGGTTTTGGGATCATTATACTGCTGTTAGGGCTACCCACTGTGATATTCTTTCAGGAAGGAGTTTTTGATGAGTACGATTATTGGGGAGGAACAGTTGCCTTATTCGTTTTTGCCATGTTTGAAGCTGTTCTCTTTGCCTGGGTTTTTGGGCTGGAAAAGGGCTGGAAAGAGATCAACGAAGGGGCAGATATTCGAATACCTGGTATTTATAAGTACATCTTAAAATATGTTACCCCCGTTATTCTTATCATCGTCTTTTTAGGATCAATGATCAGACCAGAAAACGATGATTGGTCGAAGCTAAGTATAACCGGCTGGCCAGTTCATAACGAGAGTATTCTTGGTCAGATAACTCACAAAGGAATTGGTCCAAATAAGAACTATTTTGCAAAAGAATTTTATTCAGAAAACGAAGGGGTTGTACAAGGCGTTAGCAAGGAGAACTCAAGGGATTTTTTGAATATTGTATCTGCAAACGGAACCACGAAATCTTACCTGGTAAAATCTAATTTCCAGGTGGTGGTTAATCCCGGGGATAATGTAAAAATCGGCTCTACACTATTTAGAGGGCATATCGTAAATAAGGTTTTTTACATTGATATGGCCAGAATCCTGCTGTTGAGCTTATTTGCAGGAATTTCAGTAATGGTATTTTTTGCTTATAAACGCAGGTTAGCCCAAAATAGAATTTATTGATATGAGCACATTGGCTTTGATAACGATCATACTTGTTTGGAGTGTTGTAATCTATTTTACAGGGTATTTTTTTTATAAAATTCTCACCTCCAAGAAGAAGGACGATCAATAATTTTTTGGAATTATTGCTTCCCCAAGTATTTGTTTAGTAAAGCAAGAATTTTTTGCTGGGTGATTGGCTTGGCGATGTACTCATCGCAACCTGCCTCTATTATCATTTTCTCATCATCCTGCATGGCAAAGGCTGTTTGAGCGATAATGGGAACATCAGGATTCATTTTCTTAATCTCCCGGGTTGCCTCCAGGCCATCCATTACCGGCATTTTAATGTCCATCAAAATCAAATCAACAGCATTATTCTCAAATTTTTCAATAGCCTCCCTGCCATTAACAGCATGTATCAGGTTGAGATTTGTTGTATTAAGCATTACCTGCAACAACCTAAAGTTGCTCTTTTCATCTTCGGCTATAAGGAGTGTTTTACCTGGCCAGCTATAATTTTGCGGATGTTTATCATCCAAGTTAGCTGGCTTTTCATTATGATCTGTTTTTTCACTTAACGGTATGGTGAAATAGAAATTGGAACCAACATCAGGTTCAGATTCAACAAATATTTCGCCATCAAGAAGGGATATAATATTTTTACAAATTGCCAACCCCAGTCCGGCTCCACGGTATAGCTTCTTCTTGTAGTTTTCGATTTTAGTGAACCGATTGAAAATCTGCTCTTTTTGATCCTGGGATAAACCGATACCCGTATCCTTTACGAAGAATTTAATTTGTTGATCATTTTTGGCTTTATCAAGTAGATAACCATATTCAACATACCCGGAATCGGTGAATTTTAAGGCGTTATCGACAAGGTTGGTTATAACCTGCTGAATTCTTAACGGATCGGAATATATTTCAAATGAAGGATCATTGTTGCCAGGAGAAAATTTTAGTTCAATGCTCTTATTATACTGGTTATTCTTTTTTTCTTCAAACACCCCATATAGGTCCAAAAGCAGCTTATTGAGATTGAACGCCTTCTTTTTAATCACCAGCTGGCCAGCTTCTATCTTTGCAAGATCAAGTATATCATCAATAAGGTTCAGCAGCGTATTGCTGTTTTGAACAATATGGCGGGTTAGCTCTTCTTTGTCGGTTGTATAAAGTTCTGGGTTAGACAACAGGTTGGAGAAACCTATGATTGCATTCATAGGGGTGCGGATTTCGTGCGACATATTGGCTAAAAAAGCCGATTTAAGACGATCTGATTCTTCGGCCCTGTTCTTGGCAATTTCAAGATCGGCTGTTCTATCCGATACAATTTTCTCAAGATGATTCCTGTGCTTTTCCAGCTCCTCGTTTTGAGCGGTAATCATTTGATTTTTTTTCAATATTTCAAACTCAGCCTCCTTGAGTTTGGTTATATCCGAATCGATAGCCACCAGCTTTTCAACTACACCCTGTTTATTTAAGATAGGGGTGATGGTGGTTTGGGTGTAAATAATTACTCCCGATTTTGTTTTGCTCTCCGATTGGTATGTAATTGTTTGTTTCGTTGATAGGCATTTTTGGATGTTCTGTCTTATCTCCTTGTTAAAACTGGTTGCAATAACATTTTCGGTCTGATCAAGAAACTCTTCAGCGGTATAGCCGTACATTTTCTGGAAGCCATCGTTTACCCATATAAACGCCCCTTTCTCATCCATTATAATTACTGCGTTATCTGTTTCACTGGCAACAATTGATAACTTTTCGAGTTCGGAATTAATGCGCTCCAGGATTTCGGCTTGCTCCTGTAACTCCTCTGCTTGAGCTGCCATTTCTTCTGATTGTGATTTTATTTCATCTTTCTGTTTTCTTATTTCTGCCGTTCTTTCAAATACCAATTGCTCAAGTTTTTGTTTTTGTGAAATAAGGCGTTGAGCATTTAGCCGATTTAACAGGAGTACAAGCCCTATAATGGCAAGGAAATAAATCAAAAAAGCTATTTCTGTTCGATAGAAAGGAGGGCGAATTTTGATACTGTATGATGCCTCGTTACTTTCCTGATCATAGATATTTTTTGCCTTCACTTTAAAGGTGTAGTTTCCTTCGCGAACCCTGGTGTACTCTTTTGAAGTTGCGGTAGTCCAATCAGCCCATTTATCATCAAATCCTTCAAGAATAAAGCTGTATTTAATTGCATCCTCCTTGTCGAAGAAGGGAGCTGCAAAGTAAAATTTCAGGTTATTAAAAGAATAATCAACAGAGCTATTTACCTGCTTTTTTGAATCCGGATAATTTCCCCAGAAGATTACACTATCCTGTCCAATGGTTACCTTACGTATCAGGCAGCTGAATGGTAGGTTGTAATTTTTAATATCTTTTGTTTGATCATATCGGAATAAGCCTTCATTACTACCAACCCATGCAATGCCATCATTATCTAAATAAACAGCAAGAATTGAAGACATGAATGGAAACCGTTTAAACGGTTTGTAGATTGAGGTAAAGTTGCCCTTTTCGTTAGGCCGGATAATTGAAATTATCCCATTCTGATTGTTTACCGGGCTTAACAAAACAGTTCCATCCGCGAGGCTCGTAAAGTTCTTAACTCCGTTTGTCCCATCACAAAAATTGTTACCAAACCTACAAAAAGGTTCAATCCGGTCAATAATAGGATTATAGGAATACAACCCTTTATCAATCCCTATTAAAACCTGGTTGTTGTATATAAAAGGTTCGCACCCGTTTAGCGACGGGAGTCCATCAGGCTCATTGTAGTACCTGACCAATTTAGGATGGGTTATATTAGCCGTATCAACCATAACGCGTATTATCCCATTTGACAGTGTACCCAACCAAAGATTCCCTTCCCTGTCTTCAACAATTCCTCTTACGTCATCATCAATGCCCTGCCACTTGCCTTCCTTAAACCATTTCCCTTTTTCATATTTCAGGCTGATAAAATCAGAAAAACCATCGGTGCTGTAAATCCTATATGGATTCTGCTCTGATTGGCAAATATCAAAAGCGTGCAGGGTTCCCTTATAAACCTGGTTTGCTTTATCACCAGTGATTTCATATATGCCACTTTGAGTGCCTGCCAGCAATATTTCCTCACCCGAAAGGGTTTTGATATTTTTTGGGTTGGGAATTCTATAGTTTAAAAACGACCAGTTTTGGCCAGCAGGGATGTTTTTTACCTCCCTTATTTCAGAAAAAAGGGATTCATTGTCGGAAGAAGCTTTAAATATGTAGTAAATTTTCTGGTTTGTTGCAATGTATAATGTGTTTTTAAATCGGGTTATGTCATAGATATTCCCTTTAATCCCATTATGTTTATCCCAGAAAGTTATATCCTGGCTAACATCTGTTTTGGAAATTCCCAGGCTAAGTGTTAACCAGAAATTTTTGTTGGAATCATTTGAGACACCCAGAACCAGGCTGTTCTGCAATAGGTTGACTTCATTGTATTGTTGTAAAATATTTCCCTCATGGTCAATCAGTATTGCCCCCTTTTCCATTGTTCCAATCAGGAATTTATTTTCATCAAACCTGAGAGCCGAATAAACATTGTTATCACTTAGGAAAAGGTTGGAGGGTTTAAGGTTAAATGGACGAATTGATGGTTTTCCGTTGAGGGTTAAAAGGTAGATGCCTTTAGTTCTTGTCAGAACAAGAACCCGATTGGCATCGTAGGGCAATGCTGCAAGAAAGATGTTTTGGCTAAAAAAATCGGTTTGAGGGAGTAATTTTAAATCCAACCCGTTTAACTCATAAATTCCCTTTTTTGAATGCAGAACAAAGTAATTGTTGTTAAAAACAAATGGAACATAAAAACTGGTACCCTCTTCTGGTTTGATAATATTAATGCTGTTCCTGATGGTTGAGTAACGGTAAACACCTTTTTCAGTAAAGAAATAAACATAATCATCTATGATATGCACATTCCAAACATTCCCTATGCCGGAACCGGGATTTTCCAAAAGATTCAACAATGATCTGTACTCTTTTTTACCGGATTGATTTACATCCAGATATCCAAAATCATCGCTAGTTGAAAGATATATCCGGTTGTTTTTTTTGTCTATAGCCATGCTATAAACCTCAGATTTTTTAGTAAGCGGAATCCCTCGCCACTCAACACCGTCAAACTCAAGTACACCATAGTCGGTAATCCCGAAATACATTATTCCCCTCTCATCCTGTACAGCACAAAAAACCTGGGGTGAGTAAACATATTCTTTGGGGTCGTAGTTTCTGATAATGGGATAGCCCCTCTCTTGTGGGGATGCAGGGAGTACAATAAAAATAATAATAAGAAGAAGAAATATTTTCTTCATCATAATGTAACTATAATAAAACAAAGATAACAATTAATAAAACCCAAAGGTTTTTAGAAAGTGATGATATTCATTAACATAAACATACTTTTTATCAATTTAATTAATGCCTGTTCATTTTATGAATTGTATGTTTGTGTAATCGGCAGAAAATCAGAAAGAAAATATATGTGAAGTAATAAAAAAAGTAACCAGAAAAGGTACTATTATTGTTAGTACAATTCCATGGAACAATGATATAATTCCGTATTGTTTACCGGTTACCGAGGTGATAATTGGTAAAGTGGTATCCATACTTGTAGCACCGGCAGAGCAAATCGGGGCAAGTTTACCAAAGTAAAGCGCAAATAACGGGGTCATCAGTAAAGTTATAATTTCTCGCATAACATTCGACAGCAAGGCGACCACCCCTAATTCCTGGCTGTGAATATTAGTAATAATAATGCTTGACAAGCTATAGTATCCAAACCCTGAACCTACAGCCAATATTTCATTTAATTGAAAACCTGGGAGAAAAAGAAAAACCACAAAAACACCCGTTAGAGTTCCGACAATGGTTGTAATCGGTACCACGAGAATTTTAAAGTTAAACCTGTATAGGGTTTTAAGGGCACGGGTATCGGCTCCAATTCCAATCCCAACTAAAAACATGAGTAAATATAATGCTATACTGCTATAATCAACAGTTAATAGCGATCCGGGAATAATTTTACTTGATCCAAATATTACTCCGGCAGTAAAGAAACCAAGGATTATTAAACTACTCTTCATCCTTGCTGATGAAAAAATGATTATAGATAATCCAGCCTAAAATTATACTCCCGGTTACACCACCTGCCGTTATAGCCAATGCTTTAAGCCCTAGAGTATGCAAATTATTCATAATCTCTTTGTTGTTGCCAATTGCAACCCCCAGAAGAAACAGAAGGAGATAAATCGCCCATTTTGTTAGATTATCATTGATTTTAATAATTCTGGTTTTGTTCCGCAGCAGGTAACCAGCAATCATACCAACAACCAATATTCCTACAACAATTAACATTGTATTTGAGTTAAGGGTGAATTTAAAAGAATTAGAAAATACCCATTTATTCTAATTCCTTAGCTCCATCTGATATTTTTACCCTGTAAAATTCTGGGTTTTTCCCAAATTGTTTATGGTAGTTTGACTGGCTTATTGCGGTAAGATTTTCCAGGGCATCCTCCTTAACCAGGTTAATAGTGCAACCCCCAAAACCACCACCCATCATTCTTGCCCCAATTACACCCTGGGTTTTTGAAGCTAAATCAACCAGGAAGTCCAGCTCTTTGCAGCTAACCTCGTATTTATCCCTTAAACCTTCATGAGAGCCATATAAAAGTTTCCCAACCTCGTCAAAGTTGTCTGATGTTAATGCCCTACAGGTATTCAGTAACCTTTGATTCTCCTCCACCACATATTCGCAACGGTTAAATACAACAGGATTAAATTTATTATGCTCTTCTCTGAGCATTTCGGGTGTAACATCCCTTAAACTTTTAACTTCAGGATAATGCTTTGATAAGATAGATACACCTTCTTCGCATTGTTTTCTGCGTGTATTATATTCGCTTGATGCAAGATTGTGTTTAACACAGGTATCAATTAAAAGAATTGAATAACTTTTTGAATGAAATGGAAATAATTCAACACTTAAATCGAGGCAATCCAGACGAATAAAATGGTTTGCTTTTCCGAAGAGGGATGCAAACTGATCCATAATGCCGCATTTCACACCTGCATAGTTGTGTTCTGCCCGTTGACCAATGCGGGCAAGTTCCTCCTTTGGCAGGTTAAACCTGAAAAGCAGATTTAATGCATAGGCAAACACACTTTCTACAGCTGCAGATGAAGACAATCCTGCTCCGAGGGGAATATTCCCCCCAAAAACAGCATCAAATCCCTCCGATTTATAACCAACCTTTTCCAGCTCTTTAATAACACCAAAAGGATATTTTGCCCAACCATGGATATCTGGGTCGGTATCATTAACCGAAAAGGTTACCATTTTATTCAGGTTGGCTGCAATCAGGTTTACTTTATTGCTTCCGTTGGGTTTGATTGCCAGATCAATAGCCCTGTCAATTGCTCCGGGTAGCACATATCCAAGGTTATAATCGGTATGTTCTCCAATTAAATTAATTCTCCCGGGAGCAGAGAATAACCGAAACCCCTTTCCGAATTCTTTTTCAAATATTTCTGATACCATAGGTTTTATTGTTAGAAGGAATGATTAATATTTTAGCTACCAAAGCGGTGAAGGGTAATTCCCGGAATCGGTTAACTCTTTTAATCTTTCCATAACCATAGGTTTATCGCCGGGATAAGTAACTCCAAACCATTGTGCTTCAGTTGGCAATACTTTACAGGTTGCTTTTTTTTCTATTATCAGGGAGTTAACAGCGGTAGGAATATAAAACTCCGCTTTTGCATTGGTAATCGAACCCGAGAAAAACCCGGACATTAAATTTTCCACATTTTGGAAGAAATCGGGAGTAAATCCCCAGAAATTCATTGAAACCGGAAGGTTTTCATCAACCTCGACATCCCTGCCGGATTCATCTTTGTAGCAGACAACACCGTTAATCCTTTCAATTTTTGTTCTTTCCACTACAGTTTGTAAGTATGATTTCTCATCAGTTGTACAAATACCCCGGGATACTGATCCCTGATCCGAAAGAGTATTCCCCAGCCTGTATCCAACCATAAAGTAGTTGCCTTTTATAAGATGAGGAGAGGATAAAGCATCGGCAAGCACCCTGAACGAATCGAATCCATAAAAATCATCAGCATTAATAACCGCAAATGGTTCGTTGATAACATTACGGGTAACCCAAACTGCATGAGCAGTTCCCCATGGCTTGTTTCTATCCGCAGGACAGGTAAAACCTTGTGGCAGCATCTCGAGCTCCTGAAAAACAATTTCAAAGTTTATTTTCCCTTTGAAACGGTTTCCAAAAACCTCCATAAAATCCTTCTCAATACTTTTTCTTATAACAAAAACGACTTTCCCAAACCCAGCCCTTAATGCATCGAATACAGAATAATCAATAATAGTTTCACTATTGGGTCCAAGAGCATCAACCTGTTTAAGTCCGCCATAACGGCTTCCTATACCGGCAGCAAGAATAACAAGAGTAGGTTTCATCTATCAATTTAATATTTACAATTACTTTTTGAAACTACGAATATAATTATTTATTGAATGAAAAAAGCAGGACACCTGCCCTGCTTCTTTGTAATCTTAATTATAAAAGTTTTAGTACAATTTCTTATAATCGATTCTTTGGGCATTCCTGTTTGATTTACGACGTTGCCTTTTTACGTTTCGGGAGTAAATTACAAAATACATAACAGGGATAAGCACAAGAGTTAAAAAGGTTGCAAAGCTTAACCCGAAGATAATTGTCCAGGATAATGGTCCAAAAAACATAACATTGTCACCACCAAAATGGAGGTGGGGGTTGAGATCGCTAAAGAGAGTTCCAAAATTTATATTCATCCCAACTGCCAATGGGAATAGACCAAGAATTGCAGCAGTTGCAGTCAGAATAACCGGGGTGATACGGGTTTTACCGCCTTCAATTATCGCTTCTCGGGTTTTCAACCCTTTGGCTTTTAGCACATCTGTAAATTCAACCAGCAATATCCCGTTTCGGACTACAATACCCGCTAATGCAACTATGCCCATACCGGTCATAATGATTGAAATGGTCATTCCAAAGATCATGTACCCAAGCATCACACCAATGATGCTGAACACAACCTCAGAAATGATTATCAACGTTTTTCCCATGGAGTTGAACTGGGTGATCAGGATAAACATGATCAGGAATAGTGAAAGCAGCATGGCTTTCGACAGGAACATCATTGATTCTTTCTGGTCTTCTCGTTCACCAGTCAACTTAATGTCGATGTTCGATGGCTTTGAAAACTGAGGAACCGCTTTTATTATCTGATTATTTATTTCATTGGCTGTATAACCATCTAAGATATTGGACGATAATGTGATGACTCGCTTTAGGTTTAATCGGTTAATCTGCCCGTAGCTGTTTACATAGTCAATTTTGGCAACAACAGAAAGCGGAATCTGACGAAGAATACCTGAGTTCATATCGCGGTAAGTGATAGTTAAATTCATCAGCTGCTCAATGTCATTACGCTGATTTTCTTCAAAGCGGAGCATTATCGGGTACTGATCTTCCCCTTCGCGGAACTTGGACACTTCGGCCCCAAATAGGGCAGTTCTGATAGCATCACCCACAGTGTATGCAGATATGCCTTCAATATTTGCCCTTTCTCTGTCCAGGTTTATAATAATTTCTGGTTTAGTGGTGGCAAAATCAGACTTAAGTTCCTCAATACCACCAATCTGCAGAGAATCAATGAATCGTTTAAACCTATTAGATGTTTTAACCAGTTCTCCAAGATCTTCTCCTGAAATTTCAATATTTACAGGTTTGCCTGTTGGTGGACCCATTGTATTCTTACTCACTACGATTTCAGCACCCGGAATATCCTTGATGTGGTTACGTATTTCGCTAAGGTAAGCGTTAGTGCTTTGTCCGTTTCTTTTATTGTACTCAACAAAATTGATTGCAATTTTTGCCAGATGGGATGATTTGGTGGAATTATCAAAATTATTTTCCGAAGCGCCAAGCGCCACATTGGTAATGATTGATTCAACTATAGGATTATTCTCGCCAAGCACCTGAACAATTCGACGTTCCACTATTCTGGCAACAGAATCGGTTACCCTGATGTCTGTGCCCACGGGCATTTTTATGTAAGTATTAACCGAATTAGGCTCGTTATCGGGGAAGAAAACAACTTTTGGTTGTACTATTCTATCTAAAGTCATGGTAAAAATAAACAGTCCAATCATTCCCCAAAGGATCCATACAGGTCGCTTTCCCGCCAGCACCCATCTTAGCAAGTTCTCATATCTGCGCATCAATGCAGGAATAAAATGAGACTGGAACTTGCGCAATACTTTATACCAGAAAACATTATGTGCAAATATTACTATCGCCATGAATACCAGGAAATTGGCCACTCCGGTTAGCTTTAACAAATAGAAAGGAATTGCTGTAATTAGAATTCCGGCGGTAATCTTAATTAGCTTAGGTCGAGCAATAGGACTTCCATCGTTATCATGCTTCATGAAATCAACAGCAAAAACCGGGTTAAAAATATAGGCCACTATCAAGGATGCAAAAAGGGCAATAATAAGTGTAACAGGTATATAGAACATAAAATTTCCAACAACACCCGGCCAGAATGCGAGCGGGAAGAATGGCGCCAAGGTGGTCAACGTTCCTGAAAGAATCGGAACAAACACTTCCCCTGCCGCAAACTTGGCCGATTGCTTGATGTCCATCCCGGATTTCTTAAAAATCCTGTGGGTGTTTTCAATCACCACTATAGCATCATCAACCACAATTCCCAGGGCAAAAATGAATGAGAACATCACCAGCATATTCATGGTAAACCCAATATAGGGCATTAGAATGTATGAAAGCGCCATGGATAAAGGAACGGAGAAACCAACAAATACAGCATTTACAATCCCCATGAAGAACATTAAGACAACCGTTACGAAAATAAACCCGATAATAATTGTGTTGTTGAGTTCGTTCAGGGTGTTCCTGGTAAACCGCGATTGATCCCCGGTAATTTCAACCTTAAGGTTTGACGGGAATTTATTCTTTTGCATATCTGCAATGATCTCCTTTATCTGATCGGAGGCATCGAGCAAATTTTGTCCGCTCTTTTTAATTACGTTGAGGGTAATAACATTTTTACCCTCATACCTTGCAAAACTTTCCGGTTTATGAAATCCATCAACTACTGTAGCAACATCCTTGAGTTTAACCTGGGCTCCGCTTGATGAACCAACAATGATGTTTTTGATCTCGTCAATATTTTTTACCTCGCCTACAATTCTAATGGAGCGGCTCATGCCCTGCAAATCGATATTTCCGGCAGAATAAGTCAGGTTGTTTGCAGAAATTGCCTGGTTAATATCCCTGAATGTAAGACTGGCTGCGCGCATCTTATACATATCAACATCAACCTTAATTTCCCGATCAAGCGCCCCAATAATCTCAACACGGGTTATCTCCTTGAGCGATTCAATTCTGTCCTGCAAATCATCAGCATATTGCTTTAAACGATCAAGGGGTATATCGCCAGAGAGGTTGATGTACTGAATGGGAATTTCACTCAGGTCAATTTCTGATATCTGGGGTTGTTGGAACGATGGATCGGTGGGAAGATCCCTTTTGGTCTTATCAACCGCATCTTTTACGTCTTGTTTGGCATCTTTTAGCTTTACCCCGGTATTGAACTCTACAATGATTGCTGAAAAATCCTGAACTGAACGTGAGCTGATTTTCTTAACCCCTCTGATTGCCTTTAGTTTTTTTTCAATTGGTCTTGTAACCAGGTTCTCCATATCAGATGGCGATGTCCCTGGGTAAACGGTATTTACCATCACCAGAGGTATTACAATCTCGGGGATTTGCTCCTTGGGGATTGTAAGATAGTTTATAATACCAAACACTGATATTATGAAAACCAGCACATACACACTGATCTTATTATCAATGGCCCAGCTGGTTCCAAAAAACTCTTTAAAATTTTTTTCCATGAAAAAATAAATTATAAAACAGGTTCAATGCTATGATTAAAATCTAACGTAATCTCCGTCTATGAGCTCCTGATAGCCGGTAGATATTACTTTGTCACCAGGTTTAAGCCCACTGGTAACCTCTGCAACGCCATTGTAAGTCATACCCAGAGATACAGGCTGTTTAAAAGCCATACTAAAATTATCCTTTGGGTGAATGGTATATACATAGCTTCCGGAAATGTCATTCTGAATAATATTTACCGGAATCACAACCGCATTATCAGCATGATAATCATTGATCTGGATAATGGCTATCATGTTGGCTTTTAAATTGGGAGCAGTGTTGGTTAGCCGGGTCTCAATTAAAAAAGTTCTGTTTGTAGGGTTGATGTACTTGCTTACAAAATCAACAGTGGTTTCAAATTCTTTGTTGATGTCAGGGAAAAGCACTTTAAGCTTGTCGCCCTTCTGTACCCTTGCTGAGTAGGCCTCGGATACTTCAGCTGAAACCTTAAGGTTTTTGAAAGCCACAACCCGATAAGCGACCAAACGTGGATCAGGACTTACCACTCCGCCAACCTTTATGTTACATTCCTCAATTGTTCCATCAATCGGCGATTTTATTTTAAAATTTTCGATTTGCTTTTTTACTGAGGCAATTTGCTGTTCCAGCGATTCTTTGGTGGTTTTTGCCTGCAAAAACTGCACTTCGCTTCCAATCTTTTGATCCCAAAGGCGTTTCTGTTTATCATACATTTCAGAAGCAAAAGAATATTGAGTTTCCAATCCCTCCAGCTGTTTCCGGTATTGCTCATCCTCAATTTGGGCTAAAACCTGACCTTTTTTCACCTCTTGGCCCACATCTGCATACTTCGCAGAAATGGTACCCGGTGCCTGGGCAAAAACCCCTGCATTCTGATCACCATCAAGTTTTCCTTGAACTCGGATATAATGGTCGAATGAACTTGTCTTCACTTCAGTTACGCCTACAAACTTAAATTTGTTGGCTTGTAAAGAATCTGTTTTGGTGTTTGAAAGATCTGTTTCCAAAATTTTGATTTTCTCTTCAATCTGTTGTTTCTGCTCTTTCAGCTTAGTAAGTTGAGCCTGCTTGTTATTATTACAAGCCAAAACAAAAAGGCTTAGGGATAGGATAAATATTTTTGTTTTCATATTGGGTGTTTTTTCAAATTATTCACTTCGTTAATTCTACTTGTTAAGCATTCTGTCGAGTTTTGCCTTAGCGGTTAAAAGGTTATTTAATGCGGTAAAATAGTCTTTCTGTGTTATGAGGTATTGACTTTGAGCAGTATTCAAGTCGGTAGATGAAGCCATTCCCTCTTTATACTTAATCATGGTTTGATCGAAGATGCGCTTGGAAAGCTCCACATTCTGCTTGTTGGTTAAAAACCCTGAGTAGGCTGTTTGAAACTCATTAAATGTATTCTGATATTCAAGGTTTAGCCCTTCGGTTGCCTGCTCCTGGGTTATCTTCATTTTCTCAAGGTTGAGTTTGGCCTGCTGAACCTTCATTACCCGCATGCTGCTGGAGAAAATAGGTACAGAAACGCTCAATCCGGCAATATCGGATGGTTGAAAATTGAAATCAGGTTTTTTTACCTGTTCGTAATGCCTGTAGAAACCTGCGATTGTTGGTAGAAATGTTGTTTTTTCCCTGTCGTAACTTAACTTTTGGAGCTTAACGGCAGTTTCTAAAACCTGATAATCAATGGTTTTGGAAACATCAAATGATTCGGTTAAATACGATAAAAATTTAGCCTCATCTGTATATTTTTCCAGATTGTCTGTTAGGTTGATTTGGGTTTCAATGGGCAGTCCCATCTGGAACTTTAGAAGGTTCTTTGTAACAACCGAAACTCTTTCAAGCGATTGAACAGCATTATCAATATTTGCCTTAATGATCTTGAATTGATCTACACCAATCTGGTCAATTAACCCTTGTTCACCTAGCGCCATGATATCTTTCAGATTTGCATCGGTTATCTTTTGGGTTTCTTTCAGAATTTTGACGTTCTCGTCCATAACCAAAGCAAGGTAGTAGGAGGATGAAACTGATTCCTTGATGGTAGAAAGGGATTTGGCTAAATTCTGCTCCGACATCTCCCTAAAAACTCTTGAAGCCCTTAACCCAACGATATACTCTCCGCTGAAAATGAGCTGTGAAAGCGTAATATCCCATGTGGTGTTATCGGGTACCCCCAGGCGGATTTTTTGACCGGGAACCATAGTCATGAAAATGCTATCCCCTGCAACTTCAACACCGTTCACTGTTCCTGGCTGTCTGGTTTTAGTAAGTATTGTTGCCGGGAACGACATTTCGGGAACCTGAAAGGTATGCTGGTAGGATATTGTACCATTCACCTGTGGCAATCCAATTGCGGTGGTTTCCCATATCTTCTTTTTGGCAATCTCAAGATCAATTCTTTTGGATTTAACGTCGTACCCATTTTCTATAGCATATTGAATTGCCTCTTCTAGTGAAAATTGCGTTTTGACGCTCATCCCAGTATTTTCCTGAGCATTAATACGTGAAGTAAAAATGAAAATTGTAAAAAAAAGAATACATATAGAATGAATTGTCTTCATAAGAAATTATATGGTTTTAATGTTTTCATTTATATTGTCTGATATTTCTTTTAACCTTTTTTCAAGGTAGGCTATCCCCTTGGCGTTACTAATACCCCTTATGTGGTAAATAAAAAGTTCCCGGAATACTTCCGGTGAGTGGATCTCCTGTGAGCTTATCAGGTCATCGGCGTTGTGTAGATTTTCAATCCGGGAAATATACATTTTGGCGATGATTGTTGAGTTGAGTTCCGATCTGTACAACCCTTCCGATTTTCCTTTTTCAAGATTTTGTAACAGCATTGTCATCATCCTGTTTCTTCTCGATTTAAAAAGGTTCTGGTATAATTCAGGGTAGTACTTTTTTAGATCATAGTCAACTGCCGGATTATAGGTGCTAATCTGCTCTATTAAAATTCTCATTACCTCAAAAAGTTCTTCAATTGCATTCAAATCACTGGAAATACCCTCCATGCAATTAAAACTGGTGTCAGTTTTGGCATCAATAACCTTTTTTACCAGATCATTTTTATCTTCAAAGAACTGGTATAATGTTTTCTTAGACATCCCCAGCTCTCTGGCAATGTCATCCATACTCACGCTCTTTATCCCGTAACGGAAGAAGATTTCCTGAACCCTGCCAATTATATTTTCCTGCTTGTTTTCCATGTTGCAAAATTAGAACTTTTTAACCACGGAAACTTTTAGAGTGTAAAAAGTTTTTAGAGTTTAACACAAATTAATAATAATTGTTCACCCGATGCCAAAAAAATTTAGCAATAGTAATTGAATTAGGTTTTTTAGTGGAAAGAAAAATAGGTGAAAATGGAAATTTAATCGGTAAAAAGGGATATGCAGTTGTTGATTATATTTTTAAAATATAATCTTCATTAATATGGGTATTCTTCTTAAATAAATCATAAAAAAGAATTGAGATTGTTATTAAGAAAAGAATGGAAATCACCCAATTAGTATAAAACACAGTGCTATAGTTATGCAGATTTAAGTATTTCAGAACATCTTCCATGTTTAAAAAGTAGGCAAAACTACCAGTTATATAGGGCAGGTATCGGTTATAAAATAACGCATAAACGGCTAAGAAGAGAATTGCCGGATGGGAGTAACGCTCATGCATTTATGTATTAAAGAAGAAGAAAATAAGTGAAATTAATGCTGCGGCTATCAGAATTCTGGCTTGCGATAACCTGGCATGTTCATTCTTCATAAAATTGAGCAATGTATTTTTAAGCAGGGGTATCATCGCTATAAAGCTCAATGTGAAAAACAGGATCAGCCCCCAGGATTTTAGAGGCAACCCCCAAAACTTAATCGTATCACTGGCGGTCATGAAATTTTTTGGAAAAAAGAATACCCAAAAATTGTATGCATTCATTGAGATTACGGGGTATTTATCAACGGATTTGTGAACTACGCTCCAAATTCTATCTAAGTCGCCAGCCAACGCAAATGGGAGCAAAATGGCAAACTGAATAAATAGCGGTACACCAACCCATATCAGCAAATTTTTAGTTGAAAAATTTTTAATAAAAGATGGGAGGAGAATTAATCCGGTTAGCGGAATGAAAATTATAGACTGTAGCTTTACATTTATGCTTAGTATCATAAAAATTAAAGCGAGTAGCACTTTTTCTTTAATTGCAAAATATAAAGAAAGGAGAACAAAACAGGCCATAATCCCATCAACCTGACCCCAAATAATTGTATTATAAAAGTATGCAATATTCAGAAAGTAGAAAAGCGATATAACTAGCGCTGTATTTCCATCTTGATATTTTTTCTTTAGGATAGAAAATATCAGGTAGCCTGAAATGAAATCAAAAATCAGGGTGAAAATTTTCAGGTAATAAATGTTTTGTTCTATATGCTCAACACTTCCCTGTATTTGTCCAAAAATATACAATACATATTGGTAAAAGGGCAGATAATCAGTCCAAGATTTATAAGCACTGGATAAACCGTTTTGATAAATATATTTACTCCATTCTTTCCAACTAAAAGTGTCAAAATTATGACCAAAATGAGGAAGAGCAATTACATAAGTCATGAAAAGCAAAGAGATCACAATAATTACATTGAGATCAATCGTTCTTATAAACCGTTTTATATGAATCATGATTTTTATTTATGCTCCCAAGATTCTAGTATTTAAATAATTACCCCAGTTGTTTGTCCCAAGGAGAAGGATTTACAGACGGGTCAACCGTATAATCTTTGTATTTCTCCGAGATCAAATCCAACAGGTCAATAATTTCATTTGGATCGGAGGAAGTAACCAGTCTTAACCTGATTTCCTTGAAATGCGGGATACCCTTAAAATAGGATGAAAAATGCCTGCGTATTTCGAGAATCCCTCTGCTTTCACCTTTTACCTCAATGGATTTTAATAAATGCTCTCTGGCGACTTCCACTTTCTCTTCGGTTGTTAAGGGATGCAGCTTTGTCCCGGTTGTCAGGTAATGTTTTATTTCTTTAAAAATCCATGGTCTACCATAAATCGCGCGGCCAATCATAATGCCATCAACTCTATATTTCTCAAAAGCAGCCATGGCTTTTTCCGGACTGTCAATATCGCCATTGCCAATAACAGGAATATGCATCCTATCATTTTTTTTCACCTCCCCGATTAAGGACCAATCGGCTTCACCTTTATAAAGTTGAGCCCTTGTCCGTCCATGTATCGTGATAGCCTGAATCCCCACATCTTGTAATCGTTCTGCAATTTCCACGATATTCTTCATGCTATCATCCCAGCCCAACCGGGTTTTAACCGTTACGGGGATATTGGTTGCATTTACAATTCTTCGGGTCATCTCAACCATTTTGGGAACATCCTTCATCATACCGGAGCCTGCTCCGCGATTGGCGATCTTTTTTACCGGGCAACCAAAATTGATATCAATTACATCAGGGTTTACAGATGTTGCAATACGCGTGGCTTCAACCATACTATCAATATCATGGCCATACAGCTGAATTCCGATGGGTCTTTCTTCATTTGAAATTCCCAGCTTGGCCACGCTGGTTTTGGCATCCCTGATCAGCCCATCAGCGTTGATGAACTCGGTGTACATCATATCCGCCCCAAATTTCTTGCATAAGTATCGAAAAGAAGGATCGGTAACATCCTCCATCGGTGCAAGGAATAGCGGTTTTTCTCCAAGATCTAGGTTGCCAATTTTCACCAGAGTATTTTAAGCTACAAAAATATCATTTTTGATGTCAACTTTTTATTCTATCGCATGCAATATATCGGTTGCCTTTTGATACCAGCGATAATATTCTTTTCTTTGTAAAAAAAGACGCTCATGCGATTTTCATTATATAGCGATGCAAAGCCATCCCTTAAATTTGCATTGATCTTGCTTATCTGTATTACCGGGTTTCTGGCATTCTATCTCTTTGGTTCTTTGCTAATCTATCTCCTTTTTGGGTATGATGGACTACAAATGATCCAGTCGCTGAATCCATTAAATGAGAAATCATTAACAATAATCAAAATATTGCAAGTAAGCCAATCCATTGGGTTCTTTATCGTCCCTTCGTTGATTCTGGCTTTTCTTTTTTCCGAGAAGCCATTCAGCTACCTCGGCTTTAGGAAACCACAATCGAATATTCTTTTATATTCTGTAACCCTGACAATATTTGCCTTACCGGCAATTAACCTGCTTGGTTCACTGAATATGCTGGTTGACTTACCTGAGAAATTGGTCAGCTTGGAAAAAAAGGCTCAGGAGTTAACCATGGCGTTTATGGCCACAAAGGACTTTCCCGGATTTCTTTTTAATGTATTTATGATTGCATTATTGCCCGCAATTGGGGAGGAGTTACTTTTCAGAGGAATTCTTCAAAAGGTTTTTGGGGATTGGACCCGATCGGCTTTTTGGGGAATATTCATTTCGGCGATGTTGTTCAGTGTTCTTCACCTGCAATTCCAGGGATTTATCCCACGGCTGGCGCTGGGGCTGATATTTGGTTTATTGTACTATTGGACTGGCTCGTTATGGATTCCAATTACCGCTCACTTTGTAAATAATTTTATTGCGATTGTTGGATATACACTAATAAACCAGGGGAGCATTCCTCATGAAACTGAAAACATCGGCGGGTTATCACAAATGTGGTCGTTGGGTGTATTTAGCCTTTTTACAATTCTGGGTTTAATGTGGCTTATCCGGCGGGAGGTCGCTAGGGGTTGACAAAATCAAACAAAGATTTTTCAAGAAGTTGTAACCCCTTAATTTCATTTTTCCTGTAAAAGTAAACCACCCCGTACTCAGAAGCTTTTTCCCTTTTCAGATCATCAGGCATATCCTTTAAAGATTCTTCAACTTCGTTCCAGATATTTACAATTATTTCATCAGCTTTTTGCCGGAGGGCATTCAGATCATTCAAATAGCGCTGAGTGTTTTGCTGAAGGATTTTCTGGTGATTATAGGCTTCAATAAAATTCTCATACCTTACTTTTACAACAGCTATGGTTGGATTAGTAATGGGTGGCTGGCCTTGTTTTATTCTTTGTGTTTCCCCGTCAATAATTTTTTTGCCCCACTCAATTACCTCTTTTTCAGAGTTCAAGCCAGGGAGTTTACGCTCATCAATGTCCATTCCATAAATTGTCCTGATCTTATCAGGCAATTCGCCCCTGTCAATGGCCATATTGAGGACCTGAATAAAGTGCGAAAGGTAAAGTTTGGCTTTTTTCAGAAGAGCATTGTAGTTCTTGCTTTTTTCAACCTGTATTGAATATGCCGATTTATAGTGTGCCATGGCATTTTCGAAAGAGTTGATAAAAAGTTCAACTTTGGCATAGGTGCTTTGTGTAAAGGCCAGGTTAAAGGGGGGGAGCTCTTTCCCTTTTTTGTAGGCTGCTTTTAACGCCCTGATTCTGGCACTATCTGTATTGGGAAGTCGGCGGTAAGGCATAATACTGATGCTGTTAAAAAGTTGTTCACAAACTGCGAATGTAGCAAAACAATTCAAAGCAACAAGCAATTCGTAAATTATTTTTCAAAAATTTTTTCGTTGAATTCTAACTAGTTGGCTTACGAATAAAGTTTTTTATTCTCAACACATAGTCACTTCTCAATTTATCCCCAATATGCTGTTAATCATTTTTTGCACCAATAAAAAAATTCTACCTTTGGTCGATTTTTTAGAAGCAATAGTTAAAACAAATAATATGTACGGGAAAATAAAAGAGGATCTAATTCATCAAATTGAAGGAATCCGTAACGATGGATTATACAAAACCGAAAGGGTAATTACAACACCACAAGGAGTTCAAATTGAAACCAACGGGAAAAAAGTTCTTAATTTTTGTGCCAACAACTACCTGGGTTTATCATCAGATCCAAGGGTTATGGCTGCTGCAAACTATACTTTTTTTCGCTATGGTTACGGGATGTCGTCCGTAAGGTTTATCTGCGGCACCCAAAAGGTTCATAAAGATTTAGAAAAAAAGATAAGCGAATTTCTTGGGATGGAGGATACAATTCTCTATTCATCGGCATTTGATGCCAACGGAGGAATTTTTGAGCCTCTGCTCGGGGAGCAGGATGCAATTATATCTGATGAGCTGAATCACGCCTCTATTATTGATGGGGTCAGGCTATGCAAAGCTAAGCGTTACAGGTATAAAAATAATGATATGCAGGATCTCGAAGAGGTGCTTCAGGATGCCAGCGAAGCACGGTATAAGCTGATTGTAACCGATGGTGTTTTCTCTATGGATGGTATTATCGCCCAGGTTGATAAGATCTGTGATCTGGCCGACAAATACGATGCCCTTGTTATGGTTGACGATTCCCATGCAACCGGTTTTGTAGGTAAAACAGGACGCGGTTCTGCTGAATATTGCAATGCGATGGGCAGGGTGGATATCATTGCCACCACGTTTGGAAAAGCGCTTGGAGGGGCATCTGGTGGTTGCATTTCTGCCAAAAAAGAGATAATCGAGATACTTCGTCAACGCTCAAGACCTTATCTTTTCTCAAATTCTCTGGCCCCATCAATTGCCGGGGCAACCCTTGAGGTATTAAACCTGTTATCTGAGACAACCGAGCTTCGTGATAAGCTTTGGGACAATACACAACTTTTCCGCAAGGGTATGACTGATGCGGGATTTAAAATTGTTCCGGGTGTACATTCCATAGTTCCAGTGCTTTTTGGCCATTTGCCAAATGATGCAAAACTATCTCAGGATTTTGCAAACGCTTTGCTCGAAGAGGGAATTTATGTAATTGGATTCTACTATCCGGTTGTGCCTAAAGGAAAATCACGCATTCGGGTTCAGATTAGCGCAGCGCATAGCAAAGATCAGATTGAATTTGCGATAGAGAAGTTTACAAAAGTAGGTAAAAAACTGGGAGCCATTTGATATACGGGGTTGGAACCGATATTATAGAAGTTTACCGGGTGCGGGAGTTGATGGAAAAAACACCTGGGCTGAGGGAAGATCTTTTTACCCCTATAGAAATAACTTACTGCGAGACAAAACATAATAAATATCAACACTATGCTGCCAGGTATTGTGCCAAGGAAGCTTTTCTAAAAGCATTGGGTACCGGGCTGATAGATAGGATGAAATTTGTAGAAATAGAAATTTATCACGATAAAAACAGCAAACCAAACATTCGCCTTTCAGGGTTTACAGAAGAATTTTCTGAGAAGGAGGGAATCTCAAAAATTCTAGTATCTTTAGCACATATAAAAGATATTGCTAAGGCGGTTGTTATTATTGAAAAGAATGATATAAAAGAAGCGCAAGATATAGGATAGTAATTCGGGTGCCTTAGCCAGTGGGCAGATAACATAGATTAACCTTTAACTATAAAAAATGGAATAGCTATGGCGCACATTGGTTCTTACGACGAACGAGTCAAAAACTTCAACTGGAGCATCTCCGAGAAAGAGCTCCATTACAAACCCGGAAACATAATCAACATCGGATGGTACTGCACCGACAGGATATGCCAGATGGGTAAGGCTGATAAGCTGGCCCTGATTTGGGAAGGTCTTGGTGGTGCGGAAAAAAGATTTACCTATAACGACATCCGTCTTGCAACAAACACCATTGGGCAATTCCTTCGTGATATCGGGATTAAACCCGAGGACAGGGTTTGTCTTTTTATGGATAAGATTCCTGAGCTTTACCTGGGTTTTCTGGGCGTTCTTAAAATTGGAGCAATCGCTCAGCCGTTATTCTCTGCATTTGGCGATGAATCGCTTTTTATCCGGCTGGATAATGCACAAACCCGGGCAATAATTACCCAGAAGAAACATGCCCCAAAGGTGCGAAAGATTATCGAAAAGATGCCCTACCTCGAATATATTATAATTGTTGATCATGATCCGGGTAAACCACTTGGACCGAAAGAAATAGCATTTGATCTGGAAAAAATGCCCAAAGTGGACAGATTTGATATTCACCCGACTTATGCAGAATCGCCATCCGTTCTTCATTATACATCCGGTACAACCGGGCAACCCAAAGGGGTGAAACATGTACACTACTCCCTGATATCCCAATACCTCACCACAAAATGGGTTTTGGATTTGCAGGATAATGATATTTACTGGTGTACTGCCGACCCCGGATGGGTTACAGGAACATCCTATGGGATAATTGGTGCTTTTAGCAACGGAGTAACACAGTGTGTAATGGATAAGGGTTTTTCTGCCGAGGAATGGTATCGGTTTATTGAAAAACATCGTATCACCATGTGGTATTCTGCACCAACGGCAATCCGTTCTTTGATGAAAGCTGGCGATGATATTATTAAAAAGTTTGATCTTTCCTGCCTTCGGCATTTGGCTTCTGTTGGTGAACCTTTGAATTCTGAGGCCGTTATCTGGTCAGAAAAGGTTTTCGGGAAACCATTTCTCGATACCTATTGGCAAACAGAAACCGGGTGTATCATGATTTCAAATTTCCCGGGTATGAAAATTAAACCCGGATCTATGGGGAAACCCTTCCCCGGAATTACTGCCGTAGTTGTAAATCCAGATACTTACGAACCTTACACCGAAACAGGTAAAATTGGATTAATTGCAATAAAACCCGGCTGGCCTTCGATGATGAGAACCTACTGGAACAATGAAGAAACCTATCAAAAAAAGTTTAAAAATGGATGGTATTTACCCGGAGACCGCTCAAGCATTGACAATGAAGGATATTTCTGGTTTGTAGGACGCGATGATGATGTTATTAATACCGGCGGACACTTGGTTAGCCCGTTTGAAGTTGAGTCGGCATTGCTGGAACATGTGGCTGTTGCGGAATCTGCCGTTGTTTCAAAACCAGATTTTGTAAACATGGAGGTGGTAAAAGCATTTGTTGCCCTCAAACCCGGATTTGTTGCCAGCAAAGATCTCGATTTGGATATCATGAACTTTGTTCGTAAAAAACTTTCACCGCTTGCAATGCCCCAGGAGATTGAATTTGTTGATGCCTTGCCTAAAACCCGAAGCGGCAAAATTATGCGCCGCATTCTTAAAGCGAAGGAGTGGGGCGAGGAGATCGGCGATACATCAACCCTTGAGAATGATTAATTATCTAACCACAAAGAGCCCAAAGAAATTCGAAAAGAACACAAAGTATGAACAATACAAAAGATATTGAAGCCATTTTTAAAATAATTTTGGATTGTTCCTTTAAAGTTCATTCTGAATTAGGACCAGGACTTCTTGAGAGTGCTTATGAGGAGTGTCTTTTTTATGAGTTGATGAAAAACGGTTTAAAAGTCGAAAAGCAAAAAGCATTACCCCTAATATACGATGATGTTAAACTTGAAATTGGGTATAGAGTCGATCTATTTGTTGAAAATTTAATTGTTGTAGAAATTAAATCCGTTGAGGCGTTGAATGAGGTTCATCTAGCACAAATATTGACTTATCTTAAACTATCAAACTGTAAACTTGGTCTTTTGGTAAATTTTAATGTTAAACAATTGAAAAATGGTTTTAAAAGAGTAATACTATAATCACTTTGTGTCTCTTTGTGAATAGCTTAGCGTGCTTTGTGGTAAAATAATACACCAAAAACAATCAATAACTTAAACAATAGGAGAATACTGTTATGGAAGACATGAAAGAAATCGTAAGACAATATGTGGTAAAGGAGTATGTTGAGGACGATACTGAAATTGGATTTGATACGCCGCTAATTTCAGGTGGCATAGTTGATTCTTTTTCGATGGTATCGCTAAAACGTTTCCTGGAGAATAAGTATCAAATTTCAATACCCGATGATAAGGCAACTCCTGAAGCCTTTGACTCTGTGAATAAAATTGTTGCATTGGTTAACAGCTTTCTAAAATAGGAGGGACTATGGCATATTCAGAAAAAACCCAGGGGATGTACGCTGAAATCCTGGCAGGGATTAAAGAAGCCGGGCTATTTAAACAGGAAAGGTATATTCACTCTGCTCAGGCAGCAGACATTGAAGTTGAATTTCCAACAGGTGCATCACTTAAAAATGTGATAAATATTTGTGCCAACAACTATTTAGGAATGTCCAGTCACCCGGAAGTAATAAAAGCAGCGCATGCCGGCTTAGATTCTCATGGTTATGGTATGTCTTCGGTTCGGTTTATATGCGGAACACAGGATATTCACCGGAAACTCGAAAATATGGTAACAGAATTTTTGGGGACAGAAGACACCATCCTGTTCCCTTCTTGCATGGATGCCAATGCCGGTGTTTTTGAAGCAGTCCTAACCAAGGATGACGTGATGATCTCGGACAGGCTGGTTCATGCTTCTATCATAGACGGAATACGTCTTTGCAGCGCAATGCACGATACTTTTAAACATTCCGATATGGCTCACCTGGAGGAAAAGCTACAGCTCCATAACGATAAACGTTTAAAAATGGTAATTACCGATGGCGTTTTCTCCATGGATGGCGATACTGCCAAACTTGATGAAATGGTTGCCCTGTGCGAGAAATATGACGCATTACTTTTCGTTGACGATTCTCATTCCAGCGGATTTATTGGCAAAACAGGCCGTGGTACACATGAGAAGTATGGCGTAATGGGAAAGATTGATATAATTACAACCACTTTTGGAAAAGGTTTGGGCGGTGCTTCTGGTGGTTGCGTATCTGGCCGTAAAGAGCTGGTTGAAATGTGCCGCCAAAAGGCTCGGCCCTATTTATTTTCTAATACTATTGCACCTCCCATTGTTGCAGGTGTCATAAAGGTTTTAGAAATCCTCTCTGCGTCAACAAACCGGCGCGACAAGCTAGAGCGGAATACCGAATTCTGGCGAAAAGGGTTGCAGGATGCAGGCTTTATCCTTAAAGAGGGCGACACCCCGATTGTCCCGGTTATGCTATTTAACGCCAAACTCTCTCAAGACTTTTCAAAAGATCTTTACGCCGAAGGCGTTTATGCGATTGGTTTCTTCTTCCCAGTTGTTCCGCAAGGCCAAGCACGTATTCGCACCCAAATATCTGCAGGGCACGATATGCAACACCTTGAAAAAGCACTTGATGCTTTTATAAAGGTTGGAAGAAAATATAATATTCTGGGAAAAACCAAACAGGAGATACTCGATATGTATGGGTGTGCCTAAAGAAATTGAAACTCCGGTAAAGGCATAGTAATTAATAGCTATGCCTTTTTTTATCCAAAATTTGCATACCTGTTGATTTTTTTGGCATTAAGGGTAACTTTGTAATTATCGATTAAGGGTTAGCATTGATGAAGAACTTTTATATTAGAATACTATTCCCATCTATTTTAGCTATTCTGCTTTTTATTCTCACCATCTTCATGATCATAATACCCCGATATAAAGAGAGTATAATGCAGGGTAAAAGGGAAATGATCAAGGAACTTACCAATTCAGCATTGAGCATACTCTCTAAATATGCAGCAGATGAGCAAAATGGTATTCTGACCAGGGAAGAAGCTCAAAAAACAGCTACTTCAAGAATTCATTATTTGCGGTATGGCGAAGAAATGAAGGATTATTTCTGGATTACAGATATGCATCCGAATATGGTCATGCACCCATACCGACCAGATTTGAACGGGAAAGACCTTTCAAATTTTTGTGATCCCTTGGGCAAACGATTATTTTTGGAGTTTGTCAATACAGTTAAAGAATCTGAAAGTGGGTATGTTGACTATATGTGGCAGTGGAAAGATGATTCTCTGCATATTGTCCCTAAGTTATCGTATGTAAAGGTATTTAAACCCTGGGGGTGGATAGTAGGAACCGGGATATATGTTGAGGATGTCAGGAAAGAGATTTCTGCTCTTACCAGAAACCTGATTGTTATATCCGTTTGCATCACCATATTAATCGCGCTTCTGCTTTTCTTTATCTCCAGGCAAAGTCTGAAAATCGATCTAAAAAGAAAACTTGCCGAGGATGAATTGCATGAATCGAAGGAGAAATACAGGGCACTCGTGGAAGCATCGCACGAAGGTCTAATCCTGATTATTGACGGGAAAATCAGCTATATCAATTCTACAATATCAAAGTTTACCGGTTTCGATTTTGAAGAAATGGTTGGCAGGCCAATACTCGATTTTGTAGGTGTTAATCCGGATAGCGATAACGAAATGTTGCTTTCAGGTAAAACCATTGCAGAAGGGCAGTATGAGTTAGCTCTTAAATGTAAAACAGGCGGCTTTATCGAAGTGCTGGCTACATCAACGCCTGGGGAGATCGGGAATAAAACCATAAATATATTCATTTTAAAAGATTTATCAGCTGAAAGGGAATCGAGCTTATCGGTGCTGGATTACCAAAAGCTATTGACAACGCTGAGCATTGGCTTTTTCAGGGCAAACATTGAAAACAAGGGAAGGTTTATTTTTGCCAATGAAGTAGCATTAAAAATTTTGGGATGCGAAAACTTTAACCAGCTTTCAAATAAGCATATTCTTCAGTTTCTATATAGTTCTGAAGATCGGAAATACCTGCGCAAACAGCTGATTGAAAACGGTTATATAAAAAACAAGGTGGTTAAAATATTCAGGCAAAACAGGGAAATATGTTACGTCTCAACAACTTTGGTTTTGTTTAGCAATCCTGAGTCGAAAGCGCTGATATGCGATGGTGTAATTGAAGATATCACACAAAAGATCTTAGAAAGCGAAGAAATTAATAAGTTAATTAGTTCGCTCAAGTACAGCTCTTATTTAATTGAGCAACCGGTTATTGGTTTTGTTTCACCAGCATTTTTCATTGACTCAAACTCCACAATTGAACAGGTTCTTAAGGCTATTGCCTTAAGAAAAACAGACTCCATGCTTCTAACAAGTAACAAAAATGATGTAATTGGCATAGTTACAAATCATGATATTCAGCACAGGGTTCTTTCCTACAAGCTGAAACTTGATAACCCTGCTTACCTGATCATGTCTTCACCGGTTGTCTATACTTCCGGCAACTGCAATGTCCTGGAGGCTATAAATACTTGTAATTCCAACATGATTAGACATTTGGTTGTTAAAAATGATTCTGACAGTATTCTTGGGGTTGTTAAACTTAATGATTTATACAAGAGGGCTGTTGAATCGCTTTCTTTCTTTTCAAAAAGCATTGAAAAAGCTGGTTCGGTTGAAGAAATAAAAAAGGGTTACGGCAATTTAAAAGTCTTTCTAAAACCTTTGATAAAAAGTGAAGTGTCTGCAAAATATATTACGGATATCTTCTCTTCTTTTTCCGATTCTGCTACTAAAAGGCTTATAGAACTTGCGATTGAAGAGTATGGTCTACCGCCAATTGCTTTCTCATTCATCTGCCTGGGGAGCGAGGGAAGACGCGAAGAAACACTGTATACCGATCAGGATAATGCAATTATTTATGAGGATGTTCCATTAGAACAACAGCTCTTTGTCAATGAATATTTCCTGAAAATGGGTGAATTTGTTTGCAATGCGCTAAACGAAATTGGATATTCGTTTTGCAAGGGAAATATCATGGCAAAAAACAAGCAATGGTGCAAATCCATTGGCGAGTGGAAAGCTTGTTTTAGGGACTGGATAATCTCCCCCGAACCCCAAAACCTGCTCGATGCCATAATTTTCTTCGATTTAAGAAATATATATGGTGACCACAGGTTTATAGCATCACTTCAGTCCACTATTTCGGATTTTTTTATCGGGAATTCAAGGTTCTTCTACCATTTGGCTGAAGGTGTGGCTCAATCGAAAATACAAGCTGTTACTACTTCTGGCATTCGCTCCGAAAAGCACTCACAAGCTGTTGAACTCAAGCATTCAACCAACCAAATTGTCATGTTTGCAAGAACTTATGCATTAAAAAATGGAATCTGGCACACAAACACAGTTGACAGAATTAATGCGCTAAAACAAAAAAACATTCTAGGCGCCGATATTGCTGACGAGTTGCTCTATGCTTATAACCATTTGATGCAACTTCGATTCAAAAATCAGCTTTATTTAACCGAAACCAACATCGCTTTATCTAACTCACTAAATATCAAAATTCTGTCGCAGATTGAACTGCAGGTTTTAAAGGACGTATTGGCCATTATTCCTTTATATCAGAAAATGATTTCTTCCGATTTTGGAGTTACCGGCTAAATCACAGCGAAAAATATGCATTCTCTCGAAAACTTTTATGTTCGTTGATATGAACATACCCCAGCTGATTGGTTAACAAAATTGTGTCTCCAATATACAAGGGTTTCATATTGTGATGACTATGGCCATAAACCCAGAAATTGGCCCCGCATTCCTTGATGAAATCTGTTAAATCTACACAAAACGCATCGTTCAGCGGACTTTTTTTATGAGCCAGCGAATTACATTGAATAGACGGAACATGGTGAGTAACAACAACTGTTCTGGGGTATTTGGTTTCCAGCGTTTTATAGAGAAAATTCAACCCGAAATCGTGCAACTCGTTGAAATCCGATGCATTGAATTTTCTGCCGTTTTTTTCGATGCAGTGAAAATCCGAAACCCCCTGTTCAATTTTAAATCTTTTATCGGTGCTGATTCTGGACCATAGGGTGCTAAAAACAAATCTGACATCATCTAAAATAAAACAGCTATTGTTTATCACCCTGACATTCTCCCTGATCTTGATTTCAATAACTTTATTAAAATCATTGATGTTTTTATAGTAAAATTCATGATTCCCGGGCAACCAGAATACTTCTTTGTACCTGCTTGATATGAAATTGATAAATGGGTCATTTAAGTAATCGCCAGTAAGCAGGGCAATATCCCCAGCCAAAATAAGCACATCGCCCGATATTTTAATAGGATTATTTCTCAGGTAAGTATTATTATCGGGGAACTCAAGGTGCAAATCTGAACAGTACTGAACTCTCATAAAATTTGAAGAATTAACCAACTTCGCTGATTTTCTTGAGCAACGGCAAATCTAGAATTTCAATCTCTCTGCCATTAATGCTTATGATATTCTCGTTGGAAAACTCAGTAAATAACCTTACCGTGTTTTCTTCAGATATTGCGATCATCTCCCCGATTTCCTTACGGGTTAGGTTTAGCCTGAACTTCTTACCATTGTTTATTTGCGACAGATAGATAAGATTCTCCGCAAAACGTCCGCGTATCTGTTTCTGGTTTAATGATATTATTTTTTTCATAATTGCCGACACCGACTTCCCGAATGCTTTATTCAGGTTAAGCAGCAAGCTGTGGTTCTCGATATACAGCCTCTTAACAAAATCCAGATCAATAAAGCAAACTTCGCTTTCTTCCAGGGCGCTTACAGAATATGAATAAACCGGATTATCGAAAAAACAAAGCAATCCGATATATGCTGGTGGTTTAAGAATATACAAAATGATATTTCGGTTATTTAGCCCTTCGATAAATAGTTTTGCCGATCCCTTTACCAGGAAAAGAGCATGTGTTACTTCGGTTCCCTGCTTGCAAATCAGGTCGTGTTTTTTGAATTGGGCATGAAGCGGGATAACTTCTCCGTAAATATCGTGTTTACTATCAATAACTGAGTAAATATCACACTTCAGCTGGCAACTTTCACAGCTATGTTTTTTGCTGAACTTCATGGTTAAAATTTGAAATAAAGATAAAAAAAGTTGATATATAACAATGTTACATTTCAATTTATTGGATTAGTCAGGTTAACTCTATTCGTTTACTTTTGGAAAATAAGAAAACCAACCTGTTTAATTAACCTAATACCTTATAAAATTGGAAACTAACAACGATTACAATTTCAGCTTGTTTAAGCCCAAGACTGACTATACCAGAAGGGTCAGAAACATTATTGTATCAATGATACTGTTCTGGGCTTTAGCCGTATTTGGATTCCAAATACTTTTGAAAGTAACAGAAAAACCGACCCCTGAAAAAACGTTTACAGCATTTGAGTCTGTTTGGGATAATATCAAAGTTGGTAATGCCAGCTTTGAAGAGAATCGCATTTACATTCAAAGTTTAGCTGCTGTACTTGGGAAATCATCTGTTAAACCAGATAAGAAACTGGTTTTATCAAAAGCTTTAAGCTGGAGAACCTATTGTCTGTTAGACAGTTCTCAGCAGCAAAATTTGGCAGGACTTGTTCAAACGCTGATTTCGAACCGCGAAGCGTTAGGGAAAACCAAAACTGATAACGACTACATGCAGGCAAAACAAATGCTTATATCCTCTAAAAACGACTTAATCAAGCAAATTGCCGAACTCCATAAAATACCCGATAACAGCCTTGACGCTGGGATTATTGCGTATAACCTTTCTCCTTCGGTTGTTCAACAACTGAATTTAACCGATTTAGAAGCATTGCCTGGTATTATGAAGTTGTACCTTATACACAATCAATCGTATTTAACAAATGCCAGGTTTTTGGGATTTCCCTTTCATTATTTTTATACCGCTGAATTGCTGCTCATAATCTTTGTATTGCTCAGTTTGATTTATAGCTTGAGAATTCAGCGGCTTCAGAAAAGGTTTAACATTGTTGAATAGTAAAAAAAGTGGATAAAAAATGAAAAAATTACATATAGCATTAAGTTTAATTGCCCTCCCGATCTTAACCAGCGCATCCAGTCTGACACAACTTGAGGGGAGTTTTAAAGTTGGTCCGGCCATAATTCTGATCGCCATTCTGGTAACATTTGTTATGGTTGGTCTTATACACAGGGCCAAGGATACCACAGATTACTACGCTGCCGGAAGAAAGATAAATGTTGTTAGCTCAGGTATGGCCATAGGGGCAAACTGGATGAGCGCAGCATCGGTTCTGGGGATGGCGGGTATGATGTATGCCACCGGATATAATGGTTTAGCCTATGTTGTAGGATGGACAGGGGGCTATGTTCTTTTATTGGTTTTGATGGCAGGCCAGATCAGGAAGTATGGGAAGTTTACCGCCCCCGATTTTATTGGGGACAGGTATTATTCTCAGGGTTTAAGGGCAGCCAGCGCTGTTTTCACAATTCTGATTTCATTCGCCTATTGTGTGGGTCAGTTTGGTGGCGTTGGCCTTATGTTTAAATGGATACTTGGCATTAACTATATGTGGTCGGTAATCATTGGTGCATCTGTGGTTATGTTCTACACAATGATATCGGGGATGATTGGGGCAACAAAGAACATGGTGATTCAGTATATTATTATTATCATCACTTTTCTGGTTCCAACTTTCCTGCTCACTTACAAGTTTGACTATTTCTGGCTGCTGCCGCAATTTGGCTACGGGACAATAGTTTCTGACATTGTACAGGGAATCCCAGCACCAAATATTGCAGATGGAGTAGCCCTGGCAAATGCATACGGGCATGATTTTGCCCTAATGCCAAGCCCTGAGTTTGCTATGCCGTGGGATCCTGCTACCGGAAGTACATTTTTTCAATGGATGGCAATCTGTTTCTCATTAATGGTAGGGACAGCCGGATTACCACACGTATTACAACGTTTTTACATTACCCCAACAGTTAAAGATGCCCGTTTATCATGTGTTTGGGGATTGTTCTTTATTTGTTTACTTTACTGGAGCGCCCCGGTTTATTCTGCCTTTGGCAAAATTCTATCCGCCAACCCAGAGGTTGGTAACCTGGCATCGGATGCCATAATTGTTTATACTGCTCAACTGGGTGATATTAACCCGCTAATAGTTGGGTTGCTCGCCGCGGGGGCCATTTCGGCTGCATTTTCAACAATATCCGGTTTGTTGGTTGCTGGATCTTCTGCTTTTGCCCACGATTTGTATGTTAAAATTATTAAACCCAATGCTTCGCCAAAATCACAGCTAAATGTAGCTCGTTTCGGGACTATCCTTATGGGGGTTACAGTTGCAATAGTTGCATTGCTCAACCTTGGGATGATTGCACAGCTGGTTGCAGTCGCATTTTCGATGGCTGCCTGCACAATTTTCCCGTTATTCCTTCTGGGGATATGGTGGAGTGGTTCAAACAGGGCAGGAGCCATTGCTGGTCTAAGTGTTGGTATAACTATTTCCATTTTCTCATTGGTATATTTTATTGTTGGAAAAACAGGTGGAACATTACCAGGCCAGGAGTTTGTTACCTACTGGTTAAATGTCTGGTATTTTGCATGGATAGGAGCCCCGCTGGCCATTTTGGTCAACATTGTGGTCTCAAAGCTAACTAAACCCACTCCTGTGGAAATCAAAAAATTCCTGATCGAAAAAGTGCATGGCGGCTAAGAGGAAAAATAAGAAAACAATCCTGACCAGGGTGATTTTTTTTATTCCCTTACTAAACAAGGATTATGAGCATATTAAGAGCAACAAGAGAAACTAAAACAATAATAGCAATCGTGGTAATTATTGCTGCAATCGGATTTGTGATTGCAGCAGTATACTATGGTAGAATTAACAGCTCTGAAGATCCCCGGGTAACCCGTGCCAAGTATATGTTCCTGCGCTATGATGGCTTTATGAAACAAAATGATTACCTCAATGCCCAAAAAACGCTTGATTCAATTCAGGAGATTTTAGTAAAAACCTCTGGATATGACGATTCATTCGAGTTAGGGATAGTTTTCAACAACAGATCATCAGTGTATATATCAAAAGCCCTTTATAATGAGACCGATTCTATAGAAAAGAAACTTCTACTAGATTCGGCTTATTTTTATGCTTTAAAGGCAATTAATTTGTACACCACATGGATTGATTCGGTTAAGGGTTTAAATCAAAATGAGCTAAAATCAATAATAACTAAGCAATTTAACCCTAACGACAGTTCATTTAAAGGTTTAAATTGTACCAGGATAATAGACAAACGGGTAAAAGATCTGGTTTTGGCTAGGGATGAGGTACCCAGAAGATTATCGGTTGCCTTCACAAATCTGGGTATTATTCAGAGACATCAGCTTCATCAAAGCGAAGCTGCTGAGAGTTATGTTAAAGCTTTACAGCTTTGGGAAGATAACCCAGCGGCCTTAAGCAACCTGAATGTTTTATTTGGTAAACCGCCAAAAGACAGAACCATTTTACAAAAACTTTTTCCGCCCGACAGATATAAATAATTAAAATATTTAGAAATGAAAAAAATAGTGCTTATAACATCGCTTCTTTTGCAAATATTATTGGGTCGTTCACAGCAAAAACCCGATGAACCTAAGTTTGGTATAAATTTTTCGGGGTTTGTTAAGACCGATATTTTTTACGATACCCGACAAACTGTTAATATTCGTGAAGGGCATTTCTTACTTTACCCGGAAAATAAAACGCCTGATTCCGAAGGAAAAGATATTTACAACAAACCTGCATTTAACATATTGTCTATTCAAAGTCGCTTAAAAGGGTCAATTGTTGCACCTGATGCCTTTGGGGCTAGGACTTCGGGGGTTATTGAGGCTGATTTTTTTGGCAACGAAAACAGCAGCTTTAGCGATGTTAACGGGTTCAGAATGCGACATGCTTTTGTTAAATTGAACTGGAAAAATGCTGAATTACTCGTTGGACAGTATTGGCATCCGATGTTTATCGCCGAATCGTTTCCTGGAGTGGTCTCATTTAATACCGGGGCACCCTTTCAACCCTTTTCAAGAAACCCCCAGGTACGGTTTAGCAAGTCTTTTGGAGGGATAAAGTTGATAGGTGTAATGTTTTCTCAACGGGATTTTACCTGCATTGGGCCTGAATATAAATATGAGAACAACCTTTATTCTTCATCAGCGGTGGCAAGTTCGAAGTATATCAGAAATGCCGGTATGCCCAACCTGCACTTCCAGGTACAATTCAACCCTGATTCAACGAATCATCTTATGGGTGTTGGCATTGATTATAAAACGATTATGCCCGAGCAGTTTACCATAAGCGAGAATAGGATGAACAGGTATAATACAAACAAAAAAATAAGCAGCATATCTTATATTGCATTTGCCCGGTTGGCATTTAAACCGTTTACTGTTAAACTGGAGGGAATTGTTGCAGAGAATGCATACGATATGGTAATGTTAGGCGGCTATGCCGTTGAGCAGGTTAACGATGTTTTGACCGGGGATAAAGACTTTACAAATATTAAAACTTATTCTGTCTGGTTGGATGCTAATACAAATGGGAAGAAAATACAATACGGACTATTTGCAGGTTATACCGGGAACCTTGGTGCATCAGAAACAATTAGCACTACCACTTTTTACTCCAGGGGAAAAGATATTGACTATGTTTATAGAGTCGCACCACGGGTTACGTTTATATCAGGCAAACTGGATATTGCAATAGAGTTCGAATATACAGTTGCTGCTTATGGCAAAACCAACGGAAATACTCAAGGTGGTGTAACACAGAGCAAGGAAGTTGCAAACACCAGGGGTCTGGTTGCCTTCGTCTATAAGTTTTAATATCGTTGATTAAACGTTTCGAATACATTATCATCAGATATTTTAATAGAAGAAAAACTAAATAACTGATAAAATGAAAAGATCAATTATTATACTCTTAATCTTAACATCCTTTTCATTATTCTCACAGGAGAACCCCACTATCTACAATCCAAATGCCGATGCAAAAGCCGATCTGAAAAACGCAATTGCCAGGGCTAAAGCCGAGAATAAGCATGTGTTGATTCAGGTTGGGGGCAACTGGTGTTCCTGGTGCATTAAATTTCATAAATTTGCCACAACCGAATTCAAAATAGATTCGATCATAAAGTCGGATTATGTTTACCTCTTACTCAACTACAGTAAGGAGAACAAAAACCTGGATGTGCTTAAGACTTTACAAAACCCACAACGGTTTGGGTTCCCTGTTTTTGTAATACTTGATGGCAATGGTAAACTTTTGCATACTCAGGATTCCGGGTTGCTTGAATTGGATAAAGGGTATGATCCCAAAAAGGTTTTAACATTCTTAAAGGGTTGGAACGTTAAAGCGCTAGATCCCAGTAATTATCCTGATAAATGAATTGTAACAAGTGATGAATTCAAAGCGAAATCGATGAGGTTTCGCTTTTTTAATAAAACATGTTTTCAAATACCCAGCTATCAATTTTCCAAATCCCATTATTTAATAATTTTAAACCCTTCCCAAATGATATATTAAAATGAATATTCATAAGCTTAACCCAATTTTTAACCCACAAAGAATTGCTGTTATTGGGGTTACTACAAATCCAAATAGCGTTAGCGGGAAGGTGCTGATAAATTTAGTTGGAGGTGGATTTAAAGGGGTGGTTTATCCGATTAATCCGGCGCATGAAGCAGTTTTGGGTATTCCATGTTATCCTGATTTACAGAGTCTTCCTCGCCTTCCGGATTTGGCAATAATCTGTACTCCCGCCGAAAAAGTTCCTGAAGTAGTTTGCGAATGCGGCGAGTTTGGGGTCAAAGGGATCATAATCATCTCTGCGGGATTTAAAGAAATTGGAGCGCAAGGAAAACACCTCGAGGCGGAAATTGAAATTCTAATTAAGCGATTTGATGGGATGAGGGTTATTGGACCTAATTGTCTGGGTATTATAGTCCCCGGCATTAACCTTAATGCAAGTTTTGCTAATGCCATGCCCAAACCCGGTAACATTGCCTTTATATCTCAATCTGGGGCATTATGCACATCGGTTCTGGATTGGGCAATTGAAGGGAAGATTGGATTTAGCCATTTTGTATCAATTGGAAATAGCATCGATGTAGAATTTGGTGACCTGATTGATTATTTTGGAGAGGATGAAAATACTAAATGCATTATACTTTATATTGAGTCTATAGGTAATGCCCGAAAGTTTATGACAGCTACCCGCGCATTTGCCAGGAATAAACCTATTATTGTTTATAAAGCGGGGCGATTTCCTGAATCAGCGCAGGTTGCTGCTTCACATACCGGTGCTATGGCCTCGGAAGATGCTGTTTACGATGCGGCTTTTCAACGGGCCGGAATAACCAGAGTTTACGATATTGGGGATATATTTAGTGTTGCAGAACTGATTGGAAGGAATAGAATACCCCGTGGCCCTCGACTTGGAATAATTACAAATGCCGGCGGGCCGGGTGTTATGGCAACCGATACACTTATCTCACAAAATGGAATTCTTGCTAAGCTGTCTGATGAAACTTTGATAAAACTGAACGAGAATTTACCTCAATTCTGGTCGCATGGAAATCCCGTTGATGTTCTAGGTGATGCCAGGGCAAAAAGAATATCAAAAGCCACTCAAATAGTTCTTGATGATAAGAACGTTGATGCCGTTCTGGTAATAGTCACCCCGCAGGCAATGACAAATCCCAGCGCTATAGCCAAAGAAATCGGGGCATTGGTTGTATCAACAGCTAAACCAATTTTGGCAGCCTGGTTAGGCGGTAAAAGTATGCAGGAAGCTTTTGGCATTTTGGCCGATGCCGGAATTCCTTCCTATAAAACCCCGGAGCAGGCAATAACCGCATTCATGACCCTTGTTGCTTATTCCAGAAACCTTGAAACCCTCTATGAAACACCCAAAGACATTCCGGTAGAGTTTTCTATTGATAGACAACAGCTAAGGCAAGATTTTAATGAACGCATTAAAAATAAAGAACCTATTCTTACCGAAGATATTTCAAAATCAATTATTCAAACATATGGAATTCCTACCGTAATACCATTTATTGCAAAAACAGCCAAACAGGCAACCGATATAGCTCAGCAGATTGGATACCCGGTTGTACTAAAAATTCAATCGCCAGATATATCCCATAAAACAGATGCAGGTGGTGTGATGCTAAATATTTCCAATGGTGAAAAGTTGAATGAAGCCTTTAATGGAATTACCGGGAATGTATTGCAATATAACCCAAACGCGAGGATTGATGGTATTTCTGTCCAAAAAATGATATCTGCAAATGATTCGGTTGAGCTTATCCTTGGGATAAAAAGGGATAATACTTTTGGTACGATTCTTATGGTTGGAATGGGCGGCATAACCGCAGAACTCTTTCACGATAAAGCGCTCGCTTTACCCCCATTGAATGAACGACTTGCCCGGAAGATGATAGAATCTCTTAAAATTTACCCTCTATTAAAAGGCTATAGGGGGAATAAGGCAAAAAATATTGAGAAGCTGATTCAGGTGCTTATCAGACTCTCATACCTTGCTGCTGATTTCCCTGAGATTACCGAACTTGATATTAACCCGCTCCTTGTTACCACTGAAGATGTGGTTGCTTTAGATTGCAGAATAGTAATTGATAAAGATTATATCAATCAGGAAATCAATGATTATGCACATCTTGCCTTGCATCCATACCCGGAAGAGTATGTTAAGCAGATAGAGTTGCAGGATGGATCAAAAATATTGTTCAGACCTATAAAGCCTGAAGACGAACCCCTGTGGCTGGGAATGCTAAGGAGCTGTTCTCAAGAATCGCTCTACGGTCGCTTTAGGTATTTGTTCCATTGGGAATCGCACGAGGTTGCAACAAGGTATTGCTATATCGACTATGACCGGGAATTAGCGATTGTTGCAGAATTAACCTTGAATAATTCAAAGAGAATTCTCGGCGTGGGTAGGTTAATTGCCGACCCTGATCATGAGACGGTGGAATATGCAATTCTTGTTGTTGATGACTGGCAACATAAGGATTTGGGTAATTCAATAACCGATTACTGTTTGGAAATTGCCAAAAAATGGAGGTTTAAAAAAATTGTTGCCCAAACAACCACTGATAATTTGAGGATGATTTCTGTGTTTAGGAAACGTGGATTTAATATCACGATTAACTCTCAGGATTCTACCGTTGATGTTTATAAGGAGCTTTAGACCGGACTAAATCCTTACGGTTTCCCTTTTCCGGTTGGTAAACTTAATTATCTCTTTGTAGCCAAGAGCTTTTAGCTCAGTTAATGCTTCATCAAAGTATTGACCAATATTCTGTTCAACATGGGCGTCGGAGCAAAGGGTAATAGGAACTTTATGTTTGGCAAGTTTCTCAAGGAAAACAGCCGATGGGTAGAATTCGTTGCAAGGTTTATTCCTTCCACTCGTATTAAGTTCAACCACCACACCTGATTTGCGAAACACCTTTGCCGTATCGTCATAAAGCCTTTCCAAACGAAATGTAGGGTAGTAGGCAAATTTTTTTATCAGATCGCAATGTCCGATAACATCAAATAGGCCAGATTTAGCCGATTGCTGTACAAGCTTAAAATACTCAGTGTAAATTTTATCAATGTTCACCTGGTCGTATGGCCGGATGTCAGTATCGAAATTCCAATCACCCAAAAAATGAACTGAACCAATTGTATAGTCAAGGGGAATGGAGTTTATCAATTCGGCAATCTCTTTTTCCCTACCTGGGTAATAGTCAACTTCTGCCCCTAACTTAACTTTAACTGCAGAGGGGCTGTTCTTTTTCAAAGCGTTAACCCGTTCTATCATTAAGGGTATATCTGACAGGTTCATCGCCCACCCAATGGGCTTAATAGATATATGATCTGTAAATCCGATCTCTTTAATACCCTTAAATGCAGCGGATGCAACCATGTCTTCATGGGTATTTTTTCCATCAGAAAGATAGGTGTGCATGTGAAGATCGGGTAGCATATTCATTTAATATTAATACAAGATAAGAATAATTAAAATATCAATAAAAAATAAGCGAATTTTGACGATCGGTCTAATTTTATTGAATAAACAGACCCATTAATTAATAACAGGAGAACTATTGTTTTGTTGGAAGAGGCTACAGAAAAAAAGCCGCTTTTGTGAAGCGGCTTAAAAATTATCAGGCAAAAATATTCTTAAACTAAAACCATGGAAGTAAAGCTACTATTGACTTTTGCCGGATAATTATTTTTCGGTTTAAGTAGAAAGTTTAGGGTAATGCAAAGTATGTAATATATTTATGACTATCAACAGCTATTTTAAAAATATAGATTTTATCTATGTTTAAGCGATTCTATTCGTATGCACCTTTTCTTATAAGCTTACCATTTTCGGTCATAATATGACCATTTGCCAGTAAATACACTATATCAAGTTTATCATTCAATACCAGGATATCTGCATCATTACCAACGTTTATTTTACCCTTGGTTTTTAGCTTAAGAATACCTGCCGGGTTTGAGGTTGAAACCATTATTGCCTTTTCAATTGGCACTCCATCCTTAAGAATGGCATCACGGATTTCTTTTAAGTTCGAATCTGGCAGCCCATACTCCATTTTTACCAGATTTCCCTTTTCGTCGAAACCGGGCAAAGATCCATTGGCGTCAGAAGTAAAGGTTATATGCTCAATGGGAACACCGGAATCTATAAGCTGTATAAAAGCCTTCGAAGGTTTTACCTCTTCGTCAGGATAGTAAGGGTAGCTACTGGTTGTAATATCAAGATAACCTTTCTTGCCGTATTCTTTGGCGTCGTCAAAAATGTAAAAATTACGATTGCAATGCGTTGGAAAGAACTGGGTGAATTTCAATTCGCTGCTTTCAACAGCCTCAATTATCGGGCGGAATGGATCCCGGGCATCACCCATGTGAATATTTACAATCCCCGCTTTTCCTCCAAGCATTCCCCCAACCCGCGCATGCTCAGCAAGCCTGATTAGTTCTGCTTTGGTTGGCCAAGATGACCGATGGTCGGAAATGGCAATTTCGCCCACTCCGATAATTTCTTCAATCAGCGCAATATCACGACCAACATCACCGGTTAACGTTGGAGTGGGGACTTGATAAGCACCTGTGTACATCCAGGCGGACACTCCCTCTGCACGTAATGATTTTACCTTCATCAACACGCTTTCGATATTGCGTGTCAAGCCATCGGTACCAAGGCAGCCAATAACAGTTGTAACACCACCTTCTAGCAACCTGCTTAGTTGAAGTTCAGGAGTTCTGCTCGAAGGGCCACCTTCTCCTCCGGCTCCAGCTATGTGTACATGGGCATCAATTAACCCGGGTATTGTTACCTGTCCCTGGGCATCAATTATTTTTAACCCCTTAATATTAATTTGATCAATTTTATCCTCAATGGCCAGAATCTTGCCACCACCTACCAGAATATCTTTTATTCCAATTGGGCTGGGCGCATAAATGTTGCAATTTTTTATAAGTATCATATTATTTTCCCTGCTGATTCATCACAAATATAGAGTTTTGAAATAATAAAACAGGTTTCTCTTAATTTGATTATTCGTTGAAACATGAATAATTCGTAGCATTTTATGTTGGGATTAGATTTATTTATAAAATTGTAGCAGGAAAATTAGAATGATGTTTTCAATTGTTGATATAGAGACAACCGGAGGAAATCCCCAAAAGGATAAAATCACAGAGGTGGCTATATATATTCACGATGGGAGTAAAATTATCGATGAGTTTACCACTTTAATCAACCCTGAGAGACCAATACCATATTATATCACTAAACTGACAGGAATTTCGGATGATATGGTTGCTGATGCTCCAAGGTTTTTTGAAGTGGCCAAGCGGATAGTTAGTATAACCGAAGGTAAAGTCTTTGTTGCCCATAATGCCCAATTCGACTATCGCTTCATTCAAAGTGAATTTAAACAGCTTGGTTATGATTTTATTCGCGATACTCTTTGCACTGTCAGGTTAAGCCGAAAAATTATCCCAGGTAAGTCTTCTTATAGTCTTGGAAATCTTTGCCATGACCTTGGAATCATCATATCTGACAGGCATCGTGCTTCGGGCGATGCATTGGCAACAGTGAAACTATTAGAACTTTTATTAGACCTGAAAAATGCTTCTCAGCAAGATTTATTTGAACCTTTACCCGACAGGAAAGGGTTGCACCCAGACCTGGATTTGAGAAAAGTTTCTGCCATTCCCGATGAAACCGGTGTTTACTATTTCCATGACGAGAAAGGGGTTTTGGTATATGTTGGCAAGAGCCTGAATATAAGGAACAGGGTGTTCCAGCATTTAGGGAAACCCAAAACCACAAGATCAGCCGATATGCGATCCAGAATTGCCGAGATAAGCTATGATATTACCGGAAGCGAACTGATTGCTCTTTTAATAGAAACTGAACAGATAAAATTGAACAGACCGGTTTTTAACAGGGCAGGAAGACACACAGCCAACAGGTATGGCTTATTTCGTTTTGAGGACGAAAATGGATACATCAATTTAAAATTGTCTAGGATTTCCAACTGTACCGATAACCCTCTTACAACCTTTACCAGCAAGGAGGAAGCATTGAGTTTTGTGGAAAGACTTATGGAAAGATTTGATCTTTGCCAAAAATTTTGTGGTTTGTATTCTTCTTCTGGTGCCTGTTTCCATTATGAAATAAAAAAATGTTTCGGTGCCTGCGTGGGGGAAGAATCTACTAATGAATACAACCAGAGAGTTAAGGATGCAATCAGCTCTATCGGATTAAATGAAAAAAGTTTTTTACTATTCGATAAGGGCAGGAATCCCAACGAAAAATCGGTGGTAAAAGTGATTAACGGAAAGCTAATTGGGTATGGCTTTTTTGATCCCATCAGCATAGACGGAAATATTTCGCTTATTAATGATTTGATAATTCCCTGTAAGGATAATCGGGATGCCCACCATATAATACAATCATTCCTGGCTAAGGTAAAACCCGGAAATATTATTTACTTTAACCCTGAATCAGCGGAATACTGATACCTTGAAACGTACGATAAAGTTCAAGTGCGTAAACATCGGTCATCCCCGAGATATAATCTAGAACCGATAAAATTTTCCCATACTCAGACTTGTCTGAACTATTGTATTGGGGCGGCATTAAGCGAAGAATTTTTTTAGACTGGGATTTTTCTGTTTGCAAACAAGCAGTTAAAAAGTTGTGAAGGAGAGTACTAATTACTTTATCCCCTCCAATTTCAATTTCAACAACCGATTTGTGGTTATAAACCTCCCGCACCGATATGGTTTCAATTTGCTTAATAGCCGTTGCTGAGGTACCGGATATTTGATCAATTAATGACTTAACCGGATAGCCCTCCATAATTGCCTCGTAATTTTTACCAAAAACCTCGCTGCATTGTTCAATCAGCTTTCCAATAACCAGTGCTCTTAGAAAAGACACCTGCTCATTTTTATCTGTTACTTCATGAAGTGTTTTGTCAATTTTAGCGAGTTGCAGGCTGTTTTCGTTTTGATCAAAAAAATTAAGGTAAAGCTCTTTAACCAAATTAAAGGTAAGAATTCCTAATTTATATGCATCTTCAATATCCATTATCTGGTAACAGATGTCATCTGCCGCTTCAACCAGATAGGCCAACGGATGCCGAGAAAATGCCGGAGCATTTTGATCAAGGCAATGTAATTCAAGGGTATGGGAAATTTGTTCAAAGACTTCGACTTCAGAGCTGAAGAATCCAAATTTCTTTCCCGGATAGTTTGACGGGTACGGATACTTTATCATTGCAGCCAGAACAGGGTAGCTGATCCTGAATCCCCCTTCTCGCTTCCCTTCGAACTGCTTTGTTAACAAACGAAAAGCGTTTGCGTTTCCTTCAAACCTCACCAAATCTAACCATTGTACCTCATTAAGATTTGGTTTGATCAAACTTTCATTATCAGTAAAATATTTTCTTATAGATTCTTCCCCGCTGTGGCCAAACGGGGGATTGCCCAGATCGTGGGCCAGACAAGCCGCTGATACTATGGTTGGTATTTCCTGTATTTGATAAAATTCTGTTTGAGGTTCTTTTTTAAGTATGGTTTTTATAAGGTGATACCCAAGCGATCGCCCAACACTAGCAACTTCAAGACTGTGGGTAAGTCGGTTGTGTACAAAAATATTTCCGGGTAAAGGGAACACCTGTGTTTTATTTTGTAATCGCCGGAATGGTGAAGAAAAAATAATCCGATCGTAATCGCGCTGAAAATCGGTACGGGTATAATCACTTTGGTGTTTTGACAGAGCCTCATCCCCAAATCGGACAGGTTTTAAAAGGGTTTCCCAGTGCATTAACTTGTGTTTTTAGGGGAGAAATTAAAAAGATTCTATTTTTGGACTTCAATGCCATACCCTACAAAACCCCCAATAGAGGATTCATTTATAAAGAAAACATGCTCAACATTTACAGTTTGTTTATTAGAAGTTACACTTGTGGTAAAGTTGGTAATTTTGCTCTTACTCTTACTAAGAATAGCGGCCACTTCAGGAAATGCAGAATCAAAACGCGCTCCAATTAAATCCTTGGTTGATTTTTTCAAGTGCTTTAATCCTTCGCCAAACACATTCACTATTATGCCATCTTTATTGATTTCATATACAACAATGGGTATCTTCTCAGCAATGCTTTGGAGTACTGATTTTACGTTTTCAAGTTCAAATGTTAGATTTTTTATATGAGTTATATCCTCTGTAATAACCAAGCTCCCAAATGCTTCCCCGTTTTCATTTCTCAGGATTATCCGATTATTTCTTATCCACGATTCTCGGCCATCGTTAAAATGTATCTTTTTATCCTTTTCTACAACATTCTTATTATTAATAAACAGCTCTTTTTCGGCTAGCAACGATTGCTCGGCATGGCTTTTTTCAAAGTAATCGAAATCTGTTTTTCCAATCACTTCGTTTGGATCACTTAATTTAAGAGCATCCGCTTTTGCTTTATTTACCCTTAGATATACGCTATTTTTATCCTTAATTGTTACTCTGTCGGGGAGGAAGTTCATAAGGCTCATAAACATGATTTCTTCAACTTTCAGTTTTTCATGCTGGAGTTTGATTTCTTCTTCTTTCCTCTTTGTTTCAGTGATATCAATTGCAATATTTAGAATCTTGTAAATAGTCCCCTCGTTATTGAAAATTGGAGCAAATATTTGGCTTAGCCAAATATCCTTTCCACCAATTACCAGGTGTGTTATAGTATTTACTATCTGGTTTGTTTTCAGGGTTCTCCAGATTTGATCATACTCTTCTGTTGTACCACCACCCAACGCAACCTGATCTTTTATATCTTTCCCAAGTAAAAATTCTTCTGTTTGGCCAAGAACGCTCGCAAACTGGTTATTTATTTCGATAATTCTACCCTCAAGATCAAGTAAAGCTATATATAATGAAGCTTTTAAAGCGCTAAAAACTGTGTTAAGCTCAATTTCTTTCCGTGCAGATTCCTCCTGTGTAGCTTGTAGTTCCTCCATATTCTGGCGCATTTCCTCTTCCTGGGCGGCCATTTCCTCGGCTTGCTGTTGGGTTTTTGCCAGCAGTGATGCTGTTTTAATATTAGTTCTAACAGATGTGATGGTTGAGGCAATGCTTTGAGCAATTTTTTCAACAAAATCAATCTGATATTGCTCAAATTCCTTAAATGAAGCAAGCTCAATAATTCCAAGAACTTTCTCCTCAATCATCAGTGGAACGATTAGCAAGGCACGCGGACGGGATTCTCCAAGGCCGGAGGTTATCTGTATATAGTTCTCGGGTACTTCGGTATAGTAAATGGTTTGCTTTTCAATGGCGCAAGCGCCAATCAAACCTTCGCCCCATACAATCTCCTTTTTCAGAAATTTTTGTCGGTTATACGCGTAAGCTGAAGCCAGCTCAAAGTGCAGGTAATTCGGATCCTCTTCATTATACACAAAAAGACCACCCTGATTTGCCTCGACGTACTCAACCAAATTTTTAATAATCTCAGAGGAAAGCACTTCAAATTTATCGTTGTTCTGACGAAGAATTTCGCTGAATTTAGCCAATCCCTCATTGGCCCAGGCTCGTTTATTATCTTCAATCTTTCTAAGATCTTCCTCTTCCCTTGCTTTTTTAAGGCTCTCCTGCATGTTAATAAGGGATTTTCCCAAAGCATCTTCTTCGCTTAAAAGCGTTAAACTTGCATCAAGGTTACCTTTACCTATCTCCGTTGCAAATTCAACCTTTTGAAACAAGCCTGTAATGTTTTGATTTAATGACGAAACCATTTTACCCATCTCATCAGTTCTAACCTCAGGCTGAATCATATCTTTGGCAATATGGCCCTGAGATAACCTATCCAGGGTACTTATGATGAAGTTAATCGGTTGCGTAATATTTTCCCTTGAGAAAAAATAAACAAAAACGGTAAGCAAAATCAAACCAACGAATCCGATTATCATTGAAAACCAAAAATTTTTAGTGGAGGTTTGCGTTAACTCATTAATAGGTGTAACAACCACCAAGGCCCAGCTCATCTTACTTTTTCCTACATTTATAGGTTTAATGGTAAAGAAAGATTTTTCCCCATTGATGTCCTTGGCTGTGAAGGAGGTTGGCTCTCCTCGTATTATCTTTTCAGAAACACCCCAGGGTGAGAAAACCGACTCGTAGTCATCCATTACGTTTAAACCAATTTTTTCTTTTTCCTGGGTGGCAACATATTTTAAATTGTTGGAAACCAAAAAGGCATAGCTTTTATTAAATGGTTTTATCAGATTAACAAACTCGTAATACCTGGTCAGGGAAATATCCAGGCCAATAACTCCTATGAATCTGTCATTAACAAGGTTGGAAACAATAATACTAGTCATTAAAAACTGATTTTTAGTATTATTGTCGTAGCTGTAAAAGTATGGATCCTCCAGGCTTTCAGTTTTTTCCTTTTTGATTCTGGCATAATCAGCCGGATCGCCATTAAGGCTATTAAGCTGAGTGTTGTGTTTTATTTGTCCGTTTTCTCTCCAGTAAAAGCAATTAAATCGCCCGTAATCCTTTTTATAGGACGAATCAATGTAGTTGAGCTCCCAGCTATCCCATACAGATAGTATTTCCGGGTTATCCTTCAGAGTTTCCTCGTACATTTTAGCAAATACCTCTTTCCATTTATTAACTGGCATGAGCTTGTGTGACTGAATTGAGCTGGAAAGGGTACGGGCAACGGATAAATCTTTTTCCAGGATATTTTTAATAACAAAGGCATTTTTTTCTGCAACCATATTAATGTATGAGAAACCATTGTTAATGGAGGTTTTTTTAGATTCGAGGCTAACATATCCAACGGCAAAAAAGAAAACAATAAACGAAGCACCCACCACCATTAACAGGATTTTCTGCTGAAGGGTAATGTTTTTGATAGCTCGGATATTCATGAGAGTAGGGTTTTAAAAAAAACTGCACTTGTTTAAAGTGCAGGGAACGAAATTGTTATTAGCGAAGACTAGTTAAAACTTTGATACTTTTTAATACGCGGGTTAACACACATAATAGGTATTTTGACATTAGCCTTTTTGCTTTCCTCTACGTACATTTCATACTTATCGGCCATGATGAGCACCAGATCGGCATCAATATTATGTGCAAACCGAAACACCTCCTGACGAAAGTTGCTTTTCTTTTTGGCTGTTTTGATCCCATAAATGATCTTGTTGCCATCGAGCATCTTTTTTGTAAAATAGATGTTTGCAGCCATGTGCTTCTTTTTCCCTTCGTCCCAGAAATAGGGCTTAATGAGGTTGATGTTACACTTATAGTATTTTGAAAGGTAAATTATCCAGTGCAGGGTTTCCTTGTATTTTCGGTCATAATCAACCGGGACAACAATTTCGATATAGTGGTTGTGGGCTGGAGGAGATTCAATAACAATGAACGGAACGGTAAACTCCTTTACAACCATATTCCTGAGGAAATCGGTTGCCTGAACAATATTTTTCTGGTAATTATAAACGTTATTGGAGATGATGAGGTTAATATCAACTTGTGTAATTAATTCTTTTACAAGCCTTTTTGGTTTACCCTCCATAACCAGCGTCTGGGGTTTGATGCCATGTTTAGAGAACACCTCATCTGCAACAGCTTCTAATCTCTTTCTTGCTTCATGGATTTCTTTTTCGTTAGATTTTTGCTGAAGCAAATGGAAAAGGAAAGTTCGGGGGATGATATGAAGTAGCATAATCTCATTGTCCCCGGCAACAGCAAGTTGAATGGCATGTAGCAACGCATTTTCAGAGCCTTCAGTGAAGTCCCATGGAACAAGAACTATTTTCTTGACATTATCCATAAGGAAATAGTATTAATCTGATTCTAAAAACCTCGTTAAATGTAACAAAAATAATTTAGACACATGAAATATCAGCAAACTTTTATAAATTATTTTTCTCAATCCATGCTTTAATATTCTCCAACTGGCTTTTTTTATTGACGTTTCTGAGTTTACGGGCGGTGTTGGTAAAATACTGATGTTTTTCTATAAATTTCATCTGCAGCTCATTCCACTCGTGTAATGCACCTATTTTCCCATGCTCGTGAAGTTCTTTGTAAAGTAAATTGGAGACCGGGATAAAGTCCGTTCTTCCAAGGTAATCAAGGTCGGCATCGCACATAATTGCCTCGGTTAAATTTTTAGGACGTGGGGGCATTTTTGTAGCCATTATCAGTTCTGAAATTATTTCAATTTGTCTTTCGGTGTACTGATATTCCGGAAGAATTTCCCTAGCCAGCTTAACCCCCATCTCCTCGTGGGTATCATAGTCTATCATGTGTCCCGAATCGTGGAAAAGGGCTGCTGTACGGAGCAGTAAAAGCTCTTCTTTGGTCACATTTTCCGATCGGCCAATCAGCTCAACCTGAGTATAAACGTCAACAGTGTGCTTTAGATTGTGATAGTATAAATTTTTTGGCAACCCCTTATCGAGTTTATCCAGGATAAACTCCTCCAAATCCCCCAATCTCAAGATTTGCAGCTGTATTTCAAATTCCCGGTTAGGTTTAATCCCCTCGAAATTTTCGGAGAGTTCGGGTTTAATTGATTCCACAAAGTACATCTCAATGTCCCCTTTGTTTTTAATGGGCATTTTGCCACGATAGGTGCACTCGAAATAGTCCTTTACAAAAAGGTAGGTGTTTCCGGAGATATTTATTTTCCCAATTTCACCGGATGATTCCATCCTGCTGGCTGTATTAACTGTAGTGCCCCATATATCGTAGGTTAATTTTTTTCGTCCCACCACACCGGCTATTACAGGGCCAGTATCAATTCCTATTCTAAGATCCCACAGGTCAAAACCCAGCTTGTGCTGCCTGTTCAGCTCTTTCATAAAGAACATCATTTCAAATGCTGCAAGAACAACTTCAACAGGATTGGTTCTGTTTTTTTTGGGAAGACCCCCGGCACACATATAGGCATCACCTATGGTTTTGATCTTTTCGATTTTGTATTTTTCCACCACTGTGTCAAAGTATAAAAAGAATTTATCGAGCTGATCAATAAGAACCTCGGGGTTGGTCTCATCAGTTATTCTTGTAAATCCCTGGATGTCTGAAAAAAGAACGGTGACAACCATAAACCTTTGTGTATTAACCTTACCTGTTTCCTTCAGCTCGTTTGCGGTTTCCCGAGGTAAAACCCTGGCCAGAAGATTTTCAGTTTTCTCCTTTTCCTTTACAAGTTCATCAGTTCTTTTGCTGATCAGGTTTTCCAGCATGAATTTATCCTTTGCATGATAATAGCTTCGCCAGCGGAGTGTTGCATACACAATCAGCAACACCAAAATAAAAAATGATATCAGCGCAAATTCAGTTTGGTAAAAGGCCGGTACAACCTTAATGGTTAATAAATGTTTTATTGTTTTTACTCCAACAGGGTTTTTGGACTTTATCAATAATTTATAGACACCGGGTTTAAGATCAATTAAGTATAAGCTGTTACTATTTGTCCATTCTGACCAACTCGTATCATACCCTTCGAGTTTTGCAGAAAAACTCAGATTATTCCAGTATAACGGATCAACTCCGCTGATTTCAACTTTCAGCGAATTGCCATTTTCAATGTTAATCGTGCTATCAATTGGCAAACCCAGAAATCCATCAATCATTAACCTTTTTTCTTTTTTTGTTAATGCCTTTATGGAAAAAATCCGGAGATTAGGAAAGCTGTTTTGAGCATTTTTTTTAATTAAACATGAGCCGATATTGGTACCACCCGTTGGTGTTGTTACAAATAAATTCGAATCCCGATCAAGAAACACTGAAGAAATTTGGAGATTACTCTGAATTGCAAAAAGTGGTACAATTTTATTTGGATTCACTAATCGGTTTAATGTAACAAAACTTATGTAACCTTGGCAATACAAAGAATTCATGCTATAAATAGTATCGCCGGTATAAGTTAAACCTGCGGCGTCCAAATTTTTGCTGTTTAAATTAACCGATTTTCGTAGAGTTAAATCTTTGCCTGGAAGTGTTTGAAATGGTACAAATAGTCCAGGGTTTAAAAAACGCCATGCCTGAGATGGTGTAATTGCGTAGATTGTTTTATTATCAACCGTTTGAATATCAATTACCTGATTTAAAGCAAAAAAATCCGTTTCAGAAAGAAGATTCTCAAATTCCCCGTTCTTATTAAGAACGGCCAGTAGGCCAGATTGGGTTTTAAAATACACGCTGGAATTGCATATTCTGGAAAACTGAAACGAGTCACTTTTTCTCAGCTTATTATTTTTGATGTTAACTGGTAAAACTTTATCACTGATCACCTTATACAACCAGGGGAAATTTTTAGTGGCCAAGAGTAAAGTATCTCCATAATCAGCAATACCCAATATTTCGGATGATTTCAATATTTTTAATTTGATTTTGTGCTTTTTCCCATTGACAATACCAAAAAGGAGGCTATCGGATTTTGAATAATATACTTTTTTTAAGCTGTTGTAAATAGTTAACCCATTATATGAGGAATCCACCACCGATATATTTTTGCCATCATATTGCCAAAGAATTGGACCATTTGAAAAAAGTAAATTCGTACCATCAAAGCCAAGAGTAGAAATATTTCCAATTTTTATACCTGAAGTTGAATCAACTATCGTTTTGGTGAAATATCCACCCAGCCTTGACATTGATAAAATCATCAGGAAATCTCTTCCGCCAATTGCTATTAACCCATTGCCATTTCTACACATTTTGGGAATTCCCGGAACGGCAATCTTTTGGTTGAAAACTCCATCGGTAATAAATACTGAATTATCGGTTGCCATGAATAGTAAATTTGTTTGGTCAACCAACAACCCGTGCAAAGATTTACCGGAAAATTCCGGGAGAACTATCTGGTTAAAGGGAGCCTGGATATGATTGTAAGCGATTGTATTTTTGCACAATAGAAGTATCGGTAGTAAAAAAAAGGGAAAGTATTTAGGAGTAAATCTTGAAAAATTCATACATTAGACCAGTTAAGACCAAACCAGAGTTAGTAATCAGGCTAAATTTCAGAAAAAAAAAATCGTAAACAAAACAATTGAACTGATCTGATATAAATTATTGTTTTTTTTGTAGTTTAAAGGGTCATAAATAAGTCAATAATTTTGTTATAGGGTGCTGAATATCAGAAAAATGTCATATTAAGAAAGATAAATAAATTGTAAAAAGGTGAAAGAAAACAAAAAATCTATATTGGTGCCCACCGATTTTACTGAAGTGGCGAGATATGCTCTTCAGCATGCAACCAGGGTAGCAGGAGTTGTTAAAGAGACGATCACTCTTTTACACGTAGTTGATTCCGACGAAAAGGTAAAAGAAGCAGAAAAAAGGTTGAAAAAATTATCAGAAGAATCAGCAGAAAATTATGGGGTTGGCGTGAATGCTATGGTTAGGGCGGGTTCAATTTTTGAGGAGATTCCCAAAGCCGCCGATGAAGTAAATGCCAGCTTAGTAATAATGGGTTCTCATAGCATTAAGGGTAAGCCAACCATTAACGATTCGCTTGCATTAAAGGTGATATTGCAATCAAAGGTTCCGTTCATTACCATTCAGGAACCACCGGTAAATAAACGGTACGACGACATTGTTTTCCCTATTGATTTTACAACTGAAAATAAGGAGAAGCATACCTGGATTTCCTACTTCTGCGATTACTATATATCCCGGTTCCATCTGATTGAACCCCTGACAACTGATCCCAAGCTTAGGGCAAAAGTTGACCTGAATATGGCTTCAGCCAGAAAATGCCTTGATGAAAAGGGAGCCAGGTATAATATTTACACAGTAAAAGGGGAAAAGTCCTATGCCGAAGAGGTGCTTGAATTAGCGGTTAATATCAGAGCCGATTTGATTGTTATAATGACCACAAAGCTGGACAACAAATCCAGATTTATGGTTGAACCCCACGAACAGTACATCATCGCAAACGCAGGCCATATTCCTGTGATGAGCATTAACCCTCGTTAAATATTCCTAATGGTAAATCCACTAATGGAATTGGTATTTGCTACCAACAACCCGCATAAGCTTTTTGAGGTTCAAAACCTTTTAGGTGATAAAATTAGGCTCATTTCACTAAGGGATATTGGTATATCTGACGATATCCCGGAAGATTACACAACCCTTGAGGAGAATGCGTTACAAAAAGCCCGTTACATTTACAATATTTCAAAAAACGACTGTTTTGCAGACGATACAGGGCTTGAAGTGGAATACCTGAATGGAAAGCCTGGGGTTTACTCCGCAAGATACGCTGGGGAGGAGAAGAATCCTGTTGCCAATGTTGCAAAATTATTACATGAGCTGAATGGTGTTTCTAACAGAAATGCCAGGTTTAGAACTATAATAGCCCTGATTTTCCAAGGCAAAGAATTCATATTCGAAGGGGTCGTAAATGGTAAGATCATTGAGAAAGAAAGAGGCCATGAAGGTTTTGGTTACGATCCGGTTTTCTTACCTAATGGTTATCCGCTCACATTTGCCGAAATGCCTCTTAATGTTAAGAACTCAATTAGTCACAGAGCCTTGGCTATTGGGAAGTTGGTGGATTTTTTAAAACATCACTTATGATATTTAGACGCTTTACAATACTAAATCAACCTGTTGGCGGTTTTATTAATTGGTAATAAATATTTATAAAAATGATCATCACAAAACGGTGTTTTCATAATGTTCTATTTGCCGTTTTACTAATTTCTGCAATTAGAGGTTATTCACAAATTCAACCGGGATCATGGAGGGAACACTTTTCTTATAATTTTGGAATTGCGCTCACTCAAAGCCCTGAAAAGGTTTATTGTGCAACCCCTTCAGGTGTTTTCTCATATACTCATTCATCGGGTAAAATTGAAAAATTGAGTCGTGTTAACGGTTTAACCGGGATTGACATTAGCACCATTTGTTTTTCAACCAATAAAAATGTTTTGGCAATTGGGTATGAGAATGGGAATATAGACCTGATTTTTAATGATCGGATTAAAACGATTCCCGACATTAAGAATAAAATCATGCAAGGGAGTAAGCGCATCAACCATTTTTATTTTGATAACAACACCCTATTCGCATCAACAGACTTTGGCATTGTTGCAATTGATATTGATAAGATTGAGATTAAGGACACCTATTTTATCGGATCAAATGGCGATCCGGTAAAATGTAATGCAGTTGCCATATTTCAGAATCGGATTTACGCAGCTACTCAAAGGGGGTTATTGAGCGCAGAAAAAAACGATCCCTTACTAATTCATTACCTGAGATGGATGCAGGAAAGCGGGTTTGCTGATCCCCAACATGAATGTGTTGATCTGGCTGTTTTTCAGGATAAAGTGATAGCGGTTGAGGGCAATACAAGTTCTCAAAAAGATATCATCTGGGCATTCGATCAATATGGATGGACAGAGGTGGGTCAGTATTTTAACTCCATTCTTCACGTTCGATCTGCATTTAATAAATTAACCATTTCGTCAACTGAAGGAATTGCAATTTTCACCTCATTAGGATTGCTTCCTGCCATTTTCAACAGCTATGGTTTTTCTGGTAATTTTGAACCACAAATGGCAATACCCATTGATCTTCAAAATATTGCTGTTGCAGATAGATATTTTGGAATGGTTTACGGAACGCCCGGTTCTTTTGATCAGGTTTGCCCCAATGGCCCGATAAGCAATAAAGTTTTTTCAATAGGATTAAATGAAGAACGTATTGTTGTTGCTGCCGGAGCATACGATGCAACATACTCCAACCGATGGTATCAGTTCTCCTTTCATACTTTTCAAAACGAAACCTGGCGCTCTTTTGTGGATTGGTCACGTCACGATGCGGTTAGGGTGGTTTTTAACCCTGCCAATTCTGACGAATATTTCATAGCCAGTTGGGGGCATGGCGTTTTCCGGTATCAGGGCGATATTTTAAAAAACCAGTATAATCAGAATAACAGTACCTTGCAAACCATATACCCCAACGAGCCTTATTGCAGGATAAGCGGAATGACATTCGATGACAAGGGCAACCTTTGGGTTGCCAATAGTATGGTATCTAACCCTATTTCTGTCAGGAAAAAGGATACAACATGGGTTTCGTTTCCGTACTCAAACCAGATAAATTCCGATTGGCTATCAGATATTGTTTATTCCCCGTTTGGCACCCTTTGGTTAATACTGCCCGGCGGCGAAGGGATTTTTGTGCTAAACCCCGGGAATGACATCAGCTCAACATCTGATGATAGGTTCCGGAAAATAAAACCGTTGGATAGAAACGGTAATGCATTGCCAGGTAATATCAATGCCATTGCTTTTGATCGGGACGATTACCTTTGGGTGGCAACCACCCAGGGCGTACTTATCAGCTATAATGCTGAAAAGGTTCTTGAAAACAACACATTTTTTCAAAAAGTGAAAATTCCCGATATTGTTCCGGGGCTCGCCTCTTATCTTCTGGAAACAGAATCCGTTACATCAATAGCAGTGGACGGAGGCAATCGCAAATGGTTTGGCACATTAAAATCGGGTTTGTTCCTGCAATCTGGTGATGGTTCAGAAGAGTTGCATCATTTTACTTCGCTGAACAGCCCCCTGCCATCGGATTATATTCTGGATATAAAGGTTCATCCAACAACTGGTGAGGTCTTTATTACCACCGACAAAGGTCTGGTTTCCTATCGCAGCATTGCCACTTTGCCCGCCGACAGGTTTAAAAAGGTTTATGTTTACCCAAATCCTGTACGACCTGATTTTAATGGTGATATAATTATTACCGGTTTGGTGGAAAATACCAATGTTAAGATTACCGATGTTAGCGGGAATTTGGTTTATGAAACAACATCTATTGGCGGACAAGCATCCTGGAATGGCAGGAATTTGAATGGCAATAAAATAGCCACTGGTGTTTATCTCGTATTCTGCTCTGATAGCAAAGGGGAGCAAACTGCTGTTACCAAATTACTTTTTGTAAAATAATTCCAGGTGATCCACAAAACAAGAGCCATAGCAATTCACACGATTAGATACAGCGACAATAGCATAATTGCTTATGTTTATTCCGAATCGCATGGCCGTTTATCCATCATGGTTCACAATGCGTTTGGGAAAAGAAAGGGTTCTGGGAATGCTGTTTTCTTTCAACCCCTTAATCTGATTGATATCATTTTCTATAAAAAGGAGAACCAATCCATTGCAAAGCTAAAAGAAGTTTCATCGAACCTAATCACAAATACAATTGCCTTTGATCCGGTTAAACGGGTGATTGCACTTTTTTTGGGAGAGATTATATACAAAACCGTAAAAGAGGAGGTTGCCAACCCGGCCATGTTCCATTTTCTAATTCATTCAATTCAGATACTGGATGTTTTGCATAAAGGCAGTTCCAATTTTCATCTGGTTTTCATGATGCAGCTTACACGTCAGCTTGGGTTTTTCCCGGGGAACCAACGAAATGAATCAAACCCATACTTCGATCTGAAAAATGGTGTATTTGTCCATTCTGAACCACCACACCCGCTTTTTATTGGTAAATCGAACAGTGAATTGTTCGATAAAGTTTTACAAACAACTTTTGAAAATGTTGAATCCCTTCATTTAAGCCATATCCAAAGAAATGCCATCATAAAAGATTTACTTTCTTTTTACCAGGTTCATTTGGGGAGTGTATCAGATATCAAATCACTGTCTGTTCTATCAGAAGTTTTTAAGGAATAGTTTAAATCTTATTATCTTTGAGTTAATCAATTGTTGTAGATTATGCCAATTCTAAACTCAATTATATCATGGTTTGGCACCAAGCGGTTACATCAGGTTGAGCTCTTTCGCAGGTTCCCTTTCGAGGTGCAGCAAGACATGTTTAGTAAATTAATCTTTAAAGCCAAGGGAACTGAATACGGGAAAAAATTCGATTTTTCGTCTATTAAGGATATTAACACATTTCAAAAGCGTCTGCCAATAGTGGATTACGAAGGGGTAAAACCCTATATTGACCGGATGCGAAAGGGGGAACACAACATACTGTGGCCAGAAGAGGTGAAGTGGTTTGCCAAGTCATCCGGAACGACAGAAAATAAAAGCAAGTTTATCCCTGTGAGCCCTGAAGCTCTTGAGGAATGCCATTTTCAGGGAGGGAGAGATGTTCTATCAATCTACACCAATTTATTTCCCGAAACAGAAATTTTCACCGGGAAAGCCTTAACCCTTGGCGGTAGCCACCAGATAGATAATTTTAATGCCGATGCTTTTTATGGTGATTTGTCGGCCATTCTGATCGAGAATTTGCCCTGGTGGTATGACCTGATCCGAACCCCCAGTTCAAAAGTTGCCCTGATCCCCAAGTGGGAGGAGAAACTCGAGAAGCTGACCAATGAAACGCTAAAGGAGAATGTAACGAGCTTGGCCGGGGTTCCCTCCTGGAACCTCGTCATGATCAAATACATCCTGGATTTTACGGGCAAGAAGAACCTATTAGAGGTGTGGCCAAATCTGGAACTTTTTATGCATGGCGGCGTAAGTTTTACACCGTATCGCGATCAGTATAAAAAAGTTATCCCCTCTGAAAGGATGCGATATATGGAAACGTACAATGCCAGCGAAGGGTTCTTTGCCATTCAGGATGATTTATCTGCTGATGATATGCTGCTGATGCTTGATTATGGCATTTTTTATGAGTTCGTCCCGGCCGAACAGGCATTTAACCCCAACCCCGAATGTATTTCAATACAAGATGTTGAGTTGAACCAAAACTATGCGGTAGTTATAAGTACCAACTCAGGTTTATGGCGTTATATGATAGGCGATACCATTATGTTTACATCAAAAACGCCACACAAAATCAAAATTACCGGGAGAACCCGGCATTTTATTAACGCATTTGGAGAAGAGCTGATCATTGACAATGCAGAAAAAGCGTTAAAAACCGCCTGTGAAAAAACAGGGGCTTCTATCAGGGAATATACAGCAGGCCCTGTTTACATGGATGAAAACGCCAGAGGGGCACATGAGTGGTTAATAGAGTTTGATCATAATCCAAACGACCTTGATTTTTTTTGCCAGATTCTTGATAATGCCCTATGTTCGTTGAACTCAGACTATGAGGCAAAGCGTTATAAAGGGATTACGCTTGGATCACCGGTAATCAGAAGCCTGAAAGCAGGCACCTTTTACCGATGGATGAAGGAGCGTGGGAAGCTGGGCGGGCAGAACAAAGTGCCAAGGTTATCAAACAACCGCGATTACATCGAGCAGCTTCTGGAAATTGAAAGGAGTATCGTTTAAATGAATCCCAGAAACCTGATATTTATTGTATTTTTATTTTGTTGTTTTACAACAGTTAAATCACAATGTAATTTCTCACAGGTTGATAAATTTGAGAACATATGGATAATTGATGGGCAGTCAGTAATCTGCTTCGATAAAAATTTTAAAAGAACCGGAGAATACTCCAATATTCAACTTGGGCAACCCACCATACTTGATGTTACAAACCCACTAAAAGTGCTGGTATTCTTTTCATCTTCTCAGGTAATTATATTTTTAGACAAAAAGGTATCGCAAATTTCCAGCCCAATCTTCCTTAAATCCCGCAACTTCGTGGATGTGGGCTTGGTGTGCAGATCAATCAAGGGGGGAATCTGGATTTTTGATAGTGTTAACAAATCCCTGGTGCTTTGCGATGAAAACGCAAACCCTACCTCTTTTAGAATTCCTGTGGGTAACGATTTTACAACAGGCCGACCCATATTTATGCAAGAGCAATCATCAATTCTTTACATGGCTTTTTCTAAAAAGGAAATTGTCAGGTATAACGAATTTGGCCAATTTGTCGGGACAATTCCGATATCAACAGATTTCCCTTTTCAGATTTCTGATTCAGCCCTCTACTACCTATCCAACAATCATCTAAATAAATTTTTATTTGATGAGAACACACATACACCAATGTTCTGTGAATGTTGTAATGGGTGTTTGCCAATTGTAATACGCAATCAGGTTTATACATTTAATGGAAAAACAATAGTTCCATGTAAGTAAATTAAGAAAGGGTATTTCATTTCTTGTATTTGATGATTGCTTCACTTTCTTTTTTTCCGGTTACCAGATTAATAAAAAGTTATCAACACAGCCAAATTTACAGGTAAACTTTTGTAATTTTAACGTGTGCGTGTTCGGCTTATTCAGGTGTTATAATACAAGACAGGACGGGCATTTCGAATTTAAAGACAGATAAATCGTATTGTATAATTCTATAACTCTTTAAAATGCATATAGCCGTTGCCGGTAACATTGGATCCGGAAAAACCACACTTACACGCCTGCTTTCTAAGCATTATGGCTGGAAGCCACACTTCGAGGATGTTGATGACAACCCCTACCTGAACGATTTTTATGAGGATATGCAGCGCTGGAGTTTTAACCTCCAGATATATTTTTTAAATAGCCGGTTTAGCCAGGTTGTTGATATCCGGAGGAAAGGTGATAATGTAATACAGGATCGAACTATTTATGAGGATGCCCATATTTTTGCGCCAAATCTTCATATTATGGGGTTAATGACCACCCGTGATTTTAACAATTACCTGAACCTGTTTACCCTGATGAGCTCCCTCATTCAACCACCCGACCTGCTGATTTACCTCAGGGCATCCGTTCCTACGCTGGTTAACCAGATCCAGAAACGTGGCCGTGATTACGAAAAAAATATCCGGCTAGATTACCTTCAACGGTTGAACGAGCGCTATGAAGCCTGGATCGAAACCTATAAGTTGGGGAAAATGCTTATTATTGATGTTGACAACCTAAACATCCCAGATAAACCAGAAGATCTTCGGTATGTAATTAACAAGATTGATGCGTTAATTCATGGGCTTTTTTAAGCATTTCTACAATTAGTAAAACCCTGAAGCTAAGAGAGGTCAGGCAAATCAGAAATTTTAACCTTTTTTTCGCTGCCGATTTTAATTGTTTCGTATTTCAACCTTTCTGTATCAACAACAGTGGCCTGGAATCTGCCAAGGGAGCAAGTTCCGGAGTTAACATATATTTTTTTACTATTGAGGTAGTACATTTTGTGCGATTCCAGCTTGTGGGTATGCCCAAGAATAACCATATCGTATTTTCTAAGTAATTTCAATGCGTACTTAAGATATTTATAAGAGTTATATTTTCTTGGAATTCGGTTCAAGTCATCATCGAATTCGACAATTTTGAAATATACTTTTTCAACCCATTGATAAACCACCAGTTTTTTCAGGATGTAAAAACCTAATCGACCAATACCCCGGCCAATTTTTGTCCCATTTAAAAAATCGGCGTTGTGCCCGTGTTCAATATATATCTTATTCCCTTTTGAATTTATAATCAGGTGATGATCTTCTGCTCCCGGGTTGAAAAGGTCATGATTGCCCCTGATAAAAATGTAATTATTGCTTTTGAAATAGTGGATCAACCTGTAGTTCCGGGCGTAAACCTCCTTAAAACTGTATTTAAACAGATCGAGTATATCTCCATTTAGAATTACTTGATCAACAGAATAATAGGCAATGATTTTTTCCAATGATTTAATAAAGCTGACAGGTTTCCAGCCAAATGTTCCAAACATATCGCCGTTATCTATATGAAGATCTGATAAAACCAAAACAATCATAAGTTGATAACTTTTAATAAAAGAATAACAAAAGTGATTAAAATCATTGACTAAGAGCTTCTTTCCTGTGTTATTTTTAAGTTAAATTTATCAGGAAATTGAAACACCAAATGAATTATGTATAAATCCGTTGCCGTTCATGCCCGATCAACCTATTGGACCAACAAGGAGACCAACGAAGAATATAGTGTTGTTGATTCAAACGATCTGGCAAAAGAAATTGAAATTCAAGTGAATAAAATTGAAGAGGAGGGTTTTGCCGTTGTTTGCATCACCCCCATTTCTTCCGGAAGTATTACAAATGGGAATGGTTATTTCCAGTCCGAGAGTGTAATAATCACAGCAAAGAAGTAGCTAAATTTTAAACCCCATTACCAGGATGTCATCCACCTGCTTTTGAGTTCCCCTATACTCTTCCAGGGTTTGATCGAGTACATTCTTTTGATCTGTGAAACCAAAATGTTGCAGGTTTAATAGCAGCTTTTTAAAGTTGGCCATCATAAACTTGGTGTTGGCTGGACCTCCAAACTGATCTGAGTACCCGTCAGAAAACATGTAGAAAGTATCACCCGGGAAGTAATTAAAAGTTTTTGTGCTAAAAGGTTTTTCTCCAACCACATGATACCCAATAGGCATCTTGTTTCCCCGAAGTTCGTAGATGGAATGGGTGTTGGAGTTTATCATATCATCGTAATTTTCAACTGGTTGATATTCGTTTTTCCGGCATATCAGAATTGGCAGGTAGGCGCCTGCATACTCAACCAGCTGCTGCTGCTTGTCAACCAGAATAATTGACATATCCATACCATCAACCGAATCCCCCTCGTTTCCGGTTTGGTTAAGAGAGGAGATTATCAAATGCCTGAGTTTATATAGAATATCGTTTGCGTTGATCTGATGAGCCATTGCTGTAAGCTCTTTAAGTAAGGTTATTCCCAGCATGCTCATAAAAGCACCTGGAACACCATGGCCAGTGCAATCGGCCACGGCAACAACCAAACGCCCATCATCAAGTTTCGAAACCCAGTAAAAATCACCGCTTACGATATTTTTGGGTTTGTACAGGACAAAGTAATCGGAAAGCAGCTCTTTAATTGATGAATCCCTTGGCATAATTGTGCTTTGAATCCGGCTTGCATAGCGGATGCTATCCGTTATCAATTTCTGCTGATCTGCTATTTGATCCCTTTGACGGGTGGCCAGGTCGCGCTGAGTTTCAATTTCATGTTTCTGGTTTTCGATCTCGTTTTTTTGCCGCTTTATTTCATCGTTTTGTAAAATGAGCAGCTGGTTTGTTTTCTTTTTTTCACGGTAGAAGTAGAATATCACCAAAGCCAATACTAGCGTAAGTATAAATGCCAGCGCTGTAAATCCGGATATCATACGTTGGCGCTCCAACCGGACCTGTTGGATGGCTTCTTTCTGGCGGTTTACAATTTCCTGCTCTTTCTCCCGTTTTTCAAAATCGTACTGCATTTCAAGCCGGGCAATTTCACCGGAGTTGATGCTATCCTTAAGCATAGAGTACTGAACTTGATAATCTAAAGCCTTTTGGTAGTCACCTATTGTAGAATGGGATTTCGATAAACTTTGATATGCATCCTTAATATCCGATAGCAGGTGATGCTTCTGTGCAATTGTTAGACTTTTATTCAGATAGTTTATACCTGCCGGCTTTTCCCCCTTTTGGACTTTTATCGAACCCAGATATCTATAAAGAGATGCCAGGTCAATGCTATCATGAAGAGAGGTTTTAAGTTCTAATGCCGATTGAAGATTTTTTTCTGCATTGATAATTTCACCTTTTTCAGCATAAATAATTCCAATTGTCAGAAGGTTTGCTGCCCGACCATGAAAGTTATTATTCCGGGTATTTATTTCCAGAACGTTATTAAGGTATTCTAACGCCTTGCTGTAATTGCCTGCGTGATAGTAAATATTTCCAAGCTCAGTTAATGAAAGGGTAACCCCTGTTGGGTTGCCTTTATTCGCTTCAATCTCCCGGTAATTGTTTAGTGCCGTTTCAGCATACTGCATTGCCTTTTCGTTCAGACCAAGCCGTTTAAACATACGGGCTATGTTTAGTGAGGTCCAGGCTATGCCTTCAACATCGTTAATGCTTTCGTAGATGACCATCGCCTCCAGAAAATATTCTATTGATTTCTGGTAGCTGCCAAATAGGCTGCTAACCGTTCCAATATTAACCAAAGTTCTTGCCTTTTCGGGGTTATCATCAAGTTTCTGGTTGATTTGTAAAGCCTGTTTATAAAAATTGAGCGCCTGTATATAGTTGCTTTTGAGTTGGTAAACATTTCCGAGCCTGTTATACCCGGCAGCTATCCATTTTTCGAAGTTGTTAGTTTTAGCAATCTCCAAAGACAGGTTAAGGTGTTCAATTGACTGGTCAAAATCATTCTTGCTGTAATAGCAATAGCCTAATTGGTGTTCCGCCTTAACAATCTGTAATTTATCACCCACCTTATTGGCAAGCAAAACGGCTTTCTGGGCAAAGTTAACCGCAGAATCAGGATTTGAAACCCTCAGAACTTCAGCTTTATCAAGGAGTATTAAAAGAGAATCTTCGTCAGAAAATACCTGAGAATAGGATTGTTGGCATAGAATTGCAAAAAGCAGAGAATAAATAAACATTCTATATTTAGCCATTGAATTTTATAATTTTCAATTTAATAAAGGCTTAACGACAAGGCTAAAATAGGTTTTTAATCAGATTAAGCATCCATTTTTTCCTAAAAGTTATCAATAAAAAGCTGATAGCTTAAACCAATGCAGATTATTCTACAAAAACATTTCGTATTTTTAAGCGAATATTTTTTTGATTTGAACCTAAAATCTTTCTATCCATTTAACGATAAGGGGCGATGAAAAGAAGAATTAAAATGCGGATCAGGACAAAAATGATGGTTTTTGTAATGATCACATCCATACTTGTATTCTTTATTGTTGGTTTGTTCGTAACCATTCGGATCAACCGAATCGCATACGACGATGCGATAAAAATTGCCCAGGGGGAAGTTAAAAAAACAGCCAACGGGATTAAAGCAGAGCTTGACCTTGATTTAGGGTTTACCAGAGCATTGGCACATTCATTATATATTTTTCCTAAGTATGACTCAACCCAGCTTGATTCTATTTTTTTCAACATAGTTAAAAATCAGGCACTCTATAATCCCAGGTATATGACCGTTTGGTACTCATTGGAATATTGGTCATTTGTACCGGGATATAGCAAAACTTATGGCCGTAGGTCTATAACCGCTTATATGAAGAATGGTGTACCCATGATTCAGATTGAGCATAAAAATATCTATGGGGATATACTTACCAGTGAATATTATAAGTCCAAAAAATGCGATTGTGAGTTGGTCATTGACCCTTATGTTTTTCAAATTGAGGGAGTTGATGTTCTTGCTACTACAATAAGTATTCCTGTTCGCAAAAATGGTAAGTTTGCCGGCTTGGGTGGTGTTGATATGGATTTAGGAAAATTTCAAGGGGTAATTGAAAACATTAAACCCTATAAGAACACCACTATTTTCCTACTTTCTAACAATAGCACAATAATCGCTCACAGCAATACTGAGTATGTTAAAAAGAAATTTAACGAGGTTTACCCTGATGATGAATCTGTGTATGCTATTATGGATAAGGTTTTAAGGGGGAAAGAACTTACCTATACCAAAATAATAAATGGCGAAAAATATCTGAATATCATTGCACCAATACCGGTGGGTGATACGCCAACCCCTTGGGCCGTAGGAATTTCTGTGCCCGAATCAGAAATTATGAATGCCGCCAAAAAAACTCTTGTTAGCACGATATTCGTATTTCTAATAAGCCTTATCGTGCTTGGTATTGTAATTTGGTTAATAGCCAGATCAATAACCGAACCGATTCAAAAAACCACTCAGCTCTTAAACGACTTGGCACAGGGAGATATTGATAAAAATAAAAAGTTGTTTATAACCACTGGCGATGAAATTGAAAAAATGGCCAAGTCGGTAAGCAAGGTGATTGACGGGTTAAATATAACCGAAGAGTTTGCCCGGGAAATTGGGAAAGGGAACCTTGATGCAGAGTACAAATTGTTGGGGACAAAGGATGTCCTGGGGAAATCACTTCTCGATATGCAAAAAAGCTTAAAGCACGCACATCAAATTGAGATTGAACGGAAAACCGAAGAGGAGAAACAGAATTGGACAACCCATGGACTGGCAATGTTCGGGGAAATCCTCCGGCAAAATAACGATAATCTTAACGAGTTATCTTATAATATCATAAAGAATCTGGTTAGCTATACCGGATCAGCCCAGGGAGGGGTGTTTGTTCTTAATGATAACGACAAAGACAACCCGGTCATTGAAATGACGGCCTGCTATGCTTACGATAGAAGAAAATACATGGAGAAGGAGATAATTATTGGCGAAGGTCTTGTCGGGAGATGTTTCCAGGAGGGGAAATCAATTTACATGACACAGCTTCCCAAAGATTACATCAACATTACCTCCGGGCTTGGAAAGGAAAACCCTCGATGCCTGCTTATCGTTCCCTTAAAGGTAAATGATGATATCTTAGGGATAATAGAAATAGCCAGCTTTAAAGTTTTTGAAAAGCACCAGATTGAATTTATCGAAAAGGTGGCATCAAGCATTGCAGCAACCATTTCAAGCGTTAGAATAAATATCAGAACCGCTGAACTACTTGCCAAATCCCAACAGCAAGCGGAGGAGATGGCCGCCCAGGAGGAGGAAATGCGCCAGAATATGGAGGAGTTGCAGGCCACTCAGGAAGAAATGGAGCGTAAACGCATCGAGCAAGAGCACATCCAGGAAATCCTCAGGCAGGATAAATCAATACTCGATGCCCTACTCCAGAACTCGCCAGATTTAATCTATCAAAAGGATGTTGATGGACGGTATGTGAGGATTAGCAACTCGTTGGTTAAAGAGCTGAATATGTTCAGCCCCGATGAGGCTATCGGGAAAACAGACTTTGACCTGCTTAGCAGCGATGAGGCAAGAGTGCTTTATCATGATGAGCACGAAGTTTTGCAAAACAAAAAACCCATTATAAATAAGGTGATTTTTAGAAAACTTGGTGATGGGAATACGCATAAAGTCGCATCGACGATTCTCCCGCTGATTGAAGATAATGGTGAAATTATCGGGGTTTTGGGCGTAAGTAAAATATTAACGGATATTGAATAATTATCCCCCCGATACCAGTCTTTCAGGTAAAAACTGGATCAAAAAAACTATTACAAGCATTATGTAAAAGAATAAACTTGGCCAGAATTTCCTTGCGCTTAAAGTAAAATAATAGGCAAATTGAAAAGCTAAAGGGATTGAAAACAAACAGATTACCTCAAAGGATCTACCCGGAATGAAAAGCACTATCAAAAGTGTAACAAGGTTGAACCAGTAAAATACCCCAAAATACTTTCTAACAAATATTTTCTGGCTCTCCAGGGACCGGATTAGAAATATTCCCGAAACCAAGAAAAGTAGCAGAAAATATCCAGTGTACAGGTAGATAAAAAAGTTTGATTTCCAGTGGTTATCAATAGAGAATAAAAGATTTTCTTTAAATAATTCGACTCCAAAACTCCAGTTGTCACGAAAAAAGAAGTAATAAAATGAATATAGAAACCATGGGGTTATAAATCCGGTCAAAGCAGTAATTATCTCTCGAAAATTAAATGTTCTTAATGACACAATGGAGAGCAAAACGGGTAGGATATACAACGCTGAAGGGGTATAAAAAAGTGATGCCAGGGCAATGAAAAACCCTGCTTTAAAAAGGTTGTTCAGCGCATCATTTTTATGATAGATTGAGAATATTTGATCAAAAGAGAATGCTAATAAAAGTGTTGCAAAAATTGCAGGGTTAATTTGTTGTAACGATGGAATTCCTGATATCAGCAGGGAAAAAATGAATACAGGTAAATAAGTACGGTTTTTAATAATTATATACTTCGAGTTGATTTGAAGGAGGTACAACCCAGTGAAAAGGAAGATAAAAAAGGTTAAGAGAATTTTATAGAAGTAGGAATCAGGGAGAATATCGGTTAGAATCTGATAGAAAGGCATTTTTATTTCATCAAAATAGAAACCATTCGGGTTCGGATTAAGGAAGGACTTAAACCAAAGCCCGATGGTAAGCAGAATGATAACAGCTAGAACCTGTGGAAGCGGTTGTTTGAAAAATCTGAAAATCATCTAAAGCAAATCCTTTCCAATATCTTTTCTGTAATATTTTCCTTCATAATCAATGGCTTGAGCAGCCCGGTAGGACTTAGTCAGCGCCTCATTCAAACTGCCTCCAATACCGGTTAAAGCAATTACCCTACCCCCGGCGGTTTGTAAATTTCCGTCAACCCGTTTTGTCCCGGCTTGAAAGGCAACAATATCTTTAAGTATATCAATCCCGGAAATGGTTTTCCCTTTTTCATAACTATTTGGGTATCCCTCCGACACCAGGATTACTGTTGCTGCAGTGTCATTTGTGATTTCGATTTTACAATTGCTTAAGTTTCCTTGTGCGGCATCTGCTAAAAGTTGAACAAAATCATTTTTTATTCTGGGGAGAATTACCTCTGTTTCAGGATCGCCCAACCGGGCATTATATTCAATGACATAGGGATTCCCGTTCACATTCATCAACCCAAAGAAAATAAATCCACAGTAATGAATGTTTTCTTTCTTTAGTCCGGATATGGTGGGTTTGATAATTCTTTCCTCAACCTTATGCATAAAATCCGGAGTGGCAAAAGGAACCGGGGAAACAGCCCCCATACCTCCTGTGTTGGGTCCGGTATCACCATCGCCTATCCTTTTATAATCTTTAGCCTCAGGGAGAATAAGGTATGAATGGCCATCGGTTAGTACAAATGCGGATAGCTCAATACCATTTAAAAACTCTTCAATAACAATTGTTTTGCTGGCATCACCAAATTTCCCGTTAAAAAACTCCTCAACAGTTCGAATGGCTTCATTAATATCCGAACTTATTACAACACCCTTTCCGGCTGCCAACCCGTCGGCTTTGATAACATAAGGGGGCTCAAGGTTTTGCAAAAAATTCTTTACTTTATCAAGTTCCCCTTCACGAAATGATTGATAACCGGCCGTGGGGATACTATTCCGTATCATAAAGGTTTTGGCAAAATGTTTGCTCCCCTCAAGCATTGCCCCTTGTTTTGATGGGCCTATAAACAGTACATTATTTAAAAGCGGATCGGAGCTGAAGCTATCATATATTCCATTAACCAATGGTTCTTCCGGGCCAACAACAACCATATCTATATTAAGATCGAGAACCGTTTTCTTAATAGCAGTAAAATCGAGCGGATTGATTGGCAGGTTAGTGCCATGCGTTGCCGTGCCAGGATTACCAGGGGCGATATAAAGGTTGCCTAATTTTTTGCTTTGTGCCAACTTCCAGGCAATTGCGTGCTCCCTGCCTCCAGAACCAAGTAAAAGAATATTCATTTTTGAATTTTGATATAAAGGTGTAAAAATAACCGAATCCTTAATCAAAACAAAAAGAAAAGGGGATTCAAAATGTGATTTGAACCCCCTTCGCTTAACAAATTGTTTGCTACTCTAAAATGATTTTTTTGGTTAAATAATCCTTTCCGTCTGTGATACGGATAAGGTAAATACCCTTTGTAAAGTTACTGATATCAAGTAATTCTTGTAACTCATTCCCTTTTAAATAGGAATCTTTTACAAATAATAATTTGCCTGATGAATTATAAATGCTTAGCTGTACTTTGTTTGTTTTAATTCCTGCAATATTCAGCTTAAATTCACCTGTTGTTGGATTTGGATACATCTCGATTATCCAGCCTTTATTGGTGATAATATTTGTCCAGAGTGAAAGTTCAACCACTGCGGTGTCGCTATTTGTACAGCTATTGTTATCTGTAACCTCAACCCAGTAAGAATAAATGCCGGGTGCCAAAATGGTTCCGTCCACAAAAAGGGTTTGACCAGTGGAGGCATCATTCCAAAGATAGCTGGCAAAACCCGAACCGGCATCCAGCGTATAGGTTTCATGAGTATTTATTCTTATGGTATCAGTTGCAAGAACTACCTGAGGTAGCGGGTAAACTGTTACCAGGATGTTATCGCTACCGGAACATCCACCGGCATAGGTTACAGTAACCGAATACAATCCGCTTTGTTTAACCTTAATTGTTCGGGTTGTTTCATAAGTTGTTCCCCATAAATAGGAAACCCCCGGACCAGCATCAAGTGTAGCCGATCCGCAGGCTGAAAAATCGGCCCCAAGGTCAACAATTGGTTGAGCCACCTGAACAATATCAATCACATTACTGGTGTCGGAACACCCATTTTGAGTGATCCGAACAGAATAAGATCCAATGGAATTTGTGTTGTATGTTTCGGAAGTTGCTCCGCTTACAGTTGAATTGTTTTTTAGCCACTCATACGATTCAGCACCTGAGGGCAGAGCCGTAAAGGTTGTGTTTATGGCCACCCCATCACAATAGGTGGTAGGATCGGTTGTTGAAATGGAAACTACCGGTAATTCTTTAATCAAGATTTCAGTTTCTTCACTTGCAGCTGAACAACCATTAACTGTAGCCGATACCTTATAAATACCACCGGCGTTCGCAACGTACGATTCCTGAGTTGCTGCATCAATAGCCTGACCATTAAGGAACCACTGATAAGCATTTGCATTGGCGGGATCTGCATTAAGAGTAGTTGAAATTCCTTCTCCAAAACAATACGATAAAGGATCGGTTGTGCTAATTGTTACCAAAGGTAAAGGATTTACAGTGATAATGTTAATCGTGCTTATCGCACTACATCCATTTGCAACTACCTCAACGGTATAATTTCCTGCTGAAGTTACATTAAGGGTGTCCAGAGTGGCTGCATCTATAATATTCCCATCCCTATACCATTGGAAAGAACCTGCATCAGTTGGATTTACCCTGAATGTTGTGTTTATAGATTCTCCTTCGCAGTATGTGGTTGGATCTGTTGTAATAACTGAAAATGTTGGTGCAGGTTTGGTTGTAATTGAAATTTCTGCACTCATTGCGGAGCAAACACCGGAGTAAACCAAAACCTTGTAAATACCAACAGCATTTGCAGAAAATGTTTGCTTTGTTGAATCAACCACTTCTGCTCCATCTAGATACCATTGATAGGTATAGTTTCCAGAAGGCTCAGCTGTAAAGAGGGTTTTAATCGTTTCACCTTCGCAATATAACAAAGGATCAACTGTTGTGATCACAGGATCTGGATAAGTGTTGATTTCCACTGCGATTTCTTCACTTGTGGTATTGCAGCCAAATTCATTTGTAGCTGAGACACTATAGACCCCTGCCTGGGTAACATTTAGAGAAGGATTTGTAGCCCCGTTTATCGGAATGCCTCCAGATAACCACTGATAGGTTACATTACCTGATGTTTCTGCTGTAAGCGCTGTGCTGATTGTTTGCCCTTCGCAGTACGATAATGGATCGCTTGTAATGATTGAAACCTCTGGCAAAGCGTGTAATTCAATTGTGGAGTCGGGTGATGAATCTGAACAGCCATTTTGAAATACAGTTACAGAATAGTTTCCGGTTTCTGTTGCAACATAGGTGCTGGTTGTTGCTCCGGCAATAATTTCGCCATTATGTTTCCATTCGTAGGTGTCTGCGTCCGATGGAAGGGCAGTAAAGGTAGTGTTTATTGATTCCCCTTCACAATAATTCAGTTTATCAGGATTAATCGAAACTACAGGTAAAGGTTTCACAGTTATTGCGGACTCTGTGCTTATAGATGAACACCCGTTATGGGTAACTTCCACTGAATAATTTCCTCCGGCATCAGCGGTTAAAGATTCAGCAGTAGCCCCGTTTATTGGACTGCCATTGATGAACCATTGATAACTTTCTGCTCCTGCAGGTTGTGCTGTAAACATGGTGCTAATGGTTTCCCCCATGCAGTATGTCAACGGGTCTGTGGTGGAAATAGCAACAACAGGTAATGGAGTAATTGTAATTTCTGACTCATTGCTTGTTGCCGCGCAACCATTAACAGTAACAACAACGGAATAGGATCCAGCGGATGTTGCAGTATAAGTTTGCGAAGTGGCGTCGTTAATGATTACTCCATTATTCAACCACTGGTATGATTCTGCGCCTGCAGGCGAAGCCGATAATATTGTGCTGATTGCTGCTCCTTCACAGTAAACCAAAGGATCAGTGGTTGTAATAGTTACTACGGGCAGGTTATTTACAGTAATGGTTTGGGAAGCTTCATTAGTGCACCCGTTCCCATCAGTGTACCTGTATAAAATATTATGAATACCTGCTCCTGCCGAAAAAGGATCGAAAGTTGAGGATAGGGTTCCATCTACGAAATAATCCCCGACTAAAGGCATTCCCCCCGAAAGAGTTATTGGGCTGGAATCTGTACACATATCGGCAAAAGCATCAAGAGTAACAGATGGCAAATCTAAAACAGTAACTGATGTTGATGCAGTGTTTGTACAACCATTCGAATCAGTGAATGAATAAGTGATAGAATGAGTTCCAGCTTGAGCAACAGAAGGATTGAAGTTACTAACGGTTACTCCTGTACCTGAATATGTTCCTCCATCAGGGCTGCCCTGAGTAAGGGTTAAAGGTTCTGCATTCAGGCATAGATCGGCAATTGAACTAATAGTCACGACTGGCAAATCATTCACAGCAATATCTGATGTGGCAGTATTTGTGCACCCGTTTCCATCAGTATATGAGTATGTTATGGTATGTGTGCCGGCGCCTGCTGTTGAAGGAGTAAATACTCCATTGTCAACGCCATTGCCTGAATAAACGCCATTAATTGGTACTCCTCCGGTAAGGGTCAATGGAATAGCATCAATACAAACAGGGCTGAAATTGCCTAGAGTAACGGTTGGTAAAGGATTAACCACAATTGTTGTTATTTCGCTTTTGGCATCACAGCCAATCAGCACGACATCAACAGTATAATCGCCTGCTTCAGTTGCCATGAATGAATCAGATGTTGCACCTGCTATGATATTGCCGTTCAGATACCACTGGTACGAATCTGCCGCTAAAGGAGTTGCATTGAGGGTTGTGTTAACCGGAATATCAGCACAGTAAATCAATGGATCGGTAGTTGTTATTGTTGATACAGGTAATGGGTTGATCACCACCTCTATGCTATTGCTGGTTGATACGCATTCATTCAGGGTTACCATTACTTCATAAACTCCTGCAAGGTGAGCAGTATATAACTTGGAGGTAGCACCGGGTAAACCGTTTCCATTTCGGTACCATTGATAGGTTGCTCCCGGAACATCAACAGCATTGAATGTAACACTTACATTGTCATCGGCGCACCATATCAGGTTGTCAGTAGTTGAAATTGATGCAACCGGAACAGGTTTCACGGAAATGGTTGTGGTAGTTGAAGTGTTTGAACACCCGAAGAAATTTGTTATTTCAACATAATAATCGCCGGCTTCGTTTACTCCAAGTGTTGATGTAGTTTCACCAGGGATTAGCGCTCCATTTTTAAACCATTTGTAAGTATAACCCAGGCCGGTGTTGGTATTTAGGGCAATGCTTGATCCTTCGCAAATTGATTGGTTACCACTTGGAATAATCATTACAGTTGGTAAGGGGTTTATTGTTATTGTTACAGTGTTTGAGTAGCTGGTACCACAATCGTTGCTTGCAACTCTCCTGTAGCTGGTAGTCGTTGTTAATCCCGCAGGAACATCATAGGTCAAGTTATTTGAAGCAGGTATAACAGTCCAGTTTCCGGTTCCAACTTTATACTCCCAGCTGTATGTCCAGGTGCCTTTTCCCCCTGAGGGATCAGTAATACTGGTAAATGCTGCAGGATCGCCTCCATTGCAGATAGATTGGCTGGAACCAATAGTGCCTCCTAGTGGTGTTGTAGCAACTGTGACCACCACCTGATCGGAGTTCTGGCAGCCGGTGGCGGTGATCGTTCCCGTTACCGTGT
>CAZKHG010000002.1:151973-154500 GCA_964552655.1 uncultured Rikenellaceae bacterium
TGGTGGTCGGGGCGAAGGCCACGCCGTCCAGCACGCCGTTGTCCCAGGCGTAGGTGTTGGCGGTGCCAGAACCGGAGAGCGTTACGCTCTCACCCAGGCAGATCGCATCATCCGCACCGGCGCTGACCGTGGGCAGCGGGTTGACGGTGATGACCACCTGATCGGAGTTCTGGCAGCCGGTGGCGGTGATCGTTCCCGTTACCGTGTAAGTTTTTGTGGTGGTCGGGGCGAAGGCCACGCCGTCCAGCACGCCGTTGTCCCAGGCGTAGGTATCAGCTCCGCTACCAGATAATGAAACGCTTTCGCCAATGCAAATAGCATCATCGGAACCAGCATTCACATTTGGAAGTGTGTTAACTGTTGTTGTAATTACACTGCTTGTTGATTTACATCCGGCAGCAGAAGCTACTATAACATATACCTGATCACCATTATTGAGAGCGGATGTACTGTAATTTGTTCCAATGCCCGGTCCTTGGACTGAACCACTATTTAAGAAAAATTCATAAGAAGTCCCGCCTGATGCTGTAAAGAGAACAGCGTCACCATCACATATCTCATTATCAATTTCTGAACTTGATAAACCTGCAGTTGGTGATGGATTAACTGAGGTTAGAATTACTTGGTAATTCTTTGAACAACTGTTAGCATCAGTAATAACAACATCATAAGTCCCAACGCCAAGTCCTGTTTGATCTTTACTAGTTGGATCTGAGATACCTGGTCCTGTCCAGAAATAGGTTTTTGTACCTGTTCCTCCGGAAACAGTCAAACCAATACTTCCATTTGTTGATTCAGGACAGGTAGGATTATTTTGAACATGAGAAACAGAAATATCGGAAGGTTCATTAATAGTTGAACTATATGATCTGAGACATGAATTATTATCACGAATATAAACTGTATAAGTATTTGCTGATAATCCGGTGAAATTGCCAGAAGTATAGTAATTGGTTCCATTGATAGAATATTCATAGCCAGGAGTTCCCCCGCTACCTGAAACATTTAAAGTACCAGTTGATCCGCCATAACATAAAACATCAGTAGTCCCAATTGTTCCAGAAACCTGAGTTGGTTGTCCCAGGGTTTTATCCTTTGTTTTATAACACCCTTTGCTATCTGTAATTTTTAACCAATAAGAGCCAGCCGCCAGATTTGAGATCGAAGAGGTTGTCAGGGTATTAGACCATAAGTAGGAATAAGGAGCCGTTCCACCGGTTAAACCGCTTTCTGCAAGTGAACCATTCGTATTCCCGTAACATAATGGTTGAGTTTCAGTAAAAGTGAAATCAATATCATTGGGTTGGGTTATAACGGTTGAAGCAGGAGCCGTGCATCCTTTTGAGTCAGTTATGTTTACATTATACGATCCGGCTGTTATGCCGGATATATCCTGGGTTGTTTGAGCATTATTCCAAAGGTAAGAATATGGAGCAGTTCCTCCGGAAACGGATAAATCGGCAACACCGTTAGATCCGCCGAAACAGGTTACATGAGTTGGAACAATATTGCCGGAGAGGATTGCTGCAGGTTCGGTGATTGTAAAGGTTTTGGTTATGGTTATATCATCCATTGGATCGCCCGGAGTTCCATTATCATCAACAACATCAACAGTATAAGCATTTGCTGATAATCCTGTAAAATCGTGAGACCCGTTATTGGGTGGATTTGAATAGGTGCCCTGTAAAACAGAATTCAGGTAAACGCTTACTGCGCCAAAGGCATCATCCCAGGAAACTGTGGCAGCCCCGGTGGCATCGCCTTTGCAGTTTACATTTGTTTGGGATGAAATCCATGCTGAGTAAACCCGGGTATCCTGTATATAAAAGGCTTTATTGGCAGTGCATGATCCTGATCCTGTTACGTACACCGTGTAATTTCCACCGATATTTATACCTGAAATATCCTGCGAAGTGGAGATGGTAATATTGCCCTCGTCCTTCCAAACATAGGTGTAAGGGGTTGTTCCCCCAGTTACCGTCACATCAACAGCTCCATCATTACCTAAGTCAATATTGGTTACTGTTCCAGAAATATTAAAATCATCCGGGTCGGTTACGGTAAAATCTTTATTAAGAGAACAGCCATTATTATCTGTTAATGTTAATGAATAAGTGCCTGCCGCTATTCCCGACTGATTTTGGGAAGTTGCATTATACCCGTACCCATCGGATGTTGTCCAGAAATAGGTGTAGGGCGTTTTTCCCCCTGAAGGGGTAATGGTGATTACACCATCTTGTCCACCGGGGCAGGTAACATTGGTAATTACGCCAGGTGCGGCAAGAGCGGTTGGCTGACTCACTGTGTAGGAAACCGATGCGGTTTCGGCATTGCTATCAGTAATGGTTACAGCATAAGTTCCGCTGCTAAGTCCAGTTAGTACAGAATCAGTATCTGCAAAGGGACTACTATCCTTTGTCCAGGTGTAGGTATATGGATACTTGCCAAAGTAGGGTGTAACCGTAAGTTCCCCGTCACTTCCGCCGTTACAGGTAACATTCTTTTTATGGGTAAATGTTGCAGAAAA
>CAZKHG010000003.1:0-73252 GCA_964552655.1 uncultured Rikenellaceae bacterium
TGATAATGACTGGTAAAGGTTTGTTAGCAGGGCTTGACTTATTGGACCACCCTGAAAGAACACCAACCCTCCAATATTTTCGTTCTTTATTAATGATGATATTTCGTTGATATGCTGCTGATCGCGGTTTGAATAGGCTGCAACCATAAAAAGCTGACCAATCTTCTCTCGCAAAGTCATGCTGTTAAATAGCGAGTCAACCCAACGATTCTGATAAAGTGAATCGGTTTGCTGTGCGATTGTATTAATGCTGATTAATATCGAAAAACAAATAAGGATGTACTTCAAGGATTTCATTTTCATAGAAAAAGCTGATCATTTTAAACGGGTCAAAGAAAACAAATATAGTATTGTGTTTCGATTTATTAAATTTATTGATCGCTTCGAAAAGATATTTTAAACTAAAATCAAACATTATAGTCAAAAAATTGTAATTTATAGGCAATTATCCAATCTTATAAAATCAAATATTATGAAAAAGTTGTTGGTATTAATCTTTTCTCTGATTGCAATTTCAATGGAAGTCAATGCCCAGGAATCCAGGTTAATGAGATTTCCTGCAATCAGTAATGATAAAATTGTTTTTACCTATGCAGGCGATTTATATTCTGTTCCCCTAACTGGAGGAATAGCCCGCAAGCTTACGAATCACGAAGGGTACGAGATGTTTCCCCATTTTTCGCCCGATGGTAAGACCATCGCATTTACCGGTCAGTATGATGGCAATACAGAGGTATTCACCATTTCGGCTGATGGCGGCACCCCAAAACGATTAACTGTAACTGCAACCCTTAACCGTGATGATATCTCAGACAGGATGGGGCCAAACAATATTGTCATGTGCTGGTCGCCCGATGGGAAAAGTATAATTTACCGTTCAAGAAAACAAACCTTTAATGATTTTACAGGTCATCTATTCAAAGTATCGGTCAGCGGTGGCTTATCAGAGGAACTGCCCCTTACAAATGGTGGATTTTGCTCATTCTCACCTGATGGGAAGAAACTGGCTTTTAATAAGGTTTTCAGAGAGTTCAGAACATGGAAATACTATAAAGGCGGTATGGCTGACGATATCTCCATTTTTGATTTTGAATCAAAAGAAATTAAAACCATCACCAATAACAATTCACAGGATATTATCCCAATGTGGATTGGCGATGAAATCTATTATTTATCAGACAGGGACAGAACGATGAACCTTTTTGTTTATAATTTGAAAACACAAGAGACTACCAAATTAACCAACTTCACCGATTACGATATTAAATTCCCAACATTCAATAATTCTGCAATCGTTTTTGAGCAGGCCGGCTATATTCAAAAATTCGATATTAAAACAAAACAGGTAGCTAAAATCCCAATCACAATTGTTGATGAATTTGCCTGGTCTCGTTCCGTGTTAAAGGATGCCAGTAGTAACATTTTCAATTTTGATGTTTCACCTAATGGCGAGAGGGCTTTATTTTCTGCAAGAGGCGATATTTTTACAGTCCCATCGGAGAAAGGTATTACCCGTAACCTTACCCAAAGTTCAGATGCCCATGATCGTTCGGCCAGCTGGTCGCCTGATGGCAAATATATTGCCTATCTTTCCGACAGAACAGGTGAGTACGAGGTTTATATTCAATCACAGGATGGTTCTTCGGATGCTGTAAAGGTTACCGATGGTACAAATAATTACATTTTTGGGCTAACCTGGTCGCCCGACAGCAAGAAAATCCTTTTCAATGACCGTTTGGCCCGTCTGCTTTGTGTTGACATTACCACTAAAAAAACCGTTCAGATTGATAAAGGTGCTTATGGCTTGATACGAAATTACAACTGGTCGCCCGATAGCAAATGGGTTGTTTATTCTACTCAGGAAATCAATAAGTTCAATGTGATCTGTTTATATAATGTTGAATCGGGCAAAAAGTATCAGGTAACTGATAGCTGGTACACCTCTTCTCAGGCTAATTTCTCAAACGATGGTAAGTATTTGCTTTTTGTTTCCGATCGCGATTTTGATCCGATTTATAGTCAAACTGAATGGAACCATGCATACCGTGCCATGAGCAAGATATACATGCTTTTACTTTCCAAGGATACCCCTTCACCTTTTGCCCTGGAAAACAATGAGGTTGTTGTGGCTAAAGCCGAGGAAACAAAGAAAGATGATAATAAAGGCAGCGCAAAGACAGAAAAAAATACCGAGAAAAAAGATACCGAAAAGAAAGAACCTACGGTTCCTGTTGTAAAAATTGATACTGACGATTTTGCTTCGCGTATAATCAGCTTACCCGTTGATGTGGCCTACTATTTCAATGTTTACTGTGTGGACGGGAAAGTTTACTATAATCAGTTTCAACCCGATAATCAGAAAAGCTATGCTAAGATGTACGATTTGAAGAAGAAATCGGAAACAGAACTCGGGGAGTCCATCAACTTTGTGATATCAGCAAACAACAAAAAGATGATGGTAAGTAAGAACAACACCTTTTCTATTATCGACTTGCCATCATCTAAGATCAACATTGAAAAGCCTATTGATTTAAGTGGGATGAAGGTATGGGTTGATTATAAGAAGGAATGGAAACAGATTTTTGATGAGAGCTGGCGGCAAATGCGTGATTTCTTTTATGTTGAAAACATGCATGGGTTAAACTGGAAATCTGTTCACGATAAGTACGATGTTTTTTTACCCTTCGTTAATCACCGTAAAGATTTAACCTACATAATCGGCGAAATGATTGGTGAATTGAGCGTTGGTCACGCTTACGTTAATAGCGGCGAAACACAACGCCCCGAGAGAATAAAAGTTGGGTTACTTGGTGCAAAAATCAGCAAACATCCAAGCGGTTACTTCCAGATCAACCAGATTCTTGATGGTACATCGTGGAACAAAGAAATTCGCTCCCCGTTGCAGGAGGTAGGTATAAATGTTAAAAATGGAGATTTCATCCTGGCTGTTGACGGAAATGACCTCCAGAAAGTTGATGATATTTATTCAACTTTGATAGGTAAGTCAGGTAAAATTGTTGAAATACAGGTAAATACCAAACCCGAGAAATCAGGTAGCCGTAAAGTGTTGGTTACCCCAATTGCCGATGAATCAAACCTATACTACTACGATTGGGTTCAGAATAATCTGCGCAAGGTAACTGAGGCAACCAACGGCGAAGTAGGCTATATACATATTCCTGATATGGGAGTTGAAGGTTTAAATGAATTTGTTAAGTATTTCTACCCGCAGCTGAATAAAAAAGGCTTGATTATTGATGATCGTGGCAATGGCGGTGGGAATGTTTCTCCAATGATTTTGGAACGCCTGAGCCGAGTAGCTTATAGGGTAACCATGCGTAGAGGATTTGACAATCCCAGCCCAATACCTTCTGAAACGCACGTTGGCCCGAAGGTTCTACTCATGGACAGGTATTCAGCATCCGATGGTGATCTTTTCCCTTACGGGTTTAAAAAGCTGGGACTTGGTCCGGTAATTGGTACTCGCTCTTGGGGAGGAGTTGTTGGTATATCATCCTCGCTTCCTTTTGTTGATGGGGCAGATCTCCGTAAACCCGAATTTACCAGCTACAGCGTAGATACTGGTCAGTGGATCATTGAAGGGTATGGTGTTGACCCTGATATTTGGATTGACAACGATCCCTACAAAGAGTACATGGGAACCGATGATCAGCTCAACAAAGCCATTGAGGTAATCAAGGAAAAACTGAAAGATTATAAAGGATTACCCCCAATCCCGCCTGCGCCTGATAAATCTAAATAATTTCTTATTTAGTTTTTAATTATAATGCCAGGGAAGTTATATCTAAAGTGATATGGTTTCCCTGGTATTATTATTGATAGTTTTAAACCGGATTTAAAATATTTTTTATTCTACCTTTACCATCTAATTTTTTTAAGAAATGAGAAAATATATAATTCTAACATTGGCGTTATTCCTTACCATTACTGTATTCTCACAGAAAAATGTAGTGTTGAAGATATTACAAACTAGCGATGTTCATGGTGCCATATTCCCGTTTGACTTCATAAACAACCGCCCAATGGAAACAAGCCTTTCTCAGGTTTACACTTATGTTTTACAGGAAAGAGCCAATAAGAATCAACAAGTTATCTTGCTCGATAACGGCGACATACTCCAGGGACAGCCCACCGTTTACTATTCCAATTTTATTGATACTTTAAATAAAAACATAGTTTCCAGGGTTTATAACTTTATGGGTTATGATGCTGCTACAATTGGGAATCATGATATTGAGGCAGGACCGAAGGTATATTTAAAGGTTGCCCGCGAGATCAACCTCCCATTACTTGGTGCTAATATTATCAACGAAAAAACGAATGAACCGGCCTATAAACCTTATATTGTTATTAAACGAGCAGGTGTTAAGACAGTTGTGCTAGGCCTCACTACACCAGGTATTCCAAACTGGCTCCCAAAGGTTTTATGGCCCGATTACCGGTTCGATGATATGATATTAACAACCAGTAAATGGGTGGAAATTATTCAGGAGAAAGAAAAGCCTGATGTTTTAATCGGTTTGTTTCACTCCGGTCATAATGCCAATTATGGGAGCAAAAATCCCGATGAGCTATTCAACGAAAATGCCTCATTGATGATTGCCAAACAAATCCCTGGATTTGATGCTATTCTGATAGGCCATGATCACGACAGGTTATGCCAGAAATTTCTAAGCACTTCTGGAGATTCAGTGTTAATTCTCGACCCTGGTTCCTCTGCAAGATATATTTCGGAAACTACGATATCAATATCAATCGGCAAAAAGGGGGAGATAAAAAAACAGATTAAAGGGAAACTGGTTGAAACTAAAAATTTTATACCCGATCCTTCCTTTATGAGTGAGTTTGGGGATTACTCAAAAAAAGTTGAAACTTTTGTAAACCGGAAAATTGGTGAATTTACGGCAACTTCAACCACAGCGGATGCATATTTTGGCCCATCATCTTTTATCGATTTCATTAACAACGCTCAGCTTAGCATTGGCAATGCAGAAGTATCGTTTGCTGCACCTTTAACGTTTGATGCCACTATTGAAAAGGGCCCTGTTTATGTTCGAGATATGTTTAAACTTTACAAGTTTGAAAATTTTCTATATACCATGAACCTTACAGGATTGGAAATTGATAAATTTCTTGAACATTCCTATAAGCTATGGATGAATACCATGAAATCGCCCGATGATCATTTAATCAGGTTTAAGCTGAATGATGACGGCTCACTTGACCTCAGGAGAGATGGTAAGGTTCAGCTTGCCTCCAATTATTATAGTTTTGATTCAGCACTGGGAATTATTTACACTGTTGATGTATCAAAGCCTGCAGGTGAAAGGGTTAATATCATTTCTATGGCTGACGGCACTCCTTTTGATACAAATAAAGTATATAAAGTGGCAATCAACTCATACCGTGGCAATGGGGGAGGCGGTCATCTGACTGAAGGTTGTGGAATAAACCAGGAAGAGCTAAAGAATAGAATTAGCTTTTCCACCGTGAAGGATTTACGTTATTATATTCTGAAAAAAATTGAAAGTGAAGGAGTTGTCACTCCAAAATCGTTTAATCAATGGAAAATATTACCCGAAGATTGGGCAATGAATGCAGCCGTAAAAGATAGAGAGCTGCTTTTTGGCAAATCAAAATAGAATATTTAATGACCTTGAACAGCTACATAAAACAATTTGAAACTGGTGAATACCTTCCTCTGGTAGAGGAATTTTATACATTGCAAGGAGAGGGCTTTCATACTGGCAAAGCCGCCTATTTTATCAGGATTGGCGGTTGTGATGTTGGCTGTAGCTGGTGCGATTCAAAATTAACCTGGAATCCTGAAATTTTTCCACCTGTTAAAGTTACCGATATTGTTGATAGAGCAGCTTCATTCCCTGCAAAAGCGGTGGTGGTAACCGGTGGTGAACCCAGCCTTTACAATTTGAATTTTTTATGCAGTGAACTGAAAAGCAGAGGTATTTCAACTTTTATTGAAACATCCGGTGCTTACCCTTTAAATGGTCAATGGGATTGGATATGCCTTTCTCCTAAAAAGCAGCAACCTCCGGTTGATGGCATTCACATGAAAGCCGATGAACTAAAAGTTATTATTTCTTCTAAGGATGATCTGACCTGGGCTGAGAACAATTCCAACATGGTTAAATCTACATGCCACCTTTACCTTCAACCCGAGTGGAGTAAATTTAACGAAACCATTACCTGGCTTACCGAATATGTGATGCAAAACCCAAAGTGGAAAATATCGCTTCAGGCTCACAAGTTTATGCACATACCTTAAGTATTGATAAATGAGATTAATTGCTTTTATTGTTTTATCCTGTATTCTCTCTATTCAGTTGTTAATCGCCCAAACAACCAAATTATCCATTTCCAATAAAAAAGCTATTGCTTTATACGAGAAGGCAATTGCAGCATACGACAATTATGATCACGCAACAGCCATCTCTTTACTAACCCAAAGCATTAAAAAATCCGAAAACTTTATTGAAGCTTACCTGATGCTATCCCAGATTTATCAGGAGCAACGAGATTACGACAACTCAATAATTGCTGCAGAAAAGGCAATTGGCATTAACCCCGATTATTACCCAAATATCCATTTTAACCTTGGGAATATGTTTTTGGTAAAGGGTGAATATCAACATGCACTTGAAAAATTTAACAAGTTCAAGACTTATAAAACAATTCGTACAGAGGTAAGATATATTACCGACAGAAAAATTCAGCAATGTGAATTTGCCTTAAACTCAATTACCCATCCTGTTGATTTTAAACCCGAGAACCTTGGCCCTAATATTAATTCAAGGTACGATGATTATTGGCCCAGCCTCTCTGCTGATGAAAATACATTGGTAATTACGTCCAATGTACCCAGGGATACCTCAGTTGACATTGTTCTGTATAACCGGCAGGAAGATTTTTTTGTCTCCCACAGAGACTCAGAAGGACAATGGGAAAAAATAAAACCTGTTGGTTACCCATTGAATACGGTTCAGAATGAGGGTGCTCAGTCTATTACCTCCGATGGAAAAACCATGTATTTTACACAATGTAAAGGCGTTTGTAGTATTTACCGTTCAAATTTACTCAGCAATGGGAAGTGGGACAAACCCGTTAAACTCCCCAAAAATATTAATCATGAAAGATTTTCCAGCAAACAACCATCCATTTCTCCTGATGGCAGAACATTATACTTTGTGAGCAACCGGCCGGGAGGAATTGGCGATTTTGATATATGGAAATCAACACTGAACGACAATTGGGAATGGGGCAATCCGGTAAATCTGGGTAGAACCATCAACACTCAGTATTTGGAACAATCACCCTTTATTCATTTTGATAACAGAACCTTGTACTTCTCATCCGATGGCTTTATCGGAATGGGTGGCCTCGATATTTATGTGAGCCATTTACAGGATGACAGCACCTGGAGTGAACCCAAAAACCTTGGATACCCTATCAATACCTTTAGGGATGAAGATGGACTTATTGTCAATGCCAAAGGAACAACAGCTTACTATTCATCCGATAGGGGTGAAGGCTCACATCGCGATATTTTTACTTTTAGGCTGAACCCTGATGTTCAACCAACCCCGGTTTCGTATTTATCAGGATTGATTTTTAACACTGAAAACCACGAACCGGTGAGAGCCGATTTTACCCTGGTAAACCTTAAGTCCGGAAAGGAGACCATGAAATCATTGTCAAACTTCGATGGTTCATTCCTGGTTTGTATTCCAACTGATGAAAGCTATGCCTTTTTTGCATCTGCCCCGGGATATCTTTTTTACTCAGATCACTTTGATATCAAGGGGCAACACACATTTGACAAACCTTTTCTTAAAGACATTGGTTTAAAGCCTATTAAGGTTAATGAGCTGATTGTAATGCGGAACATCTTCTTCAAAACCGATTCCTTTGAACTTGAGGAAGAATCAATGGTTGAACTCTCCAAATTATTTACTTTCCTTGCCAATAATCCAACGTTAAAAGTTGAAATCGGTGGACATACCGATAATTCAGGTTCAGATGATTATAATCAGAAGCTCTCAGAAATGAGGGCCAAATCCGTTGCCAGTTATCTGATTAGCAAAAATATTGCTATTGATAGAATCACCTGGAAGGGTTACGGTGAAACCTGCCCTGTATCTTCAAATGATACAGATAATGGCAAAGCTGATAACAGGAGAACCGAGGTAAAAATTGTTGGCGTTTAGTTTTTTACTTAAGCCTGACATCAAATTTATCCCCAATGATTATATAACAGGGATCACTACATGAACTCTCATCAAGTTTGGTTCTTACCTTTTTCCCATCAACAGCATAGATAGTCTTGCCATCTTTATTGTATTTTGCCACAACTGAATAGTATTTACCAACCTCCACGTTGAAAATGGTTAGGTTGATATCCTCAAAGATAATTTCTCCATCATCAATGCTTCCTTGATAAACTGTAATGGGTACAGTTCTATTTTCCTCATTATTGGTGATGGAAATTGAAATGATGGTTTCAAGAGGTTTATCATTGTAACAGCTATTGCAATCAACAAATATTGATTCCATGTTCTCACACGAAAGCGGAAAGAATATCACTATCAGAATGGTTAGTAATTGCGAGAATATTTTCATTTAATCCAGCCAGCGTATTTTTTTGTTGATAACCCTGTTCTTATTTGTCGGTGTGGTAAAGATAAGCTGAATTGCAAAGCGGTTAATATCAAGATCCATGGTTTTGTAGTTAGCCAGAAGCCATTTGGCGTTTATCATAAAAAACTCTCTTTTATAGAATAGCCCGGCGTTGGGCACAAGGAGCACCATACCGCCTCTATCTAATTCAGTCCCTCTGTAATTACTCCAGGAATACTCAAGGTTTAACCCCATGGTTATTCCAAAATTTGAATTGGAGTTGCTGTAAACCCTATTCAAATAATTTGCAGACAGGTAAAAACTGTATCTTTTTTCCCAAAACTGATAGTATTCCATATCTCTGAGTTCATTTACCCTGCTTGAAAAGGGACGGAACTTAAATCCCAGGTTAACCATTGTTTTTGAAACAGGTTCATTAATTCCCCCTCCAAAATCATACATAAAATCATTATAGCTGAAGTCAATCCCTGAGAAAAAATTAATCGAATTAATTGAAGGTTTTACCTTGGTTTTGTACCCATAAGCCGTGAGAATTTCGGATGACTTCCCATAGCCCGATTCCCGAGATTGCTGATAGTATTGATTTTTACTCCTTAAATCAATGTTTAAGCTATCTGCATATTCTAGCAATTTTCTTAAAGCATCTGATGAACCATTATTAATTGCAAATGAGATAGCATCACAATTTCGCTTATTTTTCAGGGTGATGTCAGCACCTCCCCTGATAAGTGTTTTTATTAATGAGGTATCGTTGAATTGAGCAGCAACCATTAGCGGAGTGTTGCCAATTTTATCGGGTTGGTTGGGATTAACTGAATTTTCAATAAGAATCTTGGCGCAATTTTGTGCCCCCGAAAATGCTGCTATCATTAAAGGACTGTTGCCAACCGGATCAAGTGTATCCGGGTTAGCCCCATAGTAAAGCAAAATTTCAGTAATAAACGGGTAGCCAAAACCTACAGCATAATGTAATGGGGTTAAACCATTGGTGTTTTGAAGATTTGGGTTGGCATTATGTTCAAGTAAAAGTTCTGCAATACTGTCATTACCGCTTCGGACCGCTGCAAAAAGTGGAGTATTACCATCCCATGGCGCCCGATTTACATCAGCGCCTTTTTCAATTAGTAGTTTTGCTATTCTATAGTTCCCGTTTTGTGAAGCATACATTAATGGGGTAACATCCCCATCCTCATAGGTTGCATCAGGATCAGCTCCACGTTCAAGCAGGTATTGTACAACTTCATAATTATTAGAGTCGGTATATTGTACTAAAAGATTGTTTAAGAGAATAAGGGAATCAAGACCGTTCTTTTTGGATAAGTCTTTTCTTGTCTGTGTTGTAGCAATTATAGTGTCCTGCGCAAATGCAGTAAAAAATGTACAAAATAATAGGAGTAAGAGTAAAAGCTTGGATTGTAATTTTAGAATAAAATGAGAAAGCATATTATAATCGAATAGGTTTTCTTTTTTCACAATAATTATGCCCAAAGTTAATTATTTAACTTTTCCTTATTTAAAAAAAGCCGGTATTACCGGCTATTAATTATATGGTTCTTGTTACCACACTCATCACGGGGGGATTATGTAAATGTTTCTTAACAGCACATTGATCAGCCGCTTTAATCACAGCATCCTTATATTTTTCAGGGAAACTCTCTGGTAGGTTTATTTCAATTGTCAGGTTTTCAATCATGTGTGTAAGGGGGTTAAAGGAATGTTTTTGAACAATTTTTATCCCTTCGGTTGGAATCCCTCTCTGGTCACAGAATGACTTTACATATATTCCTGCACAAGTTCCAATTGATGCTAAAAATAAAGAAAATGGGGCAGGAGCGGTATTATCCCCGCCACCCATGACCGGTTGATCTGTTACGATCTTATGCTCACCAATTTGTGCAATTACCTTTTTCTTACCTTCAAAAGTTACTTCAAATACCATGTTTATTAGTTTTAAATTTTCGCAAAAGTAACAAAAAATAAATATTAATGTATGTAGATTTATTAATGTGATATTTAAAAATAAAACCCGTTGTAAAACGGGTTTTATCAAATTAGGCGAAGAAGTTACTATTGTTTCACAACTTTGATTGTGTGCTTTTTAAAACCATCGTTAACAATTAACAGGTATATCCCATTTTGAAACTCGGTGAGGTCAACATCATGGAGAGGTTGATTTGGTAAATTCTTCCTGGAATAAATCATTGCGCCAGTAATGTTGTAAACCTCAATTGATGATAAAGTTCCATTACTTTCCAAAGTTATGATCCCATTAGTAGGATTTGGATAAGCATTGATAGTTATACCGGAGTTAACCATCACTTTATCATTAAATTCAGGGGCCCCGGATGAGGTTGAAATAGTTAACCTAATATTGGGCCTATAGCTTGTAACCGTACCAGTTCCTGTTGGTGCTGTGTAATCAGCTCTGATATACATGTGTTTACTTGTTGCTGAAGTATATCTTACAGCAGGGCCTGTGCTTGTTCCAGCTCCGGCATTTCCATAGTTAGTTTCAACTAACACCATAAGGTTATTGGTTCCACCAGTATAGTTGAAAGCAGTTGCAAGTGTGAACTCTTTCCACGTATTAGCTGTTGTGCCTGCCATTGTTCCGCTATAAACCAATGTTGCACCTGTTGTTAATGTTGCCCAGGTTGTTGCTGTGAGTGTTGATGCTGTTGTTGTTTTTACGTAAATATTAATTGGTACATTATAGGTTGTAGTTAAGGTTGGATACCAACCTACCTTGGTTAACAAACCAACAACACCAACTTCGGCGGCAGTATAAATAGATGCGCTTCTTTCATAACCATAATAACAGTTAATTGGGAAGCCTTGAGTAGAGGTACCTGTCCCAACTGTAACAACGGTTGGAGTTCCACCGTCGGCTAAAGTTGTAAAGGAAACCTGCGATCCGTAAGCAGTTCCGGCAGAGTTAATTGCATAAGCCCTAATATAGTAGGTTGTATTTGCAGTTAAGCCAGTCATATTTGCAGTAAAAGTACCGGTACCAGATCCACTTACAACCTTGGAGTTGGCTGTGGTTGGGTTTTGAGTAGTTGCATAGCAGATACCTCTTTCTGTAACTGAAGCACCACCGTCAGCGGTGACGTTTCCACCACTTGTTGCAGTTGTCGAGGTTATGCTAGAAGCTGCTGTTGTGGTAACAGTTGGAATAGTTACTGATGTTCCGGCAGTGATTGAAATGTTATCTATATACCAATAATCAATATTGTAAAGGTTACCATCTGCAACCAGGGCAAAGTAAGTGGTTGAGGAGTTAAGGTTAGTTGTAACAGTTACATTAACCGCTGAAGCAGCAATATTCGTACTGGTTGTTGCTACAGACCATGTAGTATTTGTCCATGTGGATTTATCATTTGAGGTTTGAACCCTTAAGGTTACACCTGTGCTATAAGCATCTAGCATGTGTCTGAATGAAAATGTAACCTGGCTGACACCAACAGTATTAATAGCAGGGGTTATTATTCTTGTAGTTCCCGGATTCACGTTTTGGTAGCTGCATTTTAGTTCGTAGGCTGCACCACCTGCATTTGCAGTACTTGACATGCTCCACCTTTCAGTTATACCTGTTCCGGTATTCTGAGTTGTCCATCCAGTAGGTAAAGTTGAAGCTGCAAAATTTTCGGTAACAGGTAATGGTAATGAAGTTGGATTTGCTGCAGTTGTGAAAGTCATGTTACTCCCGTAAGTGGTACCGACTGAGTTAACCGCTTTTACTCTGTAGTTGTAAGTAGTATTTGCTGTTAATCCGCTTAATAAAGCATTTATAGCAGTTGCTGTTGCGCCACTAATACTATTGGGTGTTCCATTTATTGTACTGCCATAGCTTGTTGTTAACCCATACTCAAATGTAACTGTTGTTGTAGCATTATTGGCATTAACCGTAGCATTCAAAGTGGCTCCGGTTGTTGAAATACCCGAGGCAGCAACAGTGGTAGCTGAGGGAGCGGTAGGCGTTACAACACCACCCATAAAATCAAAGGTGATTGTTTTGGTGGTTGTATTTTCTGCAATGTTTGTCATGGGTTTAGCAGTATTTGCACCAGCCCATGATTTCATGTTTGGTGTGGTTGCATCTGTAAATTCTGTTTTTGCTGCAGAACCGGGGAATGGACATCCAGCCCCATTTATTGTCCCATAAGTACTTGCTGTTGTTCCCGGGTTTGTAGTTGCATTAGCGCATACCGGGTACATTTTCTGTGGATATGTGGCATTGATATTATTACTTGTAGATGCCGAAGCAATAGTGCTGTGAACATGATAAACAATCAAGCCATGACCCGGAATATAAGCATCGAATCCAACCTGCTGCCTGTTTTCCATTATCCAGTATTCCCCAGAGGTTGTGGAATTGATCTGATAAAAACTTTGATTAACTTCTGCATGATTCACAGTTAGCTGTGCTGCACTTGAGAGAATCGGTGCGGTAGCCCATCCATAAACTTTAACCTTTGTGTATGCGTTATGATGTGCAGGAGTAATACCATTATTATTCCATGAACCTGAAGCCATTAAGTCCCAATACCCGGTGCCATTAAATTGACCCCCGGTAGAATAATCGGTATCATAAAAATCAGGTGCACCAAGTACATGACCAAATTCATGACAGATTACACCAATACCGGTTAAGTTTGTTCCCGTGTTACCACTTAGCTCAGCCGAACAGGAGTATTTGCTGATTGACTTACCATCTTTCACAACTGTTGTGATGCTCCATGCATGAGCCCAGATACAATCAGCACTGGCACCCGCCTCCTCACCATAACCGGCGTAAATTACATAGATACCATCAACATTACCATCACCATCATTGTCGAAATCGGCATAGTTAACGGCTGGATCAGCCAAAGTAACGGCTTCGGTTATGAGTGCACGAGGATTTACATCATTTCCATAAGCATCATTGGCACCGTAATAGCTCATATTATTTGCTGCAGTGTATGGGCCGGCAACGGTTACTGTCAGGTTAAACTGATTGTACGAATTTTCATTATAAAAATCTTTTACACTGCCAGTTGCCCCACCCGTTGTGTATCCTACCTGGTTGAAGAGGTTGTTAAAATCAGTTTGGGTTTTAATAAAAGCCTTATCCTTGTAACTCATTAATATACAAACAAGTTTCCGATTGCCGGTAGTAGGAAAAGCTTTAGTGGCCTCTTTCTCTTTTATTTCCCAGATACTCTTCATCATTGAAACCTGAGATTTACTGTAATAAAGCCCTTTTGGGATTTTATTCAGGAAGTCATTGTCTGTGCTTTTCCTTGAAGAGAGATCTCTTACAACAATTCCGGAAGGCACCATATCGCCGGTAGCATTGAGCATTGCATACTCGTAAGCACCTTGTTGGTTAAACATGATGGTATAACCATCGGGCGTTTGTGCCCATTTTACTTTTTCATCCCCTTGCAGGAGAATAGAGATGGTTGTCCCATCTGGCTGTTTAAACTGAATTGGGTAAGGGTATGCAATAACTGCCAAGGCAACATTACCGAAAAACCCGAACAACATTACAAAAAGCAATGTGAGTAGAGTTGTTTTCTTCATAAGTAGATTTAGTTTAGGTTTGTAAATAGTTAATTTTAGGGTTGAAAACCTGAGCAAGTTAAGCGGGTGATATATTCGAGTCAATGATTAATTCTTTTTTACCTGTTTTTAGAATAAAATTTATGTTTAATCCTGTTTTGCATTACATTTTTTCTAAATAATATTTTGTTTTGTTAGAAAAGCATAGATTTCGATTTTATTCTGGAATAGGAAAAATTCTATATCAGGATTAATTAAACTTTTCGATCATTTCTAAATCGTATAATAAACTTTAAATCTAAAAACCATGAAAATGAAGCTGATTCCACTTTTTATTGGATGTTTTTTTATTGCGATGATAAGTGTTGCACAGGATGCGTCGGTCGAAGGGTACAAGTTTACAACCATTAAGGAGATAAAACACACTCCTGTTGAAGACCAGAACAGATCCAATACATGCTGGTGTTTTTCTGGTATAGCCTTTCTGGAGGCTGAAATGATCCGGATGGGTAAGCCTGAGGTTAACCTATCTGAGATGTTCGTTGTTCGAAATGCTTTTGCTGATAAAGCTGATAATTATGTCAGGTTTCAGGGAACAGTAAACCATGCTGGCGGCGGTTCATACTGGGATGTTATTGAAACGATCAGAAAATGTGGATTAGTTCCTGAATCGGTTTATCCCGGGTTAAACTATGGGGAGGATAAACATGTCCATGGTGAAATTGATGCTGTTACAAAAGCTTACCTTGATGCAATAATTAAAAACCCAAACCGTAAATTATCCACAGCATGGAAAAATGGATACAACGGAATTTTGGATGCTTATTTTGGCAATCTTCCGAAAACTTTTTCATATTTAAGCAAAGAATACAATCCCGTTTCTTTTTTACAATCAACAGGTCTAAACCTAGATGATTATATTTATATTACATCTTTCACCCATCACCCATTTTACCAGAAATTTGTTTTGGAGGTGCCAGATAACTGGGCGCATGGCCAAATCTACAATCTGCCATTAGATGAATTCAGCTTGGTATTTGATTATGCCCTGGAGAATGGTTTTACAGTTGCCTGGGCAAGCGATATCAGCGAAAAGGGTTTTTCGTATAAGAATGGTATTGCTGTAGTACCTGATGTTAATTTTAATGAAATGTCGAACTCCGATAAGGAGCGATGGGCACAAATGACCGAAAGTGAAAAGGAATCGCAGCTTTACACTTTTGACAAACCGGGTTTTGAAAAAAAAATCACTCAGGAATTGCGACAGCAGGAGTTTGATAACTACAAAACCACCGATGATCATGGGATGCTTCTGGTTGGAACGGCAAAAGATCAAAATGGCACCTTATATTATAAGGTAAAAAACAGCTGGGGACCAAGCGGCAAATATAACGGGTACTTCTATGCATCTAAATCATTTGTACTGCTGAAAACTACATCTATTATGGTAAATAAAAACTCTTTACCGAAATCAATTGCCATTAAGTTGGGGATTAAATAGATAACAATATTTTCTTCAGGCTGCCTTTACAGGCTTTAAATGATGGATTTAATAGAACCAAAGCATTTTATTAAAATAAATGTTTTGGTTTTATACTTATCTTTGCAACATAATTTCGTATATTTACATTACTCAAAATTTTAATTTATGGCATCAATGAATGGCCTATATATTAAAGGTACATCAAAAACCCCAGAAATAGATTTTACGCCCGGAGTTATTCAGCTATCTGGTCGTTCAATCCCTGAGGATGCGGTTGCTTTTTATCAACCGTTGCTTCGTTGGATACAGGAATATATCGAGAAACCAGAGAAGTTTACCAAGGTTAACTTTAGAATCGAGTACATCAATAGCGGATCTAACCGGTTCATATTCACAATTCTTAAATTTTTTGATGATTGCTATAAGAATGGCCACGATGTAGCCATTACCTGGTACTACGAAGAGGATGATGATACCATAAGAGGACTGGGCAAAGATTTTCAATCTCTGCTTAAAGTGCCCATTCGGATGGTGGAAGTGGTTTAACTATCAATCATCGTCATCCTGATAATTGCCATTTTGCGACTGATTTTCGTTGTGTTCGTTTATACCTCCGTTGTAATGGATTGTGATCCATGCAACATCTTTTAGAAAATCCACTTTGCCAATTTCAACCTTTTTGATATCCAGACCGGTTCTGTTTATCAGATCCTCAATTAATTCATCCCTTTTCTGTGGCTTGATAAGGTCAATTTTTTCGTAAATTATCTGGCGTTGGGAAAGATGGCGAAGAAATAACCCCTTCTCAAGAATTAAAGTAATAAGTAGAATTGAGGCATTTGAAAAGGTGAGCTCCACATAGCTCACTTTTTTTGATGAAACCGCATTGATAACTGCAATTGTTATTACAAGGAATAAGTAGCTCATTTCTTTAATCGGAATCGGGTTTGTTCTGTAGCGAATAATCCCAAAAACAGCAAACAACCCAAGCGCAAATCCCAGCTGTAATTTGACGTTTGCCAGGAGGTTACACATGAAAAAAATTAGTACACCCAGCAGGATAAATGTGAAGAGGTAATCCTTTCGGAGTGTTGTTGGGTAGTACAGATAGCGGATTATACCAATGATCATGGCAGTGCTTATCACAAACCGAATAAGCAAGGTGTAGAAATCATCGGTGTTAATAATGTTGATGCCAAAAAGCTGGCTTCCGGATGATTGTAAAAGTACTGATAGTAAAAATGGGCTATTCATATCTTAAATTATTAATTTTAATGAGGACGCGTTTAAAATTATTCTTTTTGATGTTCTGGTTTAAAATTGCCTGACCGACCGAGTACTTGCTAAACCCTGATGGCCGAACCCCCATTCTCTTTAAATTCTCAGCAATTTGGCTGCCTCTTCTGCTCTTGTCCTGTTTAATCTCGACAATTGATAAAAAGTCAAGGTTAGTCTTGTTATTTGTGGTTGCAAATACATCTAATCCAAGGTCTATCGTAACACGTTCGGTTAAACTTTTCGAAACCAATGTTACCCTGTAAAAATCGGTAATAATCGTTTTGCTTAGATTATTTAGCAAATAAGGGCTCTTTGATTCAACAAATGCTTTGATTCCATCGTCAAGTCCTTTACCATCAACGTATTCAACTCTTCTCTTTCTGGTTTTACCATCAGGCGTCCTATGCTTGATCTCAAAGAATTGATCGCCGGATACGTTATATGTCCTTATCCTGAGTTTGTAACGGTAAGGTCGTTGGTTGTGATGATCCAAGTACATATCCAGATTAGGTGTATCAAAGTATTCGGTATGGTACCCATGAACAACCTGGTTATTAATTTCAACTGCAAAATAGTTTTGACAGCAGGAATTAATTAGCGCTAATACTTTACCGGCTGGCAGAAAGTATTTGGAATCAACTCTGTTCATTAGCTGAGCCGATTCAGCCTGCTTCAAATCAATTCTTTGAAAATCAACCTGAGATATTGCATATATTATATCCTGGATATTGGGCATGAAATAATGATATGTTTAGGGGTTGTACTCGTAGATTTTTCTGCTCTTGAGCTTGCCATCCGGACCAAAGACCTTTTTTTCAACCTTCAGATCCCCATTATACTTGTATTCTTCCTTTTTAAGGAGTTGCCCCTTGGGGTTGTACGCAGTTTCAACAATCAACCTGTCATTATCATCATATTGATATTCAATATGTTTAATGGTATTCCCCTTTTCATCGTAGTACTTTTCCATAATGGTGTTGCCCGCATCATCAAATTTGAACTCCGATTCCTTGAACCTGGTTTCAGTGCCATTTTTATACTCAATTTGCCATTCTACCTTTGATTTAATCCCATTCTCTTTAGCCTTTTTTTTGCTTTGGCCGTTCGAAGTCATTGTAATTAAGGATAATACCATAACAAATATCAAGTATCTCATAATTAAAAGATTTGAGTTATTATGTTGATAAATCTGGTGTACAAACTATTCCGAAAAGTTATACCTTTATCCGCTAAAATCCAAATATTCAAATCATGTATAGATGTACAGTTTGTGGTTATGTTTATGATCCTGAGCTTGGCGACCCTGAGCATTTAGTTGATCCAGGAACAAGCTTTGAGGACTTGCCAGAGGACTGGAAATGTCCTGTTTGCAGTGTTTCTAAGGAGTATTTTGTTGAAGTGGAATAACGATTTTTCAGCTATAAATGAGTGTTTTCCGTGGATTCAAATTAAGCGGGAGCCATTAGAATCAAACATTGAAATCAATCAATTTATTAGCTTTTTTTAAAAATGTTTGAGGGTTATAACTTATTGTGTATTTTCGTGTGCTATTAAAAAGAGGTGATACCAGCATCAAAATGCTGTGTGCCATCAAGTAAACTAATTTGTACTATGAATATTAATGAGCTAGATGATCTGAAAATGGATCAAAATGTCGGTAATACCGAGGATACTCCGGTTTCTCCTATTCTTACTTCTAACCTTTCAGAAGAGGATACATCAAGTGTAGAAAAAAACATCGCTATTGACGAACCTCAAAATCCTCAGGAAAAAATGGAAGATAGTTCGGTTACAAAAGCAGATAAAAGTTCTGGTGATGATGATGAAGAACTTGAGGATGGTTTGGAGCCCCTTGATTTAGAAGATGAATCGGGCCATGTTGAGGATTTAGACGGATTGCCAGAAGAATTGGCTGATGAAATCGAAGAACTGTCTGATGAGCCAATAAAGCTTGCGGATTATTCCACCCTCTCCAAACCCGAACTTGTTGAAGCCCTTAAAATTCTGGTTTATGAGAAACCCGTGCAGCAAATCAGGGTAGATGTTGAGAGCATAAAAGTGAATTTTTATAAGAAACATAAAGCAGAGTTTGAGAAAAAACGAAAAGAATTTGTTGATGCTGGCGGGGATATAGCTCAATTTTCTGTTCCCGAGGATCTGTATGAGCCACAAATTAAAGAGCTTTTGAAACAATACAGAGAGCTAAGGCTTAAATACAATCGTGAAATTGAATCGCAAAAGCACCATAACCTTGAACAGAAGCAAAGAATAATTGAGCAGATCAAGGATTTAGTGAACAGGAATGAATCGGTTAATCAAACCTTCCAGGAGTTTCGTGAACTTCAGCAACGTTGGCGCGAAATTGGGCCTGTGCCTCAATCCAACCTGAATGATTTGTGGGAAACATATCACCATCATGTTCAAAATTTTTACGATTTCATCAAAATAAACAAGGAGCTTAGGGATCTTGACCTTAAGCGAAACCTTGAGGAAAAAATTACCCTTTGCGAGAAAGCCGAGGAGCTGCTTATTGAACCTTCGGTGGTTGTTGCCTTTAAAAAATTACAGAAATATCATAACCAGTGGAGGGAGATTGGGCCAGTACTGAAAGAACACCGCACCGAGATTTGGGAGCGGTTCAAAGAGGCAACTTCAAAAATTAATAAGAAACATCAGGATTATTTTGAAGGGCTTCGCGATGAACAGCGAAGAAATCTGGAGGCTAAAACGGCCCTATGTGAGAAAGCAGAAGAGCTCGCCGGTTTAGCAATCAAATCGAATAAGGAGTGGAATAAGCGCTCAAAGGAGATGATTGAGATTCAGAAGGTATGGAAAACCATCGGTTTTGCTCCAAAGAAGGATAACAATAAGATATATGAAAGATTTCGGGCTGCATGCGATGGATTTTTTAACAATAAACGTGAATTCTACTCAGAAGCAAAAGAAGAGCAACAAAATAACCTGCAGCTAAAAACAGAACTTTGCTTACAGGCCGAATCACTCATGAATAGTAATGAGTGGAAAAAAGTTACCGAGGACTTAATCAACCTTCAGAAGCGGTGGAAAGAAATTGGTCCGGTTCCACGGAAGCAAAGTGATGAGGTATGGAAGAGATTTCGGGCAGCCTGCGATACCTTCTTTATGAGAAAATCGAAGCACTTTGCCCAGGTTGACACCAAGTACGAGGAAAACCTGAAAGCCAAGGAGGATTTGATTAACGAAATTGAATCTTATATTCTTAAGGAGGATACCGAAGAAAACCTAAATGCAGTGAAAGAGTTCCAACGACGTTGGGCTGAAATCGGATTTGTTCCAATTCAGAACAAAGAATCCATTCAAAAGCGTTACAGGGAAGCCATTAACAAACATTTTGAGAACCTTAAAATAGACGAATCTAAACGAAATATCCTGAAATTTAAAACAAAACTCGAAAACGCTCAGGGTAACCCCCGACAGGAGAATAAGCTAAGGCAGGAGCGGGATAAACTTTTCAACAGGTTAAAACAGCTGGAGAACGATATCGTTCTGTGGGAGAATAATATAGGCTTCTTTGCTAAGTCCAAGAATGCTGAGCAGATGATTAAAGATGTGGAGTGGAAAATTGAAAAAGCGCGTGGCGAAATCATTATGCTTGAAGAAAAAATAAAAATGATAGATAAGCTGGATTTAGATTAACGTCAAAATAATTTTCAATCATGCCGCATAACACAAAATACGTCTTTGTAACCGGCGGTGTAACATCCTCACTTGGGAAGGGGATTATTTCAGCCTCATTGGCCAAACTCCTGCAAAGCAGAGGGTACTCTGTTACCATTCAGAAATTAGACCCATACATAAATGTAGATCCTGGAACACTTAACCCATACGAACACGGGGAATGTTACGTGACGGATGATGGTGCAGAAACTGATCTTGATCTGGGTCATTACGAACGATTTATCAGTTTGCCAACCTCGCAGGCCAACAATGTTACCACGGGCAGGGTTTACCAATCAGTAATCAACAAGGAGCGCAAAGGGGAATATTTAGGCAAGACCGTTCAGGTGATTCCACATATCACCGATGAAATAAAAGGTCGCATCAAGTTCTTAGGTACAAAACATAAATTTGATGTTGTCATCACAGAAATCGGAGGGACCGTTGGCGACATTGAGTCATTACCTTACATTGAATCAGTTCGGCAGCTTAAGTGGGAGCTTGGGCCCACCAATTCTGTTTTCATTCATCTTACACTGGTGCCATTTCTTTCTGCATCAGGCGAGTTGAAAACCAAACCCACTCAACATTCGGTTAAGGTACTACTGGAAAACGGGATTCAACCTGATGTTCTGGTTCTTCGAACAGAACGTAAACTAAACGATGATATACGTAGAAAAGTAGCCCTGTTTTGTAATGTTGAGGTTGAGGCTGTTGTTGAATCAATTGATGTTAAAACCATCTACGAGGTTCCATTGCTCATGCTGAAGGAAAAGTTGGATTTAACAGTACTCAAAAAGTTAAATCTAACACATGGGAAAGAACCGGATTTAAAAGCCTGGAATCAATTTATCGCTAAACTTAAAAACCCGAAGCGAACTATAAAGATTGGGCTAATTGGAAAGTACGTTGAATTACCCGATGCCTATAAATCCATTGTGGAATCGTTTATTCATGCAGGTGCTTCGAATGAATGTAAAGTTGACCTGGTTTCTATCCATTCCGAGGGTATAGATGAATCAAACCTTGAACAAAAGTTAAGCGATTTAAAAGGGATACTTGTTGCTCCCGGGTTCGGGAAACGAGGAATTGAAGGGAAAATATTATCAGTTAAATATGCCAGGGAAAAGGGAATTCCCTTTTTGGGAATTTGTTTGGGTATGCAATGCGCTGTTATTGAGTTTGCCAGGAATGTATTAGGCTATTCCGATGCCAATTCCACTGAAATGGTTCGCAACACACCTCATCCGGTTATTGATTTAATGGAGAGCCAGAAAGGGATAACCGACAAGGGCGGAACAATGCGTTTAGGGGCATATACCTGTAACATAAAAAAGGGAACCAAAACCTTTCAGGCGTATCATAAATCCACCGTACAGGAACGGCATAGACATCGGTATGAGTTTAATAACGCTTATTTTGATGAGTTTGAAAAAGCAGGTATGATTTCTGCCGGGATTAACCCTGATACCGGACTTGTGGAAATTATTGAACTTCCAGATCACCCATGGTTTGTTGGAGTACAGTTTCACCCGGAGTACAGAAGTACGGTCGTAAACCCACATCCACTTTTTGTAAACTTTGTTAAAGCTTCGCTAGAATTTAGCAAATAGGAATGTTTATTTTATTACTTTTGTGCCACCTTTTTGGTGGCATTTTCTTTATAATGAACAATGTTAATAAAAATCAGTAATGGATAGGAATACAATTATCGGGATCATTTTAATTTTCGTAATACTTATAGGTTTTGGGTACCTTAACTCCCCATCAAAAGAGGAGAGGGCAGCCATTCAAAGAAAGAACGATTCTTTAGCTCAGGTAAGGCTGGAAAATGAACAACAACAGAAAGCCGCAGAACTTGAAGCTTTGAAAAATAAGCCACTTGATTCCATTCATGATCAGGAAGTAAAAGCTCAACTAGGATCGTTTGCACAGGCTTTACAGGGAGAAGAAAAACTTATAACCGTTGAGAACGATTTGATGAAAGTAAAGATTTCAACCCTGGGCGGAAGGATTTACTCTGTTGAACTTAAAAATTATAAAACCTATACAGGTCAACCCTTGGTGATGTTTAGCGGTGACGATAACATCTTTGGCCTGCAGTTCTGGGGCAACGGCAACGATATTCAAACCAATAAATTCTATTTTGTCCCTGATTTGAAAGATTCCCTGATATCAGCATCAGCTGAAGGCGAATCGAAAAAGTTAACCATGAGGCTTGCACTAAGCGAAACCTCGTATATTGATTATGTTTATACGATAAAACAAGGAAGTTATCTTTTAGATTATGACATCAGGTTTTCCGGAATGAGCTCAATAATCAACGGGAAACTTGGCTCCATTGATTTGCTTTGGGATACAACATTGCCACAGCTAGAAAAAGGAACACAAAATGAAGCCAACTACTCCACTATAACATATATGTATCCTAACCAGGAGTATGAAGAACTCGGAGCCCGTTCAAATACATCAAAGCAGATAACAACCAAAATAAAGTGGATTTGCTATAAAGACCAGTTCTTTTCATCAATTCTGGTTGCAAAAGAATCATTCACAAATGCGGAATTTAATACCACAGATATTAAGGATGGTGTAAACCTGAAAAAGTTCAGCTCAAGAATTTCCATACCTTTTATAGATGGGAAGGATGAAACCATGGGCTTCCAGTTTTTCTTTGGCCCCAACCACTTCAACACCCTGAAAAAGTATGATCTGGGTTTCGAAAAAATCGTACCGCTTGGTAAATGGATTATCCGCTGGATCAACAGGTGGGTGGTAATTCCAGTATTTGATTTCCTCGATAATAGTATAGCAAGCTATGGACTTATCATATTGATACTGACAATACTTATCAAAGTAGTATTACTTCCCCTAACCTATAAATCGTATTTGAGCTCCGCAAAAATGAGGGTGCTTAAACCTCAGGTTGATGAGGTGAATGCAAAGTTCCCCAAAAAAGAGGATGCCATGAAAAAGCAACAGGCGGTTATGGCCCTTTATCGGAAAGTTGGGGTAAACCCAATGGGAGGTTGTATCCCAATACTTATTCAGTTCCCGATACTAATTGCTATGTTCCGGTTTTTCCCTGCTTCAATTGAGCTTCGCCAGCAAAGTTTCCTTTGGGCTGATGACCTCTCGTCTTTCGATTCGATTTTAAATTTGCCATTCACCATTCCGATGTATGGAGCGCATGTTAGTCTTTTCACGCTCCTTATGGCAGCTGCTTTATTTGTTACATCCAAGATGAATGCTGACCAGATGGGCGATACCAATGCTCAGATGCCCGGGATGAAATTTATGATGACCTACCTTATGCCTATTATGATGATTGTTTGGTTCAATAACTATTCATCTGGGTTGAGCTATTACTACTTTTTGTCAAACCTATTCACCATTGGCCAAACCTACCTGATCCGCAGATTTGTTGATGACGAAGCAATTCTTGCGAAACTTCACGAAAATGCCAAGAAGCCAGTCAAAAAGTCTAAATTCCAGGAGAAGATGGAAGAGATAGCCAAACGTCAACAGACTTTAAAAAAAGGCAGATAGATTATTAACTTTATTGATAAAATGAAAAGCGTAACAGGAATGTTGCGCTTTTTTTATGTTATAAATTTATGTTTTTGGTTCATGTTTTTAAGCCTTGCAATGATTAGTAAGTAATTGATTGCTTATAGCTTATTTTGCAAAATTAATTTTGGAAAAATCAGCAATGAAAAGAAAACTTCTAATCAGGGATGTCACACTAAGGGATGGACAACAATCCCTTTTTGCTACACGAATGAACCAAAAACAGATCGATAGGGTACTTCCACTATTCAAAGATGCCGGATTTTACGCAATGGAGGTTTGGGGGGGTGCCGTTCCCGATTCCATTATGCGCTATCTGAATGAGGATCCATGGTTACGACTAGAGAAAATAAAAAGCGAAATTGGTGATAATTCCAAACTTACAGCTTTATCGAGAGGAAGGAACTTATTTGGGTACAACCCTTACCCCGAAGAGGTAATTGAAGGCTTTAACAGGAATGCGGTTAAATCCGGTATATCAATTATGAGGATTTTTGATGCACTGAATGACACCGATAATATAAAAAGTACAATTGAGTATGTTAAAAAGAATGGCGGCATAGCCGATGCAACAGTTTGCTATACTGTTGATCCTAAGTTCAGTACAATTGAAAGACTTTTATCGCTGCTTAAAGGTAAGTCAATGCCCAAAAAGATTTTTACTGTTGATTATTTTGTGCAAAAGGCAAAGATACTTGAATCAATGGGTGCCGATATAATTACACTTAAAGATATGGCGGGTCTTGTTACACCCGAAAGATCAGCTCAGATAATAAAAGCATTAAAACACGAACTTAAAGTTCCCGTAAACTTCCATACCCATTGCACTCCGGGTTACGGGTTATCATCAACTTTAATGGCTATAATTAACGGTGTTGATATTGTGGATACTGCTATTCTGAATTTTGCCGGTGGCCCTGCTGCACCTTCTTTTGAGTTGATCCAGATTTTTTGTAATAAGCTGAATATTGAAACTTCGGTCAACCTTGATGCTGTTTCTAAAATTAACCGTGAGTTAAAGAATATCAGGTTTGAGCTGGCTGATTTCGACAGCTACAAACAGTTCCCCATTGAATTTGATATTTCAAAAGATTCCTTGCCTCAACATATAAATAAACTTTTTGATGATGCAATTGAATTTGCCAAAACATCCGAATTTGATGAGCTTCAATCTTACTGTAACGCCATTGAGAAATATTTCAATTTTCCAGAACCTGACGAGAATGTAAAAAATGCTGAAGTACCTGGCGGCATGTACACAAACATGCTGGCTCAATTGAAACAGCTGAAACTTGAACATCTCTTACCCAGGGTTCTTGAGATCATTCCTTCAGTTCGTATGGCTTCGGGTTGCCCTCCACTGGTTACGCCAACCAGCCAGATTGTTGGGGTTCAGGCAGTGAATTGTGTTATTGATGAAAACAAGGGAGTTCCGTTATATACAAATAAATCAATCCAATTTGTTAACCTTGTTAAGGGTATTTATGGCAAAACCCCTATTCCGGTTGACCCTGAATTCAGGTTTAAAATTGCTGGCATTAAAAATGAAACACCCTACGATACAGCTAATTATTTAAAACAACCAAACCCATCGTACCCTGAATTTGGAAATGCAAAACTTGCCGAAAACGAGAAGGAGGAATTGCTTCTTGAGCTCTTCCCAAGTGTTGCCGAAAAATTTCTAAAAGATAGGCTCATTGGCCGCTATATGGATGCAATCCGGAAAGAACAGGATAAAAAGCGTAAGGCAATTGATGAGGAGAAAAGAAAATACGAATCAATGAGCAATGAAGAAAAGCGTGAAAGGTTGATTAACGGGTTGTTTAATGCGTGGTAGGCGATTCAGTATTCTAATATCCAGGGTTCATAGTTAACCCCTGTTAAACAATCTTTAACTTTAAATTCATTGGCCTAATCATCAAGGCCTTCCATCTCCTTTTGAAGTGCTGCCATTTTAATAGCTGTAATTGCGGCTTCAACCCCTTTATTCCCATGCTTCCCGCCAGCTCTTTCTTTTGCCTGATCGTAGGTGTTAGTGGTTAGCAATCCAAATACAAAGGGAATATTGTAATCCATGTTCAGCTCGGTGATCCCCTGGGTAACCCCTTGACAAATATAGCTGAAGTGAGGTGTTTCGCCCTGAATAACACATCCTAAACAGATAACAGCATCTAAATCAGCATATTCTGCCATAAATTGAGCACCGAGTGTAAGTTCAAAACTGCCTGGAACATGTTTTACCAATATATTTCCCTCTTTGGCACCATGTTTAACAAGAGTATCAAATGCTCCTTGCAGGAGTGAATGGGTAATCTCTGAGTTCCAATCAGATACCACTATCCCAAATATCATTTTTTTTGCAGAGGGAACTGATTCTGGGTTGTACTTGGAAAGATTGCTTTGCTTTGACGCCATAGATGATTGTTTTTATCTGTTAAAGGTAAAAAAAATACCAACCAAAATGGTTGGTATTTATTAACTTAATCAAGTGTTATAAAGATTTTAATGCTTCTACTCTTGCAATATCTTTTTCTGCTTCCCTGGCTTCTGTGCTCTTGGAGTAATTTTTTTTGATTTTTTTATAGAGTTCTATCGCGTGGTCATACTCTTTTAGCTCTTCATATATATCGCCAGCCTTTTTAAGAAACATTGGAGTTGTGAAATCATTATCGGAATATTTGGCAGCCTTTATATAGAATTTAACAGCATTCTCAAGATCGTTCAGTTCTGCATAGCAATCACCAATGGCTCCATAAGCTTCTGGGGTCACAATTTCATCGCCAGCATCAAATTTTTTTAAATAGCTGATTGCTTCCTCGTATTGACCAAGTTCGCGGTAAGATATGCCAGCGTAATAGTATGCCAGGTTTGCAGTTTTTGTTGGTCCATACTGATCAATGATATCAAGAAATCCCAGGTAGTTCCCATCGCCATTCAAGGCCAATTTGAAAGAATCCTTTTCGAAATACTGTTCAGCAGCAAAAATCTGGGATTGTGCTTTCAGCTCCTTAGGCGCAAGGTACAACTTCTTGTATCCAAGGTAAGCTCCAACAATAACAACTACTGCTATTACAATAATCGTTAAACTTTTTTGATTGGTTTCAATATAATGCTCTGTTCTGGTTAAGGCATTCTCTAACGCTTCTACGCTGGTTTCGGCGGTTTCCTTCTTATCTTTTGTCATATAGTAATTCAATTAATTTTAAAGCAGACGCAAAAGTAATGGTTTTTAGCTTATATGGAAATTTTTGCAATAATATTTTCCCGGTTGGATTGCCAGTTTTTCTTCTTTACCTTTGTTCCGGATCAATGAATTACAAATCTTAGCTATGTTCCTTAAGCATATATCTTTACTTAATTTCAAATCTTACAGCCAGGCAGATATTGATTTTCATAACAAGCTCAATTGCTTTGTTGGGGATAATGGCCAAGGGAAAACAAACCTGCTTGATGCCATATATTACCTCTCAATGTGCAAAAGTGCTTTTAACCTTATCGATACTCAAAACATCAAGCACAACGAGGATTTTTTTGTGGTTCAGGGTATATATGAAAGAGAAGGCAAAGAGGAAAATATTTATTGTGCAGTAAAGCAGGTTGAGGGTAAAATATTTAAACGGAATGGCAAGGAGTACCAAAAACTGGCCGACCATGTAGGTTTAATTCCCCTGGTAATTGTTTCACCTGCGGATAGTGCCTTAATAATAGAAGGAAGCGAGGAGCGAAGAAAATATATAAATGGGGTTATTTCTCAATTCGATAAGCTCTACCTGGATGAGATAATCAGGTATAACCGTGTTTTGGCACAACGAAATAAGCTGTTGAAAGATTTTAATGAGAAAAGGTATTTCAGCCAGGATCTTATTGAGGTCATTGACCTTCAGCTTGTACAATTAGGTAACCTGATTTATAGTAAACGCAAGGATTTTGTTGAAAAGCTGATACCTATTTTTCAGAAATACTATGCTGCTGTATCTGGCGATGCTGAAAAGGTAAGTTTAATCTATCAGTCACAGTTGCAGGAAGATAATTTTGAGGAGCTGCTTAAGGGCAGCATTTCCCGGGACAGATCAAACCAGTTCTCAACAGTTGGCATTCATAAGGACGATCTTATTTTGATGCAGGGGGATCACCCAATCAAAAAGGAAGGTTCTCAGGGGCAGCAGAAAACGTACCTGATTGCACTTAAGTTGGCCCAGTTCGATTTTATCAAAGAGGTTTCGGGTATAAGACCAATACTGCTGCTAGATGATATCTTTGATAAGCTTGATTTTAAACGCGTGGAGAATTTTATCAGGTTGGTGTCCGACAATGGGTTTGGCCAGATTTTTATCACCGATACTAACAAAACCAGGCTTGACGAAATATTAAAAAGATTGCATAACGGGTACAAGCTATTTAAAATTGAATTTGATAAAGTTCAGGAATTACCAGGTGTTTAAAATTATTGACGATGAATAAAAATATCAAAACATTGGGGGAGTCGTTAAATGAGCTGATCCATCAGCTAAAACTCGATGATAAAATAGTTGAATCAAGAATCAGGGAGGGATGGAAACAGATCATGGGGCATAACATTGCTGTCCTCACCACTGACTTTGCATTTAAAAATGCAAAACTCATTGTTTACCTGAAATCATCAGTTTTACGCAATGAGTTGTATATGAACAAACGTAAGGTAATCTATACTATCAATGAATACCTGGGCAAGGAAGTTGTGAAAGATGTGATTTTTAAATAACACAGCTAAAAGTACATCTCCCGTTCTGAGAAGAAGAAGCTGGCCTCATGCTTCGCATTTTCAACGCTATCAGATGCATGAATGGCATTAAACCTGGTATTTGTCCCAAATCTTTTCCTGATTGTACCCTCAGCTGCAGTAGCAGGATCGGTAGTGCCTATAAATTTTCGGAAGTTCTGAACGGCATTCTCCTTTTCAAGAATCATGGCGATAATTGGCCCTGAGCACATGAATTGGGTCAACCCAGTAAAGAATTCCCGCTCCTTATGTATGGCATAAAATCGCTCAGCCTCGTTAATCGAAATGCTTGTCATTTTTAGGGCATTGATTTTATACCCGTCTTTACAAATAAGGTAGATCATTTCAGCAGAATTGCCATGCTCAACGGCATCGGGTTTGATTATAGCAAAAGTATGATTTTCGTTCATAAACAATTTTTGAACTAAGATAGTAAATATTCATAAACAAACATATTGCCCAATTTGTTATATCTTTACTACCAAAATTTCAATAATGCCCTATAAACCTGACTCAAAAGAAATTATCCTACTGAAAAAATATCTGGCTGAGAGTCAAAAAATGGTTATAACCACCCATCATAACCCTGATGGCGATGCAATTGGCTCACTTTTAGGTTTATACTTTGCCCTGACAAATGCAGGGTACCAGGTGATTCAGGTTTCACCAAATGGATTTCCGGAGTTTCTTTCCTGGCTCCCCGGGGTTGAGAATGTTAAAAAATACTCTGAATGTAAATCGGATGTTAAAGAAATTCTTCAAACTGCCGATTTAATTTTTTGCCTCGATTTTAACGGCTTCAGACGGACAGAGGAAATGGGCGATTTTTTGGGCAAATCAAAAGCTAAAAAAGTTCTCATTGATCATCACCCCGATCCCGAAAGCCCATTCGACTTAATGTTCTCTAATGTTGAGGTAAGTTCAACTGCAGAGTTGGTGTTCGAGGTCGTTGAAGCGGCATTTGGAACATCCGTAATTGATAAAAATGCTGCCGAAGCACTTTTTGTTGGTATTATGACCGATACGGGTTCATTCAGCTATGCATGTTCGAGAAAAAGAACCTTTCAGGTTGCTGGTAACCTCGTTGAAAAAGGGGTGAGTGTAGAAAAAATGCAAGGATTGGTTTACAACAACTTTTCTGCCGAAAGGATGAAACTTTTAGGGTTTGCCCTCAATGAAAAAATGAAGGTGTTCCCGGAACATAAATCTGCATACATTTCCCTCACTAAGGATGTCCTAAAAAAATTCAATCATAAGGTTGGCGATACCGAAGGGTTTGTAAACCTTCCATTAACCATTAAGAATATTGTATTCTCTGCATTGTTTGTTGAATACGATTCTTTTGTTAAGGTTTCCCTCAGATCGAGGGGTACTTTTCCTGTTAATTCCTTTTGTAGTAAGCATTTTAATGGTGGTGGGCACATGAATGCTGCTGGAGGCAAATCATTCACCTCATTAAAAGAAACAGAAGAGCTGTTCGAAAACCTTGTCAAATTGTACACCACAGAACTTAATAATTCAAATGAATAAGCCGACCTTGATAAAAGTGTTCCTTTTTATTATTGTCCTTCAGGCTTGTAAAGGGGATCATAGTAAACAACCGACTTCTGTTTCTAGGAATAGCTTAATAAAAGTGAACCAGATGCTGGTTGAAAAAGACAAGATGTTAATTGCCAGGTTTATAAAGGATCATGCAATTGATAGCATCAGGGAGAATGGGGCCGGGTTATACTATAAAATCTGGGGGAATCCAAAAGGTCCAGCCATAAAAAGAAACGACATTGTTGAGTTTCACTATAAGGTTTCTCTGCTGGATGGAACAATATGCTATCAGTCAGAAGGGAACAAAACGAAAAGTTTTATGGTAGGATCGGGCGGCGTAGAATCAGGTTTGGAGCAAGCGGTTTTGCTAATGCATCCTGGCCAGAGCGGAAAGTTTATAATGCCCCCACACCTGGCTTTTGGGTTACTTGGCGATAATAATAAAATTCCTCCAAGGTCAATAATAATATATGATATAGAAATGTTAGAAGTTAGGCGTTAGGATAAAATAAGATTTTCTATATCTTTACCTTCGAAAATAATTTTTTCTAAATGAGGATTTTCCGGCTTATAATTATTCTTACTTCTATTTATGCAGTTATTGGTTGTTCCAATAAATCAGATATTTATCCCGGATTTTCCGTTAACGAGAATGGGATCCATTATAAATTGGTGTTTTTAGGCGACGGAGCAATTAAAGCCCTTCCTTCTGATTATATCACCGTTAATATCAGCTATAGAACAAACCGGGATTCATTATTTTTTCAAGGGTTAAGAAAATTCCAGCTAACAATTCCGCATTTCAAAGGGTCAATAGATGAATGCTTTGCCATGCTTTCCGAAGGAGATAGCGCAACCTTTTATATCGACGCCGAATCGTTTTTTACTAAAACCCTGGAAACGGCATTGCCCAGGTTTATCAAACCAACGGAAAGAATGCGAATTGATATTAAGATGATCGAAATACAAACTATTAATGATTACCAGAAGGAAAAGGAGGCTTTCCTGCATTGGATTGATGATTTTGGTGAATATGAAAAGGTTATCCTAAAGCAATATTTTCAAGGCGAAAAAATAAGTGTAACCCCTACAAAAAGTGGATTATACTTTATTCCGGTTATAAAAACAAATAAGAGCAACGTTCAAGTTGGCGATACTGTAACCGTTCATTATGAAGGGCATTTCCTGAACGGTAAATTTTTTGACTCAACCAAAAAAAGGGATGAACCTTTTCAGTTTGTATATGGACAAAAATGGCAGGTAATTGAAGGACTTGAAGAAGCTATAGGGTTAATGAGGGAAGGGGAGAAGGCAATTGTGATCATTCCCTCCAACCTGGCTTTTGGTAACGAGGGCAGCTCCACAGGAATCATTCCTCCTTTTACCTCAGTAATTTTTGAGGTTGAACTTTTAGAAGTCAGAAAAAATAGTACAATCATTCAATAGCCATGTTCAAGTTCAGGTTTATTTTAATCTACCCGTTGCTATTACTTCTTTTTGTCCCGATCATTTCATGCAAAAAATCACTTGAAGACGATAAAAAATTTGCTGAAGAAGCCCTTATTGAAAAGTATTTAACCCTAAAAAAACTTGGATATACCAAAGTTAACGGGGTTTACCATGTAGTTGTGGATACTTCAGCCCAGGCTATTATTGAAAAGGGCAACATGGTTTCATTTTGGTATAAGGGTTATAATTTATCCGGCAAAGTATTTGATACCAACATCAAGGCTGTTGCATTATCAGCCAAACTTGATACAGCTGTTCGAACAATGAACCCTATTAGAATTGAGGTTGGTAAAGGTAAGCTGATTAAAGGACTCGATCTGGGAATGCTACAGCTTAAAAAAGGAGAAAAAGCCATTCTTCTTTTCCCATCCACTCTTGGTTACGGAGATAACAGCCTTGGGCCGTTAGATCCCTGGACCAGCCTTATATTCGATATTCAGGTTATTGATGTTGAATGATGGTTCTTCTGCCTTCAGCACTTTTCAAAAAAATTGTTAAAGGCAAAAATGCCTGTTTTTTATGGCATATATTTTTATACTTTTGCCAAACGTTTATTTTACTGTGTAATGACAAACCAAAATATATGATAAAACGCTTTTTTTATTTTTCAATACTTGCATTCTCAACCACAATAATATCTTGTGATAGGCTTGAAGAAAACCTATCTGCTGATGAAATGGCAAAGCTGGAAGCCTGGCTTCAGGTTCATAATGTTCAGGCTGAGCTCAAACCTAGCGGGATGTATTTCATCGAGAAACAGGCAGGAACTGGTTTGACTCCAGCAGTTGGTGACTATGTAATCTATTCATACGTTGAAAAAACACTGGAAGGCAATGTTTTCCGTAGCTGTATTCAGGATACTGCCCAACTCTGGGATTTTTACGCTGTTACCACCCATTATGTGCCTTCATTTATTCTGAATGAAACACCGCTGACTAATAAATTCCCCAAAGGACTGGTAGAAGGATTTGGTTACATGAAAGAGGGTGGCAAAGCCAGGTTGATTTTACCCTCTAAGTTGGCTTATGGAAAAAGTGGTTTATCCAAGGTTACAAGCTATGTGAGCATTTCCAGCTATACCACAATAATTGTTGATGTTGAATTGATCAAGGTTGTTAAAGATCCCGAAGTATATGAGCAAGGGCTGATCAAGGAATATATTGATTTGAATTACCCTGGGTTAAAAGCCACTGCTGATAGCATTTACTTTATTAATCTTAAAACCGGTACTGGTAGCTCAGTTGCCGATGACTCAACTGTTTACGTGAAATACACTGGGTCGTACTTAGACGGTTTTGTTTTCGACTCTAATGTGGATAGCGTAATAGCTGCCCGCGGGTTGTCAACCCCAACAGATACCTCTTTGTCATTTGTGGTAGGAAATGTTACAACCGTTATTAAGGGCTTTAACTTCGCAGTAAAACTGATGAAAGAAAATGGGAAGGCCAGAGTGATTGTCCCCTCTATTAATGCTTATGGTGTTAATGGCAGCACTTCAATACCACCATATACTCCTTTAATATTTGATATTGAGCTGGAAAAGGTGGATAATAAAAAATCCAACGTTAAGTCATAATACAAAATACAGCATTTTTCTTATTGATGTCCGGGATTTGAGAACTTTTCCATTCCCGGATTTTTTTTGTGATAACCATTTCGTTTGGAGTGGTTAATTCTATCCCAAGGGATAGTCTGGTTTCCGGCAAGCATGTTCTGAGTAAATCCTGCATTAATTGTATATTCCTGTAAGGGGTTTCAATGAAGATCTGGGTTTGATTTTCTTTCAATGATATTTGTTCCAGCTGTTTGATTCTATGTTGCCTCTCGTTTGGTTTTATGGGCAGATAACCAACAAATGCAAAATTTTGACCGTTAAGCCCGCTTGCAACCAGGGTTAATAGGATGGAATTAGGCCCGGTTAAGGGTATAACCTTTATCCCCTTTTTATGAGCAAGTTCTACCAGTTTTGCTCCAGGGTCAGCTATGGCAGGCATTCCAGCTTCAGATAAAATTCCTAAATCATTCCCATTTATAATGGGTAAAATCAGCTCATCTATTGCTTCAGGTTTCGTATGCTCATTCAACACCTGAAAATGCAAATCATTAATGGGGCTATTCACCTTAATTTTAGACAGGTACCTGCGCGCTGTTCTAACATCCTCTACAACAAAAAACTTCAACTCTCGGGTTATCTCTATTACTTTTTGTGGAATTACCGATTCCCAATCTTCAGTTCCGATAGTTGTTGGTATTAAGTATAGTTTTCCGGGCATAAAGCAAAATTTTATAAAATTATCAATATCTTTAACTGCTTTGAATAAGCAAAATATAGCCACTAAAGTAAGCCATTGCAATGAATTTTATTAGAGGAATCCTGTTAAATCGTAATTCAATTCTGGTATTTGCTGTAATCGCAGGGATAATAGCAGGGAGTAAAGCGGCATACCTTAAAGATTATACATTTATTGCGCTGGCTGTTACTATGACCTTTTCGATGACCGGAATAACCTTTAAATCGATAAACTCGTTTGATAAAATCATTCATCCTGTTTCTGCTGGAATTGTTTTAAACTATTTACTCTTTTCTATTGTCCTTTTAACATTAGCCTGGCTATTTATTCCAAACCAGAATATCTTTTATGGTTTTGTTGTTATTGCCGCAGCGCCGCCAGGTGTGGCAATTATACCCTTTTCATACATTTTAAAGGGAAAGGTTGATTATGCAATAGTTGCTGTTGCAGGTGCTTTTATTGCTTCTATCTTTCTGGCACCCATGATAGTTGGTTTTTTTACCCCCTCACAAGGAGTTAGTATGCTTGATTTATTTGTAATGATGTTGCAGCTAATCGTCGCACCTCTCATTATTTCACGCATTATTCTGTATAAACCAATTTATAAAATTGTAGAACCCATCAGGGGCAAAGTGGTGGATTGGGGTTTCGCAATTTTAATCTTTGTTGCAGTTGGCATGAACAGAGAAGTTTTTTTTACTGATTTTCAGCTGCTGCTCAGGATTTCTTTGGTGCTTATAGCAGCAACTTTTGGTATAGGGTTTATTTATGAAATTATTACCAGATTTTTTAATATTGATGCTTCAATAAGGGTTACACAGAATATGTTGGGGACCATAAAAAGTTCCGGTTTTTCAGTTTTTACAGCTCTAACTTTATTTGGTAAAGAAGCGGCCATACCCTCTGCAGTTCTAGCTGTTGTGGTATTAATATATTTAATCACATTATCAATCAGCTATAAATTATCAAAGTGAGATTTACATTTTTAGGCACAGGAACATCACAGGGAATACCGGTAATTGCTTGCAGTTGCCCTGTTTGTCAGTCAAATGATCCCAGGGATAAACGTCTTAGAACATCCGCGCTGATTGAGGTTAATGGAGTGACTATTGTAATTGACCCAGGTCCGGATTTTCGTATGCAGATGCTAAATGCCAACGTAAAATCACTGGATGCCATTTTAATTACCCATGAACATCGCGACCATATTGCCGGAATTGACGATGTAAGGGCTTTTAACTGGGTTCAGAAACGCCCTATGGATATTTGGGCGGAACCCAGGGTTCAGGAATGTTTACACCAGGAGTACTCATATATCTTTGCCGAACGAAAATACCCGGGAATACCCGAGGTTATTATCCATACCATCGATGGTAAAGTATTTGATGTGAGTGGAGTTCAGATTCTCCCGGTGAGATGCTACCATCATCAAATGCCAATTTATGGGTTCAGGATCGGTGATTTAACCTATATCACCGATGCCAACTTTATACCTGAAGAGGAAAAAGAAAAAATCTCAGGTTCAAAATATATTGTAATTAACGCGTTGCGTAAACAAAAACACCTTTCGCACTTTTCCTTATCGGAGAGTTTAAAACTTATTAAAGACTTTAGCCCAAGGAGAGGTTATCTTACCCATGTCAGCCATCAAATGGGCTTTTATAAAGATATTCAAAAAGTGTTACCCGAGAATGTTTGCCTGGCATTCGATAACCTGGTATTTGAGTTCTGACTTACATCAATCCTCCTAAGTGGTTTTAGTCAAGCTTCTCTAATTAATTTATAGGGTGTTACAACTGTATTAAGATTCCTCTTTATGGTGATTTCTATCATTTGTTAATTTTTTTCGGGAATAAAAAAGGGGGACTGTTTCTCTTTATTAGTATTTTTCAAAATTATTAGAAAGTTAAAAATCAATATGCTCAGGAACTTTTTTTATTCTTTTGGAAACAAGATCACCATTCTGGTTTCCATTATCATCATTGCTGTTATAATCATTATTGGCCTGATCAGCTATTCAAAAATATCAGAATATACCTATCGCTTCAATGGGGAACATACCCAAACAGTTGTAATGTTTGCCATTAATTCCATTAATGGCGATTCACTACAAGTTATTATTGATCAACAGAATGACTCTTCCCATTATGCTAACTACCTGAGAACCGAGCTGAAGAGGATACGCGATATGGCTAGAATGAAGTATTTGTACACCTTCTATTTCAAGGGCGATTCATCCTATTACGCCATTGAGGGAGGCGATAAAAATGCAGCCGATTATTCCCCGCTCGGTTCAAAAGCTGCCTGGGATGAACAGGATCTTCCATATATTACAAAGTGTATAAACGAGAAAATATTTACTTCCACTAAGATCACATATAATGAGAAGTACGGCTGGATGGTAACCAGCTATGCCCCGGTAATCAATTCTAAAGGCACTGTGGTTGCTGTGCTTGGGTGCGATTTTGATGCCAGAACAGTAATAAGAGAGATCAGGAATTACCGGATAATAATTATTATCACAGGGTTGATATTAATTGCAGCCTCAATCCTAATCTTGTTTTTGCTTTTATCAAGGTCAGTTAAGGTAATCAGGAACATTACCGAGGTTTCTGGTTTCGTAGCCAAAGGAAATCTTAATGTACAGGTGATTGGTAAATCCAGCGATGAGCTGGGCAGCCTTGCCCTTTCTGTTAATACAATGATCAACCATTTGCAGAATATTGTCAGGAATATTGATGAAAAATCATCCTTTTTTGTTAAGGAAAGCAACGAGTTTAACCAGCTTTCGCACCGAATAGCCGACGATGCCATCAGGCAGGCAACACTTACCGGAGAAGTATCATCATCCATGGCGCAGATGACTGATAATATTGATAAAAACTCCGAAAATGCAAAAGGAGCAGAGCGTATTAGCATAAACGCCAGCTTAATACTTAAGGATTTAGTGGAAGCTGCCGAGTCAAGCATCCTGAATATCAAACAAATTAACAAACGTATTGCCGTTATTGGGGAAATATCCAGGCAAACTAACATCCTGGCACTAAATGCCGCAATTGAGGCAGCCAGGGCAGGTGAGCATGGAAAAGGGTTCTCGGTTGTTGCTGCTGAAGTTAGAAAACTGGCTGAGCGTTCCAGGGTTGCTGCATCTGAAATTGAAGGGTTCTCGGTGGATAGCGTAAAAACAATCGAAGATGTTCAGAGGAAAATTGAAACGCTTGTTCCCGAGATCGAAAAGACCGTTAAAATGATTGGGTTGATATCTGATTCCGGAGCAGAGCAACAGCTAGGTTCACATCAGATTAACTCAGCGGTTAACCAGCTTAATGATATATCGCAACAAACGGCTTCAACATCCGAAGATTTGGCCAACTTTGCCATAAAACTAACTCAGGAATCGGAAGAGTTGAAAAAGCTGATTGAATATTTTCAGGTTAAATAACAGGAATAGTCCTTACCTGATAAATTGTTTTAGTTTCAGGTGTGATGCGGTAATCGTGATGAATTCTCAAGCCTACCACCCAAATAATATCTTCCCCGGAGGTAAGAACGTAAATATTATTTTTCTTGATTAAAGGAATCTTTTCATCAACCAGAAAATCGCTGATCTTCTTATAACCCTCCATTCCAAAAGGTTTAAATCGATCGCCTTCGTGCCATTTTCTTAAAAGTAGAGGGAATTTAAGTTTGTCGTGGTCAAATGTTGCAACTCTTTTCTCTTTGGATATCTTGAAATTATTATCCCTTAATGTTTTCTGAATGTCCAATCGGATAGGTTTATCTATTGTTTTACATTCGCTGTCAAGCTCCAGCTGGCTGAATTCTGTTTGATTTTTGCGTGAAAGAATAAGAAATTCTCGATCGCGGGTCAGAATGAAATCATTGGAGTAAAATACTTTTCCTGGTTGATTTTTAAATGAGTTTTGGATATCCTCAATTTGCAAAGGGGAAAAGCCATAAGGAGTGAACTCTTCAAGTAGAAAAAGTTTACTGGCTGGATGGCTGATTAATTCATTTAATGCATAGTGGTTTAAGCCATCTTTGATAACAAGAATTCTTGCCCTGAGTTCCTTATGATGATCCTCAAAAGCTTTTAAATATTCCTGTATGTGAACTGCAGTTTGTGCAATTGACTCCTTGGCCGATGGGTTTAGTTTTTCCAGCTCGGGGATAACCTTATGCCTGATAAAATTTCGTTTATATTTTGTTGATATATTGCTTGAGTCCGACCTGTAAATTATACCATGCTCAATAGCATATTGCTCAATGTCCTTTCTTGTGGCAAACAGGAGAGGCCTTATTACATTCCCGTTTATTGGTTTAATTCCTGTTAATCCCCTTAAACCTGTTCCCCTTGTTAAATTTAAAAGAACCGTTTCGGCAATATCGTCCAGGTTGTGGGCGATGGCAATCTTGGTGTAACCAAAATTAACGCAAATATCATTGAACCAATCGTACCTTAGGTTACGGGCAGCAACCTGAATAGACAATTTATTTTCTTTAGCAAATTTTTGTGTTTCAAATCGTGTGGAATGGTACATAACCCCAATATTTCTGGCTGTTTGAGCAACCAATTCTTCGTCACCATCCGATTCATTCCCCCTTAAAGTGAAATTACAATGTGCAACAGCCACCTTAAACCCGGTTTTATGAAACAGGTGGAGCATAACCATTGAGTCAATACCTCCGCTTACACCAATCAGGATTGAATCATCGGCATGAATAAGGTTATTCCTCTTAATAAAATCAACAAATTTACCCTGCATTATCTATAGTTGCATTTAATGTGGCAATAATGGCTTCGGCCTTCAGTAAACACTCCTGGTATTCGCTTTCTGGATCTGAGTTTACAGTGATTGCTCCACCAACAGTAAACGAAAGGTACGATTTTTCCTGATTATAAAGTAAACTTCGGATTACTACGTTAAAATCAAAATCATTGTCAGGGGTGATATACCCAACTGCTCCTGAGAATAAACCCCTTTTGGTTTTTTCATACTGCTCAATCAGCTGCATTGCCCGAACCTTTGGTGCACCAGTCATTGACCCCATCGGGAATGTGGCCCTGATTATCTCAACCGGATTCAAATTTTTATTAACCAAACACGAAATGGTCGAGATCATCTGATTTACCTGTTGAAATGGGTAAACCCCGCAAAGCTCTTCCACTTTAACAGTTCCTTTCTCAGCAATCTTTGCAAGATCATTCCTTACCAAATCGGTTATCATTATATTTTCCGATCTTTCCTTTGGGTTTTCTTTCAGTTCCTCTTGTAATTGTTTATTTAATTCAGGCGTAAATCCCTTTCTTATTGTTCCCTTAATGGGTTGACTAATAAGTAAATCGTTGATCTTTTTAATATATCGTTCAGGACTGGCGCAAAGCAAATACCTGTTATTAATTTTCAGGTATGTAGCAAATGGGGTAGGGGAAACCGTATTTAAGCTAAGAAACACTTCCCCGGGATCTATACTTATATTGCTGAAAAATTCCTGACAAATGTTGATTTCATAAATATCGCCCCGTTTGATGTGGCCCAATACCTTATATATTGTTTCTAAGTACTCATTTTTGGTAAACCGGCTTTTAAAGTGATATTTTAACTCCTGCGATTGAATCGTGTATTCATGGTTACTGATTTTATCAACAAAATCATTTATCTTGCCTGTGTCAGTTATATCCGGATGATATTCAATGGTTAACGTATTGTCTATACAGTAAATAACCAGTTCCGGAATGAAAAAAAATAGATCATCGAATCCAAGCAGATCAAAGTTACCTGAATGTAATTTCTCAATTTCATTTTTTAAATCATACCCTAAAAAACCAAACATCCAATCCTTTTCATTTTCAATAAAATTTTGTAATGATTTCAATTTATTACTGTTTGGCGAACAATAGTTTATGCGATTTATTCCCGCAATAAAGCTAAAGCTTGTGTGCATTGAATAAATGCTTATTTTTTTTGATATCTCATTGTCCAATAGAACGATGCCGGTATCTGTGGTGTGAATAAATCGAACCAGATTGAAAGCAAATCGTTGCGGGTCTTTTATATAAAAATCCTTTTTCTCTCTCATCCTGCAAATTTAGCTATGTATTGTTATTATTCAGAAATAATGGTTTTTATCAGACAAAAAAAGCTGCAGCAGAGCTACAGCTTATCATTGCAAAAAACAGGAAAGATTATTTTTTTGAAAGGTAGCCGGAAACTCCTTCCTGCGTAGGTTTCATAGCCTTTTCGCCTTTCTTCCAGTTTGCCGGGCAAACCTCGCCGTTCTCCTCAAAGTATTGTAATGCTTCGACCATACGAAGAGCTTCATCAACACTTCTGCCCAGGGGCATATCATTTACCAGCTGATGGCGTACAATCCCTTTTTTATCAATGAGAAATAAACCCCGGTAGGAAACCGGAGAACCAATAAAAGTTACTTCACCGCTATCACTATATTCGTAGCTGCCTGCTAGTACATCATAATTTTCCGATATTGTTTTGGATTGATCTGAAACAATTGGGTACTTTACCCCTTTGATACCGCCATCTTTTAGCTCGGTTTGTAGCCATTTCCAGTGTGAAAATTCAGAATCAACCGAACATCCAACGACTTCGGTATTCAACTTCTTAAACTCATCCAGCTTATCCTGAAACGCTAAAAGCTCAGTAGGACAAACAAAGGTGAAATCGGCCGGGTAAAAGAAAAATATAACATACTTTTTATTATGGTATTGATCCAGCGTGAAGTTTTCTACTATTTCTCCCCCGTTTATCACTGCTTTTGATTTGAATGATGGTGCATTTTTCCCTACTAATACTGACATATATTTATTATTTATGGTTAATACTATAAAATGGAACAAGGAAAAACACGGAATGTTTAATAAAAAAGTGCTATTTAAGGTTTAAAATAAATAGATTTTTACTCAAAGGGGATAATCTGGGGCTCCTTCGACCGGAATGTTTCAAGTACAGATTTTTGTTCACCATTGATTGACCACCAAAGTACATTCGAGTTGGCGGGGATTTTTGGGTAATACCCTAACCTGATTAGGAATGTTCTGAATACCAGATTTTCATTTTTGATCCTGATTCCAATACCTATCCCATCGTAAAAATTACTGCCAGTAAGCAAATTGGAAGTGCCAACAAAACCCATATCAAGGTAAAGGAAATATGCAAATTTGAATCCGTATAGGAATAGTTTACTAAACTCAACGGTTTCAAAACTTAATGCTAGTCTTGAGGTTCCTTTCATTGATTTACTTGATAACCCCCTGATTCCTGTGTTTCCTCCAAGGAGTATTGTATCCCCTTCTCCTGCAAACCTTCCAATGCCCCTGGTGTAATCAACCTTAATGAATTGTCGCATTTCATTTTCCCCTGCACTAAAAAGTTTCGAGAAATACGATGATCTCAGGTTGATAACTGTTTGCTCCATTTTTCCTCCTTCGGAGAAAAAAGTTCCAGCTCGGGCCGAAAAAAACAGATAACCCCACTTTTTTTCCAGGGCATTCGCGAATTCACTGCTCAGGTAAACTCTTTTTTGGAACTCACTTATTTCGTAACCTGATGTAACCTGAACGCGGAAACCTGTAGGAACGTCCTCCGTTGAACCTAGTGAGTAAATATAATTCTCCTTAAACAGTGTTTGCTGGCTCAGGCTTAACCCTGCCAGGTAATACTTTTTGTTGTGAAACAGGTAGTTAGTATCAATGTTTACCGATGGGCGATCAAAATAGTGCTTGTTCTGGTACCTTATTGCGATCACCAGGTTAAGAGGTGCTTTAAGATAGCTCTTCCTGCTTACCCTGAACGATCGGCCAATCCAGTAATCGTATAGGTAATAGTTTATCTGCCTTGTTGAATCAGCGGTTTTAAATTTATAGGGTTCTTCGCCGGAAATCATTCTAAACCCGAATCCATTTTTCGCTTTTGATGCATAAAAATCTCTTTTTACATTTATATAATAGTTGTTATACCCAATTCCTCTATGAATTCCAAATTCACCCCTTACAAAGGATCCTAATATATTTGGGACAATAAGTTCACCCTTCCTTCCCCAGTCGTTTGGATTTCTGGAATCATTATACAGGTATGTATTTAAACCAATTCCAAGCCCGCCAAGGTTTTTCTCATATAAGTGAATTTCCCCTGAGGTTGCACTGCTCATTTCAAATCCGGCTGCAATTGACCATTTGTCCTTAGTTATTACCTTAATACTTACCTTATTAGTATCAACCAGCGGTAATACCTGAATATTTACATCCTCGATAAAGGATAAATCGCGGATTAATTGCTCCGATTCACTTAAATCTACAGGGTTTATTGTTCCACCAGCCTGAAAGAGCAGGTTGTTTCTGATGATATAGCCCGAAGTGTTAATGTGTAATTTGTTTGATACCCTTTCAACCCATGTGGTTGGTAGTAAAGTGGAATCGTCAACAGAGTAACCAAAGGCGTCAAGTTTTACTATCTCGATCTTCGATATTTCTTTCCCGGAATATTTTTTGAATTTATCTATAGCATCGGTTGTCTTTAAAATTTTACCTGCCTCCTCTAAATCTTTTTTCCTAATGAAAAGCCCATACATTTTTTTGGTGATGTAATTCTTCTTAGCGCCATTTTCCAACTTTTTATATATATCCTTAGTGCTATCTTTTTTGGTGATGCTCGATTTGCTGTTAATCACCAGAATATTAGTAGATGTATCGGTTTGGCCAAAAAGCGGGGTGTTCAAAAAAAGAACCATCTTCAGCGTAATGAAGATGGCAAATAAAAAAACAACATTTTTCTTTTTAAGATAACGATTCATTGAATCGTGATTATGATTTAAGCATTGTCCTTGGCGAATTTCTTGGCATTTATTTCGACCTTGAGGATGAAGAAATATGTCTCTTCGTCGAGCTGAAGAAACTGGTAGTTTAATGTTTCACCTGTTTTACGGGCAATATCAATTAAACCTAAGCCAGCACCGCCCTTATCGGATAACCTGCCTTCGCGAATTTGCCGTTTATACATCTCCTTGAGCTCTTCCTGTGTGGCATTATTTACAGTAATTAACGCCTGTTCCAGGTTTTCTTTATGGTGACTTGCCACCTTATTTGAAGTTATCACGTAATAGGTATCGTGTTTTTTCCCAATGATAAATAGGCCGTTTCCAATCTTCCTTTCCTTGATTTCATCGGAATGCTTATTCATATTTTGTAACGTTTCCACCATTACATGATAAACCTTTCGTTGCACCGATCTTTCTTCGCTGTTTTTCTCCATGTCGCTCTCAGCCATGGAGGTAAACATCTTGGTAATTTCATGGCTGAATTCTCCAAGGTAAACCAGGGAGAAACCATTCTCAATCATTTCATCATAGATGTTGGAAATTGATTTGATGAAATTAAACGTCAGGTTCATTTTCATAAATAATTAAAATTGATAGCTTTACGTTTCTGGGTTGCCATAAAGTTAACTATTACAAAGGCATAAACCAAAAATTATTAACAAAACAGAAAAAATAAATGCCGGATTGCTTCCGGCATTTATTTTATAGGCCAAGAACTTCTTTCCCTTGCTTAAATCTTATATCGCGGGGAATATTTGCGCCCTTTATTTTGTCTAAATCGGTTTGAAGCACAGCATCAATTAAGGCCTTTTCTTCAAAAAGTTTGGTCACTCCAGCGTAATTCCCATCACCCTGAAGGGTTAAAATTTCCTTTACAAGTGAATTCATGGCTAGAGTCATCTTCTCAAAATCAACCTTGTAAGTTCCAGTTAATGAATCGCGGGTAAATGCTTCTTTTTCCTTGAGGTAGTTGAAACAAACCATATTGGCATTACCATGCGCCGAGGCCGCTCCAAATCGAATAGAGCGGAATATGCCAGCAATAAATGTTACATAGTTATCCATTAGGTCCTTGTTCTGGATTTCGCCCATTTCAGCCAGCTGCTTTACCATATATAAACCAAGAATATCGGCTTTACCCTCTTCCAACCCGCTATACTTATCTTTTAGGGCTTCATGCACTGTTCCTTTTCCATTAACCAGATTTTTTATTCCTAGCCCATGTGCTACTTCATGGAACATAACATTCTCGAAAAATGCATCGAATTTAATATGCTTTTGCTGATCGGGGTTTATTAAAAGGTTACCAATGGGTAGAAGTATTTTATCAAACTTGTACTGCATAGAATTTTTCAGTTGGAGTTTACGACTGCCTTTCTGAACATGAACCTTTGGGTCATTCGGCAGATTAATTGCTATGGTTTTGCTCCCAGAATTACAATCGCCGGCATAGTAAACTGCTGAGTAAACTCCCAGATCAGAATCTGCCCCAGGTATTTCTTTCTTATAGCTTGGTTCAACAGGTAAACTTTCCTGTAATTTTGGTAATAGCTTGGCGAATCGGTCAAGCTTATTGCTCCAATCCAAATCTTTAATCAATATATATGCTTCATGGGATGCTTTATATCCGAACAGTTGATCTTCGTATGTTTCTATTGGACCAACAACAAAATCAATGTTATTCTTCTTCATATCCATCCATGCCATATCGCTGGCAAAGTAGTTGTCAGTAAGAAGCGCATCTGCTCGTAAAGAAAGATATTTCTTTAACCCAACATCCTCGGCTAGTTCAGAAGCCTGTTTTATTAGCCCTGCCGCTTTTTCTGTTTGTTCTTTATATGCAATATGGTACGGTATAGATTCAAGTTGCCCCTGGGAATTGCGCTTTATCACTGTATATTGGCTGGTTTTATCATCCGATTTGAATAATTCAAACTCCTCTTTGGTCATATCAAACGGGTAAAAGGTTGCTCCTAGTGGTTTTTCTCCAACACTATCCATAAAAGGTTTATTGCCATTTAACCTTTCCCATGGTCCGTAGTTGATGTTTACAAATTCTAATAGCGCAGAATCTTTAATTTTGTTATAAAGCTCATCTTTATTCCCATAGGCTTGTACCCAGTAAATGTCATCCATCAGTTTAGCGGCATCAAAGAGCAATGGCAGCATTTGCTTTTCCTTTTCGGATAAATGGTTGATGTCAGCTTTTAACTCAACCAGCGCAAATTCATCAACTTTTTTTTGCATCTCACTTTTCCCCTCAATTTTATTTGTTTGGCATGACCACAATATGCAGCTCATGATTATTGAGGTTGTAATTGCTAATTTTTTCATAAATTAGGTGATATTTAGTATTGATTATCATTTGTTCTCTTCGAGTACATCGTCGGAGTTAAACTTAAATCCTAATCGTTTGCCTGTTTGAAGTTTTGAATTTTCGATTTTGGTATTCATCTGTGCCACAGAGGCAATTTTAATTACATCATAAGGCGGAACAAGAAGATCGAATTCAAGGCAGTACAGAATAGCTGATTCAATGATCTTTTTCAATGCATCCTTTTCAACTATCGCGGTACCAAAGTTATTATACAGGAAACCCATCTGGCGTTTGCCTTCAACAAAATAGTGATTATCCTTATTAACAAATAGCCGCCCAACCAGATAGCCCAGATCATCAGATCTGTTATACTTGAATGAGTCGGTAAGGAAATTGTAAATATTTATGATTCCACAGTAGGAGGCGTATGGAGTGTCGTTTACATAAGATAATTTCCAAATACTGTGATCCCGATCAAACTGAAAAATATTCGAATGCATGCTAAATATCAGTATATCGCCGGCTACACGAATTTCTGCCTCAAACTTTCCCCTGTCGCGATACTCCAGTTTAACCCGTCTGTCAGCTCCTTTAATAGACATGTTAAGGTCATTCGACATTTCATGTAAAACCTCTTTAATCAGGTTAAAGGTATCAAAGGTGTTATCGTATATTTTTTGCTTTAATGCTGATTTTTCGGCCAGGGTTTTGAGAATAAGCTGCTTGGTTTCGATTTGTACCTTTTCCATTGGTTGAATGTTTTGGGTATAATAAGGGCTGTTCAATGTTTCAAAGATACAAATGAACAGCCAAATATCAATTAATAAGCAAGTGCAAAAATTACTTTTTGATTGGACGGGTTACCAGTAACAATGCATTTACCCCTTGAAGGTTCTGAATCGATTGGGATACAGCGAATTGTAGCCTTGGTTTCTTCTTTAATCAGTTCCTCAGTCTCTTTAGTTCCATCCCAATGCGCCATAATAAAACCACCTTTGTTTTTTAGTACCTCCTTAAATTCCTCGTAGGTATTAACCTCGGTAGTATTATCCTTTCTATACTGAATTGCCTTGTCGTAAAGGTTTTGCTGAATTTCGCCCAGTAATTTTTCTATGTGTGCTACAAGCTCATCCTGTTTTACAATTTGTTTCTGGAGAGTATCGCGGCGAGCAACTTCAACTGTTCCGTTTTCCATATCCTTGGGTCCAATTGCAATTCTTACCGGGAAACCCTTCATCTCGTATTCGGCAAATTTGAAACCTGGTTTGTAATTATCCCTATTGTCGTAAAGAGTAGTAATGCCCTTTGTTTCTAGTGATTTTTTGAGGTCATTCACTTTCTCATCAATTTTTACAAGTTCCTCAGGGTTTTTATAAATTGGAACAAATACTACCTGTGTAGGTGCAAGTTTAGGCGGTAAAACTAACCCGTTGTCATCGGAATGTGTCATAACCAAAGCTCCCATTAAACGTGTTGAAACGCCCCATGAGGTTGCCCAGACGTATTCCAGCTGGCTCTCTTTGTTCAAGAATTTAACGTCAAATGCCTTGGCAAAATTTTGCCCAAGGAAATGTGAGGTTCCGGCTTGAAGCGCTTTGCCATCCTGCATTAACGCCTCTATGCAATAGGTTTCAATTGCACCGGCAAACCGCTCAGATTCAGATTTTGTTCCTACAAGTACCGGCATAGCCATCCATTGACGGGCAAAATCCGCGTAGGTATTTACCATTCTTTCAGCTTCTTCAATTGCCTCGCCTTTGGTAGCATGGGCAGTATGCCCTTCCTGCCAGAGAAATTCAGCAGTTCTGAGAAATAGACGGGTACGCATCTCCCATCGAACCACATTTGCCCATTGATTGATTAGAATTGGCAGGTCCCGGTACGATTGAATCCAGGTTTTATATGTGTTCCATATTATGGTTTCTGAGGTTGGCCTTACAATCAGCTCTTCTTCCAGTTTTGCATCTTCATCTACAACTATCCCCTTTCCATTTGGATCATTTTTTAACCGGTAATGAGTTACAATGGCACACTCTTTGGCAAAACCCTCAACATGACTGGCTTCTTTGCTAAAAAAAGATTTTGGAATAAACAAGGGGAAATAGGCGTTCTGATGGCCTGTTTCCTTAAACATTTTATCGAGCTGGGCTTGCATTTTTTCCCAAATGGCATACCCGTAGGGTTTAATTACCATACATCCTCTAACAGCAGAATAGTCAGCCAATCCTGCTTTGATAACGATATCATTATACCACTGAGAATAATTTTCACTTCTGCTTGTAATTTCCTTAGCCATCTTTGTTCTTTGGTATGATATTTGTTTTTATTCAGTTGATTTTATAAACGTAGCAAAAGTAACGAAATTAAATAAATTCAACACAAAAAAGGGAGGTGTGTTATGAAATTCAAAATTGACATTGTTAGTTCTGCTCTAATAGGTCTGCTTTTGACCTCATGCTCAGCGAGCATGCAGATGAGCAACAGTTTATCAACTCCTGTTGATGATATTTACTATACACCTGGTAAATCTCAGACAGTGGTTGTTGAACAGGATAAACCATCGTTAAATAATGAAAAATCAGCAGATAAATACTCTAACCTGGAAAAACGGTATGCTGATGTTTTAGATCCCGATACTCTTAAACAGGATTCCCTTGCTGTTCAGGAGGAGAGTAATAATCCCTACGAACGAATCCTTTCTGATACCTATGAAGAATCTTATGAGAGAAGACTTAGAGCCCGTGAAATACCAGGATACGATTTTTATACAAACGACTACTGGTATGCTCAGGCATATGATCCCTATTTTTATAATGTAGTTGTATTAAATGGCCATGTATGGGTAGAACCCCGTTACATTTCTTCTATGTTCTGGTCCCCAAGAAGTTATTTCTCTTTTGGATTAAGTTTTGGATGGAATAGCTGGTGGTATGACTCCTGGTATGGTTATCCATTCTACAGTTATTATTCTCCTTACAGCTATTGGTACTCTCCCTGGTCCACATGGAATGGCAATTACTGGTGGGGCTACTCCAACGGGTATTGGAACAACTATTATAACAATCAGGATAACTGGACTGGTTATTACGGAAGAAGGCCCGATGGGTCAACAACTGTAACAACTTCAACCCGCAGAACTGGTGATTCCGGCAACCAGCAGGTTGTTGCAACACGACGCAGGGGTGATAGTATGGTTGGATCAACTACCGGAAATGATGGGAACCTGACCAGGATTCGTCAAACATCAACTCAAACTACCAGAAGAGGAGATGGGACAACCCGTACAGGCCAGGAAGTAATCAGAAGACCTAACAGGGATAATGATAATACAGTAACTCGGCTTGGGGGAGAACGCCCTTCGAGGGAAAACAATTACTCAACTGAACCTACGCGTAGAGGAAGTGGCACAACATATCAACGCCCACGAACATCAAGCGGAGGGGATTATAATCGGCCAAACACAAGAAATCAGGGAGGCACTGATTATACCAGGGACAGGAGCACAACAACAAGACCTTCATCTGGCAATAGAGATAACCGATCCACACAAACCTACAATCGCCCGGGAAGGGTAAGTACTCCGACAAGAAGTGAGGGTTCTGATTCTAGATCTGGATCGTATCAAAGTTCTGGTAGCAGCTCTTCATCCAGATCGTCTGGTAGCTCATCAAGTTCTTCTGGATCTTCAAGTACCCGTAGTTCCAATAGCAATAGTAGTTCTTCAAGCGGAACCAGAACTCGAAAATAGATAGCCTCACCTCCCTTTTAATGACATAAACGAAACAAAATAGGGTGTGGAAAACACACCCTACATAAAAATACTTACAACAAAAAATTAACAACTATGAAAGCAAAAATAATATTATCAGCAATACTAACCACCTGTATAGTAAATGTTTATGCACAGGGATCAGCAGATGCGCTACGATTCTCACAGGTTTTTAATGGTGGAACTGCCCGGTTTACTAGTATGGGTGGTGCTTTTGGCGCTTTGGGTGGTGACTTTGGTTCACTCACCTATAACCCCGCTGGGTTAGGCGTTTACCGAACATCCGAGTTTACTTTTACACCTTCTTTTAAAAGCCGTTCTATTAATTCAACATATAATGGGAACTCATTGGATGATTCCAGAACCCGCTTTTATTTCGATAATGTTGGGTTTGTAATGTCTTTTAAACCTAATAAAAGTAATGAAACAGGACTTGTTAATTTAAACCTGGGTGTTGGATATAACAGAACAAATGATTTTTTCTCATCCTCGTTGGCAAAAGGAAATAATGAGAATAATTCAATTATGGATTATTTTGCAGGTATTGCAAGTAATGGGGGTTATTATTACGATGATCTTTCTCAGGCAACAAATTATAATCCTTTTACCCAAACAAGTGCTGCCTGGGAAGCAATAATGGCATGGAATACATACTTAATTGATACGGCTGTTAATGGAGGCGGAATAGAATACACACCCGCACTGCTTCAGGGTGATAAGGTAATTCAACAAAATTCAGTATCTACTACCGGCTCTGCAGGTGAATATGTTATTTCATTGGCTACCAATTTTTCAAATAAATTTTATCTTGGTGCAACTTTGGGAGTTCAAAATGTAGTTTACTCAAATTCAACAGTTTATAGTGAGTTTGCTTACCAATCAAATGGTACTCTGCCTAATGGCGATAGATTCTATTCAATGGATTATAAGCAAACTTTTGAGACTAGTGGCACTGGTTATAATTTTAAAATCGGTGGTATATATAAACCCGTTGATGGCTTAAGACTGGGTTTGGCATTTCATTCCCCAACCTATTTTAATCTTACCGACAGATATTCCTACGATATGTTCTCCGATTTTCTCCTTGGAACTTCAGATTCTAAAACCCCAAACAGCAGATACGATTACAACCTGGAAACACCAATGAAATTCATTGGAAGTATTGCTTATGTATATAAAGATTTGGGTTTATTGAGTTTAGATTACGAACGTGTTGACTATTCTTCAATGAGGTTCAGAGAGGGTGGCGATGGCTACAACTATACAAATGAAAACCAAAATATAAATAATTCATTTACCGGTTCAAATAATATTCGGGTTGGTGGGGAAATTAAGGCTGGGGATATTTTTCTGAGAGCTGGTTATGCCTTGTATGGTAATCCTTATAAGAGTGGTAGCCTTAATGATAAATCAACTTATTCAACCATTTCTGGTGGAATTGGTTACCGTTCAGGGAACTTTTTTATAGATGCTGCATATCTAAGAACTATGTCCAAAGAAAAATATATTTATTATGATTTAAGAGATTTGTCGGGAAATTTGGTTGTTAACCCCGTTTCAACCAAGTTAAGCGAAGGTAAAATGTTGGTTACGTTAGGTTTTAAGTTTTAGGGTTTTTTTAGTTCCTTTTAAAAAGCCTGTTTGATTTTCAAGCAGGCTTTTTTATTGACTTTTCTAAAACAATCAGCGAATTTAAACCCTCGTTGAATAGTAAATCAACAATACTCAGGTTTGGAATGAATGGGTATTTATTCCTGAATACCTGGTAGTATTCAAATGGGTAAAAAAATTTATCTTCAATTTGATATTGTGGTTTTGGGTGAATTGCAAAACGGTAATCAGCTATTTCTGCTGAATAATTCCTTTGAAAATCTTTTGTATATTCAATTTTTATATCCTTCCCCAGAAAATCGGCTATATCAGATATAAGAGATTCATTCAGCTCATAAAGAAATTTATGCTTAGTAAAATAATACTTTGATAATAAATCGGCTATAAAATCGAAGTACGCTGATGTGTTATATGCAGATTCAATGGCTTTCCAATGATTCTTTTGCCAGTTAGTGGAATAATCTATTAGAACATCCTTCGTTTTTGTGCTGTTTCCGTTTACTTTAACTACAGGTATCGAAAGTGATAATGGTCCATTACTGCTTAATATGGTGCATCGATTGCGATAGCTTTGTTTTGAATAGGTTTCAAACAGCTCTATAATAACTTTATCAAAATATATTAGTTTTGTAAAATATTGAACAGAAGGGAGGTACGATGTAGTTAGGATAATGGCCTTATCTTCCATCTTTTTCCTGTAAAAATATGCATGATTATTAAATGGTGCAACTGGTATTAGCTGCCAAATGAAACTTCCTATTCCATTTACTTTTTATCTAATCATTACTAACTTTGAATCAAAAAAACATGTCTCGAAAAGCTCTTATTTACTTAATAATTTTTTTATTGGTTTGTACAATTTGTGCCCTATATACCTGTAAAAGATCTTCATTACATAAATCATCTACTATCCCCGAAGATTCAGGTATCAAAAAAAGTGAACCTACCGCCCTGATTTTACCAATGTTAAACCATAAATATTACTCTTTTTCTTACTCGGAGGAGCATGAACAACCGGTAATGGTTCATTACATGCTTTTTAAAAAACAAGTTGGGGGGAAAGAGCCCAGAAAAAATAAATTTTACCCTGATCCATTGGTGTCAACCTTAACTGCTAATGATGCTGATTTTTATAAATCAGGGTACGATAAAGGGCATCTAGTTCCGGCTGCAGACATGAGCTGGTCTGAAGATGCCTTAAACGAAACTTTTTATTACAGCAACATTTGCCCACAAGATCCCTCTTTTAACAGAGGTATATGGAAGAAACTTGAGGAAAAGGTTAGACGCTGGGCTATAGAATTTGATTCCATTGAGGTTTACGCTGGTCCTGTTTTCAAAGATTCCAAAGGAGCAATAGGCCCCAACCAAGTAACTATACCAGGCTATTTCTATAAAATTCTTGGAATTTATTCTAACTCACAATACCAGGGAATTGGTTTTATACTTCCAAATAGGAAAGTAGTTGATTCATTAATTACCTTCGCAGTTACTATTGATAGTGTAGAGCATTTAACCAGCTATGATTTTTTTGAATTTTTACCCGATCAGGTTGAACTTAAGTTTGAATCTACATTTGATGGTCAAACCTGGTTTCATAATTGAACCTATTTTTTTTCAAAAAAAAAATGATGAGCGAATAATGTCTTTAATGTTGGAAAATAAAATCAGTAGCAAGTGGGCGAACCTTCGTTAATTATTATAATACAGATATTTATAATTTTATTAAAAATTTTTAAATGAAATTAGTTATTGATAATAATATTCCTTTTATCAGGGGAATTTTTGAGCCCTATTTTGATGAAGTTTTATACCTGCCAGGGAGCCAGATTACCAAAAAGGAAGTTAAAAATGCAAATGCACTGTTAATAAGAACAAGAACTAAATGTGATAAAAATCTTCTCGAAGAATCAACCGTAAGCTTTATTGGTTCTGCCACTATTGGGTTTGACCATATCGATACATCCTATTGCGCTAAAAGGGGAATAAAATGGGCTAACTCTCCGGGTTGTAATGCCGATGGAGTATTGCAGTGGATTGTTGCAACTTTATTCAAGCTTGCAGAAAATAATGAGTTTTCGTTAAAAGGGAAGGTATTAGGGGTAGTAGGAGTGGGTAATGTTGGCAAAAAAGTAGTACAGGCAGCAAAATCTCTGGGTATGAATGTAATATGCTCTGATCCACCAAGAGCCAGAGCCGAAAATATTTCCAGTTTTGTTAATTTTGATACAATTGCAGAAGATTCTGATATTATAACATTTCATGTACCCCTCACTTTACAAGGGGAAGATTCAACATGGCACATGGCTGGCAGTAATTTTTTTCAAAAGGTTAAACCTAATACACTGTTAATTAACACTTCACGAGGAGAGGTTATTGATTCATTTGCGTTGTTGGATGCTTTTAATACTGAAAAAATATCATCATTTGCCCTTGATGTATGGGAGAATGAGCCAAATATTTCTCCTGAAATTCTGAAACTATCCAGTATTGCTACCCCGCATATTGCCGGATACTCGCTTGAAGGCAAGGTAATTGGGACAAAAATGGTTGTAGATCAGCTTAGTGAGTTTTTTAATTTGGGCTTACATCCATGGTTTCCCAACCCTAACCCGATAACAACCAAGTTACCAATCAATCATCCAGTTTCGGTTTTAGATGCGGTAATAAAAACCTATAATATTGATCTTGATGATTTCTCCCTAAGATCGCAACCTGAAAATTTTGAAGATATTAGGAACAACTACACTTACCGGAGGGATTTTACGGGGTATGAAGTATCAACTCAAAATGAAGAAATGGCAATATCCTTGAAAGAACTCGGCTTTCAGGTTAATAGCAAATAACCCAGAGCGTTCTCTCTTCCTCAATGCAACGATCAATTATTTTTACAAATCCACGGTTTATCTGTATAAACCGGCGCATGTAAACTCTCCATCTTTTCTCGTATTCTGGATCAAGTTCCTTAATATCAAATAGTAAATCATTTCCCAGAAAAATATTAGAAATGTATTCTCTAAACTGCTCAAGGTTATTAACTGAAAGAAGCTTATCCAGATTATCGGCCAGCTCATTTTTTAACGCAATGAACTGTCGGCTGTTGTATTTTGTTTGACCTATATAATCGAATAAGTGGTTACTTCTTTGAAAACAAGGGGCAAAGATACTGAAGAGGTTATTATTTAAGTACAGTGATTCATCGTCACAGTTTCTATAATTCTCACCATCACCGGTTGTATTAAACTCAACGAAGTTTATACACTCATCCTTTGTCATTAATCCTAATTTCATAAATATCAGTGGTTGAATAAATTAATATTCAAAAGGGAATCAAAAACCGATTTCATTCAAATTTAACAAATTCAGAATTGCTTAGCAATATTTATATAAAAATTATCGCAATAGGCACTAACTTATTATTGAAAAAACAAACCCATTTTGCAAATTGAATTGTGAAACCTAAACAATTTCGAATTTATAGAGATTGCTATATAAAAGTATTACAATTGGGTAAACAAATTAAAACCATTTTTAACTTTGTGAAAAAAGTATGAGTAAAACAAGATCTGTAATTTTAGCTCAACTTAGTCATCTATATATAAAGGTATATGCAAATGAACCTCATGAGATAATTTCACTTCCTCAATCGGGTTCGCCGCGGCAATATTTTCGTTTATCGGACAAAGAAGGTTCAGTAATTGGGGTTTATTCACCAGATATAGCCGAAAATCGAACATTTATCACCTTTACAAATCATTTTTTACAAAAAGGTTTAAATACACCAGCTATTTTAGCCATTTCAGATTGCTTAGAATTTTACCTGATCACTGACTTAGGAGATGTTTCACTCTATTCCATTTTATCAAAAGTTGAAAATGAAAATGGGTACTCAGAGAAAATGGTTGATTTGCTTAAGTCATCGCTAACCCATTTAGTTAAATTCCAAACGGATGGGTTTATTGGCTTTGATCCTGCCTGGTGTTATCCAAAATCCATATTTGATCAACGCGCGGTAATGTGGGATTTGAATTACTTTAAGTACTCGTTTCTCAAAACTTCAGGTATTGTTTTCAATGAGGACAAGCTGGAGGATGATTTCGAAGAATTTTCAAAGTACCTTGTTAATGACGATATGCATTTTTTTCACTACCGCGATTTCCAGTCAAGGAATATCATGGTTAAAAATGATGAACTTTTTTTTATCGATTACCAGGGAGGAAGGCTGGGTCCATGTTTATATGATGTTGCCTCATTTCTTTACCAGGCAAGGGCATCTATTCCTGAGGAATTAAAAGCAAGCCTGTTTTTATTTTATCTAACCGAACTTGGTAAAAAGAGTGAAATAGATAAGTCCAAACTAGCAGACCGATTCCCTGCTTTTATCCTTTTTAGAATTATTCAAACCATAGGTGCTTATGGGTTTAGGGGCTATTTTGAGAAAAAACCTCACTTTTTGCTCAGCATTCCGTTAGCCTTAAAAAACCTGCAGAACCTACTGGCTAAACACAGATTCGACTTTAATATCAGTTATCTGATTGAACTACTAAATGAATTGATTGTAAAGTACCAGCAACCTGCAACTCAATTAGCAGCTGATGTTTTAACAATCGACCTGGTAAGTTTTTCGTTTCTGAAGGGTTACCCTGAGCCAAACCCACATCATGGAGGAGGGTTTATTTTTGATTGCCGTTCATTGCCAAACCCCGGGAGGGTTCCGGAACTAAAACGTTTTACCGGGTTAGATCAGGATATTATAGAATTTTTTGAAAAGGAAGCCGAGGTTCAAGCTTTTATTGATCGCACTTATAAAATTATTGTTGATGCGGCAAGTAATTATAAATCACGAAATTTCAACTATCTGTCAGTGGGCTTTGGTTGCACGGGTGGTCAGCACCGTTCGGTTTATTGCTCCGCTAAGATTGCAGAAATGCTCGCAAAGCTGGAAGGAATTAGAATTGTATTGAAGCATAGAGAATTAATAAGTTGATATGAGTACAAAAACGCTGTGTAAAGTTCAGAAAAATCGAATAAAAAAAGACGATAAGTTTACTTGTGATAAATGCAAAAGAACTTCTAATAAGGGGAAAAAACTTTGTAAACCAAAACAAAATTCTAAATAGCTATGAAAGCTATGATTCTGGCCGCTGGTCTTGGTACCAGGCTTTTGCCATTAACAGAAAATAAACCAAAAGCACTCGTTGAAATCGATGGGAAACCCCTTATCGATATCGCAATCCATAACCTGATTAAATATGGCTTTAATGAAATTGTAATAAATGTCCACCACTTCTCAAATCTAGTGGTTGAATACCTTCAGAGCAAGGCTTTTAATGCTGATATCTACTTATCGGATGAGTCAGAAGAACTGCTTGAAACCGGAGGAGGTATTGTTAAAGCTGAGAAATTTCTGAACGGGACCGAACCATTTTTAGTCCATAATGTGGATATAATCTCTGATATTAATTTGTTTGATTTTTATAAAAGGCATGAAAATAGTATTGCCCTAGCCACTCTTGCTGTAAGTAAAAGAGATTCAACCAGAGTATTTCTTTTTACCCAACAAATGAACCTCGCCGGTTGGGAAGATAGAAATTCAGGCAAATCAATCATAATGAACTTAAATGAAACACTGTGGCCATTTGCATTTGCCGGAATACATGTAATTAACCCCATTTTTTTTCAAATCAATCGCTCCAAAAAAGTTTTTTCCATAGTTGAAGAATACTTACGTTTATGTGAAAAAAATATTATCAAAGGGATTGATCTTTCTGCAAATACAATTATTGATGTGGGTAAACCTTCAAACCTGATGGAAGCGACCAAAGTTGTTAATAAATCAAATTGAATGCTTTCATATTCAATGAATTAATAAAAATACAAATAAGTAGTTGAAAAAATTATAATTTTACCGACAGGTTAACATTTAAAATCAATAAAAGACAGTGTATAAATTTTTTTCTTTTTTATTCCTTATTCTTATTTCAAATTGTATAATTTCCCAGGAAAAGAACACTTTACCTGTTAATCAGAATTTGGTAAGGGGTAAAATTAGCAAAGCACTAAACCTATCCAGCAAGGACTCAATTCTTGCCTATAAATTAATCAAAGAATCTATTGATGAAGCATTAAAAGCAAACGACAGGGTATTACTGATAGAGGCATACTTTGCCCAGGCACAGGTTATGTTTAGATCTGGTAATGTTGAAGAAGCGATAATCCCTGCAAACCTGGCACTGGTAAATGCAACAGACATTGGACGGGAAATACAGGTGCTCCCAATCTATGAAATTCTATCAAAAATTTACCTGACAAAACAATTGAAACTTGAATCGTTAGAATACCTTTATAAAGGCTATAACCTTTCAAGAGAGTTGAAAGATACTCTTAAATTGTCTTGGTTTCTTATGACAATTTCCGAAGTTGAGCAGGAGTTGGGCAATGTTACAGGAGCAATGGAGTTTACGATTAAAAGTATTGATTTTTTTGCCATTACCAATGATTCTCTGAAACTTGCTGAATCATATTACACCCTTGGCCTTATTCACATGGATTTGGGAAATTATCCCAGCTCGGAAATGAACATCAACAGGGCAATAACCCTTTTCAGGCATTTCAATGATTCGTTGCTCCTTGGTAAGGCATATAGCAGCTATAGCAGATTGTTACTACTCAACGGAAAAATAGACGAATCATCAGTTTATGCAAAAAAAGCTTCCGAAATACTTTGCCTGTTTGATGAACGGGAATCCCTTAGAAACAGTCAGCTATTTTCAGAAATTTTTTTTAATTCTCAGCGAGGTGATGACGCTATAGTTCTACTAACCAAGACAATTGAAAACCAAAAACTACTTAGTGATCTTCCCGGTCTGGCAAATTCTTACCTATTAATGGGGAATATTCTAAAGTCCAGAAAAGACTATAGCTCGTCAAAAACATCCTTTAAAAAGTGCATCAAATACTCCAAAGCCGTTGGCTTTTATAAGCTTATTCGACAAGCTTATATTGGTTTATCGGAAATTGCAGCCAATACTGGCGATTCTGATGAGGCTTACAGCTACCTGATTAGGTACGTGGAAATAACTGACAGCTTATACAATTTTCAGAAAATTAGCATTGCCAACCAGCTGGAGAACGAAGCCCAACTCCAAAAAAAGGAGATGGAATTATTGAAAAAACAAGCTGAAATCAATGTTAATAACCAGAAATTGAAAGTGGACCGTCAGCAAAGAATTTTGCTCTACTTTATTATAGTTTTGTTTATAGGGGTAATAGTGATGTTCAACCGCGATTACATTAAGAAAAAGAAGTTGAATGTTGAGTTGGAAGTTCAAAAGAAAGTAGTTGAAGAGCAAAAACAGATTGCAGAAAAGCGGAACAGGGACATTCACGATAGCCTGAACTATGCCCGAAGGATTCAACAGGCGATCTTAAGGGCATCCATTAAACTGGAAGAGGTATTCCCGGAATCATTCATCCTTTTTATTCCAAAGGATATTGTTAGCGGTGATTTTTACTGGGTAAAAAAGATGCATAACCAGATACTCTTTGCCGTAGCAGACTGTACCGGGCATGGCGCACCTGGAGCCTTTATGAGTATTATTGGAACGCATGGCTTGAACAAATATGTGGATGAGTTGAACATAACCTACCCGGGTGAAATACTAAATAGTATAAATGAGTTTTTCAGAACCTCGTTTGAACAACAGGAGGGATCTGAAATATTTGATGGCATGGACATAGGTATTTGTTCATATAACTTAATAACCAAAGAGTTAAGCTATTCAGGGGCCAATATCCCTTTGCATATCCTTAGAAAAAGTGAAAAGCCCACGGCTACTGCCCATATTACATTCAAAGATGATACAAATACTCTATATCAGGTTATGCCCGATAAACAGTCCATTGGGTATTCTGTAGATGAAATTGATTTTAAAACCCATAGCATACAACTTCTTGAAGGCGATCAGGTATTTATTTTTTCTGATGGATTTTCCGATCAGATTGGAGGCCATGACGGGAAAAAATTCAGGATTCAGGAATTGAGAAAATTGATATGCAGCCAGGCAAATAACCCACCTGCTATACAAAAACAAACTTTTGAGAAGATTTATAAAGATTGGAAAGGTAATTTTCTTCAGGTAGATGATGTAACCCTGATTGGAATAAAAATCAGCTGAGCTGTTTTTTTTGATTGATCACCAGCAGAAAATCAACCATAAGTAAGAAGAGAATAAAAAAATTGGCATCCTGCCACCCAAGTATATTCAATATAATTGTACCAATCATGGCAATTAGAACAAACCTCCTGTTCTTATCGAATTGGATAAGTTCCTGATTACGAAGGTTATAATAATAGGTAACCCTGTAAAAAATATACGGCAAAAAAGAAAGGTAGAATAAAACTGTTCCCACTCCATAATAGAAAAACCTGATTAAGCCACAAACAATTACAAAAGCCCCGGTATATATAATTATTTTTTTTTCTGATATTTTTTTTGCTTCCATGAAAATTCTATTTTGTCCGCAAATGTAGTGGATTTTTAATCAGATTTTCATGGTATTTAACCTTAAAAGTCTATTTGGTTGACTCCAAAAATAAGTGTAGGTTTGTATCCTTTTGTAGGGAAAGATGTTATGTATGTGATTACATATTAACTCTTTTAAAAGATAGCTGTTTAACTTATAAAATAACTTAACCAATGAACCATATTTTGAAATCTTTTCTTTTTGTTTTGGCTTCAACAGTAGCTTCTTGTCAAACAAAAACAGATTACAACCCAAATATAACCAGGGATGAGCTTTATACGCACCTCGATTTTCTTGCTTCCGATAGCTTGCAAGGCAGGTATCCGGGTACGGCCTACGACAGGGTTGCTGCAAAGTATATCAAGGACAACTTTGAAAAATCAAAGCTGATTCTATTAGCCGATAAGGGCTATCAGTTTTTCGATTTGATTATTAAACAAAGCCCTGGTGTAAACAATACCCTCAGCATTGATGGTGTTAAATTTAAGTTTAACTCAGATTTTTCGGTTTTCCCATTCTCATCCAGCAGTTCATATGAATCATCGGCTGTATTTGTGGGTTATGGGTTTAGGATTAAATCGGACAAAATTTCCTGGGACGATTACCAGGGTGTTGATGTAAAAAATAAGTGGGTTTTGATACTCAGAGGCGATCCCGAACCAGATAGTAGTGAGAGTGTATTTGCAAATCAATCATCTGATCGCAATAAGGTGCTTATTGCTAAAGATATGGGGGCAAAAGGGGTGATGCTGGTATCGGGTGTAAATTACGACCCTAAAGATCAGCTAACCAGTATGGACGAAAGAGGATATGATATTGGAATTCCGGTTATTCATGTCAACAGGCTAACAGCCAACCATATACTGGATGGAAAAGGTAAAATCGAAGATCTTGAAAAAAGTTTACTGAACGAAAAGAAACCCAAATCCATCATTTTGAAATCAAAAATCAATGCAACTGCTGAGGTTGTAAATGAGATTAAAACAACCCAGAATGTGGTTGCCATGTTAAAAGGTTCTGATCCCATCCTGTCTAAAGAGTACATTGTTGTTGGAGCCCACTTTGATCACCTGGGTATGGGCGGTAAGGGCAGTTCCAGTCGAACACCTGATACATTGGCCGTTCATAATGGCGCAGATGATAATGCATCAGGAGTTTCAGCAGTACTTGAGATAGCCCAAAAACTTGCCGCCAATAGCAAGAAGATTAGGAGAAGCATTGTTTTTGTTGCTTTTGGTGCAGAAGAAATGGGTCTTATCGGGTCACAGAAATTTGTTGAGTCAAATATCATTCCTTCTGATTCAATTGATGCTATGGTCAATATAGATATGCTTGGCAGGATGAAAGATAATACTTTGCAAATCAGCGGCGTTAAAACCTCACTTGAATCGGAAGAAATTCTGAAATCTTTAAATGCCGATAGTAGTTTGGCTCTGGTGCTTTCGCCTGAGGGTTATGGACCTTCCGATCATGCCAGCTTTTACAACAAGGATATTCCTGTATTTTTCTTTACCACCGGCGTTCATCTGGATTATCATACTCCCCATGACGACGTCAAATTTATCAATTTTGACGGCATGGTTAAATCATCAGATTATATATACTCTTTGATTTCTAAAATATCAAATCAGGAAGCTAAACTTACATTTCAGCAGGCGGGTCCAAAATCGCAACCAGTCCGCCATAGGAAAGGGCTTAAAGTGAGATTGGGGATAATCCCAGATGTAAGTGGTGCAACTAACGATGGCTTACGGGTGATTGGTGCAACAGAAAATAACCCGGCGTTCAGGGCAGGCATCAAAGCGGGTGATATTATTACTGCAATTAACGGGAAACCTGTTAAAAACATTCAGGATTATATGTTCAGGTTAACTGAACTTAAACCTGGAATGACTGTTTCTGTTGAAATACACCGTGGGAATCAAAAAATGGTACTATTAGTTCAACTCTAAAAAATTGTTTATCAATGAAATCAACATTCTGGTTTTGGTTCATTGCCGTAATAATCACATTACTTGCGGCATATTATCAGTGGGTTTCTGGTCCGACTAAACCCAAAAAAATCGAATTCACGTTAAATCAGCAAGGCCATAAGGTTAAATTGCCCCGATCATCAAATAATGATAAGGATTGCAGGGTTGATTTAAAGCTAAACGATACCAGCTATACAGCTTATATTTTCTACCGGCAATACCCAACAAGCACAGAATGGGTTAAAAGCAAATTTACAATCACAGACTTATCCAGAATTTCTGCTTTTTTACCTTTACAACCGGCGGCAGGTAAACTTGAATACTTTATTGAGATTCATAACCCATCACATAGTGAAACAGTTACTATATCAAAGGAAAACCCGATCATAATTCGTTTTAAAAACCCAGTTCCTGCCTGGGTGCTAATTCCTCATATCTTATTGATGTTTATAGCAATGCTTTTGTCCAATCTAACCGGAGCCCTGGCAATTTTTAACCACCCAAGATTTAATTACTATGGTAAGCTAACTCTAATAATTTTGATTATTGGGGGTTTCATTTTTGGGCCCCTTGTACAAAAGTTCGCTTTTGGTGAGTATTGGACAGGTTTTCCTTTCGGGTTTGATTTAACTGATAATAAAACATTAATTGCTTTGGTTGCCTGGCTTGCTGCTTATTTACTCAACATTAAGGAACAAAGACCATTGGTAAGTTTTTTTGCAGCCATTGTAATGCTTATTGTATTCTCAATACCTCACAGCTTATGGGGTTCACAATTAGATCATGAAACAGGTAAGGTTATTACCGGTTTTATTTTACAGATTTTCTAGCTTATATCCACATGTTTTAATACAAAAGCCTGTAATTGAAATTACAGGCTTTTTGGTTAGTGGTCAAACTAGCTATAATTTCAACCTTCGCTCAATGTCCTCGATTTGGCTTTTGAACCTTTTATCAGTATCCATCAGGTTGTTTACTGTTTTGCAAGCGTGTAGAACAGTTGCGTGATCTTTCCCCCCGATTATACTACCAATGGTAGATAACGAAGATTTGGTGAGACTCTTTGAAAAGAACATGGCAATCTGTCGTGCTTGAACAATTTCGCGTTTTCTGGTTTTAGTTTGGAGCATATCTGATGGCAGACCAAAATATTCACAAACTACCTTCTGAATGTAATCGATTGAAATCTCTTTTCTTGTACTTTTCACCAGCTTATCAATCATTTCAGAAGCCAGCTCCAGCGTTATTTCTTTCTTGTTAAGGGTGGATTGAGCCAGAAGTGATATAAGTGCGCCTTCCAGCTCCCTGATATTGTTGGTGATATTAGATGCGATATAGTCAATAACCTCTTCAGGGATTACAATACCATCGTTGTAAATTTTCTTTTTAAGGATAGCCACACGGGTTTCAAAATCGGGAGCCTGTAAATCGGCTGATAATCCCCATTTGAAACGTGATAGTAATCGCTGTTCTAAACCCTGAAGTTCAACCGGGGGTTTATCGGAGGTAAGAATAAGTTGTTTCCCGGATTGGTGTAAATGGTTGAATATATGAAAGAAAGTATCCTGTGTTTTCTCTTTCCCCGCAAACTCGTGTACATCATCAATTATAAGAACATCAATCATCTGGTAAAAATGGAGGAAATCATTCTTGTTATTATTTCGAATTGCCTCAACAAACTGGGTTTGAAATTTTACAGCATTAACATAAAGAACAGTTTTCTCCGGAAAGCGTTGTTTTGCCTCAATACCAATAGCCTGTGCCAGATGCGTTTTCCCTAAACCTGAATTCCCATAAAGCAGGAGAGGGTTAAATGCTGTTTTGCCTGGCGAATGGGAAACGGCTAATCCTGCCGAACGGGCTAAACGGTTACACTCACCTTCAACAAAATTGGAGAAGGTGTTATCGGGGTTTAGCTGGGGATCTACATGTAATTTTTTGATTCCAGGGATAACAAAAGGATTCTTGATTTGGTATTCGTGATTATTTACAGGCATGGTAACAGGGACATTCTTGAGCTCTGTTTTATTTTGAGTAGGGAACTTAACCGTATAGGGCTTGCTGTTGGCAAAACCGCTGTTCTCCATTACAACGCTGTACTCAAGTTTGGCATCGGAACCAAGCTCTTTGCGAAGTGTTTTTCTCAGGATATCTATGTATTGCTCTTCTAAATATTCATAGAAAAACGGACTTGGAACCTGAATAGTGAGAACACTTTTATCGAGCTTAACGGGAACAATAGGTTCAAACCAGGTTTTGTAGCTGACCGATGAAACATTATCCTTAATAATTTTCAGACAACTATCCCAAACTTCTTGAAAGTCACGAATCATGTTAATTAGGAATATTATAGATTATTTTTAAATGATTTTTTTGAACAGGAACAAAATTGTGAATAAAAAAATGAAAAAAAAAGCGATTTTGCTATTGCATTCCTCACATTTTTTATAATGGTTTAACAATCAAAAAAATAATTTTCATTTATTTTTTGATTATTTTCAATTAATTGAATATCAGGATGATAACATGTTAATAACGTAAAAAATTGTGTGTTAACTTATTGTGAATTTTTATTCAATTATTAAGTTAACAAGATCTCTTTATTAAGCAGTATGTAAGGTGATTGGTAAAAAATAAAGGTAGATATGAATGTAAATCAGCCAATTATCTGCTTGCAGGTTTCTTTTCTTCGACGTACTTGGTTCGACTCAGGTCAATAACGGAGAAATTAATATATCGTTTAGGGTTGGATTTTATATCCTTAATTAAAAGGTCTAAGCCACGTGAGGCGTTTTCCAGGTTAAAGTACAATGTGTCGTTTTTAATAAGGTTACCAAGAGTGCCTTCACCAGCGTTTATCTTGGTTACAATGGTGTTGAACTGGGATATTGAGGAATCAAGCTGGCGAAAAGTAGCCACAACCCTAATCCGGGAAATTGAATCGCTAATGGAAGAGAAATTCTTAATGATATTGGTTAAATCCTTGTTGTTATTTTTAAGATTGTTACTGATAGATTCAACATTGGTAAACATTTTTCTTAAGGTGCCGTTTGGCTTAAGCATAGTATCGAGTTCAGCAGTTACCTGATTCACATTATAAAGCGATTTATTGAGGTTGCTGAAGCTTTGATTTAGCTGAATCCTGTTATTCTCATTGAATACCTCCGACATAATCTTTAATGTCTTTTCCATCTCAACCATCATCCTTTCGGCTTTTTCTTTTACAGGTACCATTTGATGACCAAGCTGATCGATCAGGCCGGTTTCTATTTGTGATTTTAGGGTATCTCCGGGTTGGATGTACTCATTTGAAGCTTTATACTCTAGCTTAATGGCTTTACCACCCATAATATCAGCACTAATCATTTTAGCAACCACATTGGTGGGGATATGATATTTTTTGCCAATTAACAACGATACAATGAACCTCCCGGTATTCCCTTTTTCAAATTCTATCTTTTTAACTACCCCAACTTTAAACCCATTAATAAGAACATCGTTGGTGTTTTCAAGCCCGTCAACCTGATCAAATATTGCATAATAAATGTAATTGGGGCTGAGAACGTTCTTCCCTTTTAAAAAATTGATACCCCAAAACATTGCGGCCAGACAGAGAGTGGCAAAAACGCCAATTTTAACTTCACGGGAAATTTTCATCCTTCAATTACTTGGTTAAATTCAATGCAAACTTATCAATAAATCTTCATTTATAATGAAAAAATTATTACTCTTTAGCTCAGGATATTAATTTACTGGTTACTGGGGGTAAGTTCCTTTAATGCGACATCAACTGGTATAATATTGCCTTTCTTGACTGCAATGATAAATGCATCAGGGTAGGACTTTCTTATCACCTGTGCGTATTCAACAATTTCCTGGTAGGTTTTTTTATTGCCTGAAACGTATTTGTAGGTTCCATTGACCAGCATTTCCTCTATATCTTGTAACCCCTTAAAATTTGTTGGGTTTATAGGGATTTTTTTGCTGGATGAAGTTAGCTGAACTCTAAAAACAATGTCATTGCTTTGATTCGCATTACCCTCTTTCTTTTCATCCGACCATTTGGTGGAAATATTGGCGCTTTTCTCTTCCACCTTATTATTATTTATAGACTGATCAAACTCCAGTTGGGCTGTATAGGCGTTCTGCGTATCATAGTTTTTTTTGTATTCCCTAAAAGCCCTGAATATGGCAGAAGCGATATAATCCTGACCTGAATCGGAAATAAGAAAAAGTTCCTCTCTTTGGTTGCTAAGGTACCCCACTTCAACTAAAACGCTGGGCATTGATGTCTTCCATAATACCAGAAACCCCGCCTGTTTTACCCCTCGATCTTTTCTTTGGGCACGATCTCGCATTTCGGTTTGTATAAAGCTGGCCAGGTTAAGGCTCTGATCCAAGAAGGCATTCTGCATCAGGGTAAAAATGATGTAAGATTCGGAAGATTTGGGGTCATACCCTTCATACTTCATTGAATAATCTTCCTCATATGAGATAACAGAATTCTCCCGTAGTGCAACACTCAGGTTTTCTTCAGTTTTGTGCAGCCCCATTACATAGGTTTCAGTTCCAAATGGGTTTTTGCTAGGGTTGGCATTGCAATGGATAGAGATAAAAAGGTCCGCTTTAGCCTCATTGGCTATCTGGCTCCTGACATCCAGGGGTATAAACCTATCATCTTTGCGGGTAAAAATTATTTCAACCTCAGGTAAATTAGTTTGTATCAATTTGCCTAATTTAAGAGCAATTGATAAGGCAATGTCCTTTTCCTTGGCATGTGTTCCAATTGTCCCGGGATCTTTTCCTCCATGGCCGGCATCAATTACCAGTTTCTTTAAAAGATCCTCATTCTTACTTTGACCAATGGCATAATTATTGAAAAAAGGGGTAATGAAAATCAAAATAAATATTAGCTTAAAGGATCTTAAAAATATTTGAATTAAGGGGTATGCCATTTATTTGTTCCTTTTTTTTAGTTAGTTTTGGGCTCAAATTTTAAAAAATATCAACACAAAAATAGCACTTAAATTGTATTTAAAATTTTTGACCTTTTTTTTTATTCTGTTATCCTCATGGTTCAGTGTGGTTGCAAAACCTATACCATTTTCGAATACCATTGAAAGTTCATTCCATCAACCCGATACGGTTAAGGCCACCGATTCTACTGCTAAGTCAAAAAATAAGCCCATTGAAGATCCCGTATTTAGCAATGCATCAGATTCAATAATTTACTCGCTTGATGGTAAAAAGGTTTTTCTATATGGGAACGCTACAGTTAACTATCAAAAGCTGGAGCTTAAAGCCCAGTACATTGAATTTGATATGGAAAAAAAGGAGGTTTTTGCAAAAGGGCTACCGGATAGTACAGGTAAAATTGTTGGGAAACCAGTTTTTAAAGAGGGTAGTCAGAAATTTGAGATGGACGATATCTTTTACAATTTTGATACGAAAAGGGCAAAGATTACCGGTGTTATCACAGAAGAGTCGGGCGGTTATATGCATGGAAAGGTTACCAAAAAAATGGAGAATAATGTGGTAAATATTGCTGGCGGTAAATACACTACTTGTGATTTAGAACACCCTCATTTTTACATAGCTATATCTAAGGGGAAGGTTATCCCAAATAACAAAATAATTTCTGGCCCGGCTTACCTGGTAATTCAGGATGTTCCATTACCTTTAGGAATTCCATTCGGATTTTTCCCAAATACCCGTAAAAGAGCTTCAGGTATTATAATCCCTGAGTATGGTGAAGAGAATGTCAGGGGGCTATATCTAAGAGGTGGGGGGTTCTACTTTGGATTGAGCGATTATATTGACCTTAAGGTTACAGGTGATATTTACTCAAAAGGCTCATGGGCATTGAAAACCGATAGCAGGTACCGGAAAAGGTATCGTTTCTCCGGTAGTCTTGGGGTTGATTTTTCTACTAATGTTATTAGTGATAAAGGGTTACCCGATTATGATAAAAACAGCTCATATAGTATCAGGTGGAATCACTCGCAGGATCCAAAAGCTCATCCCAACTCAACCTTTCAGGCAAATGTTAATTTTCAGTCAAGCAATTACAACAAATACAATGCAAGGAGTATTAATAACTATTTAACAAACACAATAACCTCAAGCATATCTTACTCACAAGTCTTTGTTGGGACTCCTTTTTCGTTAAGTACATCCCTAAACCATTCTATGAACACCTTCACCAAAAAGGTTGATATTGGTTTCCCGAGAGTGTCTTTCAATATGACAAGAATCTACCCCTTTAAGAGACGATCAGCAATAGGGGCACCAAAATGGTATGAAAAAATCGGATTTAGCTTATCGTCAAGTTTTGATAACAGGGTTTCGGTTCTTGAGGACAACCTCTTTAAACCATCCGTGATTGATAGCATGAAAAACGGGATGAAACATGATATTCCATTATCAACATCTTTCAACATCCTGAAATACATAACAGTAAGCCCAAGTGTAAGTTACTCTGAGTATTGGTACATGAAGACCATCGAAAAATACTGGAATGCTGACTCGTCAAGGGTTGAGACTGATACCATTCCAGGGTTTAAACGTGGGTGGCAATACAGCACAGGCGTTTCCATGAGCACTAAGCTTTACGGAATGTTTAATTTTGGTAAAAATTCTGCAGTACAGGCCATTAGACATGTAATGACACCATCAGTTTCGCTAAACTACAGACCCGATTTTAGCGAGGAAGGATACGGGTTTTATAAGACCGTACAAACTGATAAATTTGGGAAAACTGCCCGGTATTCTATTTTTGAACAGGGAATTTATGGTGGACCGGGTGGAGGTAAATCGGGAGTTGTCAGTTTTTCTCTTGGGAATAACCTTGAAATGAAGGTTCGATCGGCAAAAGATACAGTTACTAACTCTAAAAAGATAAAAGTGCTGGAAAACTTTGGCCTTTCATCCTCTTATAACCTTCTGGCAGATTCGTTGAATTGGTCTGATATTTCATTAAATGCAAGAACAAACCTGTTTGAAAAAATAAACGTCAGTTTTTCCAGTGCATACAGCTTATATGCCCTTAACGATAAAGGGAGAATTATTAAGGATTACTATTTCAGTCAAACCGGAAAGTTTGCCCGGTTTACGAGAGCCAGCGTAGGTGTTGATTTCTCCCTGAACAGCGCAAAAGAAAAAGATACTAAACAACCAATAAAACCTGGCGGAGATGATGCTCCGTTAGGCAATTATCCAACCGATACACAGTTTGGTGAGTCAATGGGAACCGATTATGCTAACCTTCAGTATATCGATTTCAATATTCCCTGGAATCTGCGGGTAAACTACTCCTATAGCTATTCAAAACCTGGTTACGTGAAATATATTTCGCAAACTTTGGGTTTCTCCGGTGATATAAACCTAACTCCCAAGTGGAAGATTGGTTTCTCCTCCGGTTATGATTTTAAAAACAAAAAGTTGACAACAACCTCGGTCAATTTCTATAGGGATTTGCATTGCTGGGAGATGCGCTTGTCGGTTATCCCAATTGGTTTTAGGAAGAGCTACAGTTTCCAGATTAATATAAAATCCTCAATTTTACAGGATATCAAATGGACGAAACGCGATAGCTATTATGATAATTTATAAAAATATCAAAACCCCAATCATCATGAAAAAAATTATTAGTACAGAAAAAGCACCCAAAGCAGTTGGGCCATATAGCCAGGCAGTGGAAGCCAATGGCCTCGTATTTATTTCAGGACAAATACCGATAGATCCTGCAACTGGTAAGATAGTTGATGGTGGAATTAAGGAACAGACTGAGCAGGTATTGAAGAATATCGGTGCAATACTCTCTGCCGCAGGACTATCGTACAATGATGTTGTAAAAGTTACCTGTTTATTGAACGATATGGATAATTTCTCAGCTATGAATGAAGTGTATTCAAGGTATTTTTCTCATGATATGCCCGCCAGGGCTGCATACGGTGTGGTTAAATTACCCCTTGGTTCCATGATTGAGATTGAAACTATCGCAGTAAGGCAATAACAAAAAACCCCGGAAAAAAATTACCGGGGTTTTTTGGAAGTTGAAATTATAACTATTCAGCAATCACTTCGAAGTCAATTTTAACCTTAACTTCTTTGTGTAGCTTAATATCAGCGGAGTAGTTGCCTACCTCTTTGATTTGCTCATCCTGAATGCTGATAACCTTACGGTCAATATCAAACCCTTTTGCTGCAAGGGCTTCAGCAATCTGAATTGTATTTACAGAACCAAAAATCTTACCGGTTGAGCTGGTTTTTGCTCCAATGGTGAGTTTTACCCCTTCAAGTTTTTTAGCAATAACTTCGGCATCAGCCTTAATTTTTGCCTCTTTGTGAGCCCTTTGTTTAATGTTTTCTGCCAGCACTTTTTTGGCAGAAGCACTCGCGGTAATTGCTAAGCCGTTTGGAATAAGGTAGTTGCGGGCATAACCATTTTTAACCTTAACAATTTCGTCTTTGCTGCCAAGGTTAGCTACGTCTTGTTTTAGAATGATTTCCATATCAAATTCCTCCTTTAAATTATTTCAATAAATCGGTAACAAATGGCAGTAAAGCAAGGTGACGAGCCCTTTTAACAGCAGTTGCCACTTTACGTTGATACTTCAACGAAGTTCCGGTTAATCGGCGGGGAAGAATTTTACCTTGTTCATTCAGGAATTTTTTCAAGAACTCGGGATCTTTGTAATCAATGTACTTGATCTTGTTCTTTTTAAAACGGCAGTACTTTTTCTTTTTAATCTCAACCGTTGGTGGGGTTAAGTATCTTATTTCTGATTGATTCTGACTCATCGTTTAGCCCTCCTGTACTTTAGATTCAACTTTTGCGCTACGCTTCTTAATGGCATACTCGAGTGCATATTTTTCGAGTTTTACGGTTAAAAACCTGATAATGCGCTCATCGCGACGATACTGGGTTTCTAACTTATCAATCAGGTTGCCATCGGCTTTAAACTCTGTTAAGTAGTAAAAGCCGGTGGTTTTCTTTTGGATGGGGTAGGCCAGTTTTCTTAATCCCCAGTTTTCCTCGTGTACTATCTCACCGCCATTCTCGGTGATTACACTCTTAAATTTCTGAACCGCTTCCTTCATCTGGGCCTCAGACAAAACGGGAGTTGCAATGAAAACGGTTTCGTAATGGTTTAACATAATTTGATTTATTTAGTTTATTAATATGAGCCCGCAAAAGTAGATATTTTTAATAATATTGCAAAGAATTATACATGAGATATTATAATTGCTTGCCATGTCAACCATATCAAAGTATATATGTGAATGTAAGGGTGTTGGAAAATTCGAAATTGTAAAATCGGTCAGGAATCTTAATGCTTGCACTTTTGTTGACGTTCAGAACCTAACAAAAGCTGCCACAGGATGTGGCAGATGTAAACCAATGGTAGATAAGATTATTAAAGAGGAACTATCCAAAAAAAATATAAGGGAGCAACAGCTCAGGATTAATTTTCAGGGTTGTTAACCTTGAAAACTCTGAATCATGGTAAGAATTTGTTTTAAATCGGAGACCTTTTCGGTATTACCCATTTTTTCATAAGAAAAGATCAAGCTAAACACCAGCTGGGCAATAGTGGTAGCGTTGGAACATGGTAGAAAATATTCATCTTTCAGCTCCAACTGTTGTTGTTTAAGGAATTGTTCAATCTCTTTGTGACCCAGTACCGATCCCCGGTTAAAAGGGTTGATATAGAAAAGAATGCTATTTTTATAATCATTCGGTTCAGATGGTTTAAATCTATCCCGGTATGCAAGAATAAAGTTTTTTGGAAGGTTAACTGTGTAAATTGGCAACCCGAGCTTTTGGGCAACTACTGAGTAAATAATTGCAAGTGAAACAGGACCACCCTTTTTTGTTGTAATAACCTGATTTATGTAATGATTTTGGGGTGAGAAAAAATTGGTAGTGTTGCTAATAAACCCATGAACATCGTATATTATATGGTTCAATATTTTTACCTTTTCTAATGCTGTTAAGTTTTTATTGAGCTCCAGCCATACATCTTTTCTTATTTTCTCAATATTCCGTTCTATTTCATTGTAATGGATCTCCGGGAATTGGTATAGTGCAATATAAAATGCACCTTCCAGGAGATTTTGAGTCCCGCTATTGAGCCATTGCGAAATATTTTTTAGAGTATAATTTAGCTGTATGGTATGGATTAAATTCTCAATGCGGGTTTGTACAAGGTTATTTCCAGAGGTTTCCCAGTTTTTTTCCAGAAAAGGGATAACTGAAATTCCACCATTTACTATTTTTTCTGATATTGAGGAATACACCTCTTTATCAGGATCATCTAACAGGGCAATCAGCGCATTTAATTCTTTCTCTTCCATTGATAAGGGCTATCATTGGGTTAATTTTTCCAGAGTATTCTCAATGAGTTTTTTAATGCCAGGTGAATAGTCCTTTGTTGCATCTTTAAGAATTCTATTTGCAATTATAACACAGATTGTAACAGATGAATGCCCCATCAATCGCGAAAGTCCATTAATCGCTGAACTTTCCATTTCGAAATTGGTAATTTTATAACCCTTATACCTGAACGATTCGATTTTATTATTTAGTTCTGCATCCATTAGTGGCAGCCGAAGAACTCTGCCTTGTGGTCCATAAAATCCCGGGGCTGAGATAGTAACACCTTTAATTATAAACTCTGTAAATAAATTGATAAGGGACTCTGATGATCTTGTAAAGTAGGGTTTTGCAAACAGTGGGTTCCATCCGGTGTGTTTCAGAAAAGCCTGCTCCATTTCCAGGTCGCAAATTTCATTGCGATTTGCATAGAAATTCAGAAGCCCATCAAACCCAATGCTAATTTCAGTTAACAGAAAACTCCCGACGGGAATATCGGGTTGCATTGCCCCAGATGTACCCAACCTGACCAGGTTTAATTTTTTAAAATTGTCTTTGACGGTTCTCTTTTTTAAATCAATATTTGCCAAAGCATCGAGCTCATTAACAACTATGTCAATATTATCAGTTCCAATGCCTGTGGATATTACCGAAACCCGTTTCCCATTGAAAAGGCCGGTCGCGGTTTTAAATTCACGGTTAGATACAGTAAATTCAATCTTTGAAAAGAAAGAAGATACAGTATCAACTCTGCCAGGGTCGCCAACAAGAATAATATCCTCGGCAATCTGATCGGGATGCAAATGGAGGTGAAAAATGCTCCCATTGGAGTTGATAATTAATTCTGATGATTCAATAATGCGCATAACATACCCATTAAAATTAGTTAGCTAAGGTAGAAAAATCAATTAAAAATGTTTATATCATATCGATCATTCTTGTGGTTTTGCAAGTTTTAACTTTATTCTGATTCCATTTCAGCAATAAAGAACTAATTTTGCCAAAAAAATAGTGAAATGATTCAAAGAATTCAATCCATTTACCTTTTAATTGCTGCTTTCATAATTATTTTAGCGTACTTTTTACCATTTGCCACCTTTAATGCTGATGCAGATTTACCTCAGTATATTTTAAGGGTTAAAGGGTTTATACAAGCGGGGGAGGAATCGAAAATTATGTTTCGGGTTTGGCCTGTTGCAATTTTACTGACAATTTCAGTGTTATTATCTCTTGTTACCATTTTTTTATATAAGAAAAGGCTATTACAGATTAGGTTGAGTATAGCTAATATCATTTTTTTATTGGGATCATTTGGATTAGCACTTTTCTATATAAATGATGTTAAAAAAATGTTGAAAATTGAACCTCATTACGATTTCTCACTAATCTTACCAATAATCGCTATTATTCTGCTATACCTTGCAATAAGAGGGATCGCAAAAGATGAAAAATTAGTTCGGTCGTTGGATCGGTTAAGGTAGTTTACCTGTAA
>CAZKHG010000003.1:73352-129806 GCA_964552655.1 uncultured Rikenellaceae bacterium
ATTAAAAAATGCCGTGGATGTTTTGGGTGCTGGGTACTAACACCGGGTGAGTGTGTGGTGAAAGATGATTCTCAGGCAATATGCAGGTTGTTTATCAATTCTGACCTGGTAATTTTTCTTACGCCAGTAGTTTATGGCGGGTATTCCAGCGTTTTAAAAAAGATGATTGATAAGATAATCCCCTTGATCTCCCCGTTTTTTAACCAGTATTCCGGCGAAACGCACCATTACCCCCGTTACAAAAAATATCCAAAGTTACTTGGTATAGGAATTCAAAATTACCCTGATCAAGAGGAAGAAAAATGTTTCAAAAATATCATTTATAGAAACTCCCTTAATTTTCATAGCCCACATGCTGATTCAACGGTAATTTCAATTAAAGAAGATGAATTATCCTTTAAAGGGGAAGTTCTTAACCTTATTAATAAAAGTTTATGAAACCCAAAACAGCATTGCTATTATCAGGTAGCCCCAAAATTACTAGGAGTGCATCCGTTAACCTGGGGTCTCTTTTGTTGATGAAATTAGAAAAATTTGGATACAATTCCGAAAGGATAAATGTAAATACATCAATCCGGGCAAATGCGATGAACGATTTGATCTGTAAAGTGAATGGATCGGATGTGCTGATTATTTCCAGCCCTCTGTATGTTGACTCTTTGCCTGCTCCCCTAATTTCTTTCCTTGAGTGCTATAAAAATGATAATATCAATCAAAATAAGAGGTTGATAGCCATTATTAACTCTGGTTTTCCTGAGCCCCATCAGAATAGTTCTGCAATAGAAATTCTTCGACTTTTTGCCAAAAGAAATGGTTTTACCTGGCTTGGAGGATTTGCAATTGGCGGTGGAGGCGCTTTAACAAATGCCGATTTAAATAAAACTAAATTGGCTAAAAATATTGTAAGTGCTTTTGAAGAGTCGGCAATTTGTATTAATGAAGGGAAAATGATCCCAGCCTCAATTATAGAATTGGGATCAAAAGAGATCATGCCAGCAAGACTTTACACTTTTTTTGGTCAACTGGGGTGGATTTTGCAGTCTTTAAAGTACAAAACAACTTTCAGGTTGTGGGCTAAACCTTATAAGTTCACTTAGCAAGTCATATTAAGCAAAAGTTAGATTCTTTGCTCCTTTTAAAATCACACTCATAGTTGCGGCCTCCGTAAGGTGAATCTCTTTTACACAATTTGTTTTACTTTTTACCTCCTTGATTCTTAAATCACCAGTGTTTAACCGCACGAATACAAAATCAGTTTCGTATATCAGCTCATCATTTATTTCGGTTAATGTTTTTAACCCCCCGGTTTCTTTGAAAATCAGCACATTTCTATCTTTCAGTTTTGAAAGATAATACCCCCTCTCATTTTCTTTAAATGATTTTAGGGTGAGGTGTATTTTCGGTTTATCCTTATAAGGCGCACTTGAAGTGGGGCAGAAAGTGTCACAATTACCACATTCGTTGCAGAAATTTGCAATGTTCAATATCTGGTAGGGTTGTCTAACCTCAAAAATGGTATCAGTGGTTATTTCAAAATGACTATCCTCGCTAAGAACTGCTTTTTCTAAGTTATAAGATATAGGTTTAATATCGTATGAATAGTTGGCTAAATTCGGACAAACTGTTGTACAAATATTGCAAATCTCATCGCAGTATAAACATCTGTCCGATTCCTCTACAATAGTGTTTTTATCAAGGGTCTCATTTACCAGTGCGAAGTTCTTCCGATCGGTCAGCGGCGTTTCGTTTAATAAAGGTGCATGTTTTCGTAAAGATCGCTTGATGATAAGATCCTTTTTATTGAGGTTTTTAATATTTTTTTGATATAAATTAATAAAGTCAATTCCAGCCTGCCTGATAATTTGCTCGGCAGCTTTTCTGCCGTCCCCAATAGCGTTTATTGCAGTAGAGGCACCCCTCAGTGCATCCCCGCCAATGTAAACGTTCCCCAGTTTTGTTTTATAGGACTTTGTATCAGCTTTTAGCAGATCGGTAGTTGCAAAATCAATATTTAGGGTTTGGCCAATGGCCGGGATTATTGTATCGCAGGGTATCTCAAATTCTGAGTTCTCAATTTTCCGGGGTTGCAATCTTCCCCTGGTATCTTTACCCGTAAATTCCATCTTGCTGCACAGCAGAGCGGTAACTTTCCCATCAATAGATATAACTTTTTCAGGAGCAACCATTTCAACTATGTTGATGCCTTCGTCAATTACTGCTTTGATCTCCCCCTGATCGGCGGGCATTTCATTTACTGTTCTACGATAAACAATAGTGACTTTGCCCTCTTTCCCAACTAGGCGAAAAGCCGTTCGGGCGGCATCCATAGCAGTATTGCCCCCACCAATTATTATTACGTTTTTCCCTACTCCTGAAAAATTTCCTTGCTTTACTTTGAATAAAAATTCCAATGGATCAATCACCCCGGATGAATTGATCCCTTCAATGTTTAGACTGGTTGATATTTGTGCGCCAACTCCAATATAAATGAAGTTAAAGTCCTTTTTTAAATCGTGAAACTTATTATAATCCACTTTTTGGTTGTAGTGAATATTTACCCCCAGATCCATAACTCTTTTAAAGTCTTTTGCAATGGCTTCTTCTGTCAGCCTGAAACCGGGAATTGCAAATTGGACCATTCCTCCGGCTTTCGATTTTGTTTCAAAAATATCAACAGTAAATCCGGCCAATGCCAAATAGTAGGCACATGACAATCCTGAAGGACCAGCTCCAACAATTGCCACTTTAAAACGATTCTTAACAGCAGGTGTAAGTTTAACTTCTTCCTGTTCAGAAATGAATCGTTTCACTTCGCGTATAAGCAGTGGGCTATCGTAGTTGATCCTGGTACATTTACCCTGGCATAAATGATCGCAAACCATCCCGGTTATTGACGGGAAAGGGTTTGTCCGGAGTATTATTTCAAAAGCTTTGCTGAATTGATTGGTGGCTGTATAGTACAAATAATCAGGAATGTCCTGATTGGTAGCGCAGGTTTCACGGCATGGAGCGGCGATGCAATCGAAATAGTCTAACTCCCGTTTGCTCTTTATATCAGGTGTTTTAATATAAATTCGTTTGTAATCATCACCCTCAAATACTTCTTCAGCATAGTTAATCAGGTTAGATAAGGCAGCGCTTTTAAATGACTCCTTGTTTGAGGCTTTAATTACATACTCTTCAGTAGTGTTAACCCCGATTAAACTGAAACTCTCATTAAGTTGGTCGAAATACTGCTTTAATCTCATGTATCCCCCGGGTTTGAGTAAATCTGAACACACGGTTACTGTTTTAAAGCCGCACTTAATGATATCCGCAATGTTGAACGCATTAACCCCAGCTGAAAACGAAAGTTGTAATTCTCCTTGAAATTCTTCCTGAAGCTTTCTGGCAACATTTATTGATATTGGATGAAGGGCCCGACCGCTCATATACATCATATCAACATTGTCGTCAAATTTATCCTTGTTATTGACAGATTCCAGGGTGTTGGTTAGTTTTAACCCGAATTGAAGTTTATTATCCAAGGCTGTTTTTTGCAGTGATTTAATAATTTTTACAGCATCAGGATATTTTAAATCATGCTCAAATGCAATATCAGGTACAATTGTTTTAAAATTCAGTTTCTCATTGAGTATATCCCTTAGTTTTTCGGATCCAAGAAGTGTTGGATTCAGTTTTACGTAGGTGTGCAAGTGTTTCTTCCCCAAAAGATACTTGGCGATATCTTCAATCTCATTTGCAGGGCAACCGTGCATTGTAGATAAAGTAATATTATCAGAAATTCTTGAGGGGATTGTTATCTCTTTGATTTTAGGGTAAATAGCCTCAATTTCATCTTTCTTCTCATTGATTTCCAGACTGCTGTCCTGCATCTTATCTAAAAACCACTGAACGTTGTGGTTCATTATTCCTTGCAGGTTATATCCTACACTCATATTAAAAATTGTCCCAATTTCTTTTAACCAACCAAACTTATGGTTAAGAACATGAATTAATACCCAGGCATTTAGATATTCATTATAACTTTCATGAATTTTCAACTCCTGTGACCATTCACAATTGTAGCCTTCATCCTGCATATCTATACATGGCTTTGGCACTTTCAACTCATCAAGTGTCTGAACTGTTTTGAGTTCTATATACCTGGCGCCCATTAACCAGGCACCTATTATATTCTGAGCCATTTGCGAATGGGGTCCTGCTGCAACTCCAATGGGGTTATGTAGGTATTGATTAAATATATTGGTAGATAGATAGTTACGCTCTTTTGAAATGTAAAACAGTTCCTCTGGTATGCCAAAAATACTTTTGTGTTGGCTGTACTCTTCGAGAATAATTTGGAGCAGCTGTTTCAATGAAATGGGATGAAATTTGTCGGACATGGCTAATTAAATTTTAATAACCCTGATACATTTCCTGAAGTAAGATATTCTCTAAGTAAAATTACAGATAATCAGATAGATATGTATATTTACATTGAGAATTGCTAAACAAATCTAAAGAAATCAAAGAATAAAATTGTAAAAAACTTACTTTTAAATGCTTTTTTGGGAAAATCAAATATGATAGATGGAGAACAACAAAAAATATTCTGCTATTATACTTGCTGCCGGAAAATCTGCAAGAATGGGTGTTCCCAAGTTTTCTCTAAAATTTGATTCAACCTTAACATTCCTGGAGCATATTGTTAACCAATACTTTAAATTTGGCTGTGATGAGATTCTGGTGGTATTAAACCCTGATGGGGCGGAGTTGTTAACTACGCTGCAGTTGAACCTCCCAAAAAACATCAAATTAATTGTTAACCCACATCCTGCATGGGAGAGGTTTTACTCCTTAAAACTTGGTGTAGCTGGGCTTCCTTCAATAAAATCTGTTTTTGTAAGCAATATAGATAACCCATTTATTGGGATAGATTTATTACAATCTCTTATAAGTAATAGTTTATCAGCGGATTATATTTACCCTGCATTTCAGGGAAGGGGAGGACACCCCATTTTACTTGCTGAAAAGCTTGTTAGCCGAATTCTTGATGAGCCTAAAAATGAAATTCATCTCAGAGAGTTTCTGAGAGGTTTTTCGAGTAAAGCCATTGAGGTTGATGATAACAAGATATTGGTGAATATCAATACCTACGAACAATATATAAACCTATTTCCCCAGGAGATCAAGCATCCCGTTAATAAAAGTTAGTGGGTGTACCGGATTCCCGGGAATATACAAATCGGGTTTATGTTTATCGAGAAAAGACCTGTCCAGGGCGGGTGAACCGGCAAAAATTCCACCGCTGATAGCATCAACACCAGCCAGAACAATAATTTTGGGCTCGGGTATTGCTTCGTAAGTTAGCTCCAGGGCCCTTGCCATATTTTGATTAATCGGTCCGGTAATTACAATTCCATCGGCATGTCGGGGCGATGCAACAAATTCAATCCCGAAGCGGCCAATATCAAATTGAACATTCCCGCTGGCATTGAGTTCAAGTTCACAACTGTTATCGCCTGCTGCGGAAACCTGTCGCAACTTTAAAGAGTGTCTGAAATATTTTCTAATTTCAGGTCTGATAAGTGATTCGTTTATTTGAATTGGGTTTTTATCCCCTTCTTTTACAATGAGATTCTCTAAGGTGTTTGTTGATAATTTATAATCCTTTGTAAAGCTAATTTTTTCCGGGTATTTGAAAGAACATTCACCACAAAAATTGCATTTTCCAAGATTGATGCTTAATGGGTTAATTTCAATTGCTCCCATTGGGCAAACTGCTTGTATAGCCCGATCATCTGCCTTTAAAGGACTAATAACAGGTCTTCCCCTGAATACACCTGGAACTTCTACTGTTTTTACATTAGGAATATACTGTTTCCCCTGATGGAATAGTATTTTTAGGTTATCTAACATAACTTCAACTTTTTATAAATCGTGACCACAGTATGACAGGTTGAAACTTTTATTACAAACCGGAAAATCGGATATTTCGTTATTCCTTACCGATTGTGCAAGAGCCATCCAGTTATGAAAAGAAGGATCTTTTACCTTGTAGAGCGCCAATTCACCTTTGCTGTTGGTAATTGCACAATGGCAAATTTCACCTCGCCATCCTTCAACCAGCGAGAGCGCAAAAACTTCTGTTTTTAACTGCTTATTCGATTCAATTTGAGGCGTAAAATCCGGGATATTCTGAATTAAACTCTTGATATACCCAATGGATTGCTTTATTTCTTCTTTTCTAATTTGTGCCCTTGAGTAAACATCCCCATGATGCTTAATAATAGGTTTATGATTTAATTCTGAGTAAAGGTCATGCGGATGAGATTGTCTGATATCGCGATTTAGGTTATTCATTCTGGCGGCCATCCCAACAGTTCCGATCTGTTTAACTTCTTCAGCATTGACAACACCAGTTCTTTCGAAGCGGGAGAGTGCACTTGGAAGTTTAAAAAGTTTATCGGTCATTTCATTGAAGTCGGGTTCATACTTTGCAAACACCTCTGTCAATCGTTTTGCAAGTTTATCATTATATGGAAAGTTTGTATAACCTACTCTTATCAAACTTTTTGCAAGCCGATTGCCACACCACTCTTGGAAGTAGTTAACAATTGGTGTTCGTAACCGACCGTAAACTGAGCTGCCAAGCTGGTAAGCAATGTCAGTACAAAGTGCGCTAAGATCACCGGTGTGAATGGCTACACGTTCAAGTTCAAGGGCCAGAGTTCTTGTAAATTGTAAATATTCGACAGGTTGTATGCCTGATAAACTCTCCAATAGATTGGCAAATGCTGTGGAATGGCCAACTGTTGTGTCTCCGGCAATACTTTCGGCTAGAATTGATTTTTCCAGTAGCGTCTTTTTCTGAAGGAACAGTTTTTCAACCCCACGATGTTGATACCCTAATTGAATCTCTAAATGCATGATTTGTTCCCCGTTGCAGATAAAGCGAAAATGTCCGGGCTCAATAATTCCTGCATGTACAGGGCCAACACCAACTTCGTGCAACTCTTCGCTTTCAATACCAAAAAATGGGTAATTTGCCATCGTTTTGGTTTTATCATACCTGTTGAAGGAATATCGAATGGGTTTTAGCCAGGGGTGATCGGGGTAATCAATTCCGAAGTTTTCCGCAATCTCACGCTCAAATTTTTCGAATACAAGGTTATGTTTTGTAAAAGAGTTCAACATATCACCTTTTTTAGCGCTACTGGATGATACGAATATTTGATGTGTTTGATCATCAGCAATGCAGCAAATCAACCTGACTGAATCCTCAATTTCATACCCGAAATAATTTACACAATGCCTTTCATCATTATCTTTCATCAATTTAATATTTGTATCCAAAAAAGCATCGTACAAAAGAACTGGTATATCCCTAAAAGGGATAGTTTGACAATTAACTATTGGTATGTATTGTTCCATAATTATTGGGGTAAAATTTTAACAGCATCCTGAATCAATGAAATAAAAAATGTTGGTGGGTTATAGGCAAAGTAAATAGCCATTGCCAGCAAAATGTATTGAGTGGATGATTCCCATGGGTTTATTTTTGGAATTTTTGTCTCATCAATAGTTAGCGGTGGAGTGAAAAGCAGCTTAAAGATATTCGATCCAAATCCCCAGATAATCATGGTTAATAGCACTAGTACAAAAATGAGTATGATTATGCGGTGAGACATGAAAAGAGATTGGAAGATCATAAATTCACTAATAAATAAACCAGAAGGGGGCATGGCAGTGGCAGAAATAAATCCGAGAAGTAATACTACAGCTCCAGCCCGGTTATACTTAAAGTAGTTTCCGGCATCGTAAATACTTTTACTCTGATATACCCTGAAAATCTGATTAAATTGAAAGAAAAAGCTTGATTTAACCAAAGCATGTAGAACAATATGTAATATTGCTGCGTAAACACCAATTCCTCCTGCCGCTATACCTAACATCACCAAGCCCATGTGTTCAATGCTGGAATAAGCAAACATTCTTTTGATGTTTTTAATTCTGGTCATGTAAACGGTAGCCACAAAAATTGAGAGAAGGGAAGCAATAAAAATAATGGTGTTTGCCCAGGGAAGTATTTCTGTATTTGCAACAATTGCATAGAATCTATAAATACCAACAAAACCAAGGTTCATAAGAGCGCTGGACAGAATTGCCCCGGCAGGAGCCGGTGCCTTGTCTTTTGCATCTATTCCTGCTGTGTACATGGGCACTAAGCCAAGTTTTGCTGTAAAACCAGTGAAAATGAAAAGGAAAGCCAACCTAAGCCAGAACGGGTTAAGTTGAGCATAATGGGTCCGAAGTGAATCAAACGATAAATCATCAACCCCGGATTGTTTTAACGAAAGACTTAAGAACAGTATGCCTATAAATATAAAGGTTATGCTTATGGCACAGATGAATACATATTTCCAAACACCTTCAAGTGCCTGTGGCGTTCGATGATGGTAAATCAAAACAGACGCACTCAGGGTTGTAATCTCAACAAAAATCCAGGTTACTGCAATGTGGTTGGAGAGGTAACCCATGCTAATTGCTGTGATAAGTAAGGTGAAGGCAGAAAAGAATAACCCCCTGGATTTTCTTGATTCATCGTGTGTTACAATATACCGATAACCATGAAATAATGCCGGAAGTGCAATTACACAAAGTGTTAGCAATAGTAGTATTCCAAGTGAATCGCTCTTGAAAAAGCCAAGCTCAGCTATGTTATGATGATTTGTCTGATAAATAGTGAAAACTAACAGAAATAGAGCATATAATATTACCAATGCATAATTTACAATTCTACTTCGGTTGAAATAAAGGATTACACTGATAAAAACTGCGCCGGGAAGAAAAATACTAATCATTGCTCAATGGATTAATCTTTAAGGTTTCGTAATTGATTTACATCGGGGTCTCTTAAAACATCCCCGATTTTATTGAAGAAAATTCCCAGGATAAGCACGCTGGCAAATATATCAAGCATAATTCCCAGGTTTACCAAAGCGGGCATTTCGTTTCCAACTGCCAGAGAAAGAATAAAAACTCCATTTTCAATAATAAGATACCCCATTACATGGGTAATAATTTTTCTACGGGTTGATATGATATAGAGCCCGCTGAAAATAGTTGAGATAGCAACAACAAAGAAAGTTTTATCAAGGTTAACATCCTGAATTGAATTGGATAAGACTATAGCAATCACAATTATTGTGGTTGTTATAATCAGCGAGATGAAGTTGGGCAGGAATGGCTCGGCAACTCTTGAAATGTTATTTCTTTTGATAATTCGGTTCAGGAACCAGGGCACCGCCATCGCTTTAAAGATAATAGTTTCAAGTAATATCAGAATCAGATTGGTGATATTGATACTGCTAAGTTCAAGAAATGTAATACCAAAAAGCAAAAAACCTTGCAGAACAAGTATTCTGATATAGGTCAGCAGCCTGTTTGCAATGCTTATATAGAGCAGTGTAATGGCAAAAAAAATCAGTAAAATATCAGTCATATTCTAAAAACATTTTTGTTTTAAGTAAATCTTTCCAATAGTAATAGAACGCCAAAGAAGATTAAAAGCGATACAGATGTCAGGATAAAAATGAACTGTGGGTTATGGCTCATTCTAAACCGGGCCATGAATGATTCAATTAATCCAACTGCGATGGCAAACCCAATTTGTACTGCAAAAAATATTGGTATTGTGTACAACAGTGACAGTTCCCCAATAAAAAAATTAGATATGATTGCACCGTACATAGCAAACTTGAGGTTTGCAGTATGCAGGATCAATCCTAAATCGAAACCGCTATTATCGAGAACCATCACCTCATGGATCATGGTTAATTCAAGATGGGTTTTGGGATCGTCGATAGGCATTCGGCTATTCTCGATCATGGCAATCATCACAAGTACAAAAGTTGCAAGCGTTCCCAGTAAATACGATATTTTTGAACCATAATGCAATGTTGTGAAAATTTCGTGAAAGGATGTATAGCCAGTTAATAAAGCAAATGATCCCATCAGAATGAAAAAAGCGGGTTCAGCAAGCATTGAGAACAGGGCTTCACGACTAGCACCCATTCCCTCGAAGCTGCTACCTGTATCAACTGCAGAGATAATCATAAAAAATTTTCCAAATGCCAGAAGGTATGCAAAAAGGATAAAATCTCCCTGGAAGGAGATAACTCCAGGATAGGTTCCAAGCGGGATAAGTAGAATAGCCATAAGCACAGAGGCAAAGTAGAAACTTGGAGCCAGTTGAAAAACCATACTGGTGGTTTTACTATATACCGATCCTTTCCTTAATAATCTGAATATATCCTTGATAGGTTGTAATATTCCGGGACCTTTACGTCCTGAAGTCAGACTTTTTGTGCGAATAATGATCCCTGTAAAGAAAAAACTCGCAATCAATATTAGAATTAAGCTCACCATATTAAAGCTGGTTAATAAAGTTTATCAGAAATTTTAAGGTTTCTATTATTTCAGGAATCAGAATTACCAAAGCGATAAAAAGCAACCCATAAAGAATATAGTACTGAATACTCCCATTCTGAAGAAAAGTGAAAACCGATAAAGATTTACGAAAAGCGAAAACAGGCTTATCAATAAACCATTTTTCAATCCAATCATACGGGTGTGTTTCCTGATTTATTTGTTTGGGAAAAATACCATTGGCCTCTGATTTAACCTTGTGAATTAAAAGTAAAGGCTCTGCCAGTTTACGGTAAGAACGAATGAACGAGCTGGCGGTGTACTGCAACTTTTTATCGTAACCCTCATACCCACAGCTCCATGTGCTTACATGTGTAATGGATCTATTTTTGGTAACCATTTTACGAATCAATAAAAGTAAACCTATAAATAGGATCATTATCGCGGAGTATATGCCGATTATTGAAGCAGTCTGAATTATTGCTGTAAATTGAGTTGTAGTATCCACAAATATTCCATTTGTAAATTGCCCTATAGGTAAAGCAATAACTTTAAGGAATAGGAATGGGAGTATTCCAATAGCAATAATTACAACAACAATTGGGTAAAGGGGTAGGATTGAGGCTGGTTTTTCGTTCTCAACCTCTGCTATCCTAACTAAACGCGAGTTTCCAAGAAATACAATGCTAAACGCTTTTGTAAAACAGATCATTGCTAAACCTCCTATAAGAACCAAACCAAGGATTGAAAAGAGCATTAGTGCTGTTAAAGAAAAATCAGTTCCACTTAGCGTATTAAACATTCCAACATAAATCAAAAACTCCGAAATAAAACCATTAAAAGGGGGAAGTCCGCAGATAGCAAGTGAACCAATTAGAAAGAGTAATGTGGTTTGGGGCATTTTCTTAACCAATCCCCCGAGTGATTCAATATTAACCGTATTTGTCAACTGATATACATTCCCAGAAGTAAAAAAAAGGAGAGACTTAAAAAGAGAATGATTCAAGGTATGAAGAAGTGCACCGCTAAATCCTAGAATGATAAGCAGATAATTATTATACCCTAATCCTAAACAACCCAGCCCAATCCCAATTCCAATGATTCCAATATTTTCGATGCTATGGTAAGCCAACAATTTTTTAAGATTGTGCTGGACTATTGCAAGCATTACCCCATAAATACCAGTGATAACCGACAGAATTAGAACCAGGTATCCAATTGTTACAAAATTGGTTTTGATTAACAGGAGAACACGTAAAATTCCAAATATTCCGATTTTGATTATTACTCCGCTCATTACACCAGAGATGTGTGCAGGTGCAGCCGGGTGTGCAAGTGGTAACCATGTATGAAACGGAACAAAACCCGCTTTTATGGCAAAACCAATGAAGAAAAAGATGAATAACCCAACCCCGGTAAGAGCAGGTTCAGACGTGGTGAATGTTGTTATTCCACTGAAATCAAAGGTTCCGGTTTTAATTCGTACCCACATGAATGCTAGGGTAATGAATAGAATCGCTACATGAGATTGTATTAAGAAATTGATACCAGCTTTTAGTGTTTCCTTTTTATAATGCTCAAAGATTACCATTATAAAAGTAGATAAAGCCATAACCTCCCAAATTACCAGAAAAATCAAACTATTCTGAACAATACATAAATCTATAAGTGATGTGTAGGTTAAAAGGTAAGCTGTAGCGTGCAGTGCAATATTTGCGGGTTGATCGGCATATTTTTTCAAGTAATGGATTCCATAAAGGGCTCCCGTTAGAAATGTAAAACTGATTATCAGAATAAACCATGAGGAAAGGTAATCTATTCTAATAGGTATTGCGCCAGTGATAAAGGAACCAGATAAGCTATATTCAAAATTACCCCTTGTAAAAACTATATAAGTAATTATTGATGCTAAGATTACCTGAAAACCAACAGAAAAAATAGTTGCAATACCTTTCCCTTTTACCTTAAGGATTGGCAAGGCAACGATTGTGATCAGGGCTATCAGGTGGAAAATCAATATCAATAATTTCATATCAATCCAAATAAAGTAACCAGAAAGACCAGTACCATAAATAGGATACCGTATAGTACATATAGCTGAATATGCCCATTCTGAATGAATTGGAAATAGTTCATTGAGAAGCGAAGCCTATTAATTATCGGATTTATAAACAATTTTTCAATCAAATCTAAGTAACTGAGTGAAAATGTTCTTTTATCCGGGAAAAGATCACTTTTACCAAAGTTAGAATAATTTTTTCGCTCAAGAATAAGAAAATTAAAAAGCCCTGTAAAAGCCTTAATAAAGGAATTACCTGTGTATTGTGCCTTAGGAATAAGTGTATTATATGCACATCCCCAGGTTGGTTGAATTTCTGAAGTTTTGTTTCTGGTTGTCAACCATCTTATACCTATTATTGTTAGTATCACTGCTAAAAATAGAAGATTTGCCCATCCTAAATAGCCAACTTGTTTACCTACTAAAAGCGCAGAATAGGTGTCAATACCAGTATTAATACATAAGGAAACAATTTTTAATACTATGTTGAAGTAAAACGCTGGAATTGCAGCAATGGTAATCATTATGACGATAATCGCATATTGAGGTATTCGCATAATCAGGCTTACTTCTCTGGGTTCATGCCCATTCATTTGTCGTGGATTGCCACTAAAAATTACCCCGAAGGATTTGGAAAAGGTTAAAATTGAAATTCCACCAGCTAATGCCAGTCCTGCAATAGATAAAACAATCAGGATCAATTGGGAAATATTTATATAAGATAAACTTTTTACTAAACCTGAATAAATAATGAACTCAGAGATAAACCCGTTAAATGGTGGTAAACCTCCAATAGCCAGCCCGCCAATTAGAAAAAAGATTGCAGTTTGAGGCATTTTCTTGATCAAACCTCCCAACCTTTCAATATTGCGGGTATGAGTTTGCTGGTAAATATTTCCAGTTGAAAAGAAGAGCAATGATTTATAAAGTGAGTGGTTTAATGTATGAAGCAATGCTCCGCCATAACCCAAAAGCATTAAGGTGCTATTGTCTATCCCTTTCCCGATCAATCCAATTCCTATCCCAATACCTATTATCCCAATATTTTCAATGGTACAGTACGCCAGCATTCGTTTGTAGTCATTATTTACTGCAGCATTGGCAATCCCGTAGATTGCTGAAATAACAGCGAAAATCAGTATGATTTCCCCAATCAGGGTGTAATCCGATTGCAGGTTTGTTATAACCCTGAAAATTCCATAAATACCCAATTTTACAATAACTCCCGACATAATACCCGAGATATGTGATGGACCTGCTGGGTGGGCGTGAGGTAACCACGAATGAAATGGTATAAATCCGGCTTTAATGGCAAATCCGGCCAGTAGAAGAACAAGTAGCCATATACTCCCGTTATTTCCCAAAATAGTCGATAGCGAGGCAAAGTTGAACGAACCGGTTTGTACATAAAGCCATATAAATCCAACGGTAAGCAGCGCAACGCTAATGTGCATTTGTATCATATAATTGATACCAGCTTTAAGCGTAGATTTATTCTGATATTCAAAAATTATGAGAATTAACGATGAAAGTGACATGATTTCCCATACCACCAGGAAAACCAGCCCATTCTCAATCATACAAACCCAAAGCATGGAAGAGTGAAAGAGAACAAGAATAACCCAATGAATGGAAAGATTAGTTTTGAGGGAGCTATAAGATTTCAAGTAGCCTATCCCGTAAAGTATCCCATTTATAACCGTTAGGTTAATAATCAGGATAAACCATGCTGATAGTGCATCAACTCTAACTGTAACATTGCCGATAATACCTGATAAAAAATAGTTTTCAGTAATGGGTTCATTAAGCAGTGCGTCCGTTGCAAGAATCGATGTTAATATTGAAATTACTAAAACTGTAACAAATGCTACTGAGGATTTAAATTTATGATTAGCAATTATTAAAGTAATAATACCTGCAATCAAAACAACTAATAAAACAACAATCAAAAAATTAATTTCCATAAAAACAGCTATATATCAAGAAGATAAATTACCCATGATAGGTAATTTGATGCATTGCTAGATTTGATTTGTACACCAAAATTAAGCTTTATACAGCTGTTATTATGCTTTTTTTTCAAATTAAATGAAGGTTCAATTATACAACATTCATTGCCAGATATTTTCATTTCAATATTTTTTAAGGTTACTATACCAATCTTTCCTATCTTTGCGCCCCAAAAGATTGTAAAAATAAATGAACTTAGAAAAGGAAATAAAAAGGCGTAGAACCTTTGCCATTATTAGTCATCCTGATGCCGGTAAAACAACCTTGACCGAAAAATTACTCTTATTTGGTGGGGCTATCCACGTTGCAGGAGCGGTTAAGAGTAATAAGATTAAAAAAACTGCCACTTCGGATTTTATGGAGATTGAGCGCCAGCGTGGAATCTCTGTGTCAACTGCTGTTATGGGTTTTGAATACAATGATATCAAGATAAATATCCTTGATACACCCGGACATGAGGATTTTGCCGAGGATACTTATCGTACCCTTACCGCAGTTGATAGTGTAATCATTGTAATTGATCATGCAAAAGGGGTTGAAACCCAAACCCGGAAGCTGATGGAGGTTTGCCGCATGCGGAACACACCTGTCATTGTTTTTGTAAATAAGCTTGATAGGAATGGAAAAGATCCCTTCGAATTGCTTGACGAAATTGAAAAAGAACTTAAAATAAAAGTACGCCCTCTAAGCTGGCCTATTAGCCAGGGGCCAACATTTAAAGGTGTTTACAACTTGTTTGAGCAGAAATTATGCCTTTTCTTTTCCGATGATAAGCAAACTGTTGCAAACGACGTAGTTGAGATTGCCGATATTGGTGATCCAAAACTCGATAATTATATTGCACCCTTTACCAGCCTGTTAAGAGAGGAACTTAGACTTATTGATGGCGTTTACTCAGGCTTTGATGTTAATACATACCTTTCAGGTGAAGTTGCACCCGTCTTTTTTGGTAGTGCTTTAAATAATTTTGGGGTACGTGAATTGCTCGATTGTTTCATTCAGATTGCCCCTTTTCCTAAACCTACTGTTACAGAGGAGCGGCAAATAATTCCTTTTGAGGAGAAACTTACCGGATTTGTATTTAAAATTTTCGCTAATATGGACCCTAACCACAGGGATAGGCTTGCTTTCCTGAAAATTTGTTCGGGAATATTTGAGCGAAATAAACCATATCAGCATGTCCGGTTGGGCAGGAGTATCAAATTCTCAAGTCCAAACGCTTTTATGGCCGACAAAAAGTCAATTGTTGATATCGCCTTTCCGGGCGATATTATTGGGTTGCACGATACCGGAAATTTTAAAATTGGGGACACTTTAACTGAAGGTGAAAATTTGCATTTTAAAGGGATACCCAGCTTTGCCCCAGAACTTTTCAGGTATATCGAGAATGCCGATCCACTCAAGTTTAAGCAGCTGGCGAAGGGAATTGACCAGTTGATGGATGAAGGCGTTGCGCAACTATTTACCCAAAAATCTAACGGAAGAAAAATTATTGGAACCGTTGGTGCGCTTCAGTTTGATGTCATTCAATATCGCCTTGAGCATGAGTATGGAGCCAAATGCCGGTATGAGCCAATAAATTTGCATAAAGCCTGCTGGATTGAAAGCGATAATAAAATTCAAATTGATGATTTCAGAAAACGTAAATTCAACAACCTTGCAGTTGATAAGCATGGGAGAGAGGTTTTCCTTGCCGATACACCTTATGCTTTGCAGATGGCGCTGGAAAAATTTCCGGATATAAAATTTTACTTTACAAATGAATTTTAAGGAGGTTAATACACAACAAATTTTTAATTCTTTTAAATTAAACCTATTATATAATGTATATTCTTATCAGGTATTAATTTTCATATTTTCACCATGAGTAAAACTATTTTTCTAAATCTCTTACTAATTCATTTAACTGTAGCGGGTTTTAGCAATTCTTTAAAGGATTCGCTTAAAGTTAAAAAGAGTTTGGATGCATTACGAATTAGTACCACCATTTCAATTGACGGTAAATTAGATGAACCAGAGTGGTCTAATGCTCCAGCAGCATCAGATTTCATTCAGCATGAACCCTATAATGGTGGAGCCCCGTCTGAAAAAACGGTGGTGAAAGTTCTCTTCGATAATAATGCTATTTACATTGGCGCCAGAATGTATGATTCACAACCCAATAGTATTTATAAAGAGTTAGTACAGAGAGATTTTGACGATAAAATCAAATCAGATATTTTTGTTTTATTTATCAGCCCCTTTAATGATGGCATTAACTATTTAACTTTCAGCGTCTCAGCATCAGGAGTTCAGGCTGACGCTAAGATAGCTGGTGGCGATGAGGAAAGTAACTGGGACGCCGTTTGGCTAAGTGAGGTTGGATTTGATAATGAAGGTTGGTGTGTTGAAATGAAGATTCCCTACTCTAACCTTAGGTTTTCGAAGAATAACAATCAAAGCTGGGGTTTAAACTTTGCTAGGTTAATCAAACGTTATAATGAGTGGAGTTCCTGGAATTTTGTTGACAAAAATGTTTCAGGAATCGTTACCCAGTCAGGAGTGCTAAATGGGATTACAGGTATCGAACCACCTGTTAGGCTATCATTGAGCCCTTACATTTCGACTTATGCAGAGAAGTTCCCGTTTTCCAGTAACCTAGAGTATAGAATGACAGGTGGGCTGGATTTAAAATATGGCATCAATGAGAGTTTTACCCTGGATATGACTTTAATACCGGATTTTGGACAGGTAAAATCTGATGACAGAATAGTTAATCTTACGCCTTTCGAGGTTAAATACTCCGAACAACGCCCTTTTTTCACTGAAGGAACAGAGCTTTTTAATAAAGGGGAAATTTTTTACTCCCGTAGGGTTGGATCAAAACCTGTTGGATATGATAACGTTGAGGACTCCCTGCAAGCAGATGAGGTAGTACTGGAGAATCCAGCTGAATCTAAAATGATTAATGCAACCAAAATATCAGGAAGAACTAATTCGGGATTTGGTTTGGGCTTTTTTAATGCCATGACACAGAATATGTTTGCAGAGGTAAAGGATACGATTACAGGCCGAAGAAGAAAAATAATGACTCAGGGTTTCACCAATTATAACATGGTTGTTTTTGATCAGACTTTAGCGAATAATTCCTCCGTAAGCCTTGCAAACACAAACCTGTATCGTCCCAAAAATTCATATACAGCAAATGTTACGGCCCTTGAATTTAACTTAAAAGATAAAAAAAATGTATATTCCATTTCAGGTCAAGGTGGATTAAGCCTGATATCTAACGACTCCACCACCAATGGTTTTCATTCTTTTATCGAGTTTGCAAAGGATGCCGGAAATTTCCAGTTTGAGGTATTTAATAATATTGAAAGCAAACACTACAACCCCAATGACCTGGGGTATTTGCAAAGCCCAAACGAGATAACAAGTGGAGTTGAACTTAAGTATGAGATATTCCAGCCATTCTGGAAACTTTTAAACTTTGAGTCCCAGATTGCTTTTGTAAATTCAAGTTTATTTGAACCTGTTAAGTTTGTTGCAAACCAAATTGAGATTGAGCTTAGAACTGCCACAAAGAAAAAATTCTATTCCAGCGGACTGAATATTACAATTTATCCCCAGGATGTAAATGATTTTTATGAACCCAGAATAGATGGATGGAAATTGGTTCTACCCAAACGTGCATCATTTAACTGGTTTGGTTCCCCCGACTACAGAAAAAGACTTGCAGTTGATCATGGGTTTGGATTTTGGGCTGCTGACAGACTTGGACAAAAGGGCTTTAGCTATCAAATATCACCACGGGTTAGGTTCAGCGATAAGCTGTTTCTTGTTTACCGCTTGAAGCAAGAATTTGAGTACAACGCCATAGGGTTTACCAAAGAAAACAATGGAATTATATACATGGGCAGGAGGGACGTTACATCTTTAAACAACACAATTGATGCACAATACACATTCAACTCAAAATCATTTGTAAACTTAAAACTTCGTCACTATTGGAGTCATTATAAGTACTCTGAATTCTATCACTTGAATTGGGATGGATCAGTATCTGATGATAGCAATGGATATGTTGAAAATAATAACACAAATTACTTCACCATTGATTTGGTTTACCAATGGAATTTTGCTCCAGGAAGTGTTCTTTCAGTTGTTTGGAAAAACTCTATTGATAATGAGAGTACAAATATTAATTATAATTATTTCAGCAACTTAGGGGATACGTGGAATTCCCATCAGATGAACAGCATTTCCTTTAAGCTTTTGTATTATTTAGATTATCAGATGCTAAGAAAAAACAGGTAGCTAAATGATATTTAATATTTTTAAAGGTAGATTATTGAATGATACTACCTCCCCGGCGGCTTTTCCCTCAAGAACCTTATAGATTGGGGCAACTGGTGATATAATGTAAAAGGTTGTTTCATCAAGTTCCAGTTTCCCTAGTCCAATTGAAACATAAAACCTTTGCTTGTCAGTCACTATTAGCGTATTTATATTTACAGTTTTCATCTCATTTTCCGGGTTGATTTTCTGAAGGTAATCCAAATCTCTGAGGGCTTTCTGGTATTGCTCTGCATGCATATCTCGTTTTCTTAATAGTTGAGTTCTGAAAGAATCATACCTATCTTTTGGAGGACCATACTCATTTGCAGCCTTTTGGGCTTCATCCATGGCATGAAACGCAGAATCAACTATATCTTTCTGTTTATCAATGCATTTATTATAGATTTTTATTTTCAAAGCCAATAAATCCATTTCCTTTTATGGTTTTCATCTTTGTTTGGTAAATTTACACCATTTAATGAAATAATAGTATGATGGAAATCTTAAACCGAAGAGGCTTTGCAAGTGATAATAATTCAGGGGTTCACCCCGCAATCATGCAATCAATTCAGGATGTCAATATCGGGCATACCATCGCCTATGGCGATGATGTTTATACACAACAGGCAGTTAGCTGCTTCAAGGACCATTTTGGTGAAAACATTGAAGTTTTCTTCGTTTTTATTGGTTCCGCTGCTAATGTGCTTGGCTTAAAAGCACTAACTGAACCTCACAATGCAATCATCTGCTCTGATACTGCCCATATTCATGTTGATGAATGTGGTGCTCCGGAGCGTTTTACCGGATGTAAACTACTTACTGTTGAAACTACAGATGGAAAACTTACTGTTGATCTGGTTAAAAAACACATGCATGGTTTTGGTTTTCAGCATCATGTTCAACCAAAAGTAATATCAATTTCCCAGGCAAGCGAACTTGGAACTGTATATAAACCTGATGAGATAAAAGCCCTGGCTGATTTTGCCCATGAAAATGGTCTTCTGCTTCATATGGATGGAGCTCGAATAGCCAATGCTTCAGTATCGCTTAATTTACCTTTTAGAAAATTTACAAAAGACGTAGGTGTCGATCTGTTATCCTTTGGGGGCACTAAGAATGGTATGATGTACGGCGAAGCCCTTGTCTTCTTTGATACACGGTTTGCTCAGAATTTTCTATACACCAGGAAGCAAGGGCTTCACCTTGCATCCAAAATGAGATATATTTCAGCACAGTTTATTTCTTACCTGTCTAACAATCAATGGTATAAAACTGCTTCCCATGCTAACAGAATGGCTGAAATTCTCGCAGAAAAAGTTGCCAAAATTCCACAAGTTCAGATAACCCAAAAGGTGGAAGCAAATGGTGTATTCGCCATCATTCCAAAAGAAATCATCCCCGAACTTCAAAAAGAATACTTTTTTTATGTATGGGATGAAAACAGGTCAGAGGTTCGATGGATGACATCCTGGGATACAACTGAAGATGATATTGTTAAATTTGTTAACAAAATTAATCAGCTGGTTAATTAATTTAGCACATATTGTTTTGGTTTTATTAAACCTGTTTTTAGTTTTACTGCAAAATCTTAATAGTTAGATAATTGTGAATAAGAGAGTGAAGATTTTAGTTCGATTTGGTATTTTTTTTGGTTTACTTGCCTTAACCCTTATTATTTATACCTCGTTTAGCTCTAAAAGGACTAGTTTGGCTTTTAGCTTTATAAATGATAGCAAATTCAGATATTCAACTAAAAAGATAACCAATGAAAGATCAAATTTATATGCATATACCAAAATTGATAATTCATTTAAGAATTTTTTAAGAAAGTGGCAGCTGACGGGTTTCTCAGTTGCCATTGCAAAAAATGGCAATTTACTGTACGCCAAAGGGTTTGGCTACGCTAATAAAGAGGAACAGATTTATACTCAACCCTACAATATTTATCGAATTGCGAGTGTTTCTAAGCTTATTACTGCAACTGCAGTTATGAAGTTGGTTGAAGATGATAAACTTTCACTCGACACTAAGGTTTTTGGACCTAGTGGTATTCTAAACGACGAATGCTTTTTGCATTATAAAGACAGCAGGGTAGAGGATATTACTGTAAAAAACCTGCTAAATCACTCAGCCGGTTGGTCCACCCGCTGGGGCGATCAGATGTTCATTAAAGATGTTATTGCCAAATCCTTAAATAAAGAATTACCCGTTTCACTTCAGGATATTGTTGTTTTTGCCCTATCAAAAAAGCTCCATTTTAAGCCGGGTGATCATAGCTCCTATAGCAACCTTGGCTATTCCATTCTACAGCTGGTTATAGAGCATGTTACCAACGAATCATATGAAGAATATGTCAAACAAAATATCTTTAAACCTATTGGAATAGTCAATGCTTATATAGCCAATAATTTTGATAATCAGAGGTATGAGGATGAAGTGAGGTACTATGAGGTACCAGAGGCAGAGATGGTTAAACCTTATGATGGCAATGATAGTTTGGTGCTAAAAAGTCGAGGGGGCAACGATATTCATACCCTTGGAGCCGCTGGAGGCTGGGTGATATCTTCGGTTGATCTGATAAAATTCTTATTGGCATTTGATACCAGATCAAATCAGAAGGGTATTTTAAATCAGAATTCAATTCTCCAGATGGTTGAACACGAAGGGAATTTTCACCCATTTGGATGGCGATGGGTGATGGCCAACGGGAAATGGTGGAGATCCGGTTCATTCCCCGGTACATCAGCATTGGCTGTTATCCGGAACGATGGGTTTTCTTATGTTTTTCTTTCGAATACAAGCCCTTGGTCGGGCGCAAAATTTCCTTACGAGGTTGATCGGATGATGAGCCGTGTAATATCCTCATTGGATGACTGGCCAAATATAAACCTGTTTGAATATCAAGTGAACCAATCAACTTTTATCCCCGAGTGGAATTCTGAGGTTTTTCAACCATTTATTACCGGGAAATTTACTTCGGTTAGCACCTGTTTACCACCAGCAAGCTAGTTTAAAGAGAAGTTATTTTGTAACATTTCCTCCTGCTTTTTCAATAGCTCAATAAATTTCAATTTCTTGATTAAGAATTGCTCCATTAGGTAGAGATTACGATAGGAGTAAAAAAGGTATTTTTCGTCAGAATTTAGCATGATTGATCTGGCAATATCCATAAGATTCATATAACCCTCAATAGTAAGTGTTCCTAAGGTTGAATCAATATTCAATTTCAGTTTCTTGACCAATACAGCCAATTCCGGGTTAGTGGAAAGAAATTTATCATCAATGTATTCTATAATGCCCCCACCATAAAGTTTACCGGGAAGCTGATTGTAAAAATCAATTAGATGGAAATTTCTGATCCCCTTAACAAGAATTACCATTTCATTAAGGCTGTTTTTGGCGATGATGCTCTGAATCTCCACTTCACTTCCATACCTTGCAATGTCCCCTTTCTGTATAAAAGGAATACCAAATGGTTTTCCGCTTTGTTCACACTCGGTTATAAGTTGAATATATCTTGGCTCGAATATTTTTAAAGGGAGTTCTTCTCCGGGTAAAAGAAAACTGCTTAGCGGGAATAATGGTATTTCTAAAGCCTGTTGATCCATCTTATTAATTTTCTTTTTTGGGTACAAATTTTAATGACGCTGAATTTATACAAAACCTTAAACCTGTTGGTTTGGGACCATCATTGAAAATATGCCCCAAATGGGCACCACATTTCTTGCATAAAACCTCAGTACGAATCATGTTAAAGCTGCTATCGGTTTGGAATTTAATATTATCCTTAAATTTTGAATCGCTAAAACTAGGCCAACCACAAGTTGATGCAAATTTTGAATCAGATTCAAAAAGTTCAGCATTACAACATACACATAGGTAAATTCCTTTCTCAAAAAAATCCCAGTACTCACCAGTGAATGGCCTTTCTGTCCCCTTTTGCTGGGTTACATAGTATTGTAATTCGGACAAATTCCCTTTATTCTCACCTTTGTCATGCATTTTTAGCTGTTTTTGATTTTGTGATACACACCCCTGTACTATTAATAAAAATGGGATTGCAAATAACATTTTCATTTTTATTCATTTTACTGTTTTAACATAGATTATATATTTTTGTTCATTACTATGAGACTCCATCCCAATTTTTTAATACTTTTAGTTTTTAAATCATCTTCAATTTTAAAATAATTTGAGCAAAACAATTAAATTATGAAAACCATTAAACTATTAGTTCCTTTTTTGATGATTTCGGCAAACCTGTTTTCCCAAAACACAGAGGTGCGGGTTTTAAATTCTTTCAATAAGCTCAAAGTAAATTGTGAGGCAAAAGTTTTTGCAACCCAGGGTACCGAAAATAAAATTCAGATAACCGCTTCCGGCATAGATTTGAACAACTTAATTACAGAGGTAAAATCTAATACCTTAAATATTGAGCTTAAGCGAGGTGTTTATGTAAATACAAATATTGAAATTTATTTAACATTCAGCGAAATAGTAGATTTAAGTATTGGGTCATTTGGGAATATCAGCTTTCAAACTCCCCTAAAAGGGAGAAACCTTAAAATTAATGCAAATACCAATGGAGTACTTCAAACTGAACTTAAGCTCAATTTGGTTGATATCAATATAGCTCAGGGTGCTTCTGTTCGTTTGAATGGTTCGGCAAGAAAGATGACAGGTAAGGTTTCGTCTGGAGGAATACTTGCTGCTCTTGAACTTACTACTGATAGTACATTAATTAAGGTTGGAAGCGCTGCAACTGCAAAAGTTAACGCTTCACTTTTGCTTGATGCAAAAGTAAAAACAGGAGGTAACCTTACAATTACAGGTTCACCCAAGGAAAAAAAGGTTAAAACCGGAATTGGCGTTACTATTAACGAGGTTGATTAAACAAGTTGTTTTTTCTAATAATCCCTAAGTGAGAAGATTTATCTCCTTTCTGGCGCTCCTTTTTATCATGTTAATCCTTTTAACAGGATATAATGCATATTCTCAAAAGAATATGAAAACCAACTGGTTGCAGGAGAAAAATGAATATACGGCCAGATGGAGAATTGGATTTGGGGTTCATGCCGGAGAACCTACAGGCATCCATTTGCAATTTTACAGGTTAAGTAAAATTTGTACTAGCGATTTTTCAATTCTTAAAAAACTTTCGTTAAATGTTTATTTATCTAAAGAAGGTTATATTTTTTCTAATACCCTGAAAAATAGCAATAAAGGTTGGGAAGCAGGTGGAACCCGATTGGGTTTAGACATTAAGTTTTATTTCCCTATACTCCTAAACCCATACTTTAGTTTTGGCTGTGAATCTGGCACCCGTTATTTTAATAGTAAGAGTGAAATAAATACTGATTTGTTTGGTAGTATTGGAGTTGAACAGAAGTTATTTGGGTTGAAACTTTCCACCCGTTCTTCTCTTAATACTGGTATTTTCCTTGATGCTAAATATAACAGGTGTATTAACAATAATTTTAGCTATTTCCTCCCTTGTTTCGGGTTTAGAGTTCACTTCTTATAAATTCATAAAAAAATTTCAATTTATTTTAACCAACTAGTTAAAATAAATAGTTAAAAATTTGCATCAACAAAAAAACACTCATATATTTGCCATGTGGTTTAACCAAATGGTTAATTAATAAAATGAAATGACTGAACTTCAAAAAGAGACCGAACAACAGATATTGGAAGCTGCTCGTAAGGTCTTTATCAGAAAAGGATTAGATGGTGCCAGAATGCAGGAAATAGCAGATGAGGCTGGTATAAACAAAGCGTTATTGCACTATTATTTCCGGAGCAAAGACAAACTATTTGAGATGATTTTCAAGGAGGAGCTGGGCAAGTTCTTCCCCAAAATGATAGGGGTGTTGATGTCTGAGGAGTTAACCTTCGATCAGAAAATTCGCCATTTCGTAGATAATTACATTTCAATTTTTATTAATAACCCCTTTTTACCAACATTTATTATAAGGGAAATAAACCGTGATCCGGAAAAGCTGAAAGATTTCTTTATCAGTTCCGGGTTTGATGTCAATGCCATTCATCTGGCTTTAAATGTTTTATCAAAACAACTCAATGTTGATATTGATAGTGCAAAAAAATTCATTATTAATCTGCTGAGCTTGTGTGTATTCCCCTTTGCTGGCCGTCCATTGATAGAGAAAATATTATTCCTGGGCGATTCAGTTAAATATGATAAGTTTCTTGAAGATCGTAAGGAGGAAGTAGCCGAATTGGTTATCAACTCTTTGAAAAATAGATAAATGTATTTACTATGAGCAAAATATTTTTAAAAATTCTGGCAATACCTGGCCTGGTTTTTTTAAACCTAAGTTCAACTGCCCAGGATACCATTAAGCTTGTTGATTTGTATAATGCCATTTTAGTGAATAACCCTATTTCCAGGAGTTATTCAGGTGTTGATTCCATTTTCTTGTTGAGAGAGAACAATCTTAAGTTAAATTACTACCCAAAACTTGATCTTAACGCTCAGGCCACCTGGCAATCGGATGTTACCAAATTGGATATTAACCTACCAATGATTCCTGGTTTCAATGTTCCGTCGCCAGCAAAAGACCAATATAAAATAACCTTAGATATTACCCAGATGATTTGGGATGGTGGCATTACAAAATCCAAGAAACAGGTAGAAAAGGTCAATAAAAATTTTGAAAGGAATAAGCTTGACATTGAACTTTATAGCGCGAAAGAAAAAATTACCGGGCTATTCTTTTCGTTTATTACTTTATATGTATATCAGCAACAACTCGACCTGATGGCAAATGAGCTCGACCGGAGAATTCTTGAGCTGGAATCGGCTGTTGCCAATGGTTATATTCTTCAATCCTCTCTTGACGCATTAAAAGCAGAAAAATTAAGGCTTCTCCAGAATATTGATGCAATTCCATCTCAAAAACAAGCTTTAAACGCTGCAATAAATGCACTAACAGGTAGGCAAATTACAGATAAAGACATACTGGTAATACCTGAACCAAAACTAATTACGTCATATTCATGCTTTAGACCTGATTTTAAAAATTACAGCATTCAAAATGATTTGCTAAATGCATCTTCAAATCTTTTGGATAGAAAAAGGTATCCAGTTTTAGCTGGTTTCGCTCAGGCTGGTTACGGAAAGCCTGGTTTAAGCATGCTTTCTAATGAGTGGGATACCTTTTACCTTTTTGGTGCCCGGTTAACATGGAATATTTGGGACTGGAATTCAACAAGCAGGGAAAAACAACAGCTGAAAATTCAAAGTAATATCGTCAACCTTAGAAAACAATACTATTTAGATAATTACAATGCCCTGGTTGATGAAGTACTATCCGAAATTGATAAGTTAAAGAACCAGCTGGCCAAGGATGAAGAGATTGTTAAATTACTTCATCAGGTTACAGAACGAAGCGCTTCGCTATTAAAGAATGGTACAATTACTTCAGCAGTTTATTTAGCCGATTTTAATACTGAATCCAGGGCACGACTGGAAATGGAGATCAGAAAAATTAAACTTTCCTTGGAAAAGGTAAAATTATACAATGTCACAGGGAATTCCATTAATTAAACGATTACAAATAAATTAAACGATATTAATATGAAATTATCAAGATTATTATTCCTAATGGTTTCATTGTCCTTAACCGTTTTGAACATATCATGCAACCGTAATGGGGACAAAGCAGACGCGTATGGTACATTTGAAACCGATGAAATAACGGTTTCATCTGAAGTGTCAGGGAAAATCTTATCCCTTAAAATTGATGAGGGGGATAAGGTTACAAAAAACCAGCTGGTGATTGAAATAGATACAGTTCAGCTGTATCTTAAACTAAATCAACTAAAAAGGCAGGCAGATGCAATAAACTCCAGAATTCCTAATATTAATGCTCAGGTTGATGTTCAGTTGGAGCAAATTAAGATTTTACAAATCGAATCCGATCGGATAAAGAAGATGTTTGCCGATGGAGCAGCAACCCAAAAACAAATTGACGATATTGACGGTAGAATGAAACTTGCCATTAAACAAAAGGATGCGATTGAAACCCAGAAAATCTCTGTTTATGCAGAAATTGAAGCCTTGAAAACACAGATTGAACAGGTTAAAGATCAATTAAATCGCAGTAAAATTTTTAACCCTGTAGATGGGGTGGTTTTAGCTTGTTTTGTCAATGAAAATGAAGTTGTTATGCAGGGTAAAGCACTGTATAAAGTCGCCGATGTTAGCATTATGTATCTTAGGGCTTATATCTCTGGTAGTCAACTATCTGATTTTGGCATTGGAAAAACGGTTAAAGTATCAGCTGATGGTGATAATGGTAAGATGCTTGATACAGATGGCATTATTACCTGGATTTCATCTGAGGCTGAATTTACTCCTAAAATAATTCAAACCCGGGAGGAGCGGGTAAAATTGGTTTACCCAATTAAGATCAAAGTTAAAAATGATGGATGGATTCGGATTGGTATGCCGGGTGAAGTAAGACTATTGAACAAAAATCAATAACATCATTGTTTCTCATTACTTAAATGAATAATGAACCCAATCATTGTAAAAAGCATTTCAAAAAGGTATGATCAAATAGTTGCTCTTAATGAAACTTCGTTTGAAGTAAATGAGGGCGAACTTTTTGGATTGATCGGGCCTGATGGCGCAGGCAAAACATCTCTCATCAGAATTCTTTCATCCTTAATTTTGCCTGATTCTGGAAAAGCATCGGTGCTGGGCTTTGATGTGATTGATGATTATAAAGAGCTAAGAAAAAACATTGGGTACATGCCCGGACGGTTTTCACTCTATGCTGATTTAACAGTCAGGGAAAACCTTGAATTTTTTGCCGGTGTTTTTGGGACTTCAGTTGAAAGTAATTACTACTTGATTGAAAACATTTACCACATGCTAAAACCCTTTGAAAATAGGCTTGCCGGGAACCTTTCAGGGGGGATGAAACAGAAGTTGGCTCTTTCCTGTGCCTTGATTCATAAACCCAAAGTCTTGTTTCTTGATGAACCTACAACAGGTGTTGATGCTGTTTCTCGGATTGAGTTCTGGGCGATGCTGAGAACCCTTAAACTCGAGAATATCACCATTTTGGTATCTACTCCCTATATGGAAGAAGCATCGCAATGCGACAGAATTGCTTTGATAAATAAAGGAGAATTTTTACGCGTTGATTCTCCCGAAAGTATAATTGAATCATACCCATTTAAACTGTTTCGGGTTTTAGGTAAAAACCCCTATGCTCTCCTTGGGTTACTCAAATCCCTACCAAGTTGCAATAATGCTTTTCTTTTTGGTGAGGAAATACATTATTCTACTACTAATCCAAATGATACTGAGTTAATGATACAAGAAAAAATTTTAAAAGATTTCAACCAGAATGTTCAGGTAGAGATGATAAAACCTTCAATTGAAGATTGTTTCATGAATTTTATGGTTGATGATCAGGCGGAAAAATATTGAATTATAGGTTTTTAAATGGACACTACTAAAGTTATTGAAGTCGAGGGTCTTGTTAAAAAATTCGGAAGTTTTACTGCGAATAACAACTTGACATTTAATGTTTTTCAGGGCGAGATATTTGGTTTCCTGGGAGCAAACGGAGCAGGTAAAACAACTGCAATAAGAATACTTTGTGGTTTGCTTGAGCCTACCGCCGGCAAGATCAGGGTTGCCGGTTATGATGTTTATAAGCAACGAGATCTTATTAAGGCAAATATCGGTTATATGAGCCAGAAGTTTTCTTTGTACGATGATTTAACAGTAAAGGAGAATATCAGGTTTTTTGGTGGAATTTATGGTCTAAGTAAAATGGAGATCAAGCACCGGACGGATATACTTCTGGATAGTTTGAGGATGTATGATTATCGTGATAAATTAATTTCAGAACTCCCTCTGGGGTGGAAACAAAAGTTGGCGTTTTCAGTGGCCATGATTCATAACCCGGCTATTGTTTTTCTTGACGAACCAACAAGTGGAGTAGATCCCATTACTCGCCGAAAATTTTGGGAAATGATTAAAAATGCAGCAGTTAACGGAACAACAGTTTTTATCACAACACATTATATGGTTGAAGCCGAATACTGCAATCGTATATCTATAATGGTTGATGGAAGGATTGAAGCACTAGATACTCCACAGAATTTAAAGAGCCAGTTCAAAGTTTCTACAATTGATGAGGTATTTGTTTCCTTAGCCCGTAAAGCTTCATTAAATAGCTAAAATTATTATATTATTATGGGAAGAATTAAATTTTGGGGGTTTGTTAAGAAGGAGTTTTTGCACATTTTCAGAGATTTCAGGACCCTTTTGATAATTTTCGGAATGCCCATTGCCGAACTTCTTATTTTCGGGTATGTGGTTAATAATGAGATTAAAGATGCAAAAATTGCCATCTACGATAAGTCCAACGATTACCTTTCCCGGAAACTGACCTCAAAACTTATCTCTTCCGGATATTTCATCCCGGTAATGGAGATTAAGTCGGAGGGGGATATCCAAAAAGCTTTCCTTTCGGGGAAGGTAAAAATGGTAATAGTGTATGAACCAAATTTTGCACAAAATTTTCAAAAGAAAAGCAAATCATCAATTCAAATAATTGCTGATGCTTCTGAGCCTAATACCGCAAGTATCCTTTCCAACTACGCACAGGCAATAATTGGAAAATTTGCATTTGAGAATGGGGTAGCTGATATAAAAACATCTTCAATTAATATTCAAACCAGAATGTTATATAACCCGGAACTCAAGGCGGTTTTTATGTTTGTACCAGGTACAATGGCTCTAATTCTAATGCTTTTAACAGCTATGATGACATCAATTTCAATTGCCAGGGAGAAAGAGCTTGGTACTATGGAGGTTCTTCTAATATCTCCACTCAAACCCTGGCAAATTGTGCTGGGAAAGGTTTTCCCTTATGTTGGACTTGCTTTTACTAATGCCGTGGTTATTCTGATAATGGGTTTTACAGTTTTTGGATTGCCAATGCAGGGCAATTTAGCATTGTTGCTTTTTGTCAGCTTGTTGTTTATTATTTTGGCCTTGTCTCTTGGAATACTAATTTCATCGGTAAGTAAGACACAGCAGATTGCGATGTTTTTATCAATGGTTGCTTTAATGTTACCTACAATTCTTCTTTCCGGTTTTATATTTCCCATTGAAAATATGCCGCAATGGCTGCAATTTTTAAGTGTGATTATGCCTCCCAGATGGTTTATATCGGCCCTTAAAACTATTATGATAAAAGGGGAGGGCATAATGTACGTGTGGAAAGAAATCCTTATCATGAGCGGAATGATTGCTGTTTTTCTTACACTAAGTATTAAAAAATTTAAAGTAAGATTAACTTAAAAAATGAGAACAATTTTATTCATAATTCAAAAAGAATTTTTGCAGGTTTTCAGAAATAAAACCATGCTGCCCATTATTTTTGCTGTTCCCATTGTCCAGCTGCTAATCCTTGTTAATGCGGCAACTTTTGAAATAAAAAATATAAATATTTCAATAGTAGATTTTGATCATAGCACAAAATCGCGGGAGCTGATACAACATTTTGAGGCATCACCATTCTATACCATAATTCCAACACTTCAATCGGTTAATGAAGCAGAAAAACTAATTCATGCCAATAAATCCGATATAGTTCTTGTGATTCCCAATGATTTTGAGAAGGATATCCAGCTAAACAGAAAACCGAATATTCAACTTTTAGTAAATGCCATTAATGGTGCTAGCGCAGGTTTGGTAAATGCCTACACTTCGAATATTGTAAATCGCTTTTCAGCTAATCTGATGGTTTCAAATTTACCTGTCGGGTTTTTTCTTCCTTCTACAATAGAAACCAATTTACTATTCTGGTATAACCCGGAGTTACAGTACTCACATTTTATGGTACCTGGTATTTTGGTAATACTCGTAACACTGGTAAGTATGTTCCTTACTGCACTAAACCTTGTTAGGGAAAAGGAGATTGGCACAATAGAACAAATAAATGTTACGCCTATTCATAAGTACCAGTTTATTATGGGGAAATTAATTCCTTACTGGATAATTGGCCTTTTTGAACTTGCCTTTGGTTTACTGATCGGGTGGTTGCTGTTCAATATTCCTATGGAAGGGAACTTAGTTATGCTTTTTGGGTTTGCTGCCATTTACTTGGTGGTAACACTTAGTGCCGGACTATTAATATCATCAATGGCTTCCACCCAGCAACAGGTAATGTTCACAACATTTTTTTTCATGATTATTTTTATTTTGATGAGTGGCATTTTTACACCAACTGAAAGTATGCCAATATGGGCGAAAGTTTTCAATCAGATCAACCCTTTATATTATTTCATTAAAGTGAATAGGATGGTACTTATTAAAGGATCAAATATTAAAGATATACTCCCTTTTCTCCTGCCCATAATAGGTTTAGCGCTTTCGGTTTTTAGTTTAGCCATTTATAAGTATAGAAAAACCTCCTAGCTAATAAATATTGTTCTTTTGTACTTCTTTTCTATATTTGTGTTAAACCCCGTGTGATGCTCCCAAGACATTACCTGATATTTTACATCTCCACACTCTTTTTTGTACCAAATATTTTTTGTCAGAACGATTCTTCATTTTACATCTCAAAGAACCCACTTTTCCAAAGTGATTCATTATTTTTTCTAAATCTTTATTTTGATATTAAATCTGTATTTAAGGATAATGGAAATAGTCCTGTCTATCATCAACTTACAATAACGTACATAAATAATTGGGGATTATTAGAAAAGATTAATGCAGAAATTAAAACAAGGGGTATTTTTAGAAAGAATTCTGGCACATGCAATTTTCCACCCTTAATTCTAAAATTTAGTGAAAAAGATTCAAAATCAACTATTTTTGAAGGGATTGATAGAATTAAACTGACAACACATTGCCAAAACACATTAGTTAAGTATCAGAATAATTTGTTAAAGGAGTATCTAATTTACAAGATTTATAACTTATTAACTCCATTTAGTTATCAGGTTAAATTATTAAAAGTTAATTATATAGATATTGTAAAGCTTGATACTATTTCAAAATTTTCTTTTTTTATCGAGCCAGATAAATTGTTATCAAAACGACTGAGTGGAACTATAATTACAAAAAAAAATATCCACCCAAATGCAACCAATTTGTACTTTTCAACCTTTATGTCAATTTTCCAGTTTATGATTGGGAATACAGATTGGTCCATTAAAGCACTTCATAACATCAAACTTTTAGAAACATTTGAGGCATCACCTGCTATTACAATTCCATACGATTTCGATTTCTCAGGTCTCGTTAATGCCCCTTATGCCCAACCTGCAGAACATTTACCAATTAAAAGTGTGAGAGAACGTTATTTTAATGGGTATTGTAGAACTTCTGCTCAGTATAATATGGTATTAGAAAAATTCAAGTTATCCAAAAATTCTATATATCAGCTTGTTAAAGATTTTCCCTATCTTGCCGAAAAAGAAAAACATGAAATTCTGAACTATTTTGATCAGTTTTACCGTATAATTGAAAGTCCTAAAAAAATTGAAAGAGAGTTTGTGAAAAAATGTCGAACTGATTAGTTTTGTTACTTTTGAATAAAAATTTATGCAAATTTTTTGGAATAAAAATATAATCAAATTTAAGTTTTTAGCATTTGCTCTTTTATTGTTTCCCTTTTTCTCCCCTTCAAAAACCTTTTCCCAGAATGATTTAATGGTGTATGTCAAACTTTTTGTTAAAAAGGGGAATGCTGATGGTGCTAAAATAATTCTGTATAAGAATGGTGCAAAGGTTGAAGAACTCCCTATTAAGCGAGGTGGACGATTCGAGGCACCACTCGACTACGACAGCGATTACCTGCTTTCATTCGAGAAGAATGGCTTTGTCTCCAAAAAAATTAATGTCAATACCACAGTTCCAGGAGATTTTCCCAAAAATAAAGAGCATGTAATAGAATTTGATGTTCAGCTCTTTCCCCAGGTTGATGGTGTCAATCTGATGGTTTATAATAATCCGGTGGGAAAAATAAAATATACCCGTCAAACTAATTTTTTTGATTACGATACTGACTATTCATCATCAATTCAGAAACAGGTTGAAGAAGCTGAAAAAGCTGTGGATCAGAAGATGAAAGAGAATGAGAAAAACGAATTAAAAAAAGTTGAAGAAGAGCGCAAAGCCGATGAAGAAAAAAGAAGATTAGAAATGATTGCTCAGGCCGAAAAAAGAAAGGCTGATGAGGATGCACGAATTAAAGCAGAAAAAGAGGCCTTAGAAAAAGAAAAGGCAAGAATAAAAGCGGAAGCAGATGCCAAAGCTTTAGCAGAAAAACAAGCCAAAGAATTAGCAAAAAAACAGGAACAGGAAGCCCGGATTAAAGCAGAAGAGGAAGCAAAACAAAAGGCCATTGAGGAGGCTAAGCAAAAAGAAGAGGCTAGAAAACAAGAAGAAGCCAGAATAAAAGAAGAAAAAGAGAAGCGAAGATTAGAAGAAGAGGCCAGAAAAAAAGCAGATGAAGAAAGAAAAATCGCTGAACAGGAAAGAATAAAAAAGGAAACAGAAGAAAAAAAAGCCGCAGAACTTAAAGCAAAAGAGGAAGCTCGGTTAAAAGCAGAGGCTGAAAGAAAAAGAATAGAAGACGAAAATCGGTTAAAAGCAGAAGCTGAATTAAAGGCTAAGGAGGAAGCAAGGCTAAAAGATCTGGAGCTAAAGAAAAAAGCTGAAGAAGAAGCACGATTAAGGGCTGAAAATGAACAAAAAGCGAAAGAAGAAGCCCTCAAAATACAAGAACAAGCCAGATTGAAAGCTCAGGAGGATGCCAGGTTAAAAGCTGAAATGGAAGCCAAACAAAAAGAGGATTTGAGAAAACAGGAAGAAGAAAGATTAAAACTTGAAAAGGAGAGAATTCAAAAAGAGTTGGAGGCAAAACAAAAAGCAGACGAGGAATTTAGACTTAAAGAACAGGAAAGACTAAAGAAAGAGGCTGATGATCGTGCTTTACAAGAACAAAAGGCTCGTGAAGAGGCCCAAAAGAAACTTGATGAGGAAAGAAAACGAGTTGAAGCCGAAGCTTTAAAAAGGCAGCAAGAAGAGTTGGCAAAAAAAGAGCTTGAAAAACGGGTTGAGATGGATCGCTTACAAAAAGAGGAGGAGCAACGAAGGAAATTAGAGGAAGAGCAGCAAAAAGCCGAAGAAATTCAACGCAGACTTATTGAAGAAGAAAAACGCAAAAAGGATGAAGAGTATAAACGAAAACTGATAGTAGAGACAATGTATCAGGATAAAAAATATCAGGAAGCAAAAAATGCTGCACAGGATATCCCTGCTGAAGATCTACTCAAGAAATATTCTAATAAACGTACCGATGAGGCAACTACCCTTGAACGTTTAACTATAACTCGTACTGTATTCAATAAAAATGATGTAATAACTTTTTATACCAAGGTAGTACATGTTTGGGGTGGGGTATACTATTTTAAAAATGGGAAAGATATTTCTGAATGGCAGTATTTATCTGAAACATCTCAAATTGAAAATTAATTTTTCCTTTCAATGAAGGAGTTTTTAACAGCTTGCCCCAGAAATTGTTATAGTACTTGCAGTTTTAAGGTTCTGGTTGATAACAATAAAGTTGTTAATATCATCCCTAATCCCGATAATTTAGCCACTCCCCAGGGAATATGTTTAAAGGGGTTGAGTTATGTTGAACGAGCCAATTCACCTGAAAGAATTGTATATCCGCTCATCAAAAAGAGTAATGGTTTTTTTTCCCGAATCACATGGGATGAGGCTTTAAATCTGATTGCTTCAAAGCTCCAACATTTTAAAGAAAAATTTGGCCAGCAAAGTGTTTTGTTTTATTCTGCAAGCGGTATGTCTGGCCTTTTAAACGAATTTAGTGGTAAATTCTGGCGCGAAGTTTATGGTGGTGCTACAACAGTTTATGGAAACTTATGCTGGCCTGCTGGTTTGGAAGCAACACGTTTGACTCTTGGCGAAAATAAGCATAATGCCCCATGGGATTTGGAAAATGCTAAGCTGATAATTCTTTGGGGTAAAAATTCCGCTGAAAGTAATATTCAGGAGATGATTCCAATTGGTAAAGCCCTCGACAATGGTGGAAAATTAATTGTAATTGACCCAAGAAGAACCGATTCATCCCAAAGAGCAGAAATTCTAATTCAACCAATTCCATCAACAGATGCAGCTCTTGCATTGGCCATTGCAAACTTGTTAATCCAAAATAACTGGGTCGATAATGAGTTTATTAAGAATTATGTTTTTGGTTTTGATGAGTTTAAAAATAGTATTACTGCATTTACGCCTGAATTTGTTTCAAACATTACTTCAATTCCAGTCGCATTAATTCATAAAGTTGCCTGGATGATTGGAAACATTAAGCCAATGACATTGATTCCTGGTTATGGTATGCAACGTTATACAAATGGTGGTCAAACAGCTAGGTGTTTAATAGCTCTTTCAGTTTTAACTGGGAATATTGGTAAACCAGGGGCTTGCTGGCATTATGCAAATTTACAAAGTTATGTTTTCGACGATCTGCTTGAACCTTTGTGCTATTATCCCCAAAATAATTCTGATAAAATAATTCGTCGGTCTATCTCTACAGCCCGTTTAGGCAACGATATGTTGGCTGCAATTGATCCTCCATTAAAAATGATTTGGGTTGAAAGGGGCAACCCCCTTTCTCAAAATCCTGATACAAATACAGTTATAAAAGCTTTTCGCAACCTTGAATTTAAGGTTGTAGTTGAACAATTTATGACTGACACTGCACTCGAAGCTGATATTATTTTACCTGCAAAAAATATGTTTGAACAATCCGATATAATTGGTTCCTATTGGAATCCATATGTTCAACTCAAACAAAAAATAGTTTCACCTGCAGGAGAGGTTAAACCCGAAACAGAAATTTACTACTTACTTGCAAAAAAAATGGGTTTTCCCGAAGAAAAGCTTGATCAAATCCTGATAAAGCCAGGAGATCAATATGTTGATGAGTTCCTTAACAAAAAGTTATCATTATTTCCAGGATTATCATTAGAGAAACTTCGTAATGGCCCTGTTATTGCACCTAATAATCAGGAGATTGCTTTTTCCGATTATAAATTTAAAACACCTTCAGGTAAAATTGAACTTTATTCTGAACAGGCAGCAAAATTATGGAATGTTAACCCTTTACCTGCTTATTCCCAAGCCAAAGAAGCTGGTTTTGTAAACGAATCTAAATTCCCCTTGCATTTGATGAGTCCTAATACAAAAAATAGAATTCATTCTCAATTTAATAACTTACAAAGCATTAAAATGGTTAGCGGCGATCCTGTACTTCACATCAACCCAAATGATGCCAATGAAAGAGGAGTAAAAGATGGTGAAACTGTAAAATTATTTAATGATCGAGGAGAATTGTTTATTAAAGTAGAATTAACTTATATGGTACGCAAAGGCTGTGTTTCAATCCCCAATGGATGGTGGAAAGATCAGGGTGGTGCAGTTAATTTTCTATCTTATGGTCGAGAAACAGATATGGGACATGGTGCTGCATTTCACGATAACATGGTTCAGGTTATAAAATTGCCGTAGATTATTGTTTGTTTCTATTCTTTTTGAAAAAGTATCCTCTTTGCTTCAATTTTTCGTCTTTTGATCGGGCAACGTAAACTCTTTTACCAGAATATGGATCAATTCCGGTATAATAGATTGTTGACGCCAACGTCATTGGAGTTGGGGTAAAATCTTGAATTTGTTCTAATTTGAAATTTAGCTTGCTCACCTCTTCTGAAAGTTCCATCATGTGCTCGTTAGTACATCCAGGGTGACTGGAAATGAAATATGGTATAAGTTGTTGATTTATTTTGTACTTAGCATTAATCATTTGAAATTTATGATTAAGTTTTCTGAAAAGTTCGAATGATGGTTTTCGCATTTGCTTTAAAACTTCCTCACTCGTATGCTCTGGTGCAACTTTTAAACGGCCTGATACATGATTTACAAGCAATTCAGTAATATACTCTTGTTCATATTTTGTATCAGCATCAATAAAAAGATCATACCTGATTCCGCTCCCAATAAAAATCTTTTTGATACCCTTTATTTTTCTGGTTTCTTTATATAAATCAATAAGATATTTATGACTACTGTTTAGGTTATTACAGATTTTGGGGTATATACATGATGCTCGAGAGCATTTTTCACATTTTACTTTATCGGTACCACTCATCCAGTACATATTAGCAGATGGACCCCCAAGATCACTTATGTAGCCCTTAAAATCTGGCATTTCTCTTATTTTCTCTATTTCTTTAACTATGGATTCTTTTGATCTTGATAATATAAATTTCCCTTGATGAGCTGATATGGTGCAGAAACTGCAACCGCCAAAACAACCCCTGTGAATGTTTACCGAAAATTTAATCATTTCCCATGCAGGAATAACTTTACCTTTATACCTGGGATGTGGAAGTCTTGTGTAGGGCAAATTATACCAGCTATCCACAGTTGTAACTGAAGCTAATGGATATGGTGGGTTAACCACTACATATTTTTCATTTATTGGTTCGACTATTCTTTTTGCAGCCAGCTTGTTTGATTCTATTTCAATCGTTTTAAAGTTTTGTCCGAATTTTACCTTTGATGCAAGGCAACCTTCATAGGAGTTTAATACAATTGTATTCTGATTTGTGAAAAAGTTATCTTTTGACTCAACAAATGCAGTTTGGGGAATATCTTTAAGTTGGTTAATAGGTATGTTATTTTTTAGTTTTTTTGCAATTTCAATTATTGCTTGTTCGCCCATACCGTAAACTAGCAAATCTGCCTTAGAATCAATTAAGACAGAAGGTTTTAAAGAATCTGACCAGTAATCATAATGAGTAAACCTTCTCAAAGAAGCCTCAATTCCTCCAATAATCAGGGGTTTTTCGGGGTATAGTTTTTTAAGAATATTTGAATAAACGGTAACCGAATAATCGGGTCTGAAACCGGCAAAACCGTTTGGCGAATAGGCATCATCACTTCTTAACCTCTTGTTTGCAGTATAATGATTCACCATTGAGTCCATATTTCCTGAGGTAACAGCAAAAAATAATTTTGGTGTCCCCAATTTTTTAAAATCTCTTAAATCGTCCCGCCAGTTTGGTTGTGGGACAACTGCAACTTTAAATCCCTCTCTTTCAAGTATTCTGGCAATTATTGCTATCCCAAACGATGGATGATCAACATAAGCATCACCTGTAAATAATATGATATCAGCTTGTTCCCAGCCTAAGACCTCCATCTCCTTTTTCGAAGTTGGTAAAAAACTAGTATGTAAATCTATATTCAATTTTTGTTTAGCTATATTTTTTTTGTAAGTAAAGAGCTGTCTCCATAGCTTAAAAACCTGAAATCGTTAGATAATGCGTAATCATATACCCTTTTCCATTCATCACCTATAAATGCAGCAATCAAAAGTAAAAGAGTTGATTTTGGTTGATGAAAATTTGTGATCAGATTATTAGCTGTTCTTACTTTATATCCAGGTGTTATCAATATTTGAGTAGTAGCAGAAATATAATTTGATTCTGCCTTATCCAAAACATCATATAACGCTTTAAAAGCATCTTGAATGTCAATATCTTGTGGTAATTCATAAGGTTCCCATTGATTAATATGGAATGGTTCAGTTAAACAACTATTTAATGCTTTTACCCCAAGCCAATATATACTTTCTAACGCCCTTAATGATGTTGTTCCAACGGCTGTAATTTTGCTCCAATTTTTTATAAGTTTTACAAGAGTTTCCCTTTGAATTGTAAAATGTTCAATATGCATTTCATGCTCTAAAATCTTATTGGTTTTAACGGGTTTAAATGTACCTGCACCAACGTGTAAAGTAATATAATCTACATCAATATTTTTATGTAACAGCGATTTAAGTACCCCATTTGTAAAATGCAATCCAGCGGTTGGTGCTGCAACCGATCCTTCAGGTTTAGCATATACAGTTTGATATCTTTCGTTATCTTCAGGCTCAGATTCCCTTTTAAGATAGGGCGGGATGGGAACTACACCACAAATTTCAATTATCCTGGCGAAACTTAAACTGGCATCATCCCAGGTAAATTCAATGTCAACTGTCTCAATATTTGTTGAAATTTTCCTTGCAAATATTCGGGAAGCGCTATTCCCGATGGGCATAGAAATATTATTTTCCTTCCAACGCTTAAGGTTACCAACTATACATTTCCAAATTACTCCATTCTTACTTGCAAAGGATGTTTCATATACTTCCGGAAATATGGGTTCTATTAGAAAAATTTCAATCTTGCTTCCGGTGGGGCGATGAAATATCATTCTTGCATGTATTACCTTGGTATCATTTAGTATAAGTAAACTGTCTGGAGGTATAAAATTCGGTAGTTGGTCAAATTTTGTTTCTGATATTGCTGATTTATTGTAGATTAATAATTTCGACCTATCTCTATGTTTCAAAGGATATTTTGCTATCCTACTTTCGGGTAAATGGTAATCGAAATCATTAATGTCTAGGTTGTCAATATGTCTGTTTATCATCATTTAATTATAAATCTGAAAACTTGCCAAAATTAGTTAATTTTGCACTAATATAAGTTTTTGAGTATTTACTGTTTATCATAAAAAATGAAGTGTAGATTAGGTGATAGGGTTCGGTTCCTGAATGAAGTGGGAGGTGGAGTTGTATTAAAGATTATTGACAATAAAACTGTTTCCGTACAAACAGAAGATGGTTTTGAGATACCCACACTAGATTCCGAGTTAGTCATTGTTGGAAGAGAGGATGATCAGTCGCAAAATATACTTCAAGAAAAAGAGACAATCGGGAATAATAAAAAATTTAAGGTTCAATATATAGATACAAAAACTGATAATCAAAGTCGAAATACTATTAAAATTCAGAATGACAACAAATTAAAAGTTGATGAGAAATTCTTTATTGCATTTGTGGCTAAAAATATTAATAGTTTAAACGATTGCGAAATAGCTCTTTATATCATTAATAGTAGCATGTACATGGCTAATTATTCTTTAAGTATTAAAGAAAAAGATATGAATATTTTAATTAAATATAATCTATTACTGCCTGATTCAAAAGAATATATAAATACTTACTTAAGTAAAGAGTTCACGAAGGAAATTTCCTTTAACCTTCAAGCTATTTTTTTCAGCAATGAACCTTTTACTATGCAACAACCTGTACAATATGATTTTACAATTCAACGGTCTGATTTATTGAACGAAAATAGGTATGTTGTGAATCAGTTTTTTCATGAGAATAGTTATATATTATCATTTTCAGACCTAAATCAAAAAAATCTCTTGGGTAAGATTCCTGATGACACAATATATGAATCCATTAAACTGAAAGATGGACAAAAAAAACAGCCTATTAAACAAGAAATAGCTGAAGTGGAAGAGGTAGATTTACACATTCAAGAAATAGTTGAGAATTACCAGAATTATAGCGCAGGGGAGATTATTCAAATGCAATTGAGTCGTTTCGAAACAGCATTAGAAGGGGGCATAATAAGCGATAAAACCCGTAAAATGGTTTTTATTCACGGATTGGGAAATGGGAAACTTAAACATGAGGTACGAAAATTGTTAGATACAAAATATAAAAAGTTGAGGTATCAGGATGCATCATTTAAAGAATATGGTTATGGTGCAACTTTAGTATATGTAAAATAGTCATTTCTGAGTTATTTGAAAACAGTAAACCGCTCTATCGCCTCTTGGAATACAGGGGAGGAAAGTCCGGGCAACAAAGAGCACCTAACTTCCTAACTGGAAGATACTCGCGAGGGTATAGAAGTGTAACAGAAAATAACCGTCTAGTCTTTGGCTGGATAAGGGTGAAAAGGCGGGGTAAGAGCCCACCGGGTCTTTTAGTGATAAAGGATGCCGTACACCTTTAGGGTTGCAAGACCACATATATCCTGATTTTATTAGGTTTACCTAATAATACAGTGCTGCTCGCACTGGTTTAAGTTTTCTTAAAATCAGGAGGGGTAGGTTGCTTGAGGTTGTAAGCAATTACAATCCCAGATAAATGATAGGGACCATTATATGGTACAGAACCCGGCTTATAGGTTTACTGTTTTTTTACTATCTCTCATCTATCACATTACATAAGTAAACTATCAGAAATAATTTACAATCCTTGATAAGCTACATGTGTAAACTCTTCCCAATGCAGAAACAACCAAAAAAGCCAACCCCCGTTGATATATCAATAAATATGTATTTAAATTATTATGTTACTTAGAATCAATTATATAGTAAATTTAATTCAAGTAATAGATTTAGTATTTTATCAAAATCAGGGCCTATTTTCTTGTAAAATCATATTATTAATAATTTATAATTATGATAACCAGCACTTTATTAATTCTATATAATTAAATTGTTTTATTAAAATATTTATTTTAGGATGTTTTATTCAGTTATTATACTGTTAATCTTAATTTAAACTATTGGAGGTGCAATTATATATAACCTCGACTTGATAGTGAACTAGATCTACAATTATATCATTTATTTAATTCCAATTAAATTAGGGTTTAGAATTACCATTCAAACAATTATGATAGTTTCTATGGAATTCAATGGAAAGGGCAAATTCAATATAATTATTCATTACTGTCTGATAAAAAATCATTATCCCTTCCAAGTGGCAGGTAGGCTCTACGAGAAATTTCTTTCATAATATATTCAACTATTTTACAACACTTTAACAACTACACTGTATTTCGCTATAAGCGAAAAAGAATTGTAAATTAAGCAGACCATTCTGCATCAATTTCCCCGTAGGGGATTGACCGGGTAAAGGTTTTGCTATATTAATTAAATATTAGACGTACAGTAATGATAATTATTAATAGTACGCATATAAGTACACATGTAAACCATATTACACATGTAAAATAACTTTTTACAGAAAAATTAAAAAATATTATTTACATTTGTAAAAATTTATGATCATGAAAGAAAGAATTGCTGAAATAATTAGTGTTGAAGGTATTACATCAACCAAATTTGCTGATATTATTGGGGTGCAAAGAAGTGCAATTTCGCACATACTTGCTGGAAGGAATAATCCAAGTTTTGATTTAATTCAAAAAATATTAGATAAATTTCCTCATGTTAATGCAGATTGGCTGATTATGGGTAGGGGAGAAATGTATAAATCGGCAGTTCAAAAAAACCTATTCAATCAATTTACAGATGTAAACAAAAATGATATTCAGTTTGATAACAAACATAAAGATGATAATATTACCAAAAATTCAATAAATATTGAATCAATTCAGACTTCTGCTTTAGATAGAAAAATTGAACAAATTGTAATATTTTATCACGATAAAAGCTTTACAGTGTACAAACCAACTTAATGTTATTTTGAGAATTTTATACATTAGTGTAGTTTTGCAATAAAAATTATGTATAAATTAATTTTACGCCCACTTTTATTCCTTATAAACCCTGAATCTGTCCATAAAATAATAGTTTCTTTTCTTAAAATGTCTTTTTGCATTCCAGGCATAAAAGAAATATCAGCTTTTCTATTCGAATATAAAAACCAGAAAATTGAAAAGAAAGTTTTTGGGTTAAAATTTAAAAATCCTGTTGGTTTAGCAGCCGGGTTTGATAAAAATGCCAGTTTCTATAATGAATTATCAGCTTTTGGTTTTTCTTTTATAGAGATTGGAACTGTAACTCCAAAACCGCAGCCAGGAAACCCTAAACCACGTATATTCAGATTAATAAAAGATAATGCTTTAATTAACAGGATGGGCTTTAACAATAAAGGAGTTCTCTATGTCCAAAAAAAATTATTAAACAGGAGAGACCCTAAAATAATTATCGGGGGCAATATTGGTAAAAATACAGCTACACCTAATGTTGAAGCGGTGAATGATTATTTGTTTTGTTTCAATGCTTTATATGAATATGTAGATTATATTGTAATTAATATTAGTTGTCCAAATATTAAAGATCTTCGTGACCTTCAAAATGGGGAAGAAGTGAAAACAATTTTAGAAGCAATTATTTTAGAGAGGAATAAAAAGGAATTAATTAAACCTATACTGCTTAAAGTATCTCCTGATTTAACCAATGAGCAACTTGATGAAACCATTTCTATTGCTGAAGAGTGTGGTATAGATGGCTATGTGGCTACAAATACAACAACTTCCCGCGAAAATTTAGTAACCGATTTTAGTATCATCGAGAAAATTGGTCAGGGTGGATTAAGTGGATTACCATTACAAAAGCGTTCTAATGAAGTAATAAGTTTAATACACAAAAAAACAAATGGAAAGAAACCTATAATTGGAACCGGAGGAATAATGAGTGAAACAGATGCCTATGAAAAATTAAAAGCAGGAGCGAGCTTAATTCAAATTTATAGTGGATTTATTTATACTGGTCCTTTTTTGGTAAAAAGAATTAATAAATATTTGACAAATAACAGTTTGTAATTCTTATAGAATTTTGAAGTTAAATTTATTGTGTTGAAAGAAGTCAAGATTACTCTTATTTTTATACAAATCTTTGTACATATTGGATATTGGTATCTCGAAAATTCAATTAAATGAAATTTATTGAAGGAAATTGGTATTTATTCAGAATTAATAAAGTTATTACAATTCCTGAAAAAGGTGATTTTTTTGTTATAGTGCATGATTCAGGTCGAAAATTACTTTTAAATTCATCATATTATGATAATTATAATTATCAAATCGGGCAGGAAATTAAATGTAGAATTGATAAAGTCAACTGTACAGGCCAGATATTTTTAGAACCTGAGCATCCTGTATACAAGGAGGGTGAATATTATGATTTTGAGGTTTTAAACTCTACCAATTGCAATGAAAATCTTTTTATAATTGAAGTCCTGGATGTTTTTACAACTTCTATTCAAGTAATAGCAAAAATTCCTGATAATATAAATGTTGGGAGTAAAATCAGGTTTAAAGTAATAAGAGTAAAAAAAGGAAAACCCATATTAGATTTATACGATAATAAATTATCAATAAGAGAAATTATAAACCTTAAAATAGAAGATCAGATTGTTGACTTCAATGTGCTGAAATGCGTTGAATTAAACAATGAAGAATTTTTTCTATTAAGTTATGGGGTATATCAATCGATCCTAAAAAAGCAACATTATCAACATTATAATATTCAAGTTGGTAAGCCAATAAAGTGCCATGTATTAGATGTTAAACCTAATGGATTATTAAAGGTTGAACCATTAAATCCCTGGTACATAATTGGTGAGAATTATAGCTTTAGCATTGCAGGGATTGAACAGGTTGATGATTTAGAAGATAATATTAAAAGCAATGCTATTGTATTTGATAGACAGGGAAATAAATGCGGAGTAATTATACCGAATGAATTGGTTTCAAAAGCAGCGGGAATGAAAATCAGGTGTAAAGTACTAGGGTTTAAAAAGGGGAGACCAATGCTAAAGTTTGAGGGTTTTGAGAACTAATCCTCGCTATATTCATCTTCCGATTCCTCAGCTGCTTCTTCTGGAAAAGAATCTTCACTTGTTCCAATATCATCATTGTCGCCAAAGAAATCTTTTTCCTCGTCTTCATCTTTTGGTTTAGAATCAATTTTAACATTGACCTTTATCAAATAGCTGGTATCTTCGGTGTCTAAAGTAACAGCATAAAAAAAGTCACCATTAGGTTTTTCAACTTTTATCACATGGTGTTGATATCCTGCAGGATATTTTTTTTTGAGTAGTTCTAGAATATCAGGAGTTAAATTGAAATAGTTTACTACTACTCGTTTCTTGTTCATGATTCAATTTTTTCTGCAATTATACATTAAAAATTGTAATCTTAATTAAACTGCAAAAAAAAATTGTAATTAATAAAATAGTCATATAATTAATATTATGTTAAATATAAATTTATAATACTCTCCTCCTAAAATTAAAAAACCCTGGCATATTCACCAGGGTTTTATAGAACTTGTTTTATTTGGATTTAGAGAGATTTTAGTTTCTCATTAAATTCAAGGTATTTTGAATTCATCTCCTGACTTTCAGTTCTGAATCGGAAATAAATATTTTTTAGTGCCTCTAGCGTATTTTTATCAGTTGGGTTAACTTCATTCGCTTTAATCATAAAAGGCAAAGAGTTTTTAAACTCAACATTAGCTTTAGCCATTAGAGCATCGTATTTTTCAATTTCTCGAGCAGGCAGTTTATTTGCTTCTTCAACTAATTTTGCACCCTTGTTAAAGTAAAGTGCTCCAATATTATAATAAGCATCGAAATATTGCGGGTTTATTTTGATAGCTTCCTGATAGCTTAGAATAGCATTATCCATTTGGCCTAACCTATCGTATAATGTGCCTTTGGCAAAATGTAAAGATGCATTTGTTGGTTCATCGCTGATGGCTTTATCCAATAATACCAGGATTTTCGAAGGATCGTCGCCTTTTACTAAATAATGGTTAATTAATGAAAACATTACATTCTGATTTTTAGGGAATTTTACAAAACCATCCTCAAGGTATTGTAAACCGGAATCATTATCACCATTTGCTTTGTACGCTTCATCTATGTTAAAATATGCGTTTCCTTCGGATGAATAGCCTAATTCAATGGCTTTTTTGTAAAGGTCAATTGCTTCAGTATTTTTATTCGCCAGTTGAGCAGAAAGCCCTGCATAGTAATATATTACGGTGTCTTTATGATTAAGCTGTGGCATTAAACCAATATTGATAACCTTTTTAAAACACTCATAGGCCAAATCATACTTTTTAAAAGCATAGTAATTTGATCCATCGGAAACATAAAAACCTTTAAGTTTATTCAATTGTTCAGCAATATCCTTGGTCTTTTTCCCCTTAACATCTAGTTCAATGGCTTTATTCAGACTTTCCAAAGCGATATCTAGAGGTTTTTCAACCACCGGGTTAAGAACATCCCATTTTTCCAATTGATTGTTCATGAAATAGAAAATAGCTCGCTCAGTTACAAACTTCTCAACCAAATTCCCATCTTGTTCCTCTTGAATGCGTTCTTTTGGCTGTCCAGCAATAAGAATAAATTCCTGGGGAACCATTCCTACCCTTGTGTTTAATAGCTGAGACTCATAAATCTCCATCATAAGCTGAGCTCTCGATATCCAAGTCCCTTCTTTAATATTCTTTTTTGGGTTTTGAATATCCTCATTGCTCCTTTCAACTTTCTTTTTAAGTTGGTCGAAGTTTATTTTTACTCCGGTTTGGGCATATATCATATTTATTCCGAAGAAAAACACTAAAATAATTGATAATCTTTTCATTGTATTTGGGTTTTGTTTTAAAAAATTTTTGCAAATCTATTAATAATTGTATGATAATCAAACCTATTCGCTTAAATTTTCAGAGGCGTTATCTGTAACCACTTCATCTGTAGCATCATCTTTCTCTTCTGATTTTTCAACATTTGCTATTGCTGCTATTGAGTCGCTATTTTTAAGGTTTATTAGTTTAACTCCTTGAGTAGCTCTACCGGTAACACGAATCTGATTGACAGAAAGTCTAATGGTTATGCCACTTTTATTTATTATCATCAAATCTTCATTATCTGTTACCCCTTTTATAGAAATTAAATTTCCAGTTTTGGGAGTTATATTAATGGTTTTAACACCCTTCCCTCCTCTGTTAGTGATTCTATAGTCTTCAAGTTTTGATTTTTTCCCGTAACCATTTTCAGAAACTACCAGAATGTCTTTTTTCTCATCCTCTTCAACACAAACCATGCCAATTACTTCGTCATTACCGCTTATGCTGATTCCGCGTACACCGCTGCCGGTTCTACCTATTGATCGTACAAGATTTTCGGGAAAACGAATCGCTTTACCATTTTTTGCTGCCAGCAAAATTTGGCAGGTTCCATTGGTAAGGCACGCTTCTATTAGTTGATCACCCTCTCTTACTGTAATGGCAATAACCCCATTTTGTCGTGGACGGCTATAAGCTTCAAGGGATGTTTTTTTAATTACCCCTTTCTTGGTGCATAAAATGATAAAATTATTTTGGATATAATCTAAATCGCTGAGTTTTTTTACATTGATGTAAGCTCTGACATTATCGTCATTTTCAATATTCAATAAGTTTTGAATTGCCCTTCCTTTTGAAGTTTTACTTCCTTCCGGAATATCATATACCTTAAGCCAGAAGCACTTACCTTTCTCAGTAAAAAAGAGCATCGTGTTATGCATACTTGCTGTATAGAGGTGTTCAATGAAATCCTCATCGCGGGTTGTACTTCCTTTTGCTCCAACTCCTCCCCTTGCTTGAGTTCTGTATTCATACAATGGGGTTCGCTTTATATATCCTAATCTTGAAATGGTTATAACCACTTCTTCATCAGCGTAAAAATCTTCTGGATTAAACTCCTCAGCATTGGGTATAATTTCAGTTCTGCGTTCATCGCCATATTTCTGTTTAATCTCCAGCATCTCAGCCTTAATTATTTTCATTTGGAGTAAATGATCTTGTAGAATTTGCTTAAAATACTCAATCTGTTTTAAAAGTTCGTTGTACTCCTCTTTAACTTTATCACGTTCCAGACCGGTTAAACTTCTTAACCTCATATCAATAATAGCCCGCGCCTGAATCTCTGATAAATTAAAATTAACCATAAGTTTATCCTTGGCTTCATCTGGAGTATTGGCAGCCCTTATGAGGTTAATGATTTCATCTATATGATCGATGGCTATCAATAAACCCTCTAGTATGTGTGCACGTTTTTCGGCTTGATCAAGTTCAAATTGAGTGCGACGGAGAATAATGTTATGCCTATGTTTGATAAATAACGAGACTAAATCTTTTAGATTCAATAATTTAGGCCGTCCATCAACAAGGGCAATGTTATTTACTGTAAAGTTAGATTGAAGTTGGGTTAACTTGAACAGGTTATTGAGCACCACATTGGCAACAGCCTCTTTTTTTAGAATGATAACAACACGGGTACCTTGCCTGTCCGATTCATCATTGATATAGCTGATCCCTTCAATCTTCTTCTCATTGATTAAATCGGCAATCTTCCTGATCATTTCAGCTTTATTAACCATGTAGGGTATTTCTGAAACTATAATTTTTACCCTTCCCGATTCAGTTTGTTCAATTTCAGTTTTAGAACGAATAACAACTCGTCCTTTTCCGGTTTGATATGCTTCTTTAATGCCTTGATACCCATAAATAATGCCTCCGGTGGGGAAATCAGGACCTTTAATTGTTTTTGCTAGCTCATCAATAGTAATCTCAGGGTTATCTATTGTGGCGCATATTGCGTCTATCACTTCGCCGATATTATGAGGCGGCATGTTTGTTGCCATCCCGACTGCAATACCTGATGAACCGTTTACAAGAAGTGTTGGTATTCTGGTTGGTAATACAGTTGGTTCTTCCAGGGAATCATCAAAATTTAGCCTGAAATCCACAGTATTTTTGTCAAGGTCAGCAAGGGTTTCCTCGGCGATTTTAGTTAACCTTGCTTCAGTATATCTCATTGCAGCAGGGCTATCGCCATCAACTGAACCAAAGTTACCCTGGCCATCAACCAATGGATACCTTAACGACCATTCCTGAGCCATCCTAACCATAGCATCATATACAGAAGTATCGCCATGAGGGTGATACTTACCAAGAACTTCTCCCACAATACGAGCCGATTTCTTGAATGGTTTTCCTGCATTTACGCCCAGTTCAGACATACCAAAAAGTACCCTGCGGTGAACTGGTTTTAAACCATCTCTTACATCAGGTAATGCCCGCGATACAATAACCGACATTGAATAATCAATGTAGGCTGATTTCATCTCTTCTTCGATGTTTATCTGTATAATCCTTTCGCCTTCAGCCATTTTATGCTATTAACATTAAATAATTAAACTCTTTTTTTGAACTTGCAAACTTACTTAATTCCGATTAATTTCTTGCAATAAATGGTATGGAGTTATTAACAATAAAATCAATATTCACAGATATTATAAACGATACAAATTAGTTAAACTTATAAAACAAATGTGTTTGTTTTTCTGTTTATCTATATTAATTTAGTATCGATTTAAGTTGTGCAATTTTTTATGGATTCAAAGTATTCTCAGAAAATTAAAGATGTATTAACCTATAGCCGTGAAGAAGCCATTAGGTTAGGTAATACCTCAATTGGAACAGAGCATCTGTTCCTTGGTATTTTAAGGGATGGAGAAGGTGTGGCTATTGATCTATTACTTACACATGGGGTAGATTTGGTAGAGCTGAAAAAAACGATTGAGAAAAAAATTCGAACAGATAAGGATATGACTGGTTTTAAAGAACCTGATGATTTAACTCTCTATAAATCAGCAGAAAGAGTTTTAAAATTGGTTCTTCTAGAGGCCAGATCTCTAAAAAGCGATACGGTAAATACATCACATTTGCTATTAGCCATTCTGCGCGATGAAAACAGCTATGTAACCCAGCTGTTAAACGAAATGAAAGTTGATTACACCCTGGTAAGATCAGAGCTTGAAGTTGAAGAAATTAAGGCGAAATCTGATTTTTCGGAAGATGATGAAGAGAAAGGTTCCTTTGGTGCACCTAAAGGACCCCAGCAAACATCTGGTAAGCCAACATCTGAAACCCCGGTTCTGGATAATTTCGGAATAGATCTAACTAAAAATGCCGAGGAGGGCAAGCTCGATCCTATCGTTGGGCGCGAAAAGGAAATAGAACGAATTGCTCAAATACTCAGTAGAAGGAAAAAGAACAACCCTATTTTAATTGGTGAGCCAGGCGTAGGGAAATCAGCAATTGCAGAAGGTTTAGCCCTAAGAATTGTTAAAAGAAAGGTTTCCAGGGTACTCTTCAACAAACGGGTTGTTACCCTTGATTTGGCTTCAATAGTTGCGGGTACAAAATACCGTGGACAATTTGAAGAACGTATGAAAGCCATATTAAATGAGCTATCTAAAACTAACGATATTATCCTATTTATTGATGAGATTCACACAATCGTAGGAGCTGGAGGGGCTACTGGATCACTAGATGCTGCAAATATGCTTAAGCCAGCCTTAGCCCGTGGTGAATTACAGTGCATAGGTGCAACTACTCTTGATGAGTACAGAGAGCATATCGAGAAGGACGGGGCACTTGAACGCAGATTCCAAAAGGTTATGGTTGAGCCTACATCCCAGGAAGAAACAATTGAAATACTTAACAACATCAAGGATAGATATGAGGAACATCATAATGTAAACTACACTCAGGATGCCATTGAAGCATGCGTTAAATTAACCATGAGATATATTACGGACAGGCATTTACCCGATAAGGCAATTGATGCCCTGGATGAATCGGGATCAAGGGTTCACATTTCAAATATCAAAGTACCTGAAAAGATAATAATGCTGGAAAAGCAAATTGAGGAGGCAAAAAAAGAGAAAATTAAAGCTGTTAAGAATCAGGATTTTGAATCAGCAGCAAGTTTCAGGGATCGTGAAAAACAATTCCTTGAACTGCTGGAACAAGAACAAAAAAGATGGGAACGTGAACTTACTAAGCATAGGGAAACTGTTGATGAAGAAAAGGTTGCCGAAGTTGTTGCAATGATGACCGGTGTGCCCGTTCAAAGAATTGCCCAGGCCGAAGGTACACGCTTACTCAAAATGGCTGAAGAGTTAAGTGGTTCTGTTATTGGACAATCTGAAGCTATCAACAAAGTTGTAAAAGCAATTCAGCGTAACAGAGCAGGGTTGAAAGATCCAAATAAACCCATTGGAACATTTATTTTTCTTGGTCCAACCGGGGTTGGAAAAACCCAGCTGGCAAAAGTTTTGGCAAAATATTTATTCGATACAACTGATAACCTTATTCGTGTCGATATGAGTGAGTACATGGAGAAATTCTCTGTCTCAAGGCTTGTTGGAGCGCCCCCTGGTTATGTTGGTTACGAGGAAGGCGGTCAACTTACCGAAAAGGTTCGCAGAAAACCTTACTCTGTAGTTTTACTTGATGAAATTGAAAAAGCTCACCCAGATGTATTCCATATTCTTCTTCAGGTACTTGATGAAGGTCAACTAACTGATAGTCTTGGCCGTAGAGTTGATTTCAAAAATACGATTGTTATTATGACTTCTAATATTGGCACAAGAGAGTTAAAAGATTTTGGTAAAGGGGTTGGTTTTAACACTGCTGCCAAGGAGAATTCATCCAATGATTACTCTAAAGATATTTTACAAAAAGCACTTAAAAAAGCTTTTGCCCCAGAGTTTCTCAACAGGATTGATGATGTGGTAATGTTTAATTCACTTACCCGCGATGATATTCATAAGATCATCGATATTGAACTTAAAGGCCTGTATGATAGAATATTAAATCTCGGCTTTAATATCAAAATAACTCCTACTGCAAAAGACTATATTACTGATAAGGGTTATGATATCCAGTATGGTGCCCGACCCTTAAAAAGGGCAATCCAGAAATATCTGGAAGACCCTATGGCGGAAGTAATTATTAAGAGTACAATGAAAGTTGGCGATACCATTTCAGTTGGTTATAATAAAAAGAAGGACGAAATTGTAATAAAAGTAATTACCAAAGATCAACCAATAGCTGCTGAAGCAGTTGATGAGGAATAATACTTTTCTAACCTTAATACTTCAGCCACAAGTAGTAAGTTGATATTCATAACAATAATGTGAAAAAACTTGAATTATGGAAATTATATTTGGTGGAAAAGCAGTTAGTTTATATGGCACACAGGTTAAAGTTGGCGATATAGCCCCTGATTTTACTGTGATGGATAACAATTTAAAACCTGTTAAACTCTCTGATTTTAAAGGGAAAGTAAAACTTATATCTGTCTTCCCTTCAATTGATACAAGTGTTTGCTCCATCCAGAACCAGAAATTCAATAAAGAGGCTAATGTTTATGCCGATAAAGTTAATTTTCTTGCTATTTCTGTTGATCTTCCATTTGCTCTCAAGAGGTTTTGTGGCGCAGAAGGAATAGCTAATTTGCAGACTCTTTCAGATCATAAAAATACCGAATTTGGACAAAAATATGGATTTCTGATTAATGAGCTGAGATTGCTAGCACGCGGTGTTATTATTATTGGTAATGATGATATCGTGAAATATGTAGAAATAGTTGGAGAGATAGCCCATGAACCAGATTATATTTCTGCTTTAAAGAGTTTAAGGTCAATAGTATAATAAATCAGAGTGGATTTCTTAGTGTATATCAGTCAATTACTTCTCCAAAAAGGTCATAATCATCGCTAGAGGTAATAACCGCATTAACAAAATCACCAGGTATGATTTTAAAATTTGGTTTTTTAATTATAACTTCCTGATCAACTTCGGGTGAATCGTATTCAGTCCTACCATATAAAAAATCCCCTTCTACCCTATCAATTATTACCTTATATTTTTGTCCTATTTTATTTTTATTCAGTTTATTGGATATCTCATTCTGGAGATTCATAATTTGTGAAAACCTATCTTCTTTAACTTTTAAAGGTACATCATCATTGTAATTTTGCGCAGCAAAGGTACCCTCTTCTTCCGAGTATTTAAAAACTCCTAATCGTTCAAACTTTGTTTCCCTTACAAATTCAAGAAGTTCATTAAAATCCTTTTCAGTTTCCCCAGGATGGCCAACCATTATGGTTGTTCTTACTACAATAGACGGGGTTACGTTTCTTATCCTATTAATAAGTGAAATGGTTGCATGTTTATCAATCCCCCGATGCATTTTTTGCAGCATTTTATTGCTTATATGCTGAAGAGGTATGTCTAAATACTTACAGATCTTGGGATTACTCTTAATAACTTCAATTAAATCTGCTGGGAAATGGGCAGGAAAAGCATAATGTAATCTAATCCAGGTTATTCCATTGATTTCGCTTAATTTTGTTAAAAGTTCTCCCAGTTTTCTTTCACCATAAAGATCTACACCATAATAGGTTGAATCTTGAGCGATAATAATTAGTTCTTTAACGCCTTGATTGGCAAGCGCATTGGCTTCTTTAACTAAAGAATCAATACTTCTTGAAATATGCTTTCCCCTAATCAAAGGGATTGCGCAGAAACTGCAACCCCAGTTACAACCTTCTGAGATTTTAAGGTATGCATAGTGATTAGGAGTTGTCAAATACCTGTTTATGGTTTCTGATTCGTAATATTCTGAATTCAAATTATTTAGTATAAGTTGTAATTCATTTACCCCATAAATTCCATCTACTTCGGGCATTTCAAGTTTCAAATCAGATTTGTATCGCTGTGATAAACAACCCATAACATAGATATGGTCAATCAACCCTTTCTTTTTGGCATCTATAAATCGCAAAATCGTATCAATTGATTCTTCTTTCGCATCTTCGATAAAGCCACAGGTATTGATTATCACATTTTTGATGGATTCATCATTAGAATCATGACTAATTTTCCACCCATCAATCCTCAATTGATTCATAAGTACTTCTGAATCAACAATATTCTTTGAACAACCAAGGGTTACAACATTTATTCTTTTTATTTTTGACATTGGAAAATCAAGTGATGGTATAAATAGTTGGTAAGTACTAATTGAAAAGCGAATCAACAAATTCTTTTCTGTCAAAAAGTTGTATATCGGTCATTTTTTCTCCGATGCCAATATATTTAACCGGAACTTTGAATTGGTCTGAAATGCCAATCACAACTCCGCCTTTAGCCGTTCCGTCAAGTTTGGTTAATGCAATCGCATTTACTTCGGTTGCCAGTGTAAACTGTTTAGCTTGTTCGAAAGCGTTTTGCCCAGTGGACCCGTCAAGAATAAGTAGAACTTCGTGAGGTGCTTCCGGGACAACCTTTTGCATAACTCTTTTGATTTTAGCAAGCTCATTCATAAGGTTGATTTTGTTGTGCAGTCTCCCGGCTGTATCTATTATTACAATATCATTATTATTGGCTTTTGCAGAGGTAAGGGTATCAAATGCAACTGAAGCTGGATCGGCTCCCATTTGTTGTTTAATTATTTGAACACCAACACGATCTGCCCAAATACTTAACTGGTCAACTGCAGCAGCTCTGAAAGTATCTGCAGCTCCAAGTATGACGCTTTTGCCAAGAGATTTATAGAGGTTGGCCAGTTTGCCTATGGTAGTTGTTTTACCAACTCCATTTACACCTACAACCATAATTACATATGGTTTGTATTTATCAAAATGGTTTGTTTCTAAAGGTTTGTTTTGTTCTAAAAGTGCAGCAATTTCTGATTTTAGGATCAGATTCAGTTCGGAGGTATTCAGGTATTTTTCATTTGCTGCTCTTTTCTGGATTCTTTCGATGATTTTCAGGGTTGTTTCCACCCCAACATCTGAAGAAATGAGAATTTCTTCCAAATTATCAAGTATCTCATCATCAACCGATGATTTTCCGATTACCGCTCTGGAAATTTTTTTCAAAAGGCTTTCCTTGGTTTTTTCCAGCCCCTTATTTAAAGATTCTTTATTATCTTTTGAGAATAAGTTAAATACACTCATTGTTCAGTTTTAAACTTCGAATTTAGTAAAAAAGAAAAAGCTTTCTAGGTAAGAAAGCTTTTTAAATATCTTCGGGAAGAACCCTAATTACTTTGCCTTAAAGAAATCGGGGATCTCGGCGTTGTTTATCATTTCTTCCTTAAACATATAAGCACCAGATTTTGGTGACTTAACCATTTTAATGCATTTGGTGCGAACCCTACCGGTTCCTTTTTGCATAGATGCTACTACTTTCTTTGCCATGCTTAATCAATTTATTTTATTTCACGATGAAGGGTTACCCTTTTAAGAACCGGATTAAACTTTTTAAGTTCTAAACGTTCCGGAGTATTTTTCTTATTCTTGGTGGTGATATACCTTGACATTCCTGGCAAACCAGTTTCTTTGTGCTCAGTGCACTCAAGAATAACCTGTACTCTGTTACCTTTCTTAGCCATTTCTCAAATCTTTAGTAAATATTAATTAACCCTCTTTCCTGTGCTTCTTTTAGGGCAGTTTTAAGCCCCTTCTTATTGATGGTTCTGATACCGGCAGCAGAAACTTTTAAAGTTACCCAACGGTTTTCATCCTCAAGATAGAATTTCTTATTCATTAAATTGGGGTAGAATCTTCGTTTCGTCCTTCTTTTTGAGTGGGAAACATTATTTCCAACCATCAATTGTTTTCCGGTTATTTGACAAATTCTAGACATCTCTCAATATTAATTTCAAATAGGTTTTTCAAAACAGGACGCAAATTACGCTATAAAAAATCAATTATTCAAATTTTTATGAAAAAATATTTTCAGCTAAATAAGGATGTTCTTCAAGCAATAGTAACCGTAACATATTTAATGCAGTAACCGAAGATCGGGTGATATTAATTTGCCTGTCGTTTCCAAACCTAAATTCCTTGGTTATCAAATTCTTGTTCGAAATCACTGATATCCAAACTGTTCCTATTGGTTTATTTTCTGTACCCCCATCCGGACCAGCAATTCCTGATATTGCAATTGCATAATCAGTTTTCAATAAATCTTTAATACCCTTAGCCATTTGTTCTACCACCCTCCTGCTCACCGCTCCAAATTCTGCGATTAATTCTTTATCAACCTTCAAATAATCAATTTTAATGTTATTTGAATAAGCCACTAAACCTCCTCGAAAATAGGAGGAAGAACCAGGTACTAATGTTATCAAATGTGAAATATTACCACCAGTACAACTTTCAGCAATAGAGATAGTTGCACTGATTTTTTTAAGCATTAATCCAACTACCTCCTGCATGGAAACCTCACCATAACCAAAAATATATTTTGGGATGATATTTTGTAATGATTTTACCAGGATTGTAATTTGATCATTTAAGTTCTTTTCCGAATTCCCGTATGCGCTAATTCTTAACCTTATGGAATTTGGACTGGGTAGATATGCCAGTTTTATGTTTTTTGGAATCGAATTTTCCCAATCAAAGAGCTTCTCAGCAAGAAATGATTCTGGTAAACCAAATGTTTGAATTGTCTGATGAATAATTATATTAGAAGATAGCAGCTTTAATTTGGGTAAAACGCTCTCCTCCATTAATGACTCCATCTCAAAGGGGACGCCTGGAAGGGATATCAAAATTTTACTATCTCTTTCGAACCACATCCCAGGGGCTGTTCCCTTCATGTTAGGCAGAACTAAACAGGAATCAGGGACTTCTGCCTGTTTACGATTCAATTCAGTAAGAGGCAGCCCTCTTTTTTTAAAAAATGATTCAATTTGCTTCAGAGTTGATTCATCTACAACTAAATTGCCCCCATAGTAGCTAAGTAAAGCCCTTTTTGTAACATCATCGTTTGTTGGTCCTAAGCCGCCTGTGATTATTACAATTTCAGATGAGCTTAACGAATCGTTAATTACATTCAAAATGCTTTGTTCATCATCAGAAGTTGAAATAATTTTTTGAACCTTCACACCTATCATATTCAACTTTTGGGCTATCCATGCTGAGTTTGTGTCAACTATCTGACCAATTAGGATTTCATCGCCAATGGTAATTAATTCTGCGTTCATCATAATTATTATTAAAAAAGCAGCATTCAATGCTGCTTAAGAGCCTCTCACGGGACT
>CAZKHG010000004.1:0-109493 GCA_964552655.1 uncultured Rikenellaceae bacterium
CCCCCGACCAGCTGATTACAAATCAGCTGCTCTGGCCAACTGAGCTACATCGGCAATCTCTGAGAACTTCGAATTTTCAGGCTAATTCTCCCCTCCAAAATCGGATGGCAAATGTATAAATATTTTATATATGCACAAAATAAATCTTTTATTTTTTTGAAATTAAAACACTGAGCCTCTTTCCCTCGGCATTTCTACATTTAATATAAGTACCTTAGAAAAGAGGCTCAGTTTTAAGCTCTACCATCTCGTTTAAATTCCTCTAAGCTTTTCTTTATGTTTCTTTATTTGTATTTTCAGAGCATCAACACTTCCATCAATGGCCTCCTCGAAGGTTTTGCATTGCTTATGGGCAATCAGATCATTTCCCGGTACACCCAGGCGAATTTCCGCAAACTTGTTTTCTAAATCCTGCGTTTTCTCAACTCTCAGGATCACTTCTGCGCCAATGATATTGTCGAAGAACCGATCGAGTTTAGAAACTTTCTGGTTAATGAAGTCAATCAACTTTTTATCAGCGTTGAATTTGATTGATTGGATTTTTACATTCATAGTCAATCCTCCTTATTATGTTGAAATAATTATGCTCTTGGATGAGCAAGGTTATATGCTTTTTTTAGTTTCTCGAAAGAACTATGGGTGTAAACCTGTGTGGCGCTTAAATTGGCATGCCCCAATAGCTCTTTTATAGCATTAAGTTCTGCCCCTTGGTTCAGCAGATGAGTTGCAAAAGTGTGCCTGAGTACATGGGGGCTCTTTTTCTCAAGTGTTGTAACCATGGCTAAATGCCGGTTAACAATTTTGTACACAAGTTTAGAATACAATGGTTTCCCTTTTATAGTGAGAAACAATGATGTATCTTTTTTGTTTTTGGAAATACTCTTACGCTCAAAGATATATTTCTTAATTAACCCTATAATTTCCGGGTGAAGCGGGATAATTCTCTCTTTTCCACCCTTTCCCAGCACCTTAAGCGTTTGGGAAGAGTAATCAATGCTATCAAGGGTTAAACTTATCAGTTCAGATAATCGAATCCCGGTAAAGTAAAACAGGGCAATGATTGTTGTATCCCGGATGCCGGTAAAATCATCAGAAAAAAAATCAGGGCTAAGTAAGGCCTTCATCTCTTTCTCGCTGACAAAAACGGGTAGCCTTTTCCCTGATTTAGGGGAAATCACCCTCTCAACTGGGTTAATCTTTATATACCCCTGGCGTTGGAGAAAACGAAAGTAGGATCTTAATGAAGAAAGTTTTCGGTTTGCTGAACGGGTGGAAACCCCCTGTGAAATCATTGATGATAACCAAGCGCGAACATGCCTGGCAGTAAATGTGGTTGGCGGCTCATCAGCTATACCACAAAATTGATAAAACTGCTGCACATCGTCCCCGTATGATCTAACGGTATGTACAGAGTAACCTTTTTCGACCTGAAGATATTTTAGGAATAGAGTTAGCATAGTCCGTTGGATGCAATATAATAATAAAATAATTACTATACAAGAAAAACAGGCATTATTGCCTGAAATGCACCCAAAAAAATGCTACTCCTCTGTTTGCTGTAGATTTTGTATAAAGATGGCCTTTTTAACCGTATCCCTTCTACGAACGGATGGTTTTGTAAAAGCCTGACGAGCACGTAATTCTTTCATTATTCCGGTTTTCTCAAACTTTCTTTTGAATTTCTTTAGCGCTCTTTCAATGTTTTCGCCTTCTTTAATTGGAATTACAATCATTTTTTTAAAATTTATGAGCCGCAAAATTAATCTTTATAAAAAATAAAACAAAATAGTAGGCACTTTTTTTCTTTCCAACAAAAAGAATCACTGTTTACCCTATATTGGTTAAAAATTTTGTGGGAAAACGGTAAATTCAATCAACCTTTAGATAAGGTTTTACCTTATAATACCTCTCAGGTGGAATGATTTTTTGCTTTAATAGCTCATCAACCGATTTGATTGTGCCCACCTTACTTCTATAGTATATTAATCCTTTTGCCTGATATTCTGTTAAATATGGATGTTTTTTCAGGTCTTCAAAACCAACCAGGTTGATATTAATAAATTGTATTTTAGTTGAATCAACCCAAAGCTGTGGTGAAATGTTTTTCATTACTTCCGGGCTAAATCCCCAAACCTCTTTCAGCTGATCAATGCTTGTAAAACCACCAAGCAGGTTCCTGTATGAGACTATTCTTCTGGCGAAGACCCTTCCCAACCCCTTCACCTTAATTAGTTCAATGGTGTCAGTTGAATTCAACTCAATATATATCTTTTCGCTGGGAGAGTCTGACGATTTGATCGTTGTGTTCTGGGGGGTTGCAGGAGTGTTAATTCTAATCCAGGGTTTTAATCTTCTAAAATTATTGGAATCAATCACATACATCTTTGCAAAATCATCAGGTTTAAAAAACCTGCCACCCTTTTCCCTATACCTTATTATAACCTGTGCTTGTTTTGGAGTTAGTCCAAGGTCAATAAACTCATCCAGAGAAGAGGAATTTGGATCGAAAAAGAAGGGCTTTATTTCACTTTTATGGAGCACTTCTTCCTGCTCGATCGGGTTGACTTTTATGTTTTCTTTATCTGGTACAGCAGACAAAGATGAAAAAAAACTATCTATGGTATTGTAGTACTCCAGATTATTTATTGGGGTTGGCTTATAAAATTCTTTAAGTACTGCAGGAACAAAAATGAGAAGCAATATTATAAATACTAGCACTATCATTCCATTCCTTTCGCTCTTGGAAAGTGAGAAATAATCTTTAAATAAATTATATTTCATTTGCAGATAGTGGCTTAGGAAAAATACTATTAAAGGTAATCATTTTTATAGATTTATCATAACCAAAAAAAATGCCGGGGACATGAGCTGCCCCGGCCAATAACATCTTAATAAAAACGGTTAAGCTATATCTATCTCGTTACAAAGGTAAACATCCTGGATGGCATTGAGTATTTTAACTCCTTCTTCCATAGGCCTTTGAAAAGCTTTTCTTCCGCTGATTAAACCCATTCCCCCGGCTCGTTTATTTATTACGGCTGTTTGAACGGCTTCGGCTAAATCGCTGGCGCCACTTGATGCCCCGCCAGAGTTGATCAGTCCAGCCCTGCCCATATAACAATTAACAACCTGGTAGCGAGTAAGGTCAATGGGATGGTCTGAGGTTAGCTGGGTGTAAACTTTATCGTGTGTTTTACTAAACCCAATTGCTTTAAACCCGCCATTGGTTTCAGGGAGTTTCTGCTTGATAATATCAGCCTGGATAGTAACACCCAAATGGTTAGCCTGACCTGTTAAATCAGCGGCAACATGATAATCAACCCCATCCTTTTTAAAACCATTATTCCTGGTGTAACACCATAGTACAGTGGCAAGGCCGAGCTGGTGGGCATACTCAAATGCTTCAGACACTTCAATGATTTGACGGGTTGATTCTTCAGATCCAAAATATATTGTTGCGCCAATTGCAGTGGCTCCAAGGTTCCATGCCTCCTCAACTGATCCGAACATAATCTGATCATACTTATTGGGGTAGGTTAACAATTCATTATGGTTGATTTTTACAATGAATGGGATCCTATGAGCGTATTTTCTTGATACCGCTGCCAGTACCCCAAAGGTAGATGCAACCGCATTGGCCCCACCTTCAATTGCAAGTTTCACTATATTTTCGGGATCAAAATAAACCGGATTTGGAGCAAAAGAAGCCCCAGCAGAATGCTCAATACCTTGATCGACAGGAAGTATTGATAAATAGCCCGTATCTTTAAGCCTGCCATGGCTATACATTGATTGCAAGCTACGGAGCACCTGTGGTGAGCGATTTGAGTGGTAAGTCACCCTTTCAACAAAATCGGCACCGGGCAAATGTAGCTGTTCCTTGGCTACAGTTTTACATTTATGCTCAAGTAAGTACTTTGACTTATCGCCAAGAACCTCAACTATCTTATTGTAATCCATATTGCATTTATTTTTTTATTTATACAAACCTAATAAATTTTGATAAGAAAGTCAATTAAGAATTAGAACGGGTAGCCGATACCGAAATTCAGGGTGAAATCCTGCCAGGAGAATTTCTGCTGAAAAGGAACCCAGGGCCTGAAATCTTTCTTTGGATCTTTGGCCGGATCAAAAAGCCGATAGCCAAAGTCGAACCGAAGAGTCAGAAAGCCCAGGTTGGCCCTGAATCCTGTACCAGTTCCAAGTGCAATTTGCTTATAAAAGGTACTGGGGTAAAAAACGGCATCTTTGATATCATCTTTGTAAGACCAGATATTTCCTGCATCTACAAAAAGAGCGCCTTCCAACTGCCAAAACAGTTTAAATCGGTACTCCAGGTTAGCCTCAAGCTTAATATCGCCGGTCTGGTTATAAAAAGTACCAGTGGGCGCAGTAACTGATCCTGGGCCTAAACTTCTGGCGCTCCAGGCTCTCATCCCATTTGCACCTCCAGAAAAGTACTTTTTCTCAAAGGGTAATGCTTTTGAATTGCCGTAGGGGTAACCAACCCCAATGAATACCCTGTAAACAAATGTGTTGTATTCATCCAAAATTTGATGATACGATACATTTATGTCTGAGCGAACAAACTGAGAAAAGCTGGTGTTGAGTATCTTGTAAGTTCCATCTGCATCTCTGGTACCAAAATGAGAGTAAAAGGTATTCAAAAGATTGCCCGATAATTCAACATTTAACCTAAGGTATGTGTAGCTGGTTTTCTTTTGAAGATTTTGGTTGTTGAATGTAAGGTTATAGCTCGATACGGTGATAATCTGGTTCTTGTAGCTATTCGCTTGAGATGTTGTATCAATTCTTGCCTTAAATTTTTCATCAATGAATGGCAGGTTTACAGCATTTACCTCAACTGGGTTTATTCCATGTGTAACAAATTTTGAGTCTTTCCAGCTATACCCAAATGTCATACTTGCAATGGTTCTGGTATATTCCGGGCGACGTTGAAAATTGTAGGATGCGGTTATCTGCGTTTTAGGGCTGTACTTGGTAATATATTCCTTCCCGGAGAATGGGCTTAGAAACCTGGGAAAACTCAGTCCAACTGAACCGCCAAGCTCCAGGGAATTATTGAAGGCAAATTCTGATGTTGATTTCTGGACAGTTTCAATCAGTCCCCTGAACCGGACATCAAGAACTTCGGCGCCATAAAACAGGTTTTTGTGCTGGTAGATCAGGTTGGTTTCTGCACCAAGCGCACCGGACGTATTGGTTCCAACAAATTCCACCTGATAGCTCTGCAAGGTATGTGGGGTAAGCTGGATAATGCAATTAAGTAGCCCGGTTGGAATAGAATCCTTCTTTACGGGCTCCGCAAACAATAAGAAATCATTATCATTGTTTTTTTTGGAAGTGTCCTGGGGTACCTCGGTGAAATAGATATTAGTCATCCTGAATAACCGGAGTGAGCTCAGGTTATTTTGAGTTTTCTGAACAATATCATCAGAGTAAACGTTCCCTGGCCTGATAAGGTTGGCCTGATCAATAACTTCAAGGTCAATTCCGGGATCCCCTGTATAGATGAATTCCACCCCGTTGCTAAAAACAGTATCAACTTTATTTATCTTCTGCGCCGCCTGTAATGCACGGGGATCAAAATTCGGGTAAAAGAACACTTTATTAATCTTATATTTTAGGTAGTTTTTGGAAAGTTTTGTACCCGATTCGAGCATTACGTAACGATTCCTGATGTTCAAGATTAAATCAACCTTGTGGTTTCCCATTGTGGTATCGGCAGTAAACGTGATAAAATCCTTGTTAAAAAAATAATAGCCGCTATTCTGCATGTATTTCTGAATTCTAACCCGTTCCTCCTGCAGAACATCGGAATCGAATAGAATTCCCTTTCTGATCAGGGAATTAACGGTATCTTTTAATACCAATTTCAGGAGTAGGGTATCCTCAACCACATAGCTTATTTTACCAATAGTGTAAGGTTTCTTTGGATCGACAGTATATATAACATTGGCTTTCTTGTACTTGGGATAGTAGATAGTATCCCAAACGGATGTCTGGTAATACCCCTTGCTTTTCAGGTAAAGTTTGATATTCTCTGCGCTCTGTTTAACCAGGAATGTATCTAGTATTACTGGTTCTTCACCAATTATTTTAAGGCGTTGATGGATCCCTTTAAATTTATATGGGCTGGACAGGCTATATATCCGGAGGTGAATTCTCATCCCGATAATGCGTTTATTGGGCTTTTGGCGAATGTAGGTTTCAACATCACCAGGTTTCACCTCTTTGGATTTAATATTCAGCTTAGTGCTGTTTAAGAGGTATTTCCCATCCGGTACATGTTTTGTAATATTACAGGAAGAGGACAATATCGCTAATAATATAAGGGTTAACCAAAACTTAACCCTGGTATTAAAAATGGCAATTATGTGGTTTTGTTGATCGTTCACAGGCATTAAATAGACCATGAAAGATAAAAAAAGGTTTTAATCCCTAAAAATCTTTAGCAAAATTAAATTGAATATTGGTAAACAAAACATAACAATTCGCTTTATAACATATAATCAGCGCATTGAATTCCTCTCATTTTATTTAATTTTGATGGGTATAAAAGAATTCATTCCCAATGCTCACCAGGAATAATATTAAGGAGATTACATGCCTTAGGGCAAAAAAGGATCGCTATGAAAAGCAACTTTTCTTTGCCGAAGGTGAAAAGTTGGTAGATGATCTGTTACACTCATCGCTTAATATTAAAGGGGTTTACTATACTACAAAATCGAAATTAAAAACAACCGGAAAAGCCACTGAGTGGGTTGAGGTTGACACAGAAGAGATGAGAAAAATCAGCAAGCTGTCAACTCCAACGCCTGTTCTGGCGCTGGTTGAAATGCCTGCTTACAATATATCAGAGGTGGATTTTTCCCATTCACTTACCCTGGCGTTGGATGATATCCAGGACCCGGGAAACATGGGGACTATTATAAGACTAGCAGACTGGTTTGGGGTTGATACAATCCTTTGCTCCAACGATACGGTTGATGCCTATTCACCCAAAGTAATCCAGGCCTGTATGGGATCAATTGCCAGGGTTAAAGTAATTTACTGCGATTTACCTGAGGTGATTAAGGGGTTTAGCAATTTTATAAAACTGCCTGTTTACGGTACATTTATGGAAGGTTCAAATGTTTATAGAGAGAAACTTAACAGCTCTGGGCTAATCTTAATGGGAAATGAGGGAAATGGCATCCGTAAAGAGCTAATCCCGCTTGTAAATCATAAAATTCACATCCCCAATTTTGCCACCAAAAGGTTACACGCCGAATCGCTGAATGTAGCCATGGCGACGGCTGTGGTGCTATCGGAGTTCAGGAGAAGATTTTCAGGCTAAATAATTAACCACCCCTTCGGCACACTTTTCTCCATCCATAGCAGATGAAACAATGCCCCCGGCATACCCTGCACCTTCGCCAGCCGGGAAAAGGCCTTTAATATGAATATGTTGCAATGATTCAGGATCGCGAGGAATACGGATCGGAGAAGAAGTTCGCGATTCTACACCAAGAATAACCGCTTCATTTGTGAGAAAGCCTCTCATCATTTGGTCAAATTGCTTAAACACAACCTGCAACCTTTTTGAGATATGCTTAGGCAACCAATCGTGCATCGGGGAAGTCTTTATCCCGGGATGATAGGAACATTCGGGCAAATTTGCCGATTGCTTTCCTGCAACAAAATCGGCCATACGTTGGGCAGGTGCTTTAACTCCAAATGAGCCTTTTATTCCGGCAAGAAATTCCAGCTCCTGCTGAAATTTTAACCCGGCAAATTGTTTGTGTCTGGAATATTTATTCAAATCTTCCATTCGAATTTCTACTACAATCCCGGAATTAGCCCATCGGGAATTTCTGAGTGTTGGAGACATGCCATTAACAACAACCTCTCCGGGCAGAGTTGAAGCAGGAACTATAAACCCTCCCGGACACATGCAAAATGAGTAAACCCCTCTCCCATCAACCTGAGAAACTAAACTGTAAGAGGCAGCGGGTAAATATTCCCCGCGTTTTAACCCATGGTATTGAATGGTATCAATCAACTCCTGCGGGTGTTCCACCCTCACTCCCATCGCAAAAGGCTTAGCCTCAACAACAATGCCCTGGTTGGCAAGCATGTAGTAAACATCTTTAGCCGAATGACCGGTGGCAAGAACAATAGCTTTACCCTCAATATTCTGACCATCAGACAATTGAACGCCATGGGCTACGGAATCCCTGATAAGGATTTTTGTAATCTTGCTATTAAACAAAATCTCGCCGCCGTGATCAACTATTGTTTTCCTGATTTTACTGATAATACCGGGAAGCTTGTTTGTTCCAATATGCGGATGAGCATCATAAAGTATGCTATTATCGGCACCATGGTTACATAAAATATAGAGAACTTTTTTGATATCGCCGCGTTTCTTCGACCTGGTGTAAAGTTTTCCATCGGAAAAAGTTCCTGCACCGCCTTCGCCGAAGGCGTAATTTGAATCCGGGTTAAGTGATAAATTCCTGTTTAATTTAGCCACATCAACCTTACGCTCGCTCACGCATCTGCCCCGTTCAATAATTATTGGTTTTATCCCAGATTCTAAAAGCCTGAGGGCTGCAAACAAGCCCGCAGGGCCTGCTCCAACAATTATCACCGGGCTTGAATTTCTAACATCGTGATATATAAAATCCTTTGTATCTGGGATGAATTCTTCGCCAGACTCATAAATTTTCAATCCCAGGTTCACCATAACTCTGCCTCTCCTGGCATCAATTGATTTTCGGGTTATAATGTAACTACCTGATGAAGTAATATCAACTCCGTAACTTTCTGATATCACTTTTCTTATTGATTGGTCAGTTGACGCTTGTTCGGGAGTTAAAACCAAGTTTAATTCTCTGGGCATTGATTTTCTGTTGGCTGTTATCGGTTGTATGTTATCTGCAATCAGAATTTTGACATTTCAACTTAAATCTCCTTTACTCGAAATGAAAGGCTAGTATAAATAGCTGTGAATTCATGCTTTTAATGGCATTTTGAAGATCTGCAGGGCAATCTGGATCAGTAGATATAATATTACCAATACCCACAGACCATTTGAACTCGGTAGAAAATTTAAAATAAGTGAGAAAAAAATCGATGCCAAAACCTATCTCGTAGTAAAAGTTTCCTTTCCTTAACTTGTAATAATCTGTATCTCTGCCTTCTTCGTCAGGACCGGTAATTTTTTTGCTTGCAGCCAAATCAATCCTGAAATTACTGCCAGCCAGAAGGTACGGCCTTACATTAGTAACCCGCTGGGCTGAATATTTAATGCTTAATGGGAGATCTATAAAAGATGATTCTATCTTAAGGGTGTATTTAGGTTTTTTATAATCGTTGGCCTTTTCAAAAATATTAATGTTTCGCTGGCCAAATGCGTAACCTGGCAGAAATCGTAAATGAAAATTTTCGGTTAAACGAAGATCGGAAACGGCGTTTACGTTAAATCCTGGTATTAAGTGGGTTAAATCAAAATAGTACAGGTTGGTTCCACTATTCTTAATGGTAAAATCCATGGTGTTTAAGCCTAAGGAAAAGCCAAAGCGTAGCTTTTTACCTACATCATAATCAGGTTCATTAAGTACAATGGGCGATTTATATTGAGCATTTGCAAACTGCCCAACAAAGCTGAATATTAAAATCAAATATATATTGTGTATCGATTTCAACTGGTGATATTTTCGCATAAACCAACGCAAAGAAATGAATAATATTTTGATTGTGATTAAGAAGAGCTGAGAATTCAGAAGTCTGAAATGGGTGGTTTAAAGTTTTTCCCCTTCGTAAAGTGTAGCTATACCAAAACTAAGAGGTTTAAAAACACAGTTTTTAAATCCAGCCTTAATCATCAGGTTGATAAAATCTTCCCCATCCGGGAAGCTGGTAACTGAATCGGGTAAATAGGTATAGGCCATTCTATGCCCGGAAATAAACCTCCCAATAAGTGGCAGAATAGCCTTGAAGTAGATTCTGTATAGGATAGGCATAAAAATACCTTTTGGCATCGAAAACTCCAGCACGAATAGCTTCCCATCTGGTTTTAGTACCCTATAAGCTTCGTTCATCCCTTTCACCGGGTCTGCAAAATTCCGGACTCCAAAGGCAACCATAGCTGCATCAAACGAAGCATCAGGGAAAGGGATGCTAAGAGAATCGGCATATATCAAGCTGATTCTGTCGGACAAACCGGATTTATTCAGCTTTTGCCGGCCAACCTCCAGCATTTGGTTAGCAATGTCAATCCCAGTTATTTTAACATTGGGGGCTGATTTGGCAAGCTGGATTGCCAGATCGGCTGTACCTGTGGCAATATCGAGTACAGTTTTCGGATGACCAGAATTTAATCTCCTGATCAATTTTTTTCTCCAAACTTTATCAATTCCCAGGCTAAGAAAGTGGTTAAGAAAATCGTACCTGTAAGCAATGTCATTGAACATGGCGCCCACTTGCTCCGGACTTTTATTCAGGTTCTGGGTTTCAGCCATTTATTTACGGGTTGCATCAGCAGAAATCAAATCCTCAATGGTGTTCTCATAAAGCTTTTTATAATCAGCAACAAAACCAAATGAAAGATCATCAACCCTGATCTCGGATTTGGTTACGTGACCTAATGCGGAGAACGGCACTTTACTTTCTACCATATAGTCTATGAAATGGGTTTCGCGCGATGGGGAAACGGTAACCACAACTCTCCCTTGCGATTCACCAAAAAGGAAAGCATCGCTTCTGATTTCTGCATCAGTGGTGATATCAAACCCAAGTCCCTTAGGCATTGCGCTCTCAAGGAGTGAGATGAAAAGACCGCCATCTGATACATCATGAGCGGATTGTATCAGGTTTTTACTAATCAACTCGTAAACAGCAGAATGAACAATAAATTCTTCATCCAGATCGAAGAATGGAGCAGGTGATGCTTTTACCCCATGATAGCTGTAAAGATATTCTGATGAAGCGATATCGTTCCGGGAGCGACCAATAATGTAAATCATGTGGCCTTTCTCCTTAAACGCCAAAGTGGTGTGATGGTTCTTGTTTTCGATTAGTCCTAACATACCAATTGTAGGAGTTGGAAAAACTGCTTCCTCCTTACCGCCAATGGAAGCCTGATTATAAAAACTAACGTTTCCCCCGGTAACAGGGGTTTTAAATTTGATACAGGCAGCACCCATCCCTTTTATGGTGTTCACAAACTGCCAATAAACTTCAGGGTTATAAGGGTTGCCAAAATTGAGGCAATTAGTAATAGCCAGCGGTTTAGCGCCAGTACAAACAATATTCCGTGCAGCCTCGGCAACTGCAATCATAGCTCCTACTTCCGGGTCGGCATTTACGTACCGGGAGTTGCAATCAACTGTCATGGCCAAAGCCCTGTTGGTTCCCTTCAAATTATACACCCCGGCATCGGATGGGAAGTTGGTTGTCATATTCCCGGTACCAATCATCGTATCGTACTGCTCATAAATCCAGCGTTTAGAAGCGATGTTTGGATTTTGAACCAACGAAACCGCCACTTCACGTAAATCCTGGGGTTCAGGTATAGAATTGATATCAAATTTCTTAAATTCCTTGTAATATGAAGGCTCTTTGTATTCGCGATCATACACGGGAGCTCCGCCACCCAGAACCAGCGATGAAGCTGGTACATCGGCCACCAATTCGCCATGGTAAAAGAATTCCAGCTTGTCGCCCTCGGTTACTTCTCCTATTATTGCGTAGCTGATATCCCATTTTTTCAGAATATTCTCAACAACCTGCTCTTTCCCCTTATGAACTACCATTAACATTCGTTCCTGTGATTCGGAGAGAAGAATTTCAAATGCCTCAATATTTTTTTGACGGAGTGGCACCTTATCCAGATCAATCCGCATACCGTGTTTCCCTTTCTCAGACATTTCTGAGGTGGAACAAATTATGCCAGCGGCACCCATATCCTGCATTCCAACTAAAGCACCAGAACGGATTACCTCCTGGGTTGCCTCGAGTAGAATTTTCTCCTGAAACGGGTCTCCTACCTGAATGGAAGGGATATCATCTGCAGAATCTTCGGTGATGTTGGCAGAGGCAAATGTAGCACCATGAATACCATCTTTCCCGGTTGAAGAACCAACTATATATATAGGATTTCCTTTGCCTTGTGAAATTGCGGATATCACCATGTCCTTAGTGACCAATCCAACTGACATGGCATTTACCAATGGATTCATCATAAATGAATCATCAAAAAAAACCTCACCAGCCAGAACTGGGATCCCAAATGCGTTCCCATAATCGCCAATCCCTTTAACAACTCCCTTGATTAACCATTTGGTTCTGTCATGCCTGAGGTTACCAAAACGAAGAGAGTTAAGCTGGGCAACCGGACGGGCGCCCATGGTGAAAATATCGCGGTTTATTCCGCCTACGCCTGTTGCCGCTCCCTGGTATGGTTCTACAGCACATGGGTGATTGTGCGATTCAATCTTGAAAGCACAGGCCAGCCCATCACCAATGTCAACCAACCCGGCATTCTCGGTTCCAGCCTCAGCTAATATTTTTTCTCCTTTACGGGGAAGTGTTTTTAGCCATTTAATGGAATTTTTATAAGATGCATGCTCGGACCACATCACAGAATAAATACTTAATTCAGTATAGTTAGGAGTTCTTCCTAAAATCTTTTTAATCATTTCGAATTCTTCGGGAAGCAATCCCAACTCCTTTACTGTTTCCGGGGTAACCTGGTGAACTGACATGGTATTTAAGATTATTATTTAAGTCGAGCAAAAATACTAACATTAACCAAGATGTCATTCTTTATTACCATCATTTTTTAACAAATCGGTTATTAACCACTCCAAAACGCCTTTTTGTATATCCTACTTAGATGTTAACAAAAACCTTACCTCCTGAATCTAAAAATTAACCTTGAGATCGGATTAAGATTTTATCTTTGTACTCCAAATATAAAAATCTATAAAAAATGACAGACCTTAAATCAAACAACATGAAAATTGCACTTGTAACAGGGGTTACATCAGGAATAGGAAAAGCCACAGCAATCATTTTAGCTGAAAACGGGTACAACCTGATCATAACCGGCAGAAGATCCGATCTACTAGATTCGTTAAAGAAAGAGGTTGAAATAAAATACAAGAGAGATATAGTTGCACTGAACTTCGACATCCGCAAAAAGGTTGAGGTGGATAAAGCCATTGACTCCCTGCCTGAACGTTGGAAAAAAATTGATGTCCTTATTAATAACGCCGGTTTGGCAGTTGGCCTGAACCATATTCAGGATGGAATAGTGGACGATTGGGAGCGAATGATTGATACCAATATTAAAGGGTTACTCTACATAACCCGGAAAGTTGCCCCTTTAATGGTTGAACGTGAATCGGGACATATAGTAAACATAGGTTCAATTGCCGGCACCCAGGTTTATGAGAACGGCAATGTTTACTGTGCCTCCAAACATGCTGTACATGCGCTTTCCCAAGGGATGCGTGATGATATGCTAAAGCATAATATCAAAGTTACCGAGATTCGACCCGGATTGGTGGAAACTGAATTCTCCCTGGTAAGATTTAAGGGAGATAAAGACCAGGCCAAAAAGCCATATTATGGGTTAACCCCGTTATTCGCTGAAGATATTGCAGAAGCTATCCTTTTTGTACTTACCCGCCCGGCCCATGTTTGCATAAATGATTTAGAAATTACTCCAACTGCCCAGGCAAACGGGTACTATGTGTTTAGAAAAGAGTAGATCTGTTATTTGGTACTGGGTTCAATGTTCAAAATTATGTCTTCCGAATTCTGGCTTCTGAATTCTGACTTCCAACATCTGACTTCCAACATCTGACTTCCAACATCTGACGCCCAACATCTGACGCCCAAATTGTATTTACCTTTCTTAAACTTTTATACCTTCGTAACTGTTTAACCAGAAAAGATATGTCTTCTCAGATTCTACAAATATCGAATGTTTATAAACATTTCAAAGAGGTTAAAGCAGTTGACGGAGTCAGTTTTTCATTAAACGAAGGTGAGTTCCTTGCTTTGCTCGGTCCAAACGGGGCTGGGAAAACAACAACTGTTGAGATGATTGAAGGCATTCAAAAACCTGATAAAGGAACTATCATTATTGATAATAAGCATTGGAAGGGAAACGAAAATGAACTCCACAGAACTATCAGCCTCTCTTTGCAGGAAACCAGGTTTATAGATAAGCTGACTGTAAAAGAAACATTGAAACTTTTTGCGAGTTTTTACGGTTTACCAAATTCAAGAGTTTTTGAGGTGATGGAGATAGTCAACCTCAACGAAAAGCAAAAAAGTTACACTGAAAATTTATCGGGAGGCCAGAAACAGAAGCTGGCTCTTGCGATTGCCATGCTTAACAATGCCAAATTGATGCTCCTGGATGAGCCAACAACTGGCCTTGATCCCACCGCACGTCGCGAAATATGGAACATCCTGATGAACCTTAAGCATAACCACAAGGTATCCTTAATCCTTACAACCCATTACATGGAAGAAGCTGAATACCTCTGCGATAGGATTATCATCATGGATAAAGGAACAATTCTTGCCCAGGGAACTCTTGACCAGCTTCTATCAGAAAACAATAGCAAAGAGATCATAGAGTTCACCGTTAATGAGATTTTCCCCGAAAATCTTTTCTGTGGAGAACTTGGCATGTACAAATTAATTTGGGATGAACGAACCGGAAGAGGAAAGCTGATTGTTCAAAGTATTGTAAAACAGCTGCCGCTTTTTTTGCAAAAAATTAATGAGAATGGCATTAACCTGGTTGATCTTGAATGTCGTAAGCTAACTCTCGATGACTTATTTATTTCAATGACCGGTAAACATTTAAGTGAATAACACAAACTGATAATAATTCAAAATGCTTAATAGATCATTTATACAACTTATACTTGTACAGATACGCGAATTTTATCGTGAACCTGCTGCCCTGTTCTGGTCATTATTATTTCCGGTATTAATGGCCTGGGGTTTAGGAATCGCTTTTAACAAAAAACCGGAGTTTACTAAAACAATTGCGGTTGTTATTGACAACAAAATGCCCGTGGATAGTTTAATCCCATTGATTTCCCTGGCTAATCCAGAAATAAAAGTGGATACTTTAACTAAACTTAGGTATCTGCAAATCAACTACGGAGACGATAATACTGGAATAACCCATTTCTTATTGAAACCGGTACTATGGGAACAAGCTGAACTCATGATGAAACGAGGCAATACATCCCTGATCATTAAAAAAAACAAAAATAATCTTGAGTACCATTTTGACAAGTTAAGTTCAGAGGCCCAGCTCTCCCATTTACAGCTATCATCAGCAATTAGTGGCGTTGAGTTGAAAAAATCAAACGCAGAAATAAAACCAATGACTGAGAAAGGAACTCGCTATGTTGACTTTCTTATTCCCGGGTTGATAGCGATGAATGTAATGATGTCCTCGATGTGGGGCATAAGCTACTCATTAATTGAAGCCCGAACAAAGAAGTTGCTTCGTAGAATGGTGGCAACACCAATGCCCAAGTGGGAATACATAATGTCACATTTTACGGCAAGGCTTATCCTGTGTTTTGTTGAAGCATCAATCATTTACTCCTTTGCATACTATTATTTCGATATGACGATATCCGGAAGTATTCTTGCATTTATTCTTCTGTTTATTAGCGGGATTGTGGCTTTCACAGGAATTTCTGTGTTAATTGCCTGCCGTACATCCAAAACCCAGGTTGGAAATGGCTTAATAAATTTAGTTATTATGCCGATGATGATTCTCTCAGGGATATATTTCAGCTATCATAATTTCCCGGAAATGATTATTCCCTACATTCAGGCATTGCCGTTAACAATGCTAGCTGATGGCATCAGATCAATCTTCAATGAAGGGGCAGGATTAGCTCAGGTGATTAAATACATTATTATTCTTAATCTCTTAGGATTAGTTACATTTGTTATTGGATTAAGGTATTATAAATGGTATTAAATCTTAGATTTTAAATGATACTGTCTTAGTAGTTCTTTTGCCCCGGCAAATGAGCTGAGTTTATCATTTAAAACTGCTTCTTCAATTTGTTTTAGCTGATTTTGAATGGTTTTATTATTGTAAAAACTATCTTTTAACGCCTCATTTATTGTCTCATACATCCAGTACTTCGCCTGGTTTCTTCGTCTTGATTCAAAAAACCCATTTTCTTTTGTAAATTTTACATAATCAATAATTTCTTCCCAGATTTCAATAATTCCATTTTTTTCTTTTGATGAACAGGTCTTCACCTTTGGGTTCCATCCAGAATCTGCGCTTGGAAACAGGTGAAGCGCATTTTCATATTCGGCTTTGGCCAACTTTGCTTTATTGATGTTATTCCCATCGGCTTTTGTAATGGCTATTAAATCAGCCATTTCCATTATTCCCCGTTTAATACCCTGAAGTTCATCGCCAGCACCCGCAAGCATGAGCAAAAGGAAAAAATCAACCATGGAGTGAACGGCAGTTTCACTTTGCCCCACCCCAACCGTTTCTATAAAAATGGTATCGAAACCCGCAGCCTCGCAAAGAATAATGGTTTCTCTAGTTTTTCTTGCTACTCCACCCAACGATCCGGCTGATGGTGAAGGGCGAATAAATGCGTTAGGGTCAGCACTTAAGGTTTCCATCCTGGTTTTATCCCCAAGGATACTCCCTTTGCTTTTCTCGCTACTCGGATCAATGGCCAGTACTGCTAATCTTCGGCCAGATGAGGTAATTGCAGAACCTAATGCTTCAATAAACGTGCTTTTCCCAACACCCGGAACCCCCGTAATACCAATCCGGATGGATTTTGAGCTGTACGGTAAACACTTCTCAATAATCTGTTGCGCCAACTCGTTATGCTCAGGGCGAGAACTTTCAATCAGGGTGATGGCCTGTCCAAGAATGGGAATTTTTCTTGCAAGCAAGCCATCAACATATTCATTTAGATCTAATAACTTCTTTCTTTTAGCTTTATATCTTTTGGCAGCATCATGGCTAACCGATGGGGGCTGCTCAACTCCGGGATTAACAATAAGCGCACTTTTAAAATCTTTGGTAGCCATTCGCAAAAATATTAAATCGAATGCTAAAATATATAAATATCAAAATAGAAGTGAATAATAATTGCAAAACATTTTACTTACTTACCAACATGGTGATTTCAAACATTTTTTATTTGAAAAGTGAGATTTTTATTTTGGGATTCAATAAATGAGTATAAATTTGTGATCGAAAATTTGAATCAAGTTTAACTTAAATTAAATAACAATGGCTTATAAAATTTCTGAAGATTGCACCGCTTGCGGAACCTGTATTGATGAATGTCCAGTTGAGGCAATATCTGAAGGTGATATCTATAAAATTAACCCCGATGTTTGCACCGATTGCGGTGCTTGTGCAGATGTATGCCCCGTTGAGGCTATTCACCCTGCATAGTGAAGTATTTACAGGTTAACCTCATACCCGTTAAAAAAGTCCGTGGCAATATCCACGGACTTTTTGTTGCAACCCAACACATAAAATTTAAGTTACTCCAAAAACTATTTTTTATACATTATCACCGATGACTCTCTGGCTGTAAGAACATCCTTGTAATAAAACTTAATCTTCCATTCCTCAAGCCCAACGTCCTCATTGATGTTTAAATCAGAATTTTGAATGTCTTTTTTCCTTCCCTTTTTTAATAAATAAGATGTATCAATTTGAGTTGCAATATTTGGAATAAACTGATTCTTAGTTTCGAGGTAAGTTATCTGCTGCCAAGCTGGTTGGTCCAATGAATTGTTCCTAATTGTTACAGAATCTTTCTTAACGGTATCTTCTTCAAAAAGAATAATATTCGCAGATGCTGTTTCCCAAATTCCGAACAGTACTAAAATCTGAAATATTTTCCTTAGCGTTGACATTTTATTGTATTTGGTAACCACCAAACTACATTCGTGCCAACTCATGTATAGTATTATATATTAATTATATATGATAATTAACATTTGCAGATTTGATAACGATTTTGAACGATATCAAACAGCTCTTGTTCGATTTCGAACACCCTTAAGTTGCAGTGTAAAAAAGTGTTAAAGAGGGTATTCTGGTTACTGGTTGCTGGTTACTTGTTAAAGTGAATCTTTCCTTTATCCCTAAAACTTTAGCCTTTATACTTTAGCCTTTAAACTTTATCCTTTAAACTTTATCCCTGATGATTCATAAATCCCTGTTTTTCCAAAACATTCAATAAAACTTTAGAAAAAGCAACATTATCTTTTTTTGTGTATCTATTATCAGTAAATATTTGAGCTAATGTTTCCTTTTTATTCTCCTCCAGCAATTTTTTTGTAAGGGGCAACTCCTCTTTGGCAGCATAAATCTGATCAATATCAGCATCGGTGTAGTCCTGATAGGTTTCACGATGAACCACTGCTGAAAGGGGCAACCGATCAGTTAAACCCGGTTCTTCATCAGGGAAACCAAGTACAACAGTTGTTACCGGAACAACACCTTTAGGAAGTTTAAGTGTATCAATTATTTTATCAGCAGTATAGGTTGTTGTGCCCAGATAGCAGATGCCTAATCCTTTTTCCTCTGCAGCAATGCAAACATTCTGGGCAACAAGTAAGGCATCAATAGCTGCGGTAAAAAACGATAAGAAATTATCGTATCCCGGTGAGGCATTCCGCAACCTACACCACTTGTTAAACCGGTTAAAATCGGCACAAAAAGTGAGCACTACCGGTGCCTGCACCACCATTGCCTGGTTGAAATGGCAAGGTAAAAGCTGTTTCTTTACATCCTCGCTGGTACTTACAATAATGCTGTAAACCTGCATGTTTCCGGTTGTAGATGCCCTTGTACCGGCAACCAGAATTTCATCTAAAAGGGATTCTTCAACTGGTGTTGATTTATATTTACGGATTGATCTGTGATTCAAAATGGCATTCATACAAATAAATTTTATTTGGCAAAGGAAAACCAAATTAGTTAAATCTTAGATTATTAACCTGCTGTTTTTTAACATTGGTTGAAAGATTTCATCCCTTTTTTAATAAAAGTACGACATTCTCAACATGATGGGAGTGCGGGAACATATCAACAGGCTGGACTTTGGCTAAATTGTACTTTGCTGATAGCAAATTGATATCCCTAGCCTGCGTAGCAGGGTTACAGCTGATATAAACAATTCTGGCAGGTTCAACATCAAGGAGTGATTCTATGATATCGCCATGTATACCGGCTCTGGGTGGATCGAGGATTACAACATCCGGACGACCATTGGTTTCAAAAAAATGAGGTTTAAGCAGGACTTTAATATCCCCGGCATAAAAAGCAGTGTTTTTTATGTTGTTGATCCGGGAATTTTCCCAGGCATCATCAATTGCTTCCGGAACGTACTCAATACCAACCACTCTGCTGCAATCCTTTGCAACAAAGTTGGCAATGGTGCCGGTTCCGGTGTAAAGATCGTACACCAGCTCATTGCCGGTTAACCCGGCAAAATCTCTGGCAATTTTATAGAGTTCATGCGCCTGTAGCGAATTGGTTTGGTAGAATGATTTCGGTCCGATTTTGAATTTTATCCCATCCATCTCCTCAATAATATGGTCTTTCCCGCTATGCACAAAAATATCAAGATCATTAATGGTATCATTCACCTTTGGGTTGATAACGTAAAGCAATGAAGTTATCTGTGGAAATTTCCGGGCAATATGATTCAGGAGCAGTTTACGACTGGCCTCATCATCATGGTAAAATGCAAAAATAACCATCACATCACCCTTGGAAGAGGTACGAACAGTAAGGTTTCTCAGGAACCCCTCTCTTGTCCTTATGTTGTGGAAGGTTAAGCCATTCTTTAGGGCAAAATCTTTCACCTCCAGTCGGATTGAATTTGAAGGTTCGGGTTGCAGAAAACACTCCTTAACATCAAAAACCTTATCAAACATCCCGGGAATGTGAAAACCCAGAGCAGGCTCCCTGACAATTTCATCAGAAGTTTCTACCTCTTTGTTTGTTAGCCATCGAGCGTGGCTGAAAGTAAATTCCAGTTTATTCCGGTAAAACGTTGTATTTTTTGATCCCAAAATTGGAAAAATTTCGGGCAGTTCAACTTTACCAATCCTTTTCAATTGCTCGTAAACCTGATTCTGCTTAAATTTGAGCTGCTCATCGTAAGGCAGGTTCTGCCATTTACAACCTCCGCAAAGTCCAAAATGGCTGCAAAATGGCTCCGTACGTAAAGGTGAGTACTCATGGTAATGGGTGATGTATCCCTCCATAAAACTTTTTCTTTTTCTAACGATCTGAATATTGACTATGTCGCCCGGAACCGCAAATGTGACAAAAACCACTTTATCATTTATCCGGGCGATAGCTTTGCCCTCGGCAGCTATATCGGTTATCACCGCCCGTTCTATCAAAGGATGTTTTCTATTTCTTCCCACTTTTGAGTATTTTTGGTTACTGAACCTTTTTGTAACTGATATGTTTTCATTTGACAAAGTAAATAAAAACTAATGGATTCGTTGACACACATTGTTCTTGGTGCGGCTGTTGGGGAAGTAGTGCTGGGTAAAAAGGCAGGAAATAAAGCAGTTATAGTGGGTGCTATTGCAGGCTCCTCCCCTGATTTTGATGTTTTTTTTACTGGGCTATTTAACCCTGTAAATGCACTTTTTGTGCATAGAGGATTCAGCCACTCCCTGCTTTTACTATTAATAGCAGCGCCTTTGCTTGCCTGGATTTTTTTCAGGTTTAACAAGAATACCGAAATAAATTATTTGGATTGGCTCAAACTGTTCCTGTTCAGCATATTGTCTCATATTTTTATTGATTGCTTTAATACTTATGGAACGGGCATCCTTGAACCCTTTAGCAGAATGAGAGTTGCCTACGATTCAATTGGGATCATTGACCTGATGCTTACCATTCCGATGCTGATCCTGGCAACCATTATTTTATTTTACAAAAGATCAAATCAAATCAGAAGAATTTTAGCAACCTCATCACTGATATTTGCTTCATTATACCTGGGTTTTACCATTTTCAACAAAATCAGGGTTGAGAAAATTGTTGTTAATCAACTTGCTGATCAAAATGTTGGTTATGTTTCATTCAGAACATCACCCTCACCTTTAACTAATTTCTTATGGATGGTTGCTGTTGAGCAACAAAATGGTTTTATGACCGGTTACTATAGTATTTTTGATAAATCGAAAGAAATTGATCTAAAATATACCCCTAAAAATCTTGGGTATATAGACTCCATAAAGGAAAATAAACAAATTCAAGGGTTAATCCGCTTTACCAAAGGTTACTATATTGTTGAAAAAGAAGCTGATAATTCCCTTTGGATGTACGATCTTCGTTTTGGAACGCTTGGCTTTAACGAACCAAAACCCTGGGTTTTTTCATTTGGAATAGCAGAAAAGGATGGTGATGTTAATATAACCCGATCTCATCCGGATAGAAAAATATCATACAAAACTTTTAACGGGTATTGGAAAAGGGTTTTTAAGGGGAAGTATGAGGTAAGAATAAGGAATAAAAGTTTAAGTTAAGTTTTCTTTAGAGTTTTTGGATGCAACTTTCTAAGGAGCTATCTTTCAAGGTGTTTTTCCAAAATAATCCCGGCCTGCATAACAGCATTATTACAAACCCTTGCAAACAACCCGTTCGCATTGGCTTTTGCCTTTTCATCAGGGTTGTTAAGATCAATATTCAGCAAGTCTTTACAATGGGTGGCCCCTAAAACACTTTCACATTCTTCGATATACTCCTTAACCTTGATGCTTGTTTTCTCCTTATTTTCAGGATCATTGGGTTGTGAGTTACCATACTTCATGCCAAGCAATACCACACCTGCACTGATTGCGCCACATACAAACTGCTTACGACCCATACCTCCTCCCAGGGCAGCGCCAATCCTAAAAGCTTCCTTTTCATTTAGCCCAACTAAATCTCCGTATGATGCTAACACAGATTGGGCGCAGCTGTTGCCCTCATCAAAGAATTTTACTGCGATTTCTGATTTCTCCATTTTTGAATATAATTAATTTAAAAAATCAAATATATAAATTCCAAACAATTTCGATGATTTTGGTGTTATGAATCTGATTAGGTAATTTTGATCCCAATTTGATATGCAAATGAGGTATTTTAGTATTTTACTTTTTGTTGTTGTAGCAGTTTTTTCCTGTAAAAGACAAGCCGATCATTCAGCTGTGGCGGATATTACAGTAAGCATTCTCCCCCAAAAATACTTAATTGACAGGCTTTCCGATAGCACTATTGAAGTAAATGTGATGGTTCCACCTGGCTCCAGCCCTGAGATGTTCGAGCCTACCGCACAGCTGATGAAGAATATCTCCAGATCAAAAGTGCTTTTTATTATTGGACCACTGGAGTTTGAAAAGGTATTAATACCGCGAATCAGAGAATTGAACCCAAGGTTAGTAATTGTAAACCATTCCGAAGGAATTGATCTTCTGGAGGATGAGTGTGGTCATGCGCATCATCCTGGTGAAGTACATTCCCTGGATCCGCATATCTGGTCTTCCCCAAAAATTTTCAGCCGGATGGCTGAGCAGATATGTTCAGAACTGAAAAATCTTTACCCGGAAAAGAAAGAGGTATTGGAGAAAAATCTAAATACCCTAAGGGTTGATATCCATAAGATTGACTCCTGCTTCAATGAAATTGGGAAATCACACCAATCCGATAGGTTTATTGTTTATCACCCGGCTTATGGGTACCTTGCCAAAGATTATGGTTTAAAGCAGCTATCGCTCGAAGAAAGTGGGAAGAATCCCTCGGCTGAGAAATTAAAAAGTTTAATCGACACTGCACGATATTATAGAATCTCAAAAGTATTTGTTCAGGCTCAATTCGATGCTCATTTTATTGAAGCGCTTGCCAAAGAAATTCAGGCTGAAATTGTCCAGGTTGATCCGCTGGCATATAATTGGGTAGAAAGCAACATACTACTAATTAAGAACCTTACCAAATTATAGGGTTTTAGCAATCATGTCAAAAATTATAGAAGTAATTGGGGCGACAGTTGGTTATGATTCTGAAGTGATCCTCAGGAATATCAATATTGATGTTTCAGAAAACGACTATATAGGAGTAATCGGGCCCAATGGTGGCGGTAAAACAACCTTTTTAAAGCTACTGATCGGCCAGCTTAAGCCCTTTTCAGGCGTTGTAAACTACTTTTTTAATGGCGATGAAACCCTTTTTGGTTACCTACCCCAGGTCTCAGATATTGATAAACGATTCCCAATTACGGTTATGGATGTGGTTCTTTCCGGGGCAATAGGCAAGAAAAGCACTTTTATTTCTAATAAGAGTAAAAAAGAATACGCGCGGGACTTAATGAAAACCACAGGTATTGAACATCTTGCCGGTAAAAGCATCGGGCAATTATCCGGTGGACAGCTGCAAAGAATGTTCCTGTGCCGGGCACTAATATCAAAACCAAAACTGCTGATTCTTGATGAGCCCAGCACTTTCGTTGACAATCGTTTTGAAAGGGACTTATATGAGCTGCTCCATGAACTTAACAAAACCATGGCTATTATCATGGTTTCTCATGATGTTGGCACCATCACTTCCTACGTGAAAACAATTGCCTGTATCAACAGGAATCTCCATTATCATCCATCAAACAAGATTACACAGGAACAGCTAACAGCATACGATTGCCCGATACAAATTATTTCACATGGGCGAATACCCCACACCGTCCTGTCGGAACATAGTAATCATAATCACTAATGCTCATTTACAATGGGATTTATCCAGGATATTCTTGAATACCAGTTTTTACAAAATGCACTGATTGCTGCAATCCTGGTGTCTATTTCGGCCGGGATAGCGGGTACTTACATTACCTCCCGAAGGTTGGTTTTTTTAAGCGGAGGTATAACTCATGCATCGTTTGGTGGTATTGGCATTGCATACTTTCTTGGGATAAATCCAATTATAGGAGCTACAATTTTTTCAGTTTTATCGGCTCTGGGAATAGAAGCTCTTTCCCACAGAAAGGGAATCCGCGAGGATTCAGCCATAGGAATTCTTTGGGCGCTTGGAATGGCTACAGGGATTATCTTTATTTTTCTAACTCCGGGTTATGCCCCTAACCTGATGTCGTTCCTCTTCGGAAGCATATTGACGGTCACCAAATCGGATTTAATGTTACTGCTGATTCTCGATCTGGTATTAATTCTGGTTTTCCTGCTCTATTCCAAAACCATAATCTATGTATCTTTTGATAGCGCTTTTGCGCAAACCCAGAAAATACGGGTTAAAACGATTAACCTGCTGCTACTTACCCTGATGTCAGTTGCCATTGTTTTATCAATAAGGGCGGTTGGAATTGTCCTGTTAATATCACTATTTACAATTCCACCATCTACAGCTAATCTTTTTTCAAACCGATTCAACAGAATTATTATCTGGTCAATTCTCATCTCACTTATTGGAACAATAATTGGGCTGATTATTTCATACAGGGTAAACATACCTAGCGGCGCAGCAATAATAATAGTATTTGTACTTATATTTGGATTTGTAAAATTACTGGCTGTTTTAATAACAGAAATAAAACGAAGAAAGTCAATGCTGAATAAATGAAAGTTAATACTTGCTGCTGGTTATATTATTACCTATAAGTCGATAGGTTTCTGGTAATATGAATTAGGAAGATCACAAGTTAACAAACGATATAACTTCAGGTTAACGGTTTGGTAAATAAAAAGAAACAAAAAAAACATACTATAATGAACTTCGATTTAATAGTTATTGGTAGCGGACCCGGAGGGTATGTCGCTGCTATAAGAGCAAGCCAACTTGGGATGAAGGTTGCCGTTATTGAGAAAGAAAATGTTGGGGGCATTTGCTTAAACTGGGGGTGTATCCCTACAAAAGCGCTTTTAAAAAGCGCCCAGGTTTACGAATATGCAAAACATGCTGCAGATTATGGAGTATCAGTGAATGATGCCCAGCCCGATTTTGAAAAAATGATAACCCGAAGCCGGGGGGTTGCCGATGCCATGAGCAAAGGGGTTCAATTCCTTTTTAAGAAAAACAAAATCGAGATAATTAACGGTTTTGGCAAACTTAAGGATAATCATACAGTATCGGTTCAAGCACCCGATGGATCAACTAAAGACTATACATCTAAGCACATTATACTGGCTACAGGGGCTCGTTCGCGTGAACTTCCATCCCTAAAACAGGATGGCGTAAAAGTAATTGGGTATCGTCAGGCTTTATCTTTGCCAAAACAGCCAAAATCAATGGTTGTTGTTGGTTCAGGAGCAATCGGGAGCGAATTCGCCTATTTTTATAATGCCATTGGCACTAAGGTTACTCTGGTTGAGTTTCTGCCAAATGTTGTCCCGTTGGAAGACGAGGAGGTAAGCAAAACGCTGGAGCGATCATTTAAAAAAGCAGGCATCACTGTAATGACAAATTCTACCGTTGAGTCAGTTGATACCTCTGGTGAACTTTGCAAGGTCAATATTCAAACCAAAAAAGGGTTGGAGGTTATTGAAGCAGAGATTGTGCTTTCAGCAGTAGGGATAACGCCTAATCTGGAAGGAATTGGTGTTGAAGAACTTGGTATTGAACTAGATAAAGGGAAGGTTAAGGTTGATGAGTTCTATCGCACTAATGTGGAGGGCGTTTATGCCATCGGGGATATTATCCCTGGACCTGCTCTTGCTCACGTAGCATCGGCCGAAGGAATTGTTTGTGTTGAAAAAATTGCTGGCCAAAACCCACACCCAATCAACTATAAGAATATCCCTGGATGTACATACACCACACCAGAAGTTTCATCAGTTGGGTTGAGCGAAAAAGCTGCGATAGAGGCTGGATATGAAATTAAAGTGGGCAAATTCCCATTCACTGCATCAGGTAAGGCCACTGCTGCCGGAAATCGGGATGGTTTTGTAAAACTGATTTTTGATGCTAAATACGGAGAGCTGCTGGGTGCTCATCTTATAGGTTACAATGTAACGGAAATGATTGCTGAGCTGGTTGTGGCAAGGAACTTGGAAACAACCGGACATGAACTAATCAAGAGCATTCATCCCCACCCAACTATCAGCGAGGCAATTATGGAAGCAGCAGCTGCAGCATACGGTGAGGTAATTCATATTTAGTGATAATTTTTATTCTAAATAACTTACATAATTCCAGTAAGATAATTCGTTTAGAAAGGAAGATCATCGACCGGCAGGTTGCCCACTTGCTCTGGGAATGGTGGTAAGCTATCCTCGGTTGGCATAGGTGGCATGTCGGTTGTACTGGTATTCACCTGCCTCTCAATTCGCCAGGCACGTACATCCGTGTACCATTTGCCATTATACTCCCTCGATTCTATATTAATATACACTTTAAGGGTTTCGCCCTGTGCTATGGGATCCAACTCCTTAATTTTATCACCAAAAAGTGACATGCAAATTTTTTTAGGAAACTGATCCTGCGTTTCGATAACAAACTCCTGCTTCACCCAGGTACCATTCTTTCCCTGTCCGCTTTGCTGGGGAAGTTTGGCAATTAATTTTCCGACTATTTCAAGGCTCATAGCTATAATAATTTCAAAAAATAGCCAGATGCAAAATCACACCTGGCTATATATAGAAGGTAAAGAGATATTTACTTTTTAGTATCCTGTTTAACAATTTCGAGAAGTTCAACCTCGAAAACCAGGGTTGAGTTTGGTTCAATTTTGTCGCCCATTTGTCTCATGCCATAACCAAGTTCAGCCGGGATATACAGCATATATTTAGAACCCACTTTCATTTTCTGTAAACCGATTGTCCAACCACGGATTACACCATTCAATGGGAATTGAGCAGGTTCACCTTCACGTGAGGAATCGAACTGAGTACCATCAATAAGCGTACCAGTATAATGTACTTTAACAACATCGGTTTCTTTTGGCATTGGGCCTGTACCTTCGGTTATCACTTTGTACTGTAAGCCAGATTCATCAGTTATAACACCTTCTTTCTTAGCATTCTCTTCCAGGAATTTTTTACCTGCTTCAAGGTTTTTTGCCCCTTTTTTCATCTCTTTTGCCTGAAAGTATTTCTGAATATACCGACCAGCTTCTTCCATAGTCATCAGCTCGTTAGCGGTATCTTTATCCAGCGAAGTTTGAATGGCGTATGCAAGTGCATTTACATTTACATCTTCAATTTTGCTGGTTTTAAAACTATTGCCAATGTTAATCCCAATGGCATAGCTCAAGCTGTCCATTTCGGTTTTGATGGCTGTTTTCCCGATTTTGTTGCTGTTACATGCAGAGAGCATTATAGCACTACCAAGTACAAGAACTCCTAATTTTACAAGTTTCATAATTTGATTATTAAGTTATTATAATAGATTCTTTATTCTGAAATTCCTGCGAAGATAAGGATTTGATTTTTACAAAATACTAACTGTGAGTTTTTTTATGCAAATATTAACCGCTCAATATGATAGAATATGTTGATTTGTAAATAAAAAAATATCCAAGTTCTCAAAAAATCTACTGATCCGGTTTCCTTGCTCTAATGATATGTCTTTTCCCAGGTGGACCTTGCAGCCGCTCCAGCTGATAACCAGCACTCCTTAAAGCCCGCTTGACTATCCCTTTTGCGCTGTATGTAATCAGGATACCATTATTGGAGGTTGACTTATAGAGCTTTTGAAAAACATCCGGTTCCCACATCTCCGGTTGGTCCTCAGGGGCAAAAGCATCAAAGTAGATCAAATCAACCTTTCCGGGGATTTGGTATGTTGTAAAATCAGAATGTATCTTGGTAATTGAAAAGTATTCATTTATTAGAGTGCTAACTCCCCAAGGGGCGTTACAAATTAAATCCCAGAAACTTGCTGAATCTTTATCGAGCAAAGTACCATAGTTCAAGCATTTCAGCTGTTCAGTGGCCAAAGGGTACAAATCAACTCCCGAGTAATTAACATGAATATTCTTCGCAAAAGCTGCTTTTGCTGTTAATGCGGCATTTAAACCTGAACCAAATCCTACCTCCAGGATACTAACGATAGGCTTATGAATAAAGTTGAACCCCGCATTTATAAATATATGCAAAGATTCCTGAATTGCACCATTCAACGAATGGTAATAAGCCCTGTGCAACCCGGAGTATAGAGTTGAAGAGCCATCGGCAGTAATTTGTGCTTTCACGCTAATCATCCTGAATGCAAAGGTAAAATTTGATTTTATACTAAAATCAACTTTTTTTGTAATGATTTTTATATTGTAGGCCATGAGACTTGATGTTTACCTTGTCGATAGAAAAATTGTTGGTTCACGCGAAAGGGCCAAGGATTTAATTTCCAAGCGATGTGTTTTTGTAAATGGTAAAGCTGAATTAAAACCCGCCCAAAAAGTAATGCCTGAAGATATTATTAGTATTGATGAGAAAGGGATTATTCCCTATGTAAGCCGCGGAGGACTTAAACTTGAAAAGGCAATTATGGATTTTGATGTTGATTTTATGGGTAAAAGGGTTCTTGATATTGGGGCTTCAACCGGCGGTTTCACGCATTGCGCCCTGGAACATGGCGCATCTGCTGTTTGGGCGATAGATGTTGGTACAAATCAGCTTGATGGAACGCTTAGAAATAACCCAAAGGTAATTTCAATTGAGAATTGCGATATCAGAAATCTGGACCCTGCAGCAATTGGCACCAGAGTAGATATAGTGGTTGCTGATGTTTCGTTTATATCTCTAACCCTGATCCTTGAATATATTCCAAAGTTTCTGGCTCCAAACGGGTTATGCATTTTGCTGATTAAACCCCAATTCGAAGCTGGCCCTGGCCATATAGGGAAAGGTGGCATCGTAAAGAATAAAAAAGTTCATGTTAATATTATCAGTAATATAGCTGTTAAAGCTCAATCATCAGGGCTTTATATGAATGCCCTTACCTCTGCTCCCGTTTCTGATCCAAAGAAAAATATTGAATACCTGGGACTTTTTGAGTCAAATCATAGGTTCAATCCTGATGTTACCTCTATCGTGAATAAAGCCTTTGGATTTAAATAAAGTTCTTTGTTGTTTAATTAAATTTTTTAAAAAAATTTACCCATTGTGTAGTGTTGAATTGAATAAAAATAAAAAATTGGTTAAAAGCATTTTACTCATTGAAAATACCCGTTCTCTTTAAATTTTCTACATTTTATATTTTATCTGTAACACAAAACGCTAGTTAAGAAATATCAACAGGTTGATTGAACACTGCTAAAAAAAGTTTGTTTAAAAAGTAAAACCTAAATTAAATCAACATGAACCTACTTTGCTCTATCCCTGAAGTTAACTGGTTATCAGTACTGGTAGCAGCTATTGTTGCCTTTATCATTGGCGGAATATGGTACTCGCCTATTCTTTTCAGCAAACCATGGCAAAAAGAATTAAAACTAAGTGATATTGAGCTAAAAAACGCCAATATGGCGTTAATTTTCGGGTTAACATTCCTTCTAAATGTAATTGGTGCAGTTGCGCTTGATCTGTTAATCGGCAAAGAATCAACCTTGATCTCAGGGTTAATAACCGGACTGATAGTTAGTATCGCCTGGATAGCCACATCACTGGGGATAAACTATTTGTTTTCGCGCAAATCTTTCAAATTATTCTTAATTGATGCCGGTTATTTTGTTGTATTCTTTGCAATAATGGGAGCCATTCTTGGGGCCTGGTAAGGTACAAAACAATAAACTTATGACCTGAGGTCAATAATTACTACTGATTATAAAATTCAATTAACTTGTTATTCTAAGTTTACCTGCAGAACTTAATAATCTTTGGATTAACAAGTTTCTGATAATCCTTAAAGGATAGTTTAATGAGCTCGCGGTGAGAACCTGCGTTAAAGGCAATTTCTTCATCCTCGGTCAACTTTTCAGCAACAAAGACATCCATCCCGTAAAGGTTCCCGAATGGTGGCATGGCTCCAACTTCACATTCCGGGAAAAGATCTTTAAACTCTTTTTCCGAAGCAATCTCTATAATCCCGGCATTGATTGCCTCCCTGAGTTGTTCCATGTTGATTTTGCATGATGCTGGCAGTACAGCCATTTTCATCTTACCGTCAACCTTCAGCATTACGGTTTTAGCTAGATCCTTGCCCGAAATATGCGCAGCAGCGGCAATCCTTTGAGCAGTATAAGCCAGAGAATGGTTTATGGCAACATACTCTATTCCCTGATTATCCAGGTACTCCTTAAGTTTTTTTACTGGCATGGCACCCTCCTTTTTTCTGAAAAGTTACGGCAGTTCAATTTCAAAATCAACTTTTTTGGAAGGGAAATTAAAATTCAAGTGAATCGGATATCTCAGTTTTTTTGTAGTAATGGTTAAATTTAGCAAAACAGTGATGAAATACTAGAGAATTAATATTTACATAAAATAGCTGGATGGTTCGATAACCAAAAATCACTCTCAAAATTAGCAAAGCCAATAAGATGATAGCTTATCAATGACTGTCTATCCCCATTTTCATTAGGTATAGATGCTTTAATGTTTTTGTAATTTCCTGCATATACTCTTTTACAGCCTTTACACTACCAGGAAGTGTGTAAACAAAGGTATTTCCCATCAATCCGGCAACGCCTCTGCTTAGTAAAGCATTTGGTTTTTCAGCGCCATATTTAACCCTGATCATTTCCATAATTCCGGGAATCTCCTTGTCCAGAACTTCTTTCACCACTTCTGGGGTAATATCACGGGGACCTATTCCAGTTCCTCCAGTTGTGATTAGAAGATCATAATGCAGTCCCATTGCTTTGGCAAGAAACCCACGAAGCATACGCTCATCATCAGGAATGATACTATAATCAATGGTGTGCTGCCAGTTAAGGCTTTCGAAATACTCCCTGATAAGGTTTACCGCCTCCGGGCCGCTTTTATCCTCATAAACGCCCCGGCTGGCCCTGTCGCTAAGCGTAAGAACCTGTATTTTAAATATTTTGGGGATAAAAGTCAGCTCATCCCCTGCCTGGAGGGTCCCATTTCTGATCACCCGACAAAAAATACCTTCTTTTGGCATGACACAATTTCCAACCTCTTTGTATATGGCACATCCATCGCCATGGCATGATTTGCCGATTTGGGTTACCTCCAACTCAACATTTTTTCCAACAAATCTATCACCGGGTTTAGTATTTACTAATTCAAGGCCTTGCGTTGTAATATTTTCAGCAAAATCGCCAAAATTGATTTCACGCTTGGAGGCGCTTTTAAACCTTTCTATGCTTTCCTTGCCTAACAGGCTAACCTGACGATGCCATTCACCGGCATGAGCATCGCCTTCAACTCCAAACTCATTGAGGTTGATTGAGTTTACAGGAACCTTTACAGTTCCCTTTTTCTCCGAGATATTAACTGAAAGTATTTTTACCTTTTGTTCTGTTAGCATTTTCCTATTTATCCTGTTTTGTTTTTTCCAATAATCTGATTTCTTCTATCAGCATCGTTTTGTCAACGGCTTTACACATATCGTAAACGGTGAGCAATGAAACGGAAACAGCCGTTAAAGCCTCCATTTCAACTCCTGTTTGTCCAACACATCTTACCAGGCTATCAACCCTTACGCCATTATCGTTCAAAGAGGCTTTCACCTCAACCTTGGTAATCATAAGGGGATGGCAAAGAGGAATCAAACCGGAGGTTTGTTTTGCAGCCTGAATCCCGGCAATTTCACTGACTGTAAGCACATCACCTTTCATCATCTGGCTCTCCCTGATTAAGTTGAGGGTATTGGGCTGCAACCGGATAAACCCAGTTGCTCTAGCCTGACGTATCTGTTCTGGCTTTGAACCAACATCAACCATGTTGGCTTTGCCCTTGTCATCAATATGAGATAATTTTTTATCCATTGATTTTCATGTTGATTCTTGAATTAAGATTTTATCAACCGCCAATACTATAAAACTCCCCATAGGTATTTTGAGTACCCTTTTCGGGTTTTAAACCTACAGCACGAAAAATAGCCTCCCTCGCCCCTAGTTCACGAACATTGAATCCCAAATCACTGAACAGGCATGGTTTTAAATAACCATTTGCCGTTAACCGAAGCCTGTTACAACTAGCACAGTTGCCGCCATCACCACCTTCCACCAACCCAAAAACCCCATCGTTTAAACTCATTTTGGGAATATACCTGATTTCAAATCCGTTGCTTTGGGCGAACTTAGCTACCTGATCAGCATCAGAATTATCGGTTGATTTTTCGATAACACAATTTATTTTGATTGGGTTAAATCCAACTGTTTTGGCAGTATGGAGCCCCTCAATTACCTGATTAATATTGCCGCCCCGTGTTAAAACCTTGAATTTCTCTGCATTAAGTGTATCAAGGCTAACATTAATTCTCCTGATTCCTGCATTCCATAAAGGTTGAGCAAACCCGGATAATAGAACGCCATTGGTAGTCATGCTCAGATCATCTATTCCCGGGATTGATGAGATCATTTTTACCAGATCAACAATTCCTTTTCTTACCAAAGGTTCGCCCCCTGTAATACGCACCTTTTTTACCCCCAATTCAACGGCAACCTTAATAAAGTCAACAATCTCATCAAAGGTTAAAATATCTTCATGTCGGAGCAGTTTAATGCCCTCCTCGGGCATACAATAAATGCACCTCAGGTTACACCTGTCAGTAACAGAAACCCTTAGGTAGCTGATTGTACGATTATATCGGTCTAACATCTACAAGTTCTCCTTCCATAACCTCGCCAATACCAACAGGAATCATGATATAACCATCTGCATGAGCCAGTGCAAAAATATGGGCTGAACCATGAAACTCAACGGGATAAACTTTGAAATCGGGTGTTAAGGCAACAGGGACAAGCCCTAAACGCTCTGTTTTCTTTCGAATGTAATTTTTTGCCATTGGCAAACGGCTTATTAATGGGTTGGTAATTTTAGCCCCCATCAACTTTTTAATTGCAGGTTTAATAAGTATTTCGAACTGGAGGTAAGAAGAAACCGGGTTGCCGGGTAACCCAAAAATCAGCTTATTCCCTGATACACCAAAGGTGGTTGGTTTACCGGGCTGCACCGCAATGCTCTCAAAAAGAATATTTACTCCAAGACTTTTTAAAACCTCGGGAACATAATCAAAATCGCCCATCGATACACCTCCGGTTAAAATAACAATATCATTTTCGTTTAATGCCCTGGATATTGCATTACTTGTAGCTTCCTTGGTATCACTAATAATACCGTAATACGATGGTTCAGCGCCTGCTTTAACAACCTGTGCAACCAGTTGATGGCCGTTGCTGTTCCTGATTTGAACAGAATTTGGGGTTGCCTCTGGTTCAACCAGCTCATCCCCAGTGGTTAATATTGCCACTTTGGGTTTTGATGCCACTAATGGGTTGGCACATCCGACACTCGCCATAATGGCTATATGTTGCGGGTCAATCAGAATCCCTTTCCCCAGAACTTTATCACCTGTTCTGATATCCTCACCTAAGGGACAAATATTCGTTTTTGGGGTTTTCCCGGTAAAAATGATCCTGTTGTCGGCGATCTCACTGGTTTCCTCAACCATTAAAACGCAATCGGCTCCATTTGGAATCATTGCCCCGGTCATAATTTTTGAACATTGACCTTGTCCGACAATTTTTTCAGGAATTTTTCCGGCAGGAATCACCTCAATTACTTCCAACTCTTCCATTGCATCGCTTATCCGACAAGCATATCCATCCACCGCTGTTTTATCAAAAGGCGGCATGTTCATATCTGATAAAACATCCTCTGCCAACACTCTGTTTAGGCTCTCACGGAGTTTAACCTTTTCTGTGATATTTGAAGGTTTAGAGTTTTCCAGAACAACCTTAAGTGCATCGTTTAAAAGGATCATATTCAAATTTTAGAGGTGCAAATTTGCAAATAAAAGAGGGATATGCAAAATTTTTTATATCCAAAAAATATTAGCCATGCCACCTTCAGCTGTAATTAAAGTTTTTCGATTTGCTGAATTGTACTTTTCAATTTATCTTTGCCCTGTCTTTTGGGGGTGCCTTAATATAACGGGCTGAGATCATACCCTTTGAACCTGATCCGGGTAGTACCGGCGAAGGGACAAGAGTTACATGACCTTAAGATTTCCCCCTTTTCTTGGTAGCTGAATTACAACTGATTTGTAATTAGTTGTCAGCGAAGGATTGATGTACTAACCAAAAAAAGGAGAATTTTAAAATGAGAAAAACAATCTTTTTGCTGCTGGGGCAGCTTATGGCATTTTGGGTACTTGCCACGCCCGAAGAATCTAATGGTAATCTCACAATTTATGGAAAAATTACCGATGAAAATCTGGTACCACTGGCCGGTGCAACAGTAATTGTTGAAAATTTGCTGCTGGGAACCTCAACTAACCCGGATGGAACATTCAGCTTTTCCAGGCTAAAACCCGGTACATATAAAATTATTGTAACCTTTTTAGGTTATGAAAAGCAGACGGTTGAAATAACTCTTAAAGAGAATGTAACAATAGACATTGTTCTTAAATCTTCCTCAATTATGGGTGAAGAGATAATTGTAAGTTCAACAAGAGCCTCTTCACGAATGCCAATCGCACAAACATCTTTAAAAAAGGATGATTTAAAAAAATTTAACAACGGATTTGATATTCCTTACGTACTTGAACTTATCCCTTCTGTGGTGGCAACATCAGAAGGAGGAACGGGTGTTGGAAATACTGCTTTCCGCATAAGGGGAACTGATATGAGCCGAATCAATGTAACTGTTAACAATATCCCCCTGAATGATCCAGAATCGCAGGCGGTTTTCTGGGTGAATATGCCTGATTTTACCAGTTCTGTTGATAATGTTCAGGTGCAACGAGGAGTTGGCACATCAACAAATGGTGCTGCCTCTTTTGGGGCAACAGTAAATTTTCAAACCACTACCCTTACCCCTATTCCCTTTGCAGGCGCTGAATTCCTTTTTGGATCTTTTAATACCTGGCGAACCACGGCAAAAGTCTCAACAGGGTTGATAAGTAATCGTTTCAGCTTCGAGGGTAGGTTTTCTAAGCTGAATTCTGATGGTTACATTGACAGGGCTACATCTGATCATCAATCAATGTTTCTCACTGCTGCCTGGCATACTGAGAAAAGTATTTTACGATTCAATATAATCCACGGGGAGGAACACACAGGAATTACCTGGGAGGGAACACCGGGTTATATGCTTGCAATAAACCGCAGGTATAATCCAGCGGGTGAGTATGTTGATAATGACGGAAATACCAAATATTATGACGATGAAAAGGATAACTACACCCAAACTCATTATCACTTAATATATAGCAACCAACTAAATAAAAACATTTCTATAAATATTGCATCCTTTTGGACAATTGGTAAGGGTTACTATGAGGAATATAAAGAGAACAGGAAGTTCAGCGATTATGGACTTTCTCCGGTAATTCTGGGCGGAACTACCTATCAAAGAACCGATCTGATCAGGCAGAAATGGCTTGATAATGATTTTTACGGAACAATGATTTCTGCAAACTTTCGCAGGGGACGAATCGAAGGAACATTTGGCGGGGGATGGAATCGTTATGATGGCTACCATTTTGGTAAAATTATCTGGACTGAGATCAATGCCGGAATCCCAAAAAATTTCGAATGGTACCGAAATGCCGGGGTAAAAACCGATTATAGCTTATTTACCAAAGCAAGCTTGCTGGTTCTTCAAAATCTTAACCTGTTTGGCGATATTCAATACCGTGCCATTGATTACCATCTTACCGGCCCGGATGATGATCTGGCGAACTTAGACCAATCACACATTTGGAAATTCATAAACCCTAAGCTTGGGTTTAACTATAAAATATCCTCGTTTCACGATCTGTTTTTCTCCTTTGGGGTTGGCAACAGGGAACCTTCACGTGCCGATTTGAAGGATGCCATGAAGTACGGATCAGACAATACACCCCTATCGGAGAGGTTGTACGATTATGAATTGGGCTATAGCTTAAAGCTAAACAGCTATGCCTTTGGGGTAAATTTATACTACATGAATTACAAAGATCAGCTGGTACTTACAGGCAAGCTGAGCGATGTTGGCTACCCGTTGATGAGCAATGTTGATAAAAGCTATAGAACAGGTGTGGAGATTACAACAACCTTAAAACCAGCAAAATGGGTTACATGGGCAGTCAGCGCAACAATTAGCAGGAATAAAATAGTTGATTTTGTTGAATACATAGATCAATATGACAACTCTAACGATTGGAATCCGCTGCCACAAGTGGTAAATCATTTGGGCAATACACCCATCTCATTCTCACCATCATTAATCGGGTCAGGCAATCTAAATATCAATATTATCAAGGGGTTGGATCTTTCTCTGGTAAGTAAATTTGTTGGTAAACAGTATTTTGACAATACCGGCAGCAAAGACCGAAGGCTTGATAGCTACTTTGTAAACAACCTAAAAGTTGATTACAAAATCAATATTAAAGGGTTGAAGTCAACCTATGTTGAGTTTTATATTAATAATATTTTTGATAAGATGTATCTGGCAAACGCTTGGGTTTACCGTGCCCGTTTTGCCAATGATGGCAGTGAATACCGCGAGGATGGATTTTTTCCGCAAGCAGGTAGAAATTTTATGCTGAAAATTGGGTGTGAGTTTTAATGCCAGGGATAGGATGTAAAGTTATGAAATGAAAAATAGAAACTGTTTTTTTTAACCTCTGACGATTTACAAAAAACTGCTTAGAAATAACTGGAAGCGAGATGGATTGGCTACTTAAAAACTATATTGAGGTAATAGGGGCTGTAACAGGTCTGATTTATCTTTACCTTGAAATAAAACAGAATATCTGGCTTTGGCCATTGGGTTTGGTTACCTCAGCGTTTTATATTTATATCTTTTACGATTCCAAATTCTATGCAGATATGGGCTTACAGGTTTACTACCTTGTCATTAGCATTTACGGCTGGTGGCATTGGTTGTATGGAGATAATAATTCAGGTAAAAAAAATAACCTACCTATAACAAGGATATCGCTCAAACTGTCTGTTTTTCTTTCTCTAATTACCATTGCTCTTTTCGGCATTTTAACATACATACTTAAGAATTTCACCGATTCACCAGTGCCTTATGGCGATGCCTTTACTACAGCCTTGAGCATTACAGCTACGTGGATGCTGGCCCGGAAGCTGATTGAGCATTGGTGGGTTTGGGTAATTGTAAATATATTATCTTTAGGGCTTTACATTTGGAAAGGTCTCTACCCAACTTCTGTACTTTTCTTCTTTTACTTTGTAATGGCAATAGTTGGGTACTTTGAATGGAAAAAAGAGCTGATTACTAAACCAATTTCTTGTGCTGATTGAAGTGAGTGAAAATAGTGATTCCGGAAGAGAAGTAGTAATTGTTGCCAATGGCAAGTTTCCTGAGCATCAAATACCATTAGCCCTTTTAAAAAATGCAGAGTTACTTGTTTGTTGCGATGGGGCAATAAACACCATTGACAGGCTAGGTTATAAACCATCGGCAATTGTTGGCGACCTTGACTCGGTTAATGAGGCACAAAAAGAAAAATACTCATCTATTCTCTTTTATGATGCCGATCAGGATACAAACGATCTTACCAAGGCGGTTAAGTGGTGCAAAAAGAACGGATTTTCCCGAATGAGAATTATTGGGGCAACGGGCTTAAGAGAAGATCATACCATTGGCAATATTGGCTTACTGCCATTTTATGCCAGAAAAGGTTTAGATGTAAAAATCTTTACTGATTACGGGCTGTTTACCCCGCTTCTGCAATCAGGTAAACTCGACAGCCATAAAGGACAGCAGATATCAATCTTTTCACCTTTCAACCTGACAAAACTTTCAACTACAAATCTTAAATATCCTATCAATAATTCAACATTGAGCGAGCTCTGGATGGGTACACTTAATGAGAGTATAGGGGATTGGTTTACCCTTGATTTCTATCCCGGACCTCTTATCGTTTTTCAGGAGTATTAACAGGATTATCCAAACATCTAAAAAACACTTGAAAATATAAGTGTGTGAAAATTTGGTAACAATTTTTATTATTTTTTCGTATTTTCGATTACAACTTTAAACTTTTTCCATCAATAACATCTAAAATTGTTAGGTGATAAATTTGAAATACTATAACTTTGACCTTTAATACTCATATAATAAACTTTTTAATATTCGGTTATCATGCAAGAGCTTAACTGGAAATGTTTGCCATTCGGCTACATCAAAACGGATTACAATGTTCGTTCATACTTTAAGGATAACAAGTGGAGCGAGCTGGAAGTATCAGACTCTGAATTCATTAATGTTCATATGGCATGTACTGGCTTACATTACGGCCAGGAAGCATTTGAAGGGATGAAGGCTTACATGGGAAAAGATGGGAAAGTAAGGCTGTTCCGCTGGGATGAAAATGCAAAGAGGTTACAGAGATCAGCTGAAGGAGTTCTGATGGCGCCAGTCCCAATTGATTTATTTCGCGATGCAATTTTTAGAGCTGTACAGCTCAATAAAAGATTTGTTCCTCCATATGGAACAGGAGCATCACTCTATATAAGGCCGATGCTATTTGGCTCAGGGCCTGAGGTTGGCGTAAAACCCTCCCGTGAATATATGTTTGTAGTGTTTGTTACACCGGTAGGTCCTTATTTTAAAGAGGGTTTTAATCCGGTTAAGATTGCCATAGTACGCGACAGCGACAGAGCCGCTCCTCTTGGAACCGGCACTTTTAAAGTAGGTGGCAACTACGCTGCCAGCTTACGCGGTGTGGAAAAAGCCCGCAAAGCCGGTTACAGTTCTCCGATGTACCTGGATTGCAGGGAGAAAAAGTATATTGATGAGATTGGTGCTGCCAATTTCTTTGGGATAAAAAACAACACCTATATCACCCCAAAATCTGAATCCATTCTGGGGTCAATTACTAACATGAGTGTTATGGAGCTAGCCAGTGATATGGGTTTACACGTAGAACGCAGACCTGTTCCTGTGGAAGAACTCGATACCTTTGAAGAGGTTGGAGCCTGCGGTACAGCAGCAGTAATATCCCCTATTGGTGAAATAAATGATATTGACACCGGGAAAGTTTACCATTTCTGCAAAAATGGAAAACCTGGTCCTATTTCCACAAAAATATATGACACCCTCGTTGGAATCCAGTTTGGCGATGTTCCTGATAAATTTGGTTGGGTAACAATTGTTGATTGATATATTAAGAACCCTGCCGAAAAACGCAGGGTTTTTTGTTTATTTTCGTCTGAAAATAAATCCGGTTCCCCTTACGGTCTCAATGCTGATTGATTTTTCATCATGTAAAAATTTTCTAAGCCTGCTAATAAATACATCCATGCTCCGGCCAAGAAAATAATCGTTCTCGCCCCAAATCTCGAGCAGAATATCTGCTCGTTTTATCAGCTTATTCTGATGATCCAAAAGATATTTTAAGAGTTTGGCCTCCTTTATGGTAAGAATAAGCTCTTTGTCCGGACCCTTAAGTTGCTGATTGCTAAAAACAAAAGAATACTGGCCCATTTCATATACCTCCAAATTATTTACACCCGTCCGCTTCAAAATATTTTGGATTCTTAACACCAGCTCATCCACCTCAAAGGGTTTGCAGATATAATCATCTGCTCCAAGCTTTAACCCCCTGATTCTATCTTCTTTCAGCCCTTTTGCAGTAAGAAAAATGAAAGGGGTATCCGGAGAATTTCCAGATATCTGTTTTGCAAGTTCAAAACCATCTTTAATGGGCATCATAACATCCAGAATACATATATCAAATTTAGAGGATAAAAATTCTTGCCAGGCTTCTTCTCCATTCCGGGCAAGGGTTACATCGTAACCTTGAAGATCCAGGTATTGAGATAAAACATTACCCAGATCATGATCATCCTCGGCCAGCAGTATCTTGGTTTTTACCATCTATTGGAATATTTATTGTAAATGTACTACCTTTTCCAGCTCTGCTTGTTACATCAATTTTTCCATGATGTGCTTTAATAATTTGATCAACATAGAAAAGACCAAGACCCAGGCCCTTGACATTATGAATGTTTCCGGTGGGAACTCTATAAAATTTCTCAAAAATATGCTTAAGCTCCTCTTTATTCATACCAATCCCATTATCGGTAATTGAAATGTGCAGCATGCTATCATTCCATACCTTTACCTCAATGGTTGGTTGGTTCCGGTTGTACCTGACTGCATTAGTCAGCAAATTAAAAATGGCTGATGTGATTTGGGTTTCATCAAAATATGCGTTACTTGTGGTCAGGTCAATGCTGTCATCTATCCTGATATTTTTTTCTTTGCATTCCCAGCTGAACGACTTAATTAATCCTTTAATGAATGGTTCAATTTCAACCCACTTTTTATCCAGATCAAACTGCTTTTTCTCCCACCTGGTAACCTCTAACAGATGGTTTATTTGACGGGTGAGCTGAGCATTCTGCCGGTTAATGATTGTAGCTGTTTCCAGAACTTTAGCCGGATTATTATGAATCAGTTCATTCTCAAGAGTTTTTGAAGCTACCGAAATGGTTGATAATGGAGTTTTAAGCTCATGGGTCATATTATTAATGAAATCGGTTTTCATTTGGGATAACCTTCGTTCCTTTAGCAGATTCAGCAAGGTCAGAATGAATACCGAAATAACCACTAGCAAGGAAAAGCAAGCGATTACTAAAAAACTAAAAATCTGATTGATCACTTCCCTTTTCTTAAAGCTAAAATCAATATAATATTCAAGGACAATTCTAAAATTGTTCCCTTCAAACTTAAACCGATTTACATTGATAGCATCATCGGGTATATTAGGATTCAGTGTACTATCTTCGATAAGTTCAGAATCATTATCATAAATGATAAAAACTTCCGGGTAATCAATCAGGTACAATTCTTTAATATGAAAATATGAATTGAATTTATCATCAACATTAGTCTTTTTAAGGTATTCAGATATGCCTTTATCAATTTCCTGATACTTGTTTATGCCATCATAAAACTTATTAATAACGCTCTTTTGAAAAGAGAGCGTATCTATTATCCTTTTCTGGTTGGAATAGGAAACGAATTTGCCGGAGATATCATCGAGTAAATAAAACACTTTTTCAACACCATTAGTCTTATGCTCTTTAAGCATCCGTTCCATAGCACTTTTGGTTTCCTCCCGGTAACGATAATCGAACTTCTCCGCCTCAAGTCTATAAATATGGAGTAAAAGCAATACATGAATACCAATCAGGATTAGTATTGCCAAAAAAGACAACCCGATAAACACCATTTTCCTTTTCATAACACTGCTAAATTAGGGCATTTATTGATCAGAAAAACACATTAACCTTGGATTAACATTTTATTAACCATAGCTGCTTGTTTTCATCCCTACCTTTGATGTGAAATTAAAAAATGAAAAAATGAGAACAATACTATTCCCCCTAATCGCCCTCCTGATTGCTTTAGTCATGTCGGGTTCACAGGCAAAAGCCCAGGAAAATCAAGACAAAACCAGGCAAAAGGAAGCAGAAAAAAAGCAAAAGGAACTTGAACTGCAAAAGAAACAGCAAAAGGAACTTGATAGCATAACAGAAGAATCGCAGGCAGAATACGACGAACAGCTTAAGGCCCTGCTTAAAGAACAAAAAAAGGCTCAGGAAGAGAGTAAAGAGGTTTATGAACAATCCCTTAAAAATTTTCAACGCCTGAATAGCGATAGCAGAATCAATGTGAGAGTACCCCGACCGCCAAGAGTTAGTTTTTTTGATCCCACTTTTGGGGGTTCTGGCGATAACACTACATTTACCATAAGCAAAAATCTTAAAAACACTTATACATTTTCCAGCGATTTTGAGTATGAAGTTCCAGGCAATGTTACCGGTTTATACTTTGATTTTACGGGAGAACTTGAATCAGGCAATTTAAAACTTACTCTTACAAAACCCGATGGCAAGACATTCCAGGTGATATCGGTTTCCCCGGTAGCCAATGTTGACTGGAACAAGAAGTTTAATATTAAAGAAGGGGAAGCCAAACAATTTGCAGGTATATGGAAAATTACCATATCAACCAAGGAGGCAAAGGGGTTTTATGAACTGAGAATTAATTCCTACTAGAACTATTTTATGGATAGATTAAGACACCTGGCTTTCAGGTGTCTTTTTTTTATACAACATATAATTTCTGGATGAGAAAAATGCTATTCCTATCAATATTATGGATTGCCCCAAACAAAAAATTCCCCATGGAAATCGAACCGGAACATATTTAATGGCGTGGTTAAGAATCTGATCTTGATTGGAAAGTGAAAAAAGTTCTGAAAAACTGAAGGTTTTTAAAATATAACTTGAATAATCATAGGCGAATCCTATAATAAGTATTACTGATCCTACAACCAGCAGTACCCATTCATGTTTGAGAATAGATATCTTCTTATCTATTGAGGTAAAGTAAGATATAGTAACCCCAAAAAAAATCATGGAGATTGATACTATAATCGGGCTAAGCACTGGTCCTGTCCATGTTGTAGGAATAAGAAAAAGAATATCCCAGGTCAGTAAATTTGCCGGCCATCTCAGAAAAATCTTTAAAAAGACATAGTAGAATATATCCCACACAGCAAAGGCATAAAGGAACATCCCAAATTTTTCGGTTTTATTTCTTCCGGTTAATACACCTACAGCAAAAAGCATGATAATTGTAGCTGCCTCTCTGATAAGTTCAACAACCAGAATATTTCTATCCATTAACTTTAAAGGAAAATCGAAACCATCGGGATAGTATATCTGACGCAGGTAGATCACGACAGCGGTCTCCAGTAAAGCCATGGCAATACTGAAGATTGTAATCCATAAATATGATTTACGAATGTTTTCCATGACATCACTTTTTATCCTTATTTTTCTTGATGATTGTTTCCTGCTTCTTAGACTTTAGGCAATATGGTACAAGTGATGGGATGCTCATTTCATCCCCACACACCATTAATCTTTGTCCCACAATATTTACACCGGCCGTTTTCTAATTGCATAGATAGGATTGTGAATCCCTTTCGGGCAACAACCATTTTTTTACACCCCGGGCAAATCGTATTCTCATATCCACCCGATGGAATATTTCCTACATAAACATACTTTAAACCAGCCTTTTCGGCTATTTCTTTAGCTTTAATCAGAGTATTCAATGGCGTTTGGGGCAGCTGGGTCAACTTATACAGCGGGAAAAACCTGCTAAAATGCAATGGGTACTCAGCAAAGCCATTCTCAGCCAGCCAATCACACATCTTTTTTATCATCTCATAATCATCAGTCCATGATGGAATTACCAGGTTTGTTATTTCCAGCCAAACATTGTTATCTTTTAACATTTTCAGGGTGTTCAAAACGGGTTGAAGCTTACCGGCGTTGAGTTTCAAGTAGATATCATTGCTGAATGATTTCAAATTAATATTTGCCCCATCAAGGTATGGTGCAAGCGCTTTGAGTGGCTCCTCATTGATATAACCGTTTGAAATAAATACATTCTTGATCCCTTTTGATTGGGCAATTCTGGCAGTATCAAAAACATACTCGTAAAATGATATGGGCTCCGAGTAGGTGTAAGCAATTGACTGACAACCGTATTTTATACACTCCTCTACAACTTTTTCTGGCATCAGATCGAGGTTCTTCGTTTCTTTTGGGCTGGTTTGGGAAATCTCCCAATTCTGGCAATTCAAACATGCCAGGTTGCAACCTGCTGTTGCTATTGAAAATGCAGTGGAATTTGGCAGGAAATGCAATAATGGCTTTTTCTCAATAGGATCAATATGCGCTGCGCAGGGGTTACCATAAGCAATTGAATATAACTTTCCTTTGTGATTTACGCGATTATGGCATGTACTGGTCTCCCCGGGTTTTAACGTGCACTCATTCGGACAAATTCCGCACTTAACCCCACGCGGGGTTTCAGAGTAATATATCGCCTCGCGGCTCCACTTCCAAAGCTGATCCCTTTCAGACCCCTTCACAATATTTATTAAACCAGAGCAATAAACCCCGCCTACACAAAGCGCGCTCCGTCTAATAAACTCCCGCTTACTGATTTTATCCATCCCTAAAAAATCAAAATTGCCTCTCAGGCATTAAAGGTATTTCTCAAACCATTTAAAGTCAATAGTGCGCCCAACAAATTTAAACCTGCTATCACAAAACAGCTATAAACAACGCCTAAAACTGGAAGTAGAATTATGGTAAGTGCAGTAATTCCTAAAGCGGAGCCAATTAAATCGGCCGAGTAATTGATAGTTGCTGATCTGGTTATTTCACCAGAAAATAATCTTGTCCCTGAAACATAGATGTAACCCACTAGAATGGATGGTATGATTGTGAGGGTTATAAAAATAAAATAAATTAATGTTGAACTAGAAATACAATCCAGAATTCCATTGACAACCGGATAAATCAAAAAGAAAATTCCAAGTGATAGCTGGGCAAATAGAAAATATTTTTTTGGATTATTAAATTTATTGGCAATGATGGCACCCAGGGCAAGCCCTGCCATAAAAACTGCTATTATCATTCCAATTGCAGAATATGCATACCCATAAACAACCTGAAATGAGAATATGATTAACAGCTCGATAGCCGATGATGAAAATCCGGCTATGTAAATATTTTTCGAAACCTTTGAGTATAAAAAAACAGGAATTAGCAGAACAATTATTGGAACCAAAATCCAGATTTTACCTTTACCGGAAAAAAGAGAAATAAACTGGAGATATTCGTAGAATACCGGCAAGGGTTTGCTATCCGAATTTATCAGTTTATAATTCCCGATACTGTTTTTGATGTAATCGCTCCTTTGTAAGTTGGTATAGTCGTCAATATAGAATTGGTTGACATACTTGTTTTCAACTCCCCTGACAGCAGTCAACCCGGCAACACCTGGATTCAAGGTGCTATCAGAAGCAACAAAGTAATCTTTATCGCCTGGGATGATATCCACATACCGGAAATTTTCCTTTAAAGTATGATAAACAGAGGAAACAATATTGGCCTTATTGGTGCTGATGTAGTTGCCGGAAGAGGTTAAGCTGTAAATTATAACACCATCAGCTTTCAACTTTGATTTTAGTACATTAATAAACTCTCTTGTGTACAGCCTGTTAATCTGAATGCTCGAAGGATCCGGGATTGCCAAAATGGCAACATCATACCTTTTATTAGTCATATAGATGTACCTTTTCCCATCCATGGCAAAAATATTAATCTTTGAACTGTTAGGGATTTGCTTATACTTGCAGCCCATTTGAATTAAATCCGGGTTTATCTCAACGTAATCAATACTCAAAACGCTGGGGTATTTGAGAATTTCATCAATCATTCCTGAAATCCCACCCGAAACCAGAAGGATATTCTTAGGATTCTTATGCTGAAGCATTGCGTAATGGACATTCTCCTCATTCTCAATTGTGTTTTCAGTTGTAAAAAGTAATGAACCGGAGCCAAAAAAATTATATTGACCTGCAGTTTCAGTAACGGTTAAGTTACCATATCTGGTTTCTTTGGCTTCAACTATATGCTGGTTTGGGAAAAGAGGATTTTTTATGAACCTATCAATTGGAAAGAGGATAAAAAGCAAAAAAACTGAAGTTGTTAACAAAAGGTATATTAAATAATGCTTTCCCCTATTAATCATAAAAATTACTGCGGAGGTAATAAAAGCAATTGCTGATAACGATTGCAAAACTGACAACCAACCAATTAGAACAAAAGAAACAATGAGACCTCCTGCCAAACTACCAATACATTCTAAGGCATAAACCCTGGAAAAATCAAATCCCATCCCATCATAAATCTTAATAAAAATCGAAAAAGAATACCCAACCAGTAAACAAATAGGGGATAAAATAATAAGAACAATTGCTATGAAATATAAAGGATTCACTAAAACACCAGGCGGAAAAAGTTGAACTTTTATTAAACCCAACAGGACAACCAAAACAATAGGTAATATGCTGATAGTTAGAAGAATATTAACTATTAAAATAGTTGGATTCGAAACATTATTTCCTTTTCGACCAAGTAATACACCAACTCCGGTTAACAGCATCCAGGTTCCAAGTGTCCAGCCCAGCATCAACTCATTACCTTCAAAAACGGTACTTATTTCCCTTATTAACAATACCTGAATGGCAATAGAAGTCAAACCTAAAAGCATTACTAGGTATTTAAGTTTTTTTGGGGAAAAATCCATTTCTGAGGCTGACTTTAAGCCAATATCGTTTTGTCTTGCTTCTTTTTTAAAAATATTAGAATAGTAACGCAAATGCCACATTAAATGGAAGATAGCCACAAGGCTCATTGAAATTCCAAAGTTAACATGCCAGCCTAGCAATGTTTTAACGAGAGGCCACTCTAGCTTGTAATTAATCTGGATAGCAATTAAAAGTCCTAATGTTGCGGTAATTAAAAAGGTAATTAATAGCAAAAAGTTCCAGAACCTGCGGTGCTGATTTAAAGGAATCACATCTAACCTTACCAGCATCAGGCAGATGAGGTATATTAAAATAAACAGAACACTTAGTGGTATAATCAGGTATGGGCTACTCATCACTTCAACCTGCCTTTGAATTCTTTTTCCTCAAAGACTAACGCCTCATAAGTAAAAATATCTGCAGTTTTCCAGCCGTCCCAACCGATAAACGCTTTATCGCGTGAGCAATGGCCAAGAAATTCTTCTTTGCTCCAACCCGTTCCTGTGGCAACCTGTGGCAGGAATGTACCCGACGAATTCCCTTTCCTGATGTAAATTCCATGCTTCCCAAGAACAATCTCATCTATTGAGCTGATTCTTTTCATTGGGGTTAATACTGATATTTCGATTTCTAACTCCGGAATCTCAGCTGAATTTACCCTTTCAAACCTATAATCCTGCGTTGCAGCAGCGATAGCCATTGATTGGACAACCTTATACAGGGGCGTTTCTGTAGAAAAACTGCCAATGCAACCTCTAAGGTTACCCCTGGATTTCAATGTTACAAATGCTCCGGCATTCGTTTTCAGGGTTTTAGAAAGTTTACTTTCATCTAAGCTGATGGTCTTCCCCTTATTGATATAATCTTCAATCGTTTTCCTGGCTAATTTCAGCAGTTCGATTTTATCCTCCTCGCTTAGTGAGAATTGGTCAATATTTTCCATTTTTTTTGATTTTACCACACAAATTGCATTATATCCAACAACCCTTTCTTTATCACCATACGGCGTATCCCCGGAGTTTTTGTATAAAATTTTCTGGTACATTAAATCGGAGTATTTTTCAGTGATATTAATAAGAGTTAATGCTGAAGTCCATCCACACATGGCGGTCGCCAACTCAGGAATTCCTTTGCTTTCCATTTGTAATTTGGTCTGCATAAATACCTTCGATGAGTTTGACATTATGGCATCAGCCATTGTTTTATCAGAGTAAACAGCATTGTTATAGGATGGGTAATGAGAAAAATCCGAGCTGATGATAAATAGATTGCTCTCATTAAAAAAGGGTTCCAGGGCATCAGCCAGGTAACGGCAAATCCGCTGAGAGTTTCCACCAATAACAATAGGAACTATACAAAAAGGTTTTTTGAGCCAAAATTGTAGAAACGGCAGCTGAACTTCAATGCTGTGCTCCTGCTCATGGGGTCGGATATCTGAACTAATAAAATCATATTTTCGGGTCAGGTAACCCGAAAGTGTATCAACTTTAACTTTACCTAAAGGGGTGATAAAATCGCCTTTTGTATAAATTGAAGCACCGTCAAAATACATGGTATGACTTGACCCGATTATGAAAATAAGATCAAACTGTTTGGTTCTATCCAACTGTTTATATGCAGCGGCGGCAACTCCGGCTGAAAAAACATAGCCGGCATGTGGAACAATAAGTGCCAATGGATTGGTTGATTTGGTCTCAGGTGCTGACTTAAAATAGGTTTCAAGGTTACTGATCAGTTCCTTTGGGTCTAAGGGGTAAAAGGAACCTGCAACTGCCGGCTGTCTGTCGCTCCTCAGGGGTAACTCCTCTTTAGTCTGAGCGTTACATGAAATGGTAAAAAGTATGACAAAATAAATAAAACCAGTTAGATTTTTCATGCTAAACTCCTTTAGTTACTACTAAAATCTCCAGGTTTACAGCAATCAAAAATACTAAAAATCAGGATTTAATAGAAGTTTTAAACCATAAAGTTGCTGCTAAAATTGAACCAGTTGTAGTTTTTTTATACCTTTATCAAAACTTAGCGCTATGAAAACAATAATTTTTCGATATTTATTGATTATCAGCATGGTATTCCTTTCAATTTCTGCACTTTTTGGGGGGATTTCGCTGATAATTGATCCAAAAGGATCATTTCTTAATCTTCCGATTTGGTTACTTGATAATACCATTTTCCCAAACTACCTGATTCCGGGAATTATTTTACTTATATTTCTGGGTGTATTCCCGGCATTTACCGCTTATGGGCTAATTAGCAGGAAGCAAGTTAAATACACATCTATATTTAACCTTTACCGGAAGCGGTTCTGGGCCTGGACTTATGCCATTTACAGTGGAATTATCCTGGTTTTATGGATTCAATTTCAGGTAATGATCATTGGGTATGGCCATGTTATACAAATAGTATATGCTTTCCTCGGGCTTTTTATCATTATTCTTTGTTTGATGCCATCAAATATAAAGTTTTACAAAATCAGTAAAAATAAACCCAGAAGAACAAGAAAAAAAGGGAAAAAATAAATTGCTCATTATTTACCCCATTTTATGGTCTTAAATTTGGCTAACTTTATATTTATCATTACATTTTACCTGTTAAATAACATATTTTAATAAATTTTCAATATCCGGTTATAATTTAACATCATTATAGTCAAATTAATACACTTTTCCAATCAATATGCAATTTGTTTCATATTGATTTTAATCATTTTTATTCCATCTCATTTTTCATAATTTAGCTCCATAAAACAAGGATAATCAATTTAGTAAATCAATAATACCACAATATATGAACGTTAAAGATTTGGCAAAAAAGATGAATCTGCTTAAACAGTTCAACTACGAATGGAAACCTCTTTACAGAGGTTACACCGATAAGATTCTTTACATTAATGTAGGCGCCAAAGAGATAAAAGAAAAGGCTGTTCCTGCTCAAATGAAAGAGAAATTCATCGGTGGTAAAGGTTACGGGTTACGTTTGCTTTGGGATGCAACAACACCATCAACCAAATGGAATGATCCTGAAAACGAGATCATTATTAGCTCTGGTCCCATTGGTGGCATCACCCAGTATTCTGGTACTGGGAAATCGCTTCTGGTAAGCCTCTCCCCTCAAACCGATTCCGTGATGGACTCGAATGTTGGCGGTTTTTTTGGTCCATTCCTTAAATTTACCGGGTATGATGCGTTGGAACTTCAAGGTAAATCGGATAAAGACCTGATTATTTATATTGATGGCGTTAACCACAAAATTGAATTGTTTGAAGACCCCGGGTTCTCAAAAGATTCACATCTATTAGCAGAAGAATTGACAGAAGTTTTTGCAACTGATGAGAAAGATTACAAAAATATTGGCATTGTATCAACTGGTGCTGCTGCCGAGCATTCGCTCATTGGAATGATAAATTTCACTTTCTACGACTCAAAACGGAAAAAAATTCGGTTGAAACAGGCTGGTCGCGGTGGCATTGGAACAGTGATGCGCGATAAAAAAATCAAAGCTATTGTTGCACGAATCGAAGGGGTTAAAGGCAATTTAAACAATGTGGCAAACCTGGAGGCAATCACCGAAAGGGGTCGCAGGTACCAGAATGAAATACGTGAACTGGACGATCACCAATGCCAGATGCGGAAAAAGGGTACTGCAAATATTGCTAACGTTATGAACGATTACGACCTGCTCCCAACCCACAATTTTAAATTTGGCAGCTCGGTGGATGGACAAAAAATTCACAGTAATATTTTCCGCGACAAGTATTTTACCCAAAACCTGCCAGATGGGTGTTGGATTGGCTGCGCCATGAGCTGTTCTAAGGGCGTTGACGATTTTGTACTAAAAACCGGCCCGTACAAAGGGCAAAAAGTTATTGTTGATGGACCTGAGTACGAAACCGTTGCCGGACTGGGATCAAATCTGGGAATCTTCGATCCAGAGGCAATTATTGAAAATAATTTCTATTGCGACACCTATGGCGTTTGTACAATTACCTGGGGAACGTGTATGGCCTTTGTTATGGAGTGCTTCGAAAATGGCATCTTAACCAAGGAGCACACTGGTGGCCTCGATCTTAAATTCGGCCAATTTGAAAATGCAATGGAAGTACTTCATCAACTTGCTCGTGGTGAAGGTTTTGGTATGATTGTTGGCCAAGGCGTGCGCAAAATGAAGGAGTATTTTGTAAAGAATTTCGGTGCTGATGCTAAATTTTTAAATGATATCGGGATGGAGAATAAAGGACTTGAATATTCCCAATACGTTTCAAAGGAATCGCTGGCTCAGCAAGGAGGTTATGCAATGACCAACAAAGGGCCTCAGCACGATGAAGCATGGCTGATTTTCATGGATATGGTCAATAACCAAATCCCAACTTTTGAGGCCAAAGCCGAAGCATTACATTACTTCCCAATGTTCCGTACCTGGTTTGGCCTACAAGGATTATGCAAACTCCCCTGGAATGACGTTGTTCCCAAGGGTAACGCCGAAACCAGTGAACCGCACAAAATTCCTGAGCATGTTGATAACTATGTTACCATCTATAATGCTGTAACCGGCAGTAACATTGATAAAGATGGTTTAATCCGCCAGAGCGAACGCGTATATAATTTCCAGCGTATTTTTAATATCCGCCGCGGATATGGTTTACGCAAACACGACGCTCAGCCCTATAGGGCTTGCGGGCCGGTTACCAAAGAAGAATACATCAGCCGTCAGGAAAGGTATGATAAACAGCTAAAAGAGCAGGTTGGTATTGATCCAACAAATATGCAACTTGAAGAGAAAATGGCTGCTCTTAGGAAATATCGCGAAAACAGATACGAACAACTTCTTGATGCGGTTTACCAACGGCGAGGTTGGAACAGCAATGGGGTTCCAAAAATTGAACACCTGAAAGAAATTGGCATGGATTTGCCGGAACTCATCGAAGTAGTTAAACCTTTGCAATAATAAACCATTCATAAATATTTAGGGGTTGAAAATTCAACCCCTTTTCTTTTTATTAATATTCGCTATATGATTAAATGGAATTTTATATTTCCTGAAAAGTTAGCATCAGGCATAAAAGGCAACCAGCCTAATACATTTTATTTATCATTGTTCCCCATTGATCACGGTTCTTAACCAGGAATTTTAGCTCTTTACCTTCCTTTGTAACAAGTATCAACCCATTCGGAATTATTTTCCAGGTATTAAAAAACATGATCTCCTTAATTTGGGAAAAGAGAACCTCAAAATCGAAATGATTAGTATTATCATTCAGGGTTTTAAAATATAAACGTTGATTGGTAAGAATTAATTTACCAACAACCCGTGCATCAGCATTAAAATAATTGCTATCACTTGCTTTAAGCACTGTCTCATTTTCTTTAAGCTTTACTACCATGGTTTTGTATATTTTATCCGACTTATTTTTTCAACAATTAAACAGCTAACCAACATCATTCCAAACACCACATCATATTGTAAATCTTTACGTTAAGCAATTATTATTCATTTTAAACCTGTTCGGAAATGAACATTGTGTGTTCGTTTTAATGACAATAAGACAACAAAGGATGATAATTTGTTACAAGAAAATTAGTCTTTTCAAAAAGAATTTTGAAACTGGATATAGATGAAACTATAAATTTCCCGGTTAACTAGCCTCCACTTAATTTGTTTACAATCTCTTCCGGGAAGGGAATTGGCCTGCCATTCCTAACCAAAACTGTATAAACCCTTGCTTTAGCAATAACCTCATCATTGGAAATCTTATAAATATCTTGTTCAAATACTAGTTTTAAATTACCCTCTTTATAGGCATTAGAACAAACCTTGAATTCATCTCCGCTTCTGAGGGAGTGCTTGTAGTCAATCTCGATCCTGTAAACCACGCCATCTAAACCTTGTTCATGCAATCCGGCAAAATCGGTGCCTGCAAATTTCAAAAACTCATGGCGGGTGTGTTCAAGGTAGTGCAGGTAATTGGCATTATTAACTACTCCCTGTAAATCACATTCGTAATCTCTAACCTTGAACTGGAGTTCAAAAGAATAAGTTTTATTCATTCTCAAGGCTTTACAACAACACCGCTAAGGCGAAGAACCATTGATGGGGATTTTGGATCGTTGGTAATAACTGTAATACTCTTGGTTTGACGACCAGAGTATCCATCGGTTCTGAATGAAGCTTTTATTGAACTGGATGCGCCGGGTTTAAGAATCTTATCAGAGGGTTCTACAGTTGTACAACCACAACTGGGTTTTATTTTTCTGATAATCAGATCACTCTTCCCAGTATTTCGAAATACAAACTCATATTCGGCGTTTTTACCCTCGGTAATCTGCCCAAAATCGAAAGCGGTTTGATCAAACTCAATTTTAGGGGCTTTTTCCAGCTGCTTACTGGTTAACTTTGAAAAATCTTCCTCAATGGTTCCAGTTATTGTAAAAAAATTATTCTGAATCAGCTTATCATTCACATTTATCATGAACCTATCAATAATTAAACCCCATTCTCCCCGTTTCGAGGGGTCGTAGCTTACAACCATTATCCCCTTTTCATTTGGTTTGATAGTCTCAGGGATAAACTTCACAGATATATAGCTGTTTGTCTGTTGGTTAAATGATAGTTTAACTGGTTCACTAGTAAAATTCATATAGTTTAACGTATCAACAGCAATTTTTCCCATTAAGATTCTATCCAAACGGACATGATTCCGATCAAACATAATCTCCCCATACTGCCGGTTGTATAATTCCTCCGGAGTTTTTTCATGTTCTTTGACAAATCCTTTAATTTGCAGGATAACTGTTGGGGTTTCAGTATTAGTATAAACAGTTATGGTTTCATTAAATTTCTGTGTTCGCCCTTTAGGGTTGTATTCAACTTTAATTGCAGATTTTGAACCAGGAAGAACAGGTTGTTTTGGCCAGTCCGGTGTTGTACACCCACAACTGGTAATCACCCTGTGAATGATCAAAGGTGTTCCACCTGTATTGGCAAATTCAAAAATTTTCGTTACAACGCCATCATCCTCCTTGATCGTTCCAAAATCATAGGTTAAATCAGAAAAAGAGATGGTTGCTGATTTCTGCTGTGTCCAACCCAGGAATGGGAAAAAGGTTAATCCCAGCAAAATTGATAAAATTTTATTTTTCATTGTGAAATTTTTAGAACCACTCGTCAAAGTTAAAAAAGATTTAAGCCGGTTTTCAAATAATATGCCCTTTTTATATTATAATGACTATCAAAACACCCAATTCTTGATTTTTTATAAAAAATTTTAACCTGATATTCTATTTATCATTTACTTTACAAAAGCAAAATACCGTTTATGGATAGTATACTTGAGTCCTTAAAGAAAAGTTCTGAGGAATTATTTGAGACAACCCTGAATAACAGGCGATATTTGCATGAAAACCCGGAACTCTCATTTAATGAGTTAAATACCTCATTGTATATATCTGATTTCCTAATAAAGAATAACATCAGGGTAATAAACAATTTTAGCGGAACAAGTGTCATTGGAATTCTGGATGGCTTATTGCCGGGTGGTACATTGGGTTTTAGAGCTGAAATGGATGCGCTACCCATAAATGAGATGGCAGCTGTGAGTTTCAGATCACAAGTTCCCGGGGTAATGCATGCCTGCGGACATGATATCCACTCATCAATCCTGCTGAGTGCTGCCAAACTGCTCCAGCAGTATAAAGATATAATTAAGGGCAAAATTGTTTTTATTTTCGAATCGGGCGAGGAACAGCTGCCCGGGGGAGCAAAATCCATTATCGATTCCATCGCGTTTCAGGGTAACCTACCTGACAAAATGATAGGATTTCACATTCTTCCTGAACTTGACGCCGGTAAAGCAGGGTTTAAAGAAGAGAGATATATGGCATCAGGTGATGAGATTTACATCACAGTTAAAGGCAAGGGCGGGCATGCTGCTTTACCACAAACCCTTATAGATCCAATAGTAATTGCATCAAACCTGATAATATCATTACAACAAATTGTCAGTCGCAAAGCTCCACCATTGGTACCCAGTGTCCTCTCCTTCGGAAAAATTTTTGCCGATGGGGCAACAAACATTATACCCGATAAGGTAGAAATAGCTGGCACATTCCGAACCATGGATGAGAGCTGGCGTAAAGAAGCACATATTCTTATTGAGCAGATTGCCCTAAACACCACTAAAAGCATGGGTGGTATTTGTGATATTGAAATACGAAAAGGATACCCTTCTGTATATAACAACCCTGAGCTGACCAAAAAAGTTGCCAATCTTACCGGGAAATACCTTGGTGATGAAAATGTTATAAACCTTGAGCCGCGGATGACAACTGATGATTTTGCATATTTCAGCCAGCTTATGCCATCAGTTTTTTTCAGGCTGGGGACAGGTTTTAACAACCAGAAACCCTACCAGTTGCACAACCCCGAATTTATTGCAAACGAGGAAATACTCCGGTTCGCACCCGGTTTGTTGGTCTGGCTGGCTATTGAATTGAACGGGAAAAGCTGAAACAGGATTGATAAAAAAAATCCGGGATGCAACCCGGAATAATATTTTTACCTAAACCCACAAGTTACTCTACACCCAGAACATCTTTAAATGCCTTTTTAAAAGTATCTTTTGGAAGGGCTCCCATTGCCATCTGTGGTTTATCATCCTTGGGGATGAAAAGTAATGAGGGAATGCTCCTGATTCCAAATATGGATGCAAGCTCCTGTTCACTTTCAGTATCAACCTTGTAAATGTCAATTTTACCGTCATACTCTTTGGAAAGCTCTTCGAGAATTGGAGCAACCATTTTGCAGGGACCGCACCAATCGGCATAAAAGTCAATTATTGCAGGCCTGGTACCTTCAAATTTCCACTCGGTATTCTTGTTATAATCAAATACCTTTTGCTTAAAGGTTTCTACGTTTAAATGCTCAATCATAATATAATTTAGTTAAGTTAATATTCAAATATATTTAGATATTTAGATTTGTTAATACCAAATTTAATACCAGAAACGGAAAACCTGACAAATTGTTCCGGGTAAGTTCAACTATTTTTTATCAAATCAAAACAATTTGCTAAGTAAAACATCTTAAGTCGCTGATTGTTTATGATAATCTTACTAATATTTTGATAAATTGATCCGATCAGATTAAGGTAGCCGTAATAGATTTTAAAGATTCACCTTTTATAGTAATTTTGTCAGGTTTTGGATAAAATGCAAGAGCACTTAAAACATAATGTTTTTAAAATTATTACTGATGTAGCCTCATCGGAAGGAGTTGAAGTTTATGTTATAGGGGGGTTTGTAAGGGATATCTTTCTTAACCGCACATCAAAGGATATTGACTTTGTAGTACTGGGAAATGGGATTAAGCTCGCCGAGAAGGTGGCTGCTAAGCTCAAAAGTTCAAAACTCAGCGTATTTAAAAACTTTGGCACTGCCCAAATCAAGTTCCAAGAACTGGAAATAGAGTTTGTTGGAGCCAGGAAAGAATCCTATCGAGCAAATTCCCGCAAACCTATAGTGGAAAACGGGACATTGGAGGATGATCTGAAAAGGAGGGATTTCACAATTAATGCCCTGGCGATAAGCCTGATCAAAACAAATTACGGGCAACTGCTCGATCCGTTTGAAGGGTTAAATGATATTGAGAACCGGGTAATACGAACCCCGATGGATCCGGATATCACTTTTACTGATGATCCGTTAAGAATGATCAGGGCGATACGGTTTGCTTCGCAGCTGAATTTTGTGATAGAGCAAAAAACACTTGAAGCTATCAGAAGGAATGCAGAAAGAATTGAAATTGTTTCAAAAGAAAGAATAGCCGAGGAGCTACATAAAATAATCCTTTCCGAAAGACCCTCAAACGGATTTCTGCTCCTCGATCAAACCAACCTGCTTAAGCTGATTTTCCCATCGTTACATGAGCTAAAAGGGGTTGAAGTAAAAAATGGGCTGGGCCATAAGGACAATTTTTTCCATACATTGCAGGTGTTGGATAACCTCTCCCGAAAATCAGATAACCTTTGGCTGCGCTGGTCGGCTCTGCTCCATGATATTGCAAAACCTGCAACCAAACGTTTTCAACCCAAGCAGGGATGGACTTTCCATGGCCATGAATTTTTAGGAGCTAAAATGGTTCCCGAGATCTTTCGTGTGATGAAGCTACCGTTGAACGAAAAGATGAAGTACGTTCAGAAAATGGTGCTACTCCACCTGAGACCAATCATCCTATCGCAGGAGGTAGTTACCGATTCGGCGGTTCGCCGATTACTATTCGATGCAGGAGACGATATAGATGATTTAATGACATTGTGCGAAGCCGATATCACCTCAAAAAATGACAGCACGGTAAGGAAACACCTGTCCAACTTTCGAATTGTCCGGAAAAAACTTGTTGAACTTGAAGAAAAGGATACCATCAGAAACTTTCAACCACCCATAACGGGTGAAATGATAATGAAGGCATTCAACCTTAAACCCTGTAAAGAGATTGGTGTGATTAAAACCTATATCAAAGATGCAATCCTTGATGGGGTAATACACAATAACTACGATGAAGCATATAAGCTGATGATTGAAAAAGGGAAAGAGCTTGGGCTGAAAATCAGAGGAACAAAAAATTGTAAGTCAACAATATAATAATCATTCCTGTAAGCAGTTAAAACCAAAATTATACTAAAAATTCATTGAAAAACAGAAATCTCTCCTTCCCCTTATCTCGTGTTAAACTTAATTCCATATTATAAATCCAATCAAAAAAAGCTAAAATGATATTAAAAAAAGTTATCAATACGGCGATACTTGCGCTGAGTGTTAACACTTTAGCAGTATCTCAAACAATAAATATTTTCGATAAAACAACCCAACATCCCATAGCTGAAGTGGAGGTTTTCATCAAAAACACCAGAATTTCAGCAATATCAAGTTCCAGAGGCGAAGTTTTTTTTAATGATTTACATTATGAAGATACGTTAGTATTTAAACATATTACTTATGAATTGAAGATTTTACCTTTTAATGTATTAAAAACCAATGGGTTTCTGGTTGAGCTTGAAGAAAAAAATATCACGTTGGATGAGTTCATTGTCACTGCCAATCGCTGGGAGGAAGATAAAATTGAGAATCCATTCCGGATTGAAAAGATCACTATTAAAAAAATATCGTTTCAGAACCCTCAAACTGCAGCCGATTTGCTTGGTGCAACCAATTTTGCTTATGTACAAAAAAGTCAACTAGCGGGTGGATCGCCTATCCTCCGTGGGTTTGCTACAAACCGGGTGATGATTGTGGTTGATGGGGTAAGGATGAACACCGCTATTTTCCGTACGGGGAACGTTCAAAATGTGATCTCCATAGATGCAGCATCGGTTCAAAGTTCAGAAATCCTGTTTGGACCCGGAGCTGTAATGTATGGTAGCGATGCCATTGGTGGGGTTATGGATTTTCATACTTTAAAACCCTTTTGCTCAGATACAGATAAAATCATTATTTCCGGCAATGCCTTTTCTCGTTACTCTTCTGCAAATAAAGAGAAAACAGGCCATTTAGATTTTAATATCGGCCTAAAAAAAATGGCTTTTCTCAGCAGTATTTCCTACTCTGATTATGACGACCTAAAAACTGGCTCCAACGGGAATTCTTACTATTTAAGACCTACCTACCAGGAAAGAATAAATGACAGGGACAGCCAACTGGTAAATAAAAACCCACATGTTTTAGTTCATTCAGCGTACAACCAGCTGAATTTCCTCCAGAAAATCAGCTATCAACCTACCAAAAACTGGAACCTGGACTATAGCTTCATCTACTCAAAAGCCTCTGATGCACCTAGATTTGACAGGCTTTACCTTGATGCAAACTCAGATGGGAAATTGGATTACGCCCAATGGTACTACGGTCCACAGCTTTGGATTATGAATAGAATTGGACTGACAAATACATTCAATTCTAAGTTATATGACCAGCTAAGGCTTATAGCAGTTTATCAGAACTTTGAGGAGAGCAGGCATGATCGGAAATTTGGTAATTCCCGATTACGCAATCAAACTGAAAAAGTTGATGCATTATCAATCAACATTGATATGGGAAAGAACCTGAGAGAAAAATTTACACTATTTTATGGTGGCGAAATAGTATCAAATAAAATTGGTTCTGAGGCAAATAAAAAGAATATTAACACTGGGGAAATCCAACCAACCAATACCAGATATCCGAATGGATCGACATGGAGATCACTTGGTATTTATACCAACATAAAATATCAGTTTAACAGAAAAACCACAATTAATGCAGGGTTAAGGTATAGCTATTATACAATTAATGCAGTTTTTGATACGTCGATGTTCCCATTCCCCTTTGTTAAAGCAGAAAACAAAAATGGTTCTTTGAACGGCAGCATAGGAATTGTATATATCCCAAATAGTACATGGCAATTGTACCTGAATGGTTCAACTGGTTTTCGGGCACCCAACATCGATGATATCGGGAAAGTTTTTGAATCTGAACCGGGCTCTGTTGTTGTACCAAATCCTAATCTAAAATCCGAGTATGCCTATAACTTTGAAATTGGGACAGTCAAAACCATTGGGAATTTCCTCAAATTTAACCTTTCGGCCTATTATACTATGCTTAATGATGCTCTTGCCAGGAGAAATTATATATTTAATGGCGAGGATAGCATAATTTACGATGGGCAGCTTAGTCGGGTACAGGCAATTCAGAATATTACCAAGGCCTACATATACGGCATTCAAAGCGAACTGGAATTTTATTTTGGGAAAGGGTTTGGGGTGAAAAGCACCCTCAGCTATCAGTACGGGAGAGAGCAAAGCGCTGATAGCCTTAAATACTATCCGCTTCGCCATGCTGTGCCCCTTTTTGGAAGCACTCATATCACCTGTAAAATCAAAAGATTTGAAGCCGACCTATATTCTACCTATAATGGAAAAATGGAATATGAAGATTTTGCTTTATCGGAACGATCGGACAGCTACTCCTATGCAAAAGATGCCAGGGGATTACCTTATGTGCCATCATGGTACACGCTGAATATTAAGTTCGCCTTGTATATCAACAAAAACCTCTACATTAATGCTGGAATTGAAAATATAACCGATCAGCTCTACAGGCCATACGAATCGGGCATAAGCGCACCCGGAAGAAACTATTTAGTGACATTGAGAACCAGATTTTAGATATAAAATGAATTTCCTTGATATTGAATACCTGAAAAAGGGGAGTGCAAATCAAAAGAAAATATACCATATTATTAAGAGCTATAAAATCTGGGAAATTTTAAAAGATCATAAACCAGTTCTCGTTGGTACTATCCCAATTGGTATTGACACCCCTTCAAGCGATGTTGATATTATTTGCGAAGTAAACGATCATGATCATTTTAAAAGGCTATTGATAAGCAGCTATTGTCAGAAATCGGATTTTGAAGTTAAAACAAAGGAGCTAAGAGGAGTAATTTCAACTATTTGCCGGTTTACAATTGAGGATAAACATATTGAAATAGTGGGGCAACCCCTTGAACCTACAAAACAAGTGGCATACCTTCACATGATCATCGAAGATCGGATATTGAATTATTATGGTTTAGCGTTTAAGAAAAAGATAGTTGAACTGAAGATGCAGGGGTACAAAACCGAACCTGCATTTGCCATACTGCTTGGGTTAACCAGTGATCCATATCTGGAGTTGTTGAAATACAATTTGAAGTCTTGATAAAATTGAAAATTGAGTACTTAATATTTTGGTATATTGATGCTATTTTTAAGGTAATTTTAAGAATCAGGGAATAAAGCAAATAAATGTATTATGTTGAAACGGATAATTCTATTTTCATTGATATTAATTGCTTGCAGCAATAATAAAAGCTTAAATGTTGAAAAAGAGAAACAGGCCATTCTGAATGTTTTATATGCCCAACAGGATGCATGGAACCATGCTGATTTGGAAAAATACATGGAAGGCTACTGGAAATCAGATAGCTTAAAATTTATTGGGAGCAAAGGGATAAGGTATGGTTACTATGCAACCCTGGAGGGGTATAAAAAATCATATCCAAATGCAGAAATGATGGGGATTCTGTCATTCACTGAGATTCAGGTCGATATCACCTCCGGTACTTCAGCGTTTGTTTTAGGTAGATGGCACCTTAAACGTGCCAATGATGAGCCTAGCGGATATTTCACCCTACACTTCAAAAAATTTGATGGTAAATGGTTTATAGTAGTGGATCATTCCAGCTGATTCAAAATCTCAACCCAAAACATGATAAATATCATCTTTTAACAAACCTTCTATATATTCTTCTGGTAATCAGCTAAAAAAACTTATTTATCTGGCAATTAAAACTTTTCCTAGTCTCCCATCGGAATATTTATACTATTGAATATCATTATTTTAAATACAATGATATTCCCCCTGTTATATTGATAACAATTTAGCTGTGTTTGGATTTAAACTGCTATCATTGCAAAAATTTTTCCGGAACATTACATCATTAACTTAATACAATAAAAAAGCTATGAGTTCAGAATCATTAGTACTCTTTTTTATCATAGCGGTAGTCTTAGTTGGCGGTGCCATCGTATTCTCGCACTTTGTTGCTCCCAGCTCATCAAACGATGTAAAATTCGAGCCTTACGAGTGCGGAATCCCCTCAACCGGTTTCGCCTGGGTTCAATTCAACGTTGGGTACTACCTGTTTGCCATCGTGTACCTGGTTTTCGATGTTGAAACTGTTTTTCTCTTCCCCTGGGGTGTTGTAATGAAAGACATAGGACTTCGCGCATTTATCGAAATAATAATCTTCTTCTTTATCCTGGGTCTGGGACTGGTTTATGCATGGAAGAAAGGAGCGTTGAAATGGGAATAAAGATTAAATCAATGAAATATGAAGATTTCAAGGATAATGAAACCCTGGAACTTCTAAATAAAAACGGAGGAAATGTAATCCTCACAACAATTGATGACATTATCAACTGGGGCAGATCGAACTCGGTTTGGCCATTGACCTTTGCTACCAGCTGTTGTGGTATAGAAATGATGGCATTTGGTGCACCAAGACATGATATGGCCCGTTTTGGGATAGAGGTTTACCGTGCCAGCCCCCGCCAGGCTGATGCCATTATTGTTGCCGGAACTATTGTTCATAAAATGGCGCCGGTGCTGAAAAGGCTTTACGATCAGATGGCCGAGCCAAAGTACGTTATTGCCATGGGCGCTTGTGCTGTTAGTGGTGGTCCGTTTTACTATAACAGCTATTCCGTTGTACGCGGTGTTGATCAAATCATCCCGGTTGATGTATATGTGCCAGGTTGCCCACCTCGACCAGAGGCATTGCTTTATGCAGTAATGCAACTTCAGCGGAAGATTAAAACCCAACCTGTTTTTAATAAAGCTAAAAAATAACCCATCGTTAAATTTACATTGAAATGACCAACGAGGAGCTAAAAGATAAAATTACAGGGCTAACGCCAGGAGTTGAATATAATATGGGAAAGCAATATATGGAATTTCTGGTTCCCCCATCTGGTTTAGTTGACTTCTGCCAAAAACTTAAAAATGATCCTATGCTAGGGTTCGACTATATGATAAACCTTACTGCTGTGGATAATAATACCCACTTTACCGTTGTATGTCACCTGGAATCAACTGTTAATAAATACTTTATTATAGTTAAAACAAAAGCGGAGGGTCGTGAAAACCCGGAAGTTCCATCATTATCTGCCGTTTGGGCAACAGCTGAGTTTTTCGAAAGGGAGGTGTTTGATATGTTTGGCGTGAAATTTACAAATCACCCTGACTTAAGGAGACTTTTCCTGGATGAAAACTGGATTGGTTACCCGCTAAGAAAAGACTACAAGGACGATAAAATAATTGAAAGGTAGAGTTACAGATTTCTAAAGCTAAATAAGCAGCAATGCAAGAAGAAGTAAAAGAAATAATTGTCACCGAAAATACCGAGTACAGCATCAACATGGGGCCTCAACACCCATCAACACATGGTGTTTTACGCTTTGAGGTATTCCTGAAAGGGGAAATGGTGCAAAAGCTGATACCCCATTGCGGGTACATCCATCGAGGGATTGAAAAGATGTGTGAGAAGGATACCTACTCACAGATCATCCACCTTACCGATAGGATGGATTACTTGTCCGCCCACATGAACAACGAGGCGGTATGTCTTTGTGTGGAAAACGCTCTTGGAGTTGAAGTACCTGAACGGGTTAAATATATCAGAACAATTCTTGCCGAGCTAAACCGGTTGGCTTCGCATCAGCTATGGTGGTGCGCATTTGGTATGGATCTAGGCGCTTTAACCACTTTTTTCTACGGGCTTCGCGACAGGGAGAAGATCCTCGATATCTTCGAGGAGTCTTTTGGTTCCAGGTTGCTACACAGCTTTAACACCCCAGGCGGTTTAATGCATGATGTACATCCCAACTTTCAGAATCGGATTAAGGAATTCATCAAATATTTCCGCAAGAAACTTCCTGAGTACGATCAGCTGCTAACAGGAAATATCATTTTTGAACAACGAACAAAAGGTATTGGTATTCTTTCAAAGGAAGATGCGATTTCCTATGGAATAACAGGCCCATCGGGCAGGGCATCGGGTTTTGCCTGCGATATTCGTAAACATCAACCATACAGCGCATATTCCAAGGTTGATTTCAAGGAAATACTTTATACTGAGGGCGATACGTATCATCGCTACAAAGCCAGAATTGATGAGATGTGGGAATCGCTCAAAATTTTAGAACAACTGGTTGATAACATCCCCGAGGGTGATTATACCGCTAAAATGAAAGCAGTAATTAAACTACCCGAAGGGGAGTACTACCAACGGGTGGAGACTGCAAGGGGGGAATTGGGCGTTTACATTGTAAGCGATGGGAATAAAACACCTTTCAGAATCAGGTTTCGTACGCCAAATTTTTCGAACCTATTCATCATGAATAAGCTGGCATCGGGTTTCAAAATCGCAGATCTGATTGCAATTAGTGGTTCATTAGATTTAGTTATCCCAGATATTGACAGATAAAACACTCAATATATGAATTGGTTATACGATTTTTCGATTCTTACAAAAGCCATTGATGCCTTTTTAATGAATAACCTACCCCATGGATGGGCATTATTCATTGAATTTGTGCTAATTGGTCTGGTTTTTCTCATCTTTTATGCAATTGTTGGGCTATACCTTGTTTTGGCCGAGCGCAAAGTTTGCGCATTTATTCAAAACAGACTTGGCCCCAACAGGGTTGGGCCCTGGGGTTTATTCCAAACCATTGCCGACTTGATCAAGTTGCTTTTTAAAGAGCTGATTCCCATTAAAAGATCCGATAAACTACTTTTTAATATTGCACCTTTCATTGTAATTATCGCCTCATTTATGGCAATTGCGGCAATTCCTTTTGCAAAGGGCTTGCATGCAATCGACTTCAACATTGGTATTTTCTATGTTATTGCCGTTTCATCCCTGGGAGTAGTTGGGATTTTGATTGCCGGATGGTCAAGTAACAGCAAATACTCATTGATTGGTGCGATGAGAAGTGGTGCACAAATTGTCAGCTACGAGCTTTCGGTTGGTTTATCACTTTTATCAATTGTAATATTTTCTGGAACCATGCAACTTTCAGGTATTGTTGAGTCACAAGCTGATGGTTGGTGGATATTTAAGGGTCATATTCCGGCTTTTATAGCTTTCTGCATCTTCCTGATAGCCAGCACAGCTGAGACAAATCGTGGCCCTTTCGACCTGGCCGAAGCGGAATCAGAGCTGACTGCGGGGTTCCATACCGAGTACTCGGGTATCAAGTTCGCATTCTTTTTCCTGGCTGAATATATGAACATGTTCATTGTAGCATCAATTGCTGCAACAGTGTTTCTGGGTGGCTGGATGCCCCTACACATTGGAGGATGGGAGGCATTTAACCACATCATGGATTTTATACCTCCAATTTTCTGGTACTTCGGTAAAACAGCATTCTTAATTTGGGTGATGATGCTCTTTAAATGGACATTCCCGAGATTACGTATTGACCAGCTGCTTACTCTGGAGTGGAAATACTTGCTACCAATTAACTTGGTGAATATCATTATAATCGCATTTTTATCCTGGATGAACTGGCATTTTTAAGATCATGGGCATAATAAACTACTTTAAAGAGATATTCAGAGGGATTGGAACCCTCATCAACGGGATGAGAGTTACCTCCTACTACTTCGTACATCCGAAAGAGATTATTACACAGAAGTACCCGGAAAACCGGAAAAAATTAAAAATGTTCGATCGGTTTAAGGGTGAAGTAACAATGCCACACGACGAGAATAATCAGCATCGTTGCACAGGATGCGGAATATGTCAGATGAATTGCCCCAACGGATCGATTGAGGTAATAACCCGCAAAGAAACAACTCCCGATGGCAAAACTGAGAGAATCCTGGAGAAACATATCTACAATCTCTCGATGTGCACATTCTGTGAACTTTGCATTAAGACTTGTCCTTCTGATGCACTGGCATGGGGTCAGGAGTTTGAGCATGCTGTTTACGATAGAAAAAAACTGATTAAAATACTGAATAAGCCCGGTTCAAGCCTAAAAAAGGAGAAAACCGAAGCAAAATCGAACTAATTACACATGGCAAATATTTGTCTATATGAACGTATCAACTAACATTTGGATATTCCTGCTTTTTTCAGCTGTAATTGTAGCATTCTCTTTGGTTACAGTGCTAAGTCGCAGGATTCTTAGGGCTGCAGTTGGATTGCTTTTTACATTGGTGGCAACCAGCGGTCTTTATTTCATGCTCGACTACCAGTTTATGGCGGGGGTTCAGCTTACACTTTATGCAGGTGGTATTGTTGTTTTGATCATTTTCTCCATACTGTTAACCAGCACAATTCACCAGAAGTTTGACAAACCCAAACTGCTCTATATGGTTTTAGGGGGCATAACTGCCATTTTTGGATCGATTATCAGCATTTACACTATACTGAATTTCCCATTTAAGGCTTCTGTTGAAGCACCCATCCCCTCAAATATGAAGGAGATTGGCAATCAGATGCTCAGCACTGGCACTAACGGGTATGCCCTGCCATTCGAAGTTATCAGCATTTTGTTGCTTGCATCAATGGTTGCAGCAATTGTAATCGCAAAAAAAGGTAAAGAAAATAATTAGACACTATGAATACCCAGGTTCCATTATCGTTTTTTCTGGTTGTAAGCACCATAATGTTTTTTGTAGGCATTTGGGGCTTCATAATAAGGCGCAACCTTATAACCATCCTGATGTCGGTGGAGTTGATACTAAATGCCGTAAACCTTAATTTTCTGGCATTTAACCGGTACCTATTTCCAAATCACTTTCAGGGTATGTTTTTCTCTGTAATAGTTGTTGCTGTTGCAGCTGCTGAGGCGTCTGTGGCAATTGCCATCATCATCAATATCTACAGGCGATTCTCAACAATCAACGTTGACAATGTGAATGAAATGAAACATTAATCTGTAAAGGGTAAACTTAATATGATAGATTATTCGTACACTCCGTTAATTCTGCTAATCCCACTATTTACCTTCATTTTTTTAGGTCTTTTTGGGATGAGATTCAAACCAATTGTATCGGGAGTTATTGGTTCCGTTGGGTTAGGCATAGTTTTTATCCTTTCCTGCTTAACTGCCTGGAACTTTTTCTTCGTCAACCCGGTTCATGAGGTTTATCAAATGGTAATACCATTCGAGCTAACCTGGCTGAAATTTACTGAAAACCTGATTGTGAAAATGGGGATTCTGATTGATCCCATCTCAGTAATGATGCTTTTAGTAGTATCAACCGTATCTTTCATGGTTCATGTTTACAGCATTGGGTATATGAAAGGGGAAAAAGGGTTTGAGCGGTTTTTCTCATTCCTATCATTGTTTACTTTCTCAATGCTGGGCTTGGTATTATCCACCAACCTTTTCCAGATTTACATTTTTTGGGAGCTGGTAGGCGTTTCTTCCTTCCTACTTATTGGGTTTTACTATAAAAAACCTTCAGCAGTTGCTGCATCAAAGAAGGCATTTATTGTTACCCGTTTTGCAGATCTAGGATTCTTAATCGGAATTTTAACCTTATCATTCATTAACGGCACCTTTGATTTTAAAACCCTGGTAAGCTCCGAAGGGTTGGGAATTACAAGCTCTACCGGGTTAACATTTCTTGGCCTTTCTGCAGCTACATGGTCAATGGTACTGATTTTTATGGGCGGTGCAGGTAAATCGGCCATGTTCCCGCTACATATCTGGCTACCAGATGCCATGGAGGGTCCAACCCCAGTATCCGCTTTAATTCATGCTGCCACAATGGTTGTGGCTGGTGTTTACCTGGTTGCCCGGTTATTTCCGATCTACCATTTTGCTGCACCTGAGGTGCTAACCATCATAGCTTATGTAGGAGGATTTACATCGTTGTTTGCGGCAGTAATCGCCTGTACTCAGTACGACATCAAACGGGTTTTGGCTTTTTCCACCCTTTCCCAGATCGGTTATATGATGCTGGCACTTGGGGTTTCTGGTTATGGAGCAGAAGAGGGACTTGGTTTCATGGCATCCATGTTCCACCTGTTTACACACGCTATGTTTAAGGCTTTATTGTTCCTTGGCGCAGGCTCTATAATCCATGCTGTTCATTCCAACTATATGTACGATATGGGTGGCCTAAGAAAATATTTGCCTATTACCCACATCACATTCCTTATCGCGTGCTTGACCATTGCCGGCGTGCCGCCACTCTCAGGCTTTTTCAGCAAAGATGAGATTCTGGTTGCCGCTTATAACAGTAACAAGTTACTGTTTGCGGTTGAATATTTTGTGGCAGGTTTAACGGCATTTTATATGTTCCGTTTATATTTCAGCATCTTCTGGGGCAAAAATCAGCATTACCACCATACTCCACATGAATCACCGTTGGTGATGACAATACCACTGATGGTTCTTGCCCTTGCTTCAATATTCAGCGGTCTGATTCCTTTTGGGGAATATGTTTCATCGGATTACATTCCATTTGAACCCGAGATGCACCTGAATATCGCCATTCCATCTGTGATTATCGGGCTGGTTGGTATTTTCATAGCCTGGATCTTTTACAAAAAAGAAACTACTATTCCGGAAAAAGTGGCTGGTGCATTTGGTGGATTTTATAAAACTGTTTATAACAAGTTTTATATTGATGAGATTTACCTGTTTGTAACTAAGCGTATTCTATTCAACTACGTTTCACGTCCTGTGGCCTGGTTCGACAGGCATATCGTTGACGGTACGATGAACGGAATAGCCTGGCTCACGGTTTACGCTTCGAACAAAATTAAGTCATTTCAGTCGGGGCAATTGCAGCAGTATGCTCTTGTATTTGCATCAGGTGCTATATTGCTGGTAATCATATTTTTATACGTTGCATTCAGCTAATCATTGATTAAAATGAATATATTACACTTACTTATACTGATACCCGTTTTAACCATCACCGGTATCGTTTTTACGAAGGATCTTAAGGGTGCACGATTGGTTTCTGCAATTGGTATGGGAGCGCAACTTGTTTTATCGGTAATTCTGGTACTCTGGTTTTTGGCAGAACGCAAGGCTGGCAATGCTGCTGAGATACTATTCCTGAGCGATTACCTCTGGTTCCCGTCACTTAACATTCACTACCTAATTGGTGTTGATGGAATAGCAGTTTCCATGATTGCGCTTACCGGGTTTGTGGTTTTTGCCGGGATTTTTGCCTCATGGGAAATGGAAAACCTATCAAGGGAATTCTTTATCAGCTTGATCCTGTTAGCAACAGGAGTATTCGGGTTCTTTATTTCACTCGACCTTTTCACCCAGTTCCTGTACTATGAACTGGCGGTAATACCCATGTACCTTTTGATTGGTATTTGGGGAACAGGACCAAAAGAGTACTCGGCCATGAAGCTAACCTTAATGCTGATGGCGGGTTCTGCCCTTTTACTTGTAGGATTGCTTGGATTGTATTTTAATTCTTATACTCCTGAAGGGTTGCACACCTTTAGTATTCTCGAAATTGCAAAAATGCACCTGCCTAAAGGGGTTCAGATGTTTTTCTTCCCATTCGTTTTTGTGGGTTTTGGGGTACTTGGTGCACTATTCCCATTCCATACCTGGTCACCCGATGGACATGCCTCCGCACCAACCGCTGTATCGATGCTTCACGCCGGAGTTCTAATGAAACTTGGGGGTTATGGAGCGTTTAAAGTCGCCATGTATCTACTGCCGGATGCTGCAAATGCTCTTGCCTGGATTTTTATCATCCTCACCACCATCAGCATAATTTACGGAGCTTTTGGTGCTGTATGGCAGAAGGATCTCAAATATATCAATGCATACTCTTCTGTTTCTCATTGCGGGTTGGTTCTTTTCGCTATTCTGATGATGAATAAAACAGCGATGGACGGGGCAATTCTGCAGATGATATCTCATGGATTGATGACTGCCCTTTTCTTTGCTTTAATTGGTATGATATACGGCAGAACTCATACCCGTATGATCAATGAAATGGGTGGTTTGATGAAAGTTATCCCATTTCTTGGAGTGGTTTACGTTTTAGCCGGTTTGGCCTCACTTGGTTTGCCTGGGTTAAGCGGCTTTGTTGCCGAGATGACTGTTTTTGTTGGTGCTTTTCAGCACCCAGATACATTTCACAGGGTAGTAACTATAATTGCCACCACATCAATTGTTGTTACGGCTGTTTATATACTTCGGGTTATCGGTATATTCCTTTTTGGCCCGATAAAAGATCATCACCACGAGGAGCTTACAGATGCAAAATGGTACGAGAAGGTTAGTACAATCACCTTAACCATTGCAATAATTGGCATTGGTGTTGCTCCGCTTTGGCTATCCAACACTATACAGGAAAGCCTGGAACCTATTATTACAAAAATCAGCTTGTTATTCTAATTATCAATATAAGGTAAAATGAACCTGGACAATTTTCTGTTAATGCGACACGAACTTCTGCTAACTCTCCTTATAGTTACAGAGTTGATAATTGAGGTTTTCTCTAACCGGAAGAGGTCAACTACGTTATCAATATCCCTGTTCTTCCTGGTTACCCTTATCGGATTTCTGCCCATTGATTATGGTCAGATTTTCGGAGGGATGTACCAAACCAGCAACACCATCATTTTCATGAAGAATATCCTGAATATTGGTACGCTGCTAATACTCCTGCAATCTGCAGGATGGCTCCATAAATCGGATAACAGCGATAAGATATCAGAATATTTCGCCCTGATTTACTCTTCGCTTATTGGGATGAACTTCATGATTTCATCCGGTGATTTTCTGATGTTTTACCTTGGCCTCGAGCTGGCCACAATCCCGGTTGCAGCCCTGGCTGCCTTTGATAAGATTAAACGTAAGTCAGCTGAAGCGGGTATTAAGTTGATTTTATCGTCTGCATTATCCTCGGGCATTTTACTTTTTGGGTTATCAATGATCTATGGTACTTCTGGCTCTATCTACTTCACAGAAGTTGCCAGGTCATTCGATGGCAATGCGCTTCAGGTCATAGGCTTAATTTTCTTTATAACAGGCATGGGGTTTAAAATATCATTGGTTCCATTCCACCTGTGGACAGCAGATGTTTATGAGGGTGCTCCCATTGGTATTACTTCGTTCCTTTCGGTGGTATCAAAAGGTGCAGCAGTATTCATCTTTATTATTACGCTTTATACTGTTTTTGGAACTGTGCTTGAGGTTTGGAAAAATGTAATATACCTCTTAGCGGTTACCACAATGACAATTGCCAACCTTTTTGCAATCCGGCAGAATAACCTTAAACGATTTCTGGCTTTCTCATCAATTGCCCAGGCAGGTTTTATATTACTCGGAATAATTGGGGCAAGTGGATTAGGAATGGCATCTGTTATTTACTTTGTATTGATTTATGTATTTACCAACTTGGCTGCCTTTGGTGTTGTAGCTGCTGTTTATAATGCATCGGGTAAGGAAACCTTACAGGAGTATAACGGGTTATACCTGACCAATCCAAAACTTTCCCTGCTTATGACCCTGGCACTGTTCTCGTTAGCAGGCATTCCCCCTGTTGCAGGATTTTTTGGTAAATTTTTCCTGTTTACATCTGCGGCCAGCCAGCATTTTTACATCCTGGTACTTATTGCCGTTCTGAATGCAACTATTTCACTTTACTACTATTTAAGGGTGGTTAAAGCCATGTTTATCGATAAAAACGAGAATCCAATCCCTTACTTTAAAACCGATGTTTATGCCCGTATCGGGTTACTGATTTGCCTTGCAGGCATTTTCATCATCGGGTTTGCCAGCCCGATTTATGAATTTATTCGTACAATAAGTTTTGGAATTATACCATAAGCATTATTACATAAAATAATGATTAAAAGGCTATTGATGCAAGTCAAATAGCCTTTTCCCATTTTATGGGATAAACTTAATCTTCAGAAAATTGTTATTGTTTCTAACAATGTTTCTGCGCCATGACAAAAGAAGAAGTTGTAAAGAAACTTATTGAATTTCAAAGTGAATCAACAAAAAGAGTACTGGCTAAACATGGGGCCAAAGAACCCTTTTATGGGGTAAAAGTTGAGGATCTAAAAAAGATCCAGAAGCAAATTGGTAAGAATTATGCTCTTTCGATTGAACTATTTAACACGGGAATCTCAGATGCCATGTACCTGGCCGGGTTGATATCCGAACCTAAAAAAATGAGCCGAGACGATTTACAGGAATGGGTTGAAAAAGCCTATTGGTATATGTTGAGCGAATACACTGTTGCCTGGGTTGCTTCAGAAAGTAACTTTGGTTGGGAATTAGCATTGCAATGGATTGATTCACCCAATGAGAAAATACAATCATCCGGATGGGCAACTTTATCATATTTATTGGCAATAACTGATAATGCTAAAATAGATATAGAGCTAATTAAAAAACTAATAGCTAGGGTACAATCCCAACTCCATGGCTCTGCAAATAGAACCAAATATACCATGAATAACTTTATTATTTCAGTTGGTGCTTATCTCCCATCGTTAACAAATGAATCACTGGCCGTTGCAGCTACGCTTGGTGTAATTAAGGTTGATATGGGCGGAACATCTTGTAAAGTACCAAATGCCTCAGAATATATCGCCAAGGTGATTAAGATGGGGAAACATGGCAAAAAGCGAAAAACTGCTTTTTGCTAGTCCCTGGGTTTTCTGTTACGTAGGTAAATCTTATCCCCTTCCTCAGGTTCATCGCCGGGTTTCATCCTGTTTTTCCGGTAAAGGCTTTTCATTTTAATCCCATAGAGCTGTGAGATGGTGTACATGGTTTCCCCTTTTTCAACCACATGCCATTTATGATTTACTTCAGCTCTGCAACGTTTTGGTTGAATATAAAGCTCTGTACCAGGCTTAAGAACCGATTCCCTGGGCAGGTCGTTATACTTAAACAGCTGCCATTGGCGTAAATCCAGATCTTTTGCAATACTTTCAAAAGAATCTCCTTCTTTCACAATAATATATTTAATCCGGTTCCTGGTAAATACTTTTCTTTGTTTAAAAAGATCGATGGTATAGTTATCCACATCAACCAATTCCCCCATTCCCTTGGTAGGTGATTCCACCTCAACCTCCACGCCCTGGTCGTACTGGTACAGTTTATTCTCTTCAATTAATTTTATCAACCTTTCGGCATATTGAGGGTTTGTAGCATAACCGGCTTTTTTTAAACCGTGGGCCCAGCTTTTGTAATCGGTTGGCTGTAGGTCAAAAAGGGGAGCATACCGGCGCGAACCTCGCAAAAATTCCGAATGATCCTGATATGACTTTTCGGGTGAACTATACTTTCTGAAACATTCTCCTTTCTTATCATCATCGTGATAAATAGTTGGTCCCTGCCATGAGGTATGGCATTTAATCCCAAAATGGTTATTTGCTTTTACAGCCAACATGCTATTCCCATTTTCACTCTCCAGTATCCCCTGTGCAAGAATTATACTGGCTGGTACCCCAAAAGCCTTCATCTGCCTGATGGCTACGCTTTTATATTGGTTAATATATTCATCTCTGGAGATTTTACCCTGGGTAAAGCCTTGAAAGGTGATTACCATCAATGAGAAAAACAGGTAAAAAAATTTCATCACTTACAACTTTTACTATTTATGGGAACAAAATTAGAAAAAGCATCTGATAGTAACGGTTTAAAAATTTGTTTTCAAGGCAAAGTTTCCAACAATTCGGGTATATATTATAAACAATTTTCTAACTTTGATTCGGGTTGATTACTAAAAACTTACGTATTTCGATGAAAAAAAACATAGAATCTTCATTTAAGTATTTGGAATTCTCCGAAATTGAAGAACTTGAAAAAGAGGATGTTAATCTTATCAAGAAATCTATCGAGGCTCAGGATTCCAGCTATTCCCCCTATTCGCATTTCAGGGTTGGTGCCGCTGTTCTTTTAGAGAATGGCGAAGTGATATCAGGAAGTAACCAGGAGAATGGGGCTTTCCCTTCTGGTTTATGTGCAGAGAGAGTCGCTCTATTCTATGCAGGAGCTAAATACCCGGAAGTTCCGGTTAAAACTATTGCTATTTCTGCAAGTCACAAGGGACATCAAACCAAAGAGCCAATATCTCCCTGTGGTGCATGCCGTCAGGTTATGCTTGAAACCAGAAATATCGGGAAAAAACCAATGAAAGTTATATTAGTAGGTAGCAATAAAATTATTGTCATCAATGATGCATCATATTTACTTCCGTTCAGCTTTTCCAGCGTTATTGATGCTATTAAATGATTCTTAATTTATTCCCCAGCTTCTGATTTAAAAATTAAAAACAATTAACCTCAATCAGAAAGAAGCCAAAATCTTTCTAAACTTCGCATTGGGAACAATACCCTCATCATCCTCCGAGTAATCAGGGAGTATTCTATCTACATAGTACATGTTAATTTCCCCAATATTTTTCGCTGGTACCCTGCCCCTAAATGTGCAATGAAAATAATCCTTGATGAACTGATAGGTTGATTCTGAAATATTTACCATTCCCGCTTCACCTGCGGTTTCCATCCGACTGGCGATATTCACGGTATCGCCCCATATATCGTAGGCAAACTTCCATTTGCCAACTACGCCAGCGATTACGCTCCCGGTATGGATACCCACCCTTAACCTCCAGACTGGTTCACCCTCAGCTTTTGATAGTTTAGCTTTCTTTTCAACATATTTTTGAATTTCAAGTGCTGCAAGAACCGTATCGAACGGGTGACTGTGGTTGGTCCGGGGAATACCCCCAACGCACATATAACTATCCCCGATAGTTTTGATCTTTTCGATAAACCGCTGCGAGGTGATCTCGTCAAAGGCTTCGAAGTAGGAACCTAAAACGCTCAGGAATTCATCAATTTCTTCGTATGCAACTGACAATTTTGAAAAATCAATAAAATCGGTGAAAAGCACCGATACTTCCCTGAATTTTTTGGGTTTGTAAACCCCTTTCTTCTCCAGTGATCTGGCTACTTCGAACGGGAGTATGTTGTTCAGCAATGCATCAGATTTGGCTTTTTCCTGTTCGAGCGAGATTTTTTGTTTCTCAATTTCTTTACGTTGATCATCCAGCAGGTTATTCACCTCCTCAAGGTTCTCCGTAATGGTTAACAGGTGTTCATTCTTCTCCTCCAGCTCCTGTTCGGCAATTTTAAGCTCTGTAATATCAGTTTCTATCGCAACTATCTTACTTATGTCGCCTGATGTATCGAGGATCGGGGTTAATGTAGTCTGAATGAATTTGGTTTTCCCGTTGGGTGTTTCCCATAAGCTATCGTAAGTAACACAATCCTTGGTATTCCTGCATTTATTTATGGCTTTATAGGTTATTGGGTTGATTTGGGGGTTAAATAGATTATTGCCAAATTTTCTGTTGAAATCATCAAGATTACATTCGTACAAGCGTTGAAATCCTTCATTCACCCAGGATATTTCGCCTGCTTCGCTTATTATAATGACAGAATTACCGGCTTTGCTGGCAGCAGTTGATATAACATTTAGCTGCTCCGATTCAAGCTTCAGCTGGTGGATAAGTTTACCCCGCTGAATTACCTGTCTTATTCTTAACAAAAGTTCTTCAGATCTGATTGGAGAAAAAATTAAATCATCAACACCCAGGGGTAATCCATTCACATAGTTGGGTTTCAACTCCTCATAATTGCATAAAGCAATAATAGGTGTATCAGAAATCTGGTCGTTGCTCCTGACCTGTGAGATTAAATCTTTTACCCATCCATTGTGAAGCGAATTATCAATGAGGATGATATCCGGTTTGTTTTCCGATATGAATTCAGGGAATTCATTCACAGGTGTTAACACCATTAATTCAAATTCATCACCTAAAGAAGCGAAGGTATCCTTTACTTCATCAATTCTACTTTTTGAGATTAAAAATGCTACAATTTTATAAACCATCCTCGGTTTTATATTGATATTTTAACCTACAAAATCAAATTCCTGCCACAACTTGTCCGCAGGGGTTGGTGCAACAATTTCAATCAACTGGCCATTTATTGGGTGGCTGAAACTAATTTTCCTTGAATGCAGGTCAATCCCTCCATCCGGGTTTGACCGGGGAAAGCCATATTTAAGATCACCTTTAACCGGACACCCAATTTTTGCCAGCTGGCACCTGATCTGGTGGTGCCTGCCTGTAATCAAATCAATCTCAAGAAGATAATAGGTTTTGGTTTTCCCAATAAGGGTGTACCTCAAGGTAGATTCTTTTGATCCAGGCTTTGGTTTATCGTAAACAAATGATTTGTTTTGCTGCGTGTTTCGGGTTAAATGGTGAGTTAAGGTATCGGAATCCTTGGGTGGTAGTTGTTTTACAAATGCCCAGTAAATCTTTTTTACTTTACCTTCCCTGAAAAGCTCATTCATCCTGTTTAACCCTTTGCTGGTCTTTGCAAATAGAACCGCGCCACTCACCGGCCGGTCAATCCTGTGAGTAACCTCCAAAAAAACATTCCCGGGTTTCTTGTCCCTTGTTCTGATATAATCTCTCACCTGATCAAGCAATGAGATATCTCCGCTTTTATCAGCCTGAACGATATCATGACAAGTTTTATTTACGGCTAAGAAATGGTTGTCCTCATAAAGAATTCTGTCGGATGAAAATGGCATAAGAATCAGTATTGTTCTTTATCATTAGGGAAATCAAGGTTTTTAACATCCTGAATGTAGTTTTTAAATGCTCCCAGCATCTCATCGTACAGGTTGTGGTATCTCCTTAAAAACCTTGGGGAAAACTCCTGGGTAATCCCGAGCATATCATGGGTAACAAGAACCTGGCCATCAACACCATTCCCTGCACCAATTCCAATTATTGGTATTCTTAAATCCCGTGCAACCTTCGCTCCAAGCTTGGCCGGGATTTTTTCAAGCACAATAGAAAAACAACCTGTTTCCTGTAAAATTCTGGCGTCTTCCACCAGCTTGTCAGCCTCTTCCTCGTCCTTGGCACGAACTACATAAGTCCCGAATTTATGAATTGACTGAGGGGTGAGCCCGAGGTGACCCATTACCGGGATACCGGCAGATAAAATCCGGGTCACAGAGTCAATGATCTCCTTGCCTCCTTCAAGTTTAACAGCATCCGCACCGCTTTCTTTCATAATTTTAATGGCTGAATTCAGCGCAAGTTTGGAATTCCCCTGGTATGTGCCAAAAGGCATATCAACTACTACCAATGCCCGTTTCACTGCTCTTACTACAGAAGATGCATGGTAGATCATCTGATCTAAAGTGATGGGCAGGGTAGATTCGTGGCCAGCCATAACATTCGAAGCAGAATCGCCCACCAATAATATATCTATTCCTGCGGCATCGAGTATTCTTGCCATGGAGTAATCGTACGCAGTAAGCATTGAAATCTTTTCACCCCTCAACTTCATCTCATGCAGTACATGGGTGGTAATTACACGTGCTTTCCCTTCGGTTGACATAGCTTATGTTTTTTTAGTAATCAATTATGAGTTTACAAAATTAAGGCAATATTTTGATATAAAATGGTTTTATTAAAACTTAAAGAATGGCTGACGAATTGTCAGCAATAATCCAAAAAATTTAATAATGAGCCACTTATATCAAATATAATGTTGAATATCAAAATTGAAAATTTATATTATGCATTTTGTCTGTCAGTTATTCAAGAATTATCGCTCAGATTATGTCATATTTTCACCGGTTTATTCTTGGCACAACGATTGAAAGCTATGGGCTGTAAAGATTAACAGCTAAAAATTAAACAATATAACAATGGCAAAAATTATTGGTATTGATTTAGGAACAACCAACTCTTGTGTTGCAGTAATGGAAGGCAACGAGCCGGTTGTTATAGCAAACAGCGAAGGGAAACGAACTACCCCTTCAGTAGTTGGCTTTATTGAAAATGGCGAGCGCAAGGTTGGTGATCCTGCTAAGCGCCAGGCGATTACTAATCCCAAGAAAACGGTATATTCAATCAAGAGGTTCATGGGTGAAACCTTTGAAAAGGTTCAAAATGTTGAGGTTCCTCGTGTACCATATCAGGTAACCCGCGGAGAAAACAACACGCCCAGGGTAGTTATTGATGACAGGAAATACACACCGCAGGAAATTTCTGCCATGATCCTTCAGAAGATGAAAAAGACTGCCGAGGATTACCTGGGGACAGAAGTTACCGAGGCGGTTATCACAGTTCCTGCATATTTTAGCGATTCACAACGCCAGGCCACTAAAGAGGCCGGAGAAATAGCCGGATTAAAGGTGCGTCGTATTATCAACGAACCAACAGCAGCAGCATTGGCTTATGGTCTTGATAAGAAAGCGACCGATCTTAAAATTGCAGTTTACGACCTTGGTGGCGGAACTTTTGACATATCAATACTTGAGCTTGGTGATGGCGTTTTCGAAGTAAAATCTACTAATGGGGATACTCACCTTGGCGGTGATGATTTTGACCAGACCATCATTGACTGGTTGGCTCAGGAGTTTTTAAAAGATGAAGGCATAGATCTTCGGAAAGATCCAATGGCTTTACAGCGCCTGAAAGAAGCCGCTGAGAAAGCAAAAATTGAACTTTCAAGCACAACCACTACTGAGATCAACCTGCCGTATATCATGCCGGTAAACGGGATTCCAAAGCATTTGGTAAAAACATTAACAAGAGCTCAATTCGAGAAACTGGCAGATCATCTGATTCAGAAGACTGTTGAACCTTGCCGTAAGGCACTGAGTGATGCCGGATTACAAACCTCCGATATTAACGAGGTGATTCTTGTTGGGGGTTCAACCCGTATCCCGGCAATTCAGCAAATTGTGGAGAAGTTTTTTGGTAAAACACCCAACAGGAGTGTTAATCCCGATGAGGTTGTTGCCGTTGGTGCTGCCATTCAGGGAGGTGTTTTGACCGGTGAGGTTAAAGATGTACTGCTACTCGACGTAACTCCCCTTTCGCTTGGCATTGAAACAATGGGTGGCGTATTTACCCGGTTAATTGAATCCAACACAACCATTCCAACAAGGAAATCGGAGACATTTACCACTGCTTCCGATAATCAACCATCGGTTGAAATCCATATACTCCAGGGAGAACGTCCTTTGGCAAAAGATAATAAAACCATTGGCCGTTTCCACCTGGATGGCATTCCCCCTGCCCCTCGTGGAATTCCTCAAATCGAAGTAACTTTTGATATTGATGCCAATGGCATTTTACACGTATCGGCAAAAGATAAAGGAACCGGAAAGGAACAACGGATCAGAATTGAAGCTTCATCCGGTTTAACCGAAAGTGAAATTAAACGGATGCGTGATGAGGCCAAAGCAAACGAGGAAACGGACAAAAAAGAAAAAGAGCGGATTGATAAGATGAATGCTGCCGACAGCCTGATCTTCCAAACCGAAAAACAGCTGAAAGAATTTGGGGATAAACTTCCTGCCGATAAAAAGGCACCTATTGAACAGGCCTTACAAAGGTTGAAGGATGCTCACAAGAATCAGGATATCGTAGCAATAGAATCAGCGATGGAGGAACTTAATAGGGTTTGGCAAGCCGCTTCAGAGGAGCTTTACAAGGCAAGCCAGGCATCAGGACAACAAGCACAGCAGGCATCGGGACCAAGTGATCCGGGTGCCGGGTCATCATCAAAAAAAGATGATAAAGAGGTTACAGATGTCGATTTTGAAGAAGTGAAATAAGAATTAAATTTTTAAAGGGTGGAGCCTCCTATGTGGAGGCTTTTCTTTTTTTTGGGCATATCGTGTTTTTAATTTAAAATCGGTAATTTTGATTGGTTCAAAATTTGAACGAGAACATCATAAAACATAACCTTATGATTATGATTAAATCAGCATCTATCACTGCCTTTTTGTTTTTGTGTATATGTACATTTGCCCAAACCGACACGGTTTTCAACCAAACCGATAATAAAGGATTGAAACAAGGCTTTTGGAAAAAAAACTACCCTAACGGAAAAACTGCATATCGTGGTTTTTTTAAAGATGATAAACCCCGAGGGGTTTTTAAAAGGTACTATGAAGGTGGCTCCATTAAAGTTGTTTTAGATTGGAATGAAAACGGTGAATATGCCAGCGCAAAATTCTTTTATTCAAATGGTAAACTGGCTGTTGAAGGCTTTTACGCCAATAATCAAAAAGATAGCCTATGGAAATACTATTCACCCGAAAACAGGTTGGTATTTGAGGAATCGTATAAAAAGGGGTTGAAGCATGGCAATTATAAGAGTTACTATAAGGATGGATCAGTTTATGAAACATTAACCTGGAAAAACGGGAAGAAATCTGGGGTAATGGTCCAATATTTTGAGAACGGACAGTTTAAAGCATCTGTTAAATACATTGATGATATTCAAAATGGACCAGTTAAAACATATTTTTACAGTGGTACCCTTCAGATTGATGGGAATTATAAAGATGGCGTCAAAGAAGGTGTTTGGAAGGTTTATAATCCCGATGGCAAACTTGCCAGAGAAGTTAAATACATAAACGGGTACCCTGAGAAATTTAGTGAAGAGATGGAACGGGAGAATAAAATTTTACAGGATTTGATTAGAAACATTGGCAGAATCCCGGAGCCAACTGTTGAAGAGTTTATTCAGAAAATGGGCGGTTATTAGCTCTTATACACATGCTTTCTAATAAATGCAAATAGTTCAAAGGCTAATATTCATTTGCATACTAGTGTCAAGTTGGAATGTACTACTTGCACAGGATAAATATTTTATTTCATTTTCTGATAAAAATGACTCCCCTTTTTCACCAGAACACCCGGAGCAATTTTTATCTCAGCGTGCAATCGAACGAAGAGTTAAGCAGGGAATTGAAATATCCGAAATAGATTTGCCGGTAAACCCTTTATACACCCAACAGGTTGCAGCAACCGGGGCAAAAATACTTTATACAACTAAATGGTTTAATGGGGCTGTAATCAGCATTAATCACCCTGTTCAACTGGAAACAACCCTGAGCCTGGAATTTGTAAACGGGGCAAAAAGGGTGTTTGTTAGCAAGACAAAAAGTCTAGGCAATGAAGATGATATTTTTGAAAAGAATTATCATTTTTCGAAGTCAAAGGGCGATGTTTACAGCTATGGTCAATCAGCTACACAGGTTAAAATGCTTAATGGGCATAGCTTGCATAACAATGGATTTCAGGGCCAGGGAAAAGTTATTGCCTTGTTAGATGCCGGTTTTTACAATGTAAATACCCTTAGTGCATTTGCATACTTGCGCGAAAATAACATGATCCTTGGTACAAAAGATTTTGTAAATAACCTTTCGGATATATACAGTGAACACACCCATGGAATGATGGTTCTATCAATCCTGGCTGGATTTCTCCAGGGACAACTTGTTGGTACAGCGCCTGAAGCAAGCTATTGGCTGATTCGCACCGAAGATGCCAGCACCGAACAGATTATAGAGGAGTATAACTGGGTAGCAGGGGCTGAATTTGCCGATAGTGCTGGTGTTGACGTGATTAATACTTCGCTGGGATATACGACCTTTGATGTTGACTTGCAAAATCATACCTACCAGAACATGGATGGGAAAACAACACCAATCTCTATTGCTGCCGAGATAGCAGCAAAACGTGGGATGATAATTGTAGTAAGCGCCGGGAATGAAGGGAATAACGCCTGGCAATATATTTCTGCACCAGCTGATGCTAAAGAAATCCTTACCGTTGGATCGGTTAATGCCGATCGTGTCAGGTCAGGGTTTAGTTCAATCGGGCCAAGTAGCGATGGCCGGATAAAACCGGATATAGCAGCTATGGGGAGCGGAACTGTGGTCCAGATGCCCAACGGAACAATTGGCACAGCTAATGGAACTTCCTTATCGGCTCCCGTGATAACTGGTTTGGTCGCATGCCTTTGGCAGGCTTTGCCTGAATTATCCGCATCGGAAATCAGGGATCTCATAATGAAATCCTCTTCATCCTATAATAATCCCGATAATTTTCTTGGGTATGGATTACCAGATTTCTCGGCTGCGCTGAATGGCATTAACCCAAATAATTTGTTTTCAAAATCAATGATAGTCCTTCCCAACCCCTTTTCAAACTTTTTTACTTTAAAATTTGCAAACGAAAACCAAGCAGATGTCAATATCAAGCTTTACAATTATACCGGTCAATTATTATTTAATATCAACACAGAACTGGTTGATGGTCAAGCTAAAATTGATTTACCCGAAGGGTTGCCGGATGGGTTGATGATTGTGGTTGCTCATTTCAAAGACTATGTGAGATCAGCCAAGGCAATTAAAAAATCTACCAGCTGATAATGGCCACTCCCGATAAAATCACCCTTTTTGAACTGAATGAGAGAGTTAAACTTGCTCTTGCAAAAACTTTCAATACAAGCTATTGGGTAATTGCAGAAATCAGCGAGGTTAAGGAAACTATAAATGGACATTGCTACCTGGAGCTGATTCAAAAAGACGAGATGAGGGATGCTCCCAAAGCCCGGGCGAGGGCAACCATCTGGGCATATACGTATCGGATGTTAAAACCCTATTTTGAAACCTCAACTAACCGCCCTCTTTCGCCAGGCATCAAGATTTTGGTGCAATGTGAAGTCGTTTTTCACGAAGTTTTTGGGTTCTCGCTGAATATCATGGATATTGAACCAACTTTTACTATTGGGGATATTGAACAGCAACGTCGTGAAACAATTGAGCAACTTGTGTCGGATGGAATTTTCGATATGAATAAAGGCCTGGAATTGCCTATGCTGCCAAAAAGAGTTGCGGTAATCTCTTCGTTAATGGCAGCCGGATATCAGGACTTTGTGAACCAGCTGGCAAACAATGATTATGGCTATAAAATTGAGTACAAGTTGTACCAGGCTGTAATGCAAGGGAATGAAGCCGAGGCGTCAATTATTAAAGCTTTAGAACAAATATATAATTCACCGGATGATTTTGATGCTGTAATTATAATCCGAGGGGGTGGATCTCAGGCCGATCTTTCGTGTTTTGATTCCTACTTGCTTTCTGCACATGTAGCCCAATTCCCACTACCCGTGATAACGGGGATTGGCCATGACAAGGATGTTTCTGTGGTGGACCTGGTAGCTCACACTAAGCTAAAAACACCCACGGCGGTTGCCGAGTTCCTAATCGGAAAGTTTATCAATGCTGAATCGGTTGCCGTTGACCTGGCAAAACAGGTTGCCGACATTGTTGAAAACAATATTTTTAAGAATCAGGTGAAACTTCAAAAGATAATTTCTATATTTCCATCAGTAACCCTAAAAAAAACCAGCTTTGAAAAACTTCAGCTTGAACGTAAAAACATATCGGTTATAAATTTGATATCAAACTATTTTACAGCACTCCAATTTCAAAATCAGAAAGCTCAAAACTCAATCAACTCATTAGTTGTCCAACAATTGGACAAAAAGAAACAAGATATAAAACTATTAGAAAGTAAACTCACTATTCTAAACCCTGAAAACATTCTAAAAAGAGGTTTTTCAATGACCCTCAAGGATGGAATAATTATCACCAGCAAAACACAGGTAGAAAAAGGAGAATTGATTACAACTATCCTAAAGGATGGCAAAATTTCCAGCCAGGTTTCCTAAAAGACCATTTTAATTGTTGCTTAGGTGCTACATTTTTCCTACTTTGCCAACCTTTAATACCTGTGCGTCTTGATCAGAGTAAATAAAATAGTTTTCTTGCTTTTTATAGTTTTTTCTTTTAAGTTTATTTCCGCTCAGGAAATTGAAAATAGAAAGAAAATCGATAGCCTGTTAGTATTAACCAAGAACGCAGATATTCAGGATAAAGTAACTTTATACGACAATATCTCCAGGTTATTCCCAAAGAATTATTCCGATTCAATTTTTTACTACTCCAACCTATCTATAGAGGCTGCTAAAAAGGATAGAAGTGATTTTTCGTTTGGGGAAGCATATAACAGCCTGGGAAATTCCTATTACCAAATTAACAAATTTGAGGAAGCCCTGGGATACTTCTTAAAATCGAAGGAATACCGGACTAAAACTCAGGACAAAACGAGAATTGCAGCAGCATATGCTGACCTTTCCCGAACCTATTATCACCTAAAAAGATACAGTGAATCAATTGATAACTTTCGGATCAGTGCATCATTGTACTTGGAGGATGAAAACTGGATCAAGGAATCTGAAATGCTATACAATATTGCAAACGTATATTACCAACTCAACGATTTAAATAAGGTGCTGGAATACTCCATCAAAGCAGCCAATATATTAATTACCAATAATATAACCACCGGGTTGGGCAGAATTTATAATTTTATAGGGTATGTACATCAGGCGCTGAAGAATATAGACCTTGCCGAGGAGTACTATTTAAAATCGTATGAATTGTACTTAAAAGACAACAATAATAAGGGGTTGGCCACAGCACTAAATAACCTGGGTACCATATATGGGGATAAACGTGAAAATCAGAAGGCTATTGAGTATTATACAAGATCTTATGAGTACGCAAAAAAAATAAGCGATAACGATGGGATTGCGACCGCGCTGAATAACATCGGCTACCTAAACATTGAGCTTAACCAAATAGAAAAGGGGCTAAAAAACTATGAGGAATCGCTTCGTTACAGCAAGGATCTCGACGATCAATCCGGGTATGTTAATACCTTTAATAATATTGCCGCTGCATATCTTAAAGCTGGGAACCTGGTAAAAGCCGAAGAGTATGTAAATATTGCATTACCCATGGCCAAAAAGCTTACTGAACTGGCCATTATTCAGGAAAGCTACCAGATTCTACATAGAATTTATGCAAAAAAAGGTCAATTTGAAAAGGCATATAAATATCAAGGCATGCAGCTGGCATACAACGACAGCCTTTACAACCAGGAACGTACAGCCAGTGTTCTTGAAATGCAAACCCGGTTTGAGACCGAAGCAAAAGAAAAAGAGATTCAGCTCCTTAGAAAAGATAACCAAATCAGCATACTTGAGGTTGAAAGACATAAAACTTTCCAGAAATACCTCATCCTATCCCTTTCATTGCTTATTGTTCTCATTATTGTTGTTTTTTATAACCTCAGAAGCAGAAAAAAGAACAATAAGTTACTATCCGAGAAAAATTTTCAACTCGAACTTGCCAACCAGAAACTGGTTGAATCTGAGCAAAATCTTCGTGAATTAAATGCAACAAAGGATAAATTTTTCTCCATTATTGCCCACGATTTAAAAAACCCGTTCAATGCACTTCTGGGTTTTAGCGAGCTCCTGGAGCATAATTTTGATTCCTATTCCCGCGAGGAGACCAAGGAGTACATAAATGTGATATATGAGACATCCCAAAGCTTATTTAAGCTGCTGGATAATCTTTTACAATGGTCCAGAACACAGACAGGATCAATCACCTACCATCCATCAAGTATTGAACTTTACCCAATTATCAGGCAGGAGGTCGAGCTGTTGCAGGTTAATGCCGACAGGAAAAGAATAAAGGTTAAAATCCTGGTTGATGAAAGAACCACTGCCTTTGCCGATAAGATAATTATTTCATCCGTTATCAGAAACTTGTTAAACAACGCCATCAAGTTCACAGATATAAATGGCAGAGTGGAAATCTGGGCCCGGGAAAGCTTTGAGAATATTGAGGTATCCGTTTCCGACTCCGGCATTGGCATTGAACCTGATGATATTGATAAGCTCTTCAGGCTTGATAGCACCCTTACCACAAAAGGCACTGCAAACGAGGAAGGAACAGGGCTTGGCTTACTGCTTTGCAAAGAGTTTGTTGAGAAAAACAATGGCAAAATCTGGGTAACAAGTAAAAAGGGAAAGGGGAGTACATTCTATTTTACACTTCCTAAGAAACCGGCTGATCTGCCCAGTAATCAGACGTTATAAGCCAACTCAATATATTTTTCACCTAAAATAACAACCCGATTCTATGGTTTTTTAACCCATATAGATTAATTTAGTAAGGTTTTAGCAAGTAAATATTTCAAACTAAATGCAAGATGTACATCAATAGAAATATATTATACCTTTTACTATCATTTTTTAGTATTAGCCTTTATTCTCAGGACAATTTAGTTGTTTACAAAAATAGAATTGACAGCCTGGAGAAGTTGACCAGAAAAACCCGAAAAAGCGAATTAGCCGAAGTCTATAAGAAAATATCAGAGAACTATATCAATATGGCTGATATCGACCAGAACTCACCATATCAGCTATACTTAAAAGCATTGGATTACGCGGATAAGGAGAATAAAATCGGCGTAGAAATTAATAATGATTTTTATATTGGGAGCTCCCTGCTGATCAAAGGAAGAGTTTTTGGGATACTCGCTGATTTTAATAATGATAATGATACGCTAAACCTTTCAATTGATTTTCTGAAAAAGGCTATTACCTTTTTATCAAAAACAGACAGCTTAGATAATCTGATTATAGCATACAATAAACTTATAGTAGCTTACCAATCAACCGGTGAGCTTGATAAGGCAATTCAGGTTTGTGATACCGTAAGCCTATTAAAACTTGACCAAATAAAGAAAATAAGAAATCTGACAGAATTCTACTATTTAAAGGGTACAACACATGCATACAAAAATGATTTTCCAAAATCCATTGAAACTTTCCTGACGCTTTTAAACTTTGCCACTGCAAATGCTGATACCATATCCATTTCAAGAAGTTTAAATTCTTTAGGGGCAATTGAGTTTTTTCAGGGAAACTACTCCAAAGCCCTTGAATATTATATTGGCTCATTGAATATTAGCCAGAAGAAAAAGGAAACCTCAAAGAATGATATTGAAAGGGATGATGCCGCTAAAGAAGCAGCTGTTAGGCAGGTCAATATTGGCAATGTTCTAAAAGAGATGAAACAGTACGATCAGGCACTAAAATATTACAACGATGCATTATCGTATTTTCAACAAAAAAATGATTCTGATTCAAAAGGCTTTGCAGCCGACTGCTTCAACAATATCGGGATAATTTTTGGGAATCAGAAAAAGTTTGAGGAAGCTGAAAGTTACTATGAGGAATCTATTAAGTTGAGTCAAGATATTAAAGATTCAACAAAATTAATGACTACCTATATCAACCTTGGATACACTCAAACAGATAAAGAAGAATATTCCAAAGCCCGTCAATCATATCAAAGAGCTTTGCGAATTGCCACGGCAATGGGTGATAAAAGGAGGATTGCTCTTATCTCAGCCAACCTTGGCGATGTTTATCAATCGGATAATCAGCCAAAAGAGGCAATCAACTATTATAACTCAAGCCTGCAAAGAGCCCTGGAATTGGGGATTAAAGATCTTCAGAAACAAATTTATCAAGGATTGTCTAACTCTTACGAAATGCTTGGTGATCTTGGGAAAGCCCTGGAATATTACAAGTTATTCAGCACTACCAAGGACTCGCTTTTGAATGAAAATACACAACAAATTATCTCTGAGCTAAACACTAAATACCAAACCGAACAAAAAGAGAAGGATAACCAGCTGCTTAAATCCAATAATGAAACCCTTGAACTTAAGGGTAAACGCGATCAGCTGGTGAAATGGGGAATGGGCTTTATCATCACCCTGATTATGGTTTTTGCCGTATTTGTTTACATCCAGCTGCAGGAGAAGAAAAAGAAGAATATATTGCTTGCAGAACAGAAGGAGGAGATTGAAGCCCAGCGGGATGAGATTATGGTACAGAAAGATCTGCTGGCCAAACAGAAACAGGAGATTACGGACAGTATCTATTATGCCCGCCGGATACAGCGGGCTGTACTCCCACCCGAACAGGCTTCATCTGACCTTCTTCCCGAGCATTTTATCCTTTTCAAACCCCGCGACATTGTGAGCGGTGATTTTTACTGGATGACCAAACGGGAGAACAAAACCATACTGGTTGATGCCGATTGTACCGGCCATGGCGTTCCCGGAGCGTTCATGAGCATGTTGGGTGTTGCATTCCTGAATGAAATAGTATCAGGCTGCGATAACCTTCGCGCTGACCTGATTCTCAACCAGCTGCGCGAATTTGTAAAAACCACACTGGGCCAAAGGGGGAAACAGGACGAGGCCAAGGATGGAATGGATATCGCCCTTTGTATTATTGAATGGGATACCAATACAATTCAGTATGCCGGAGCCTACAATCCGCTCTACTATTTCAAAAACGGGGTATTCAACGAGATAAAAGCTGATAAAATGCCTATTGGCATTTACATCAAGGATAACGAACCATTTACCAATAATGTAGTTGAGTTTAGCAAAGGGGATACATTTTACATCTTCTCCGATGGCTATGTGAGCCAGTTTGGAGGTACCGATGGCCGGAAGTTTATGACCAAACCATTTAAAGCGTTACTGGAAACCATCCAGAGCAGATCAATGGCTGAGCAAATGAAAATTCTTGATGAGGCCCTGCTGGAATGGCAAGGTAACTTTGAGCAGGTGGACGATATCAGTGTAATTGGTTTTAGGTTCTAAATTATACTGGCAAAACATGGTTAAGAGCCCGTCTTTTGCATTTCTCCTTTTATTTCTCCTTACAAATTTCTGGGGTTACCCTCAAAATATTGATACCAAATCGGGTAAAGACAGCCTTTTGTATTGGGCAAGCGTGTATCTTGATGAAGATCCGCAAAAAGCCCTTAGCTACTCGGTTGCGGCTTATGCAGCAAAAAATTCTGACAAAAACTATAAATTTGAGTCTTTGCTCCACCTGGCAGAATCTTATCTAAACCTGGGTGCGTATGATAAAACAAGAACCTACATCGATTCAGCCCTATTAATTTCTGATGCATCAAAAAATCTTAAGCAAAAAATCAAAGCGTTAAAACTTTCCGGTGAACTGGATTTTCAACTTGGAAACAGCACCAGTGCTAACAAATCATTAAATCAAGCCAGACAATTGGCTCATAATAATAAAATGCCCGATGAGGAAATTGGAATTGTATTACAAATTGGAGATTACCTCAAGCAACAGGGGCGTTTTAAAGAATCAATTAAAACAAAAAGGGTTGCCTTAGACATTGCAATAAAATCGAAGGACAACAGGCAAATAGCCGATTGCTGGAAAGGACTTGGCAATACATACTGGTATTTCAGCTTTTTTAACGAGGCGCTCGAACACTTTTACAAAGGGTATATCATTTACGATGAATTTAAAGATACGCTTCAGGTTATCAGTTCCTTAAAAAACCTGAGCTTATGCTATCGTGATTTGGGCAACTACGAAAAAGCGTTAAGCCAGCTGAACCTGGCCATGAAAATCCTTGAAAATAAAGACAGTGAAATTGAGGTGTCGGAAATATTCAATTCCCTGGGCAGCTTAAATTACAGGTTTAACCGTTATGCTGAAGCCTTAACCTACTATAAACAAAGTCTGGAAATCCGGAATAAATTAGGATTACTTACATCAACTGCAAATACCCTGGAAAATATTGCCAGAGCCTACCTGAAAAAGAATCAGTATGACGAAGCTATTTCAGCATTGGACAAAGCTTATGAAATTCGGGTTCAACTGTACGATCAGCTGGCAACGGCATCAACCCTTAATGAGATGGGTAACTTATATAACCAAAAAGGGAATATTGCAGAGGCGTTACGTAGGTACCTACAGTCATTAAAAATCCGTCAGCAGATTGGGAACAGTAAGGAAATTGCAAAATCTCTAACAAATATTGGTTTAACTTACAGGAAACTTGGACTGATAAATAACGCCACCAGGTATCTTGAGCAGGCCAAACAGCTTATTAACATGGAAGATCCCCAGGAGGCATCTTATATATTAATCAACCTGGGGAATTTGTATATCGATCAGAAATTGTACGATAAAGCCTTATCGGTTTTTCAGGAAGCGCTTTTTTACCGCGAAAAAACCGGCGATGAAATTGGCATTGCCAAGTCTTTAAAAAGTCTTGCACTGGCACAACAGCAACAGGGGCTTTTCGATAAAGCAGCAGGAAACTTACAAAAAGCATTGAAAATTGCCCGTAAACTGAATGATGGCAGGGCAATTGCAGATGTTCTGAATGATCTTGGCAACCTTGAGCGGCAACGAGGAAGGCTGAAAGAGGCAAAAAAATATTTTGAGGATGCAGCGTTGACCTACGATGAATCCGCAATATTTGATGGAAAAGCGCTTTGCCTGAGAAAGGTTGGTGAGGTACAGATAAAACTCGGGCAACTGGATGAAGCTGAAAAAAATATCAACCTTTCTATAAACCTTGGAAAAGAGATTGGGAATATGGCCTTAGTCCAATTTGGTTATTTGGCTAAAAATGAATTCTATAAGGCGAAAAATAACTACAAGCTCGCTTACGATTTTTATGTGAAACACATAAAACTACGCGACAGCTTAGAAAATATGAGGAAAAATGAAACAAACCTCGAAGCTCAGCTTGATCTGGAGCTAGATAAGAAGAGAGAGGAGCTGCGGCTTTTGGAGAGCGAAGTTGAAGTGCTTAAAAAAGAGGCCACCGTTAAAGAGCTGAAAATTGAAAAACAACACCTGAATCAAGTCCTACTTATTGTGATTTCCCTCCTAATATTAACAGTTGCAGGCGGTTCCCTGTATTTATACTACCAAAAGAAAAAGCACAATAAATTACTGGTTGAGAACATCAACCTGATAAAGGAAATGAATGATAAGCTGGCCCAGTCGGAGATAGATCTGATTACCAACATTCAAACTAAAAACAAGCTGTTTTCTATTATTGCACACGATCTGCGGAGCCCCTTTACAGGTTTGATCGGGCTAACCGGGATACTGGCATCCAAATCCAATGAACTTACCAAAGAGGAAGTTGCAGAATACTCAAAGGAAATAAATAATTCATCCGAGAAACTGCTTTCGTTGATTGAGAACCTCCTAACCTGGGCGCGGAGCCAGAAGGGGGAAATCAAGCTAAACCCCGGGCATCATAACCTCAAATCCATTATTGAACCGGTGGTTGAAATCGCTTCAACATCAGCAAAAAGGAAACAGATTCAACTTAATATTAACATTAAAAACGATATCAGCGTATATGCTGACCTTGAAACAATTACCACAGTATTTAGAAACCTTATTTCAAATGCCATAAAATTTACTCCACCCAAAGGGAATGTGAAAATCTCAGCTACCAACAAGAAGGAAAAAGTTGAAATACTTATCTCCGATAACGGTGTTGGGATAAGCCCTCAAAACCTATCCGGGCTATTTCACATCAATAAAAATATCTCAACCAAAGGAACTGAAAATGAGCGGGGAACCGGTTTGGGGCTAATCATTTGCAAAGATTTTGTGGAGAAAAATAATGGTACTATCAGCGTTGATAGTGAACTAAATACAGGCACTACATTCAAGATTACCTTACCAAAACACCAAAATTCATGAACAAGAAACAGCTTTCATACAGCGATGCAATAGCAGAAATTGAGCTGATAATAGAAAAACTCGAAAACGATGAGCTGGATGTTGATGACCTTACCAGAAAAGTAAAGAGAGTTGCAGAATTACTGAACTACTGCAAGATGAAACTAAGAAATACCGAAGAGGAGGTACAAAAGATCCTAAAAGATTTTGCTGATGAATAGCTAATTTCCTATTCACCTGATTATAAAATACTTACTATTTGAGAGACATTTTTCGGGGTTTTATCATATTTTCAGGAGCTAAAATCTGATCGAGTTGCTCTTTGGTTAGCAACTTCTTTTCGAGAACGAGTTCAAATACGCTCCGGTTATTAACCAAGGCTTCTTTTGCAAGCTGTGTGCAGGTCTCATACCCTAGAAAAGGGTTTAATGCAGTAACCAGCCCGATACTATTGTAAACCATCTGCCTGCACCTTTCTTCATTTGCAGTGATACCATCCACACACCTGTATTTCAAGGTGTTCATGCCGTTTTTAAGCATCTCTATTGAATCAAAAATGCTTTGCACAATTACGGGTTCAAAAACATTTAGTTCAAGCTGGCCAGCCTCAGCAGCAAGGGTTACAGTGAGATCATTCCCTATCACTTTAAAAGCAATCTGGTTGACAACTTCGGGGATAACCGGGTTCACCTTACCCGGCATAATGGATGATCCGGGTTGCATTGGCGGCAGGTTAATTTCGTTGATACCAGTTCTTGGCCCGGAAGAAAGTAACCGTAAATCATTACATATTTTGGAAAGTTTTACTGCAAGCCTTTTAACTGCTGATGAATACATAATGAACGATCCTGTGTCCTGAGTTGCTTCAACCAGATTCTGGGCAAGCACAACTTCCAGTCCGGATATCCGCTTAAGGTGTTTTACAACTGCATCTGAGTAACCCGGTTCTGAGTTAATACCAGTTCCTATGGCTGTTGCTCCCATATTTACCTCAAGAAATAATCTCGCATTTTGATTTAACCGTTCCACCTCCTCGGTGAGCAGCACAGCATAAGCCTCAAATTCCTGACCCAGAGTCATTGGAACGGCATCCTGCAGCTGGGTTCTGCCCATCTTGATGATATTTTTAAATTCATCTGCCTTGGTTTTGAATGATTCTATAAGGTTTGAGAGCACCTCAACCAATTTTTTGTTTGAACTGATCAGGGCAATCTTTACCGAAGTTGGGTAGGCATCATTTGTGGATTGAGAAAGGTTAACATGATTATTGGGGTGACAATACTGGTATTCTCCTTTCTCATGGCCTAAAATTTCCAGTGCTCTATTTGCGATTACCTCGTTGGCGTTCATATTGGTTGATGTACCAGCCCCTCCCTGGATCATATCTACCACAAAGTGGTTGTGATACTTCCCATGGCGAATTTCCTGACTTGACAAAACTATGGCATCTTTTATTTTACCATCAAGCAGATTTAGCTCATGATTTGCCTCGGCTGCGGCCTCTTTTACCATGGCTAAAGCATCAATCAAAGCCGGGTAAAAGTTGAGTGGAACTCCTGAAATGTTAAAATTCTCAATTGCCCTGAGGGTTTGAATGCCATAGTATGCTTCAGCAGGAACATCCCGTTCACCAAGCAAATCGTGTTCTCTCCTGGTACTCCCCGATTCATACTGCGATGCCGGGTTAATCATCCGGTTATTGGCATTCCGCATTCTGCGTGAGATCACCCTCGCGATATTGGAGAAAATCTTCAGGGTGGTCTCTGCGCTCTTATTGAAAAAATCCTTATTAACAAGCAAAACTATTGTATCTCTCAATGCCCTTGCAGAGGTTGAATGTGGTGAATCGCTTGCCCATGATCCTTCCCCTAAGAAATCGCCTTTACCAAAGTGGGTTAGCTTAAGTTCAACCCCAAACGGGCTGCTTTTAAAAAGTTCAACCTCACCATCATAAATAATAAAAATATCCTCCCTGGGGCCATTCTCCCTAAAAAGCAGCTCATTCTGCCTGTACTTCTTTTCCCCCACACTCAATGATAACTCGTTCAGTTCGCCTTCATTCAGACCTCTAAACAGCTCTATTCTCTTTAAAAACAATAATATATCCTTCTGATTCATAATGCTTTAGAATTAGAGATTACCCAGTTATATTTTATCAAAGTTAAATAACAATTTCTAATTGAGCAGATTGAATTTGAATAAAAAAACCCCGCATAAAAGCGGGGCAAAACCAAACCTAAACAACAAACCTTAGTTGAAATTAATATCGATTTTAGCAATCTCACTGTTTTGAACCTCATCTGCGAGGGTATTTTCGTTAAAATACGAAATAATCTGATCTAACAGAACTGCCTGGGTTGTGCCGTTTGCCGTATAATGATAAATATTATTTACCAGGTGTTTCAGCTGATTCTGGTTGGCAATTAAAACCTGAATAGGGTCAACATCGCCAAATTTTACCACGCTCTCAACCTTTTTTAACTCTTCCAGGTTGGCGGTTATTATATCCAGGAGTTGTTTATAGGCCTTGGATGCCGGGGTGTTTCTTCTGGAAATAATTCCAATTACCTGCATGGTTTCAGGGTCAATCACGGGTCCACCACTGTTACCGTAACATGAAAGACCATCAAACTGAAGAAAACGGACATTGTCTGTATTCAAAAAATATGATGATACAATGCCTGTCCGCAATGCCAGGTTGGTACTGCCTGTTCCGTATGCTAAAAATGCAATTTGTTGCCCAATAGGGAAATGCCTTCTCTCACTCAATTTCAATCCGGGAATCGATAAAAATTCAGGGAAATCGATATTAAAGACTGCACAATTCCCCTTATCGTTCAGGTATCCCACTTTCAGGTTATTGATAAATTCATGGAAAGGAATTAAAATTGAGGCGGTTTGGGTAATAGCATCCTCTGCAACAAAAGATATCTCCACCTTTTTTGCTTTATTTACGTAAAAAACATGTTCACTGGTAACCAGCGATTTATTAACCTTAAATCCGGTAAGGGAATCGATATGGACTCCACGCTCGTTTATAAAATTTAAGTTGCAAACTGAACTGTGGCAGTTTTTCCAAACTTGATTAAGCATTGTTGTAGGTTTTAGGGTTGTTGGCATTGTTGTTAAATATTCTTCAGAATAGTCAGCACAAATAGCATTGTGATGATGAAGAATATAAGGAATACACCATAATCCACGCTAACATTGCCACCGGCAATATTGTCACGTAAATACGATAGAACCTTTTTCATATCAAACTGCTTTTTATTAATTTAAATTCTGACTCCAATCGGTATTATTAATGATAATCCCCCTGTTAATTATGCTGGCCGATTCAGTACCATACTGCTCAAGCATTGACTCATCCATGGTTTCATCAAAGTATGAATCGGCTATACCGGCAATTAACTTCTTGTTTTGATACTCAATTGTAACCCGTGTAAATAGAACCTGTTGTTTTAATCCACCTTTGCTACTTTTAACCTCAAATAAAAACCTATCAGTATAGGTAATATATTCCTGAAGTATTTTAAAGAATTTGCCAGTAAAAATTACGTACAACCTGGGGTAAGCAAAAATTCCATTAAATAACCTTTCTACAAAAGGTTTACAGGATGTATAATTTTTAATAAAGTCCTCTGCCGAAAAATCAGGTGCCGAGTAAGGCAGCAGATCAAGATGTAAGGTTTCATCGGTCAGTTTCTGAAGGTTGTTTTGCATTGGACCCTTTTCAAATTTTATTGTTTGAAATGGCTTGATAAAGCTGAATTCCCTTAAATCGGACAAGTATTTGGCTTTTGGCACCTTTTCAAACAAGTTCTCATAGAATAATTTCCCTATATTTTGATATCTAGATTTATAGGAATGAAAGTCCAATGGTTGCCCCCCCTCTGAATAGCAAGATTTGGCTGAGTTGAAGTTGACAAGTACAAGTTTGGACCTTATGTTGCCAATAAAATAGATGGGGTGTTTATAGTTGAAATGCTTTGTGGTTGCTTTCTTAACTTCTTCAATTAGCTCAATTTTCCCCGTGTTAAGCAGTTCTGAATATTCTTTTTCAATTTCGGTGATAAATAGGGAATCCATATATGCTAATTTTATTGCACAAAGCTATTGGGGAAAAAAGGGAAAGCAAGTGGTCAAGAATGTCATTTTTTCGGGTATATAATTTTGGAATACTACATCACATTTTTTCTTTGTAAATGATTGAAAAATAAGCATCTTTGAAAAATATATCCGATCGCTTATCCGGTTATGATTGATTATCTTAAAAATGAGGTTGAAATACGTTTTGGGAAAAAAATCGCCTACCAAAAGGATTGTAAATTATTATCATCCAGCATATTGGGCTCAACAGGAAGTTACCTGAGCCCGGCAACTCTTCGTAGATTCTTTGGGCTGCTTTTAACGAATTCTAATCCATCGGTAGTCACACTCGATATTCTCTCCCGCTACGCTGGGTATAAAAGTTGGCAAGATTTTAACCATTTTGCCCTAAAATCATCTGATCACAACCAATTAAAGGCTGATGTTTGGGAAAAGGGTGTTCTCAGATCAAAAAAGATCAGTTTAAATACTGTTGAAGTTATCAGTAAACGATCAGGAATTGATTTTTATAAAACCATTTCCAGAGTTTCAGTGAATGAAAGCATAAATTATTTCATTGAAAGTGAAAACAATTTTACCGCCATTGTTGGACCGGGCGGTTACGGAAAATCAATTTTTTTGGCACATTGGTACATCCATCATCACTCAAAAAAAAGACAAGACAACGATATTGTGCTGTTTATAAATACTCTTGAAAAACTTTCTAAAGCAAACACCGGCTTTGGAAACTTGATTGATCAAATCTTGGGTTTTTCTCTCGAAGAGGGTTTTTTAAGTAGGATATTTACTCATTCATCAAAACTTCAGGGAAGATTTATACTCATCATTGATGGCCTGGATGAATTAAGTAGTTTTCCCGTAAAACTTGAAAACATTTTCAAATCAATTGCTGAATTTACCCGTTTGATCCCCGAAAACCCAAACATTAAGCTAATTCTATCCATGAGGTTCACCACTTGGGAATCCTTTAAGTCTTTTATACCCACATACGATAGATGGTTTAACGTTAATGCCAATTACTTTAACCATGAGAATGCAAATATACCTCCATTGAGGATGAAAGAGATCCAGCAGATTTTCGATAACACCATTAACAAAAAATTTAGCTCAAGAACACTGATTGATGAACTTAATGTCGAACTGAGAGATCTGCTGACCTACCCCTATTTTCTTCAACTTTTTACGAATATTTTCCAACCTGATGAAGAATACCTTTACAGTGATCACATCGAAGTAATGAGAGAATTCTTGAAAAAACAGGTTTATTTCTCACAGTATGCAGATGAGAAGGTTGACATATTGATTAAAACGATTGAATTATCCGATTATGGGAAGAATCCTAACGCTCTTAAGAAAAACCGTTTAAAAGAAGTTTACCCGATTCACCTAAAGAAAGCAGGAAATTACTATTCAGCTTATCAGGATTTATTATCGTTTGGAATTATCAACGAGGAGATGGTTGAGGTAGCCAATGGTGGGTTCTGCAGGTTCATCAGATTTTCCAACCCTCACCTATATCATATTCTGATAGTCCAATACCTGATACAAAAAAGGGGAAAGATATCCTTTGAGCTATTTGTGGAGATTGAGTCAAAATTTCAGCATCACGAGTTTTTAGTCCCGTTGTTAACTCTTACCTATCAGATTGCTTATAAAGATCGGATTTTTGAACCATTATTATCATTCTTCGAGTTGAAAAATGATACCATTGATAAAGCATTCTCAAGTCCGGCAATTCCAATTACACTTCGGAAAGATGAATACTTAAGAAATATACTAATCCCGGTTTATTGCAAAAATAAACTAGCCAGGAAATATCTTTTTGATGATTTTCAGGATATAAACTATCTGGCTAAAGGGTATGATTCGAGTCTCCAACTATTTAAAAAAGAAATCCTTAATGATGAAGAAAGTCTCCTCGCCAACACCCTTTTAACCTATGGAGGATTTCTGACGCTGAATAAAACTTCTGTTGAACAATATTATAAGCAAATAAAAGATATTAAACCGACCCCGGTGTTAAACTATTCCCTGGTTGGCAGGTGGTTTGCGTGCATGAATCTTTACGAATCTGCAATTTACGGGTCAAATTCCAATCAGTTTGCAAATGATGCCATTCAATACCTCAATGAGTTTGAAAGTAGAAAAGACTATCGGCTTGGAACATTCGAAAATGCATTTTTCCCATCCTTGATCCTATCCAAACAGCTAAATCTGTTTCTGCAGCTGGACAAATACTTTGAAAAGCTGGGGAATACAAAACCCAGTATATACAACTACAATATTTTAATTTACAGGTACCTCTTTATGATTATTAAAGGGGAAAAAGTTTTGGAGAAAGATGTTTTTGAAATCGAGAAATACTTTCATCTTTTAAATCCTATGGATAATTTGCATGCAAAGATATTCGGCCTGGTTGTAAGGGCATTTTTCTTTCTAAACCGGAACGATCTGGAGAAGGCATACGAAAACCTCAGGTATGGAATTGAGCTAAGCAGTAATTATGGTTACAAACTATTCGAAGTAAAATTGCTGAAGATTCTCTCGGCCAACCTCAGAAAGTTTGGAGAAAACAATAAAGCAAATGAATTTAAAAGCCTTGCGGAGGGAATTGTGGCTAAATCCGGGTTCAGCTATGAGTTGTTATAAATCATTCTCGATATGAAATTTCACCAGATTTTCGATTGGATATTGTAAAAAATTGATAATCTTAAACCCTTGGTCCTGAGCTATCTGTTCAATAATTTGCCTGAAAATATATCCCACTGAACCTATTATACCTAAACCTTTTTCATTAAGCTCAGGAATTTTGGAAAGGTGCTGGGTGTATAAATCCATAAATGAGGATTTAACAATATTGAATATCAGAGGGTTGTCAATATTATCGTGTACAAAAGGAATAAAAGAAGCTAGGTACGATGATGGTTTTGGCTGAATATAAATATTATCGAGCACCATAGGTAAATCCAGCCTATACATGCTGGCAAAGGATTCTGCCAGCTCCGCTGAGAGCTGGTTGTAAAAATACGATCTGAGGATTTTCTTACCAATATATGCACCGCTTCCCTCATCACCAAGAACATAACCCAATGATGGGGTATAGTGCTGTGTATTTATACCATCATAATAGGCAATATTGGATCCGGTGCCAAGAATTGCAATTACACCCTGGTTATTGCCAAACAGTGCGCGGGCTGCTGCAAGCAAATCAGAAAAGGCAAATGATTTTGAATTTGTAAAGAAATTTTGAAGCGCCATCTGAGCTTTATATCCTTTTTCCTCACCAGCACAACCTGCACCGTAAAAGAATACCTTTTCCACCCCATTTGGTGATAATTGGGAGGGAAAGCCGGCATTTAAAGCGGAAAAGAAATCATCCTCGTTGCTAAAAAATGGGTTTAACCCTTTGGTTGTAAATGGGATGACCGTTCTGTCATTTTTTATCACCCGCCAGTCGGTTTTAGTTGCACCGCTGTCTGCTACTATAATCATAATGTGAAATGTTAATTTTTACTTACTCTTTTTAAATCCAGCAAATTCATTGGGTTTGCAACCATGCCCTGAACATCCTTGCTTACAAAACGAACTACTTTATCGTAGTAAAGGGGGATTACAACTGCATTAGCCAAAACCATTGAGTCCATTTTCTGGTAAATAATACTTCGTAAATTCCATTCCTGTGTGCTTGCAGCGTTCTCGTATAAATTATCATATTCCTTGCTGCTAAAGTGGGTGTAATTTGGCCCTGCCGGACTCCAGTTTTTGCTATAAAACAACGCCAAATAGTTTTCCGGATCGGCATAATCCGCAATCCATGAACCCCTGAATACCAGCAATTTAGAATTCGCCATCATTTCTCTGTAAGCAGAACCAGGAAAAACCTCAACCTTTATATCAAACCCAAGTTCATTTAGCTGATGCTGGATGAACTCACAAATGTCAACGTAATCGTCTGTTGTGGAAATAGTAATGGCTGGTAACCCAATACCATTAGGATATCCCGCCTTTTGTAAATAATTTTTCGATAGCTCAGGGTTATAATCAAAGCCCTTTGTATGGCTCTTGAAGTTTGGCATACCTGAAGGAACAAAACCGCTGGTTGCAGGGAATCCAAGGTTTCCTCTAAGATGAATCATCATTTTATTCCTGTCGATCCCATGCCCAAAAGCTTTTCGAACCAGAATGTTTTTCAGGGGACTATTTTTAACAATATCGAGAGTGCTGTCAATTAAGATACCAAGGTATTCTGTGTTTAAGTAGGGTCCTGTTAGCATTTTAAATTTATCGATGTACTTCGGGTTCAGCTCACCTGTTCTGGTTAAAAGCTCATCTTTAGACGCCGGGTGAACACCCGAAATAAAATCAATGTTACCTTTTATAAACTCAAGAAATTCTGACTGTTTGTCTGGTATAAAAGATATATTTATTGCGTCAAGATTGGGGAGTTTTTTCCCATTTTCGTCACGTTCAAAATACTTTGGGTTTTTTCTTAGCACGAGTTTTTCGCCTTCCCTCCAGTACTTCAGGTAAAATGGACCGGAACCAACCGGGTGACTTCTAAAATCTTTCCCAAATTTTTTTATTGCCTCATAAGGTATCACGCTACAGTAGGCCGTTGAAAGCAATCCCATAAATGCAGGGAATGGTTTTTCAAGCACAATCTGAAATATGCTGTCATTCAATGCCTTAAAGCCATCATTTCCTTTAGATTGCCTTACAGGAGAAAACACCCATGAACCCGGCGAAGCGGTTTTTGGATCGCTAATTCTCTCAAAGCTGAATACAAAATCTGAGGCAACCACTCTCCGGCCCTGATTATCTTTAAAAACTTCAGAATCTTGAAAATAGACATCGGTTCTAAGGTAAAAAGTATATACCCGACCATCCGGAGAAATTGTCCATCTTTTAGCAATGCATGGCATAACTCGCAAGGAGTCATCAAGTTGAACCAGCCCATTGTATATTTGATGTACCGGCCATATAAGAGCCTGGTTACGGGCAAATGCCGGATCGAGTGTAGCTATGCCCTTGCTCTCGTTATACCTGAATATTTGTAAATGATCCTTTACCGGCTGATTATAATTGCAGCTGATGAACAGAAGAATAATAAAAGATAAGAATATTTTATACCTCATGCATTTTACCATGCTTACGGCAAAGGTATTCAAAAAGTATCAAGGAATGTTTGGGCTTTGCAAAAAAAAAGCGAGGTAGTAACCACTCTACCTCGCTTCTCACCCTAAAAAATTAACCTAAAAAGCAACAAACCTGTAACCAACTATTAAACCCTAAAACTAAATCTACCAGGTTGTTTTCCTACCTATAATAACGCCCGATTAAAAATTTTGTTTCGATTTGGCTGGAATTAATTTGGTGATTTAAAACACCCTTTGCCAAAATTTATATTAATCTGTCTATCTGCATATTAACCCGATTATTTTTATGTAAATATGATTAAATCAGGAATAAAACAAAGATAACAATCGGGTTACGGGTGCCAAAGAGGATTTTGAACTCATGGGTGGCAGTAAAACCAGATTTTGCCTGGCAAAATTGATGCTTTCAACGCTAAAGTCCATGTCGAATATAGCTTTCACAATACCATACGCTAAGGCAGTTTTCAGGGTTGTTGATCTAACCCTGATCGTTCTATCGGAATACCTACCCGGATGAATATGAACATACCTATCCTCTAATTTAGCTGATTTTAAAGCCCATTTTGATCCATCATTCAAGTATAAACATTGATAATTTTTCCCATCCGATTCAACCCACTTATCAAAGCTTAACCTGTGGTGAATGTTCATAGATTTTAGCTGATAAATTACTTGTTCCGCAATTTGTTGAGGAGTTAAATCACCTGTATAGTAATCTATTAGAGAACCACCAATTGAATTTACTATTTCTTTATAAGTATATAGATTTTCGTGATTAAATGGTTCGTTTTTCAGAAAATCCTTAATTGCTGAGAGATGATGTTTCAATGAATTAAAAGCAATTGGTAAAGGGAGCGCAGTATTGAAATTTTTTGATTCCATAATGTTCTAGGAATTGAGGATTAAACTTTGTGTAAACTCAATTTATCTCCAATAAATTCAACTATTTCACTAACATTATCAGGGTGGAACCAATGGATTTCAGTATCTTTTGCCCACCAGGTAAGCTGCCGTTTTGCATACCTGCGGGTGTTGCGTTTAATCAGGCTGATTGCCTGGGCCAAAGTGATTTTTTGATCCAGGTAATCAACTATTTCCTTGTAACCAACTGTTTTTAATGCATTCAGGTATCGGTACTGGTAAAGATTTTTCACCTCATCCACCAGCCCATGGGCAATCATACTGTCAACCCGGTTATCAATCAGCTTATACAACTCCTCCCGTGGACGGTTAAGCCCGATTTTAAGGGTTTTAAAATTTCTTACTTTAGATTTGTTTCTTAGGTAGGAAGAATATGTGTTTCCGGTTTGTAGGCAAACCTCGAGTGCCTTAACAATTCGCTGGGAGTTTTTAAGATCTACTTTAAAGTAGTAATCAGGATCCAATTTTTTCAATTGCATTCTAAGGCTTTCCAAACCTTCGTTTTTAAGCTGATATTCAAGGTTTTTCCTAATTTCAGGATCGGGAGCCGGAAAATCGTCAATGCCATCACACACGGCATTGATATAAAGGCCTGAGCCACCAACTAACAGGGCTATATCATGATTACTAAAAAGATCTTCCAGCAGCTTAAGGGCATCCACCTCAAACAATCCACAACTATACCTTTCGGTAACCGATTTATTGCCAATAAGGTAATGAGGCGCAGAAGCTAAGACCTCCGGCGATGGGTAAGCGGTGCCAATACTCATCTCACGAAAAAACTGCCGCGAATCGGAAGAAATTACAGGTGCGTTAAAATGCCTGGACAAGGTTAAACTAAGGCTTGTTTTACCAACGCCCGTAGGTCCCAGAAGAACAATCAGATGTTTTTCACCATTAGGCCTAATCACCTGACATGTGTTTGAAATTCAATGCTATGGATCAACCATTAACCTTTCTGAAATCAGCCAGAAACTTTTCGAGGCCAATATCAGTGAGCGGATGGTTCAGTAACCCTAAAATAGCGCTCAATGGGCAAGTTGCTACATCAGCACCGGCTTGAAGGCATTGAATAATGTGCATAGTATGGCGAATTGATGCAGCCAGCACCTGAGTTTCATAACCATAGTAATTGTAAACATCAACTATTTCGCGAATTAGCTGAACACCATCGGTTGAAACATCATCAAGTCGACCAATAAATGGGGAAACGTAGGTTGCGCCCGCTTTTGCGGCAAGCAATGCCTGACCGACTGAAAAAACCAGAGTGCAATTGGTCCGAATATTATTATCGCTGAAATATTTAATTGCCTTAACGCCATCCTTGGTAATAGGAACTTTAACAACGATTTGAGGGTGCAATGCAGCCAGCTCTTTGCCCTCGCGAATCATACCTTCAAAATCAGTGGCAATTACCTCTGCGCTTACATCACCACCTTTAACAATATTGCAAATATCAACATAGTGCTTTTTAATGTTGGCATCGCCCTTAATGCCCTCTTTCGCCATTAATGAAGGGTTTGTAGTAACGCCATCAAGAACACCCAAATCATTTGCTTCCTTTATCTGACTTAGGTTTGCGGTATCAATAAAAAATTTCATAGCTATTTTGGGTTAATGATTTTTTTTTAAACAACAAAGTTAACTTTTTCCATCCAATTATGGCAATATGTAATTGCAGGTTAGTAAATGTTTGAAATTTATTCCCAGTTACAACATTAATTTTTTTTTATATATTGCGAAGTTTTTTTCAATTTTAAACGTGCGTTTAATTACCTAATAATATGAAAAATATCAACACAATTATCACAGGAACTGGAAGTTATATACCCGAAACGAGAGTCTCGAACCAGCATTTTATTAAAAATGTATTTTTTGAGAAAGACGAAACAAAAATTGACAGCAGTGGTCATGAAGTGGTTGAAAAATTCAGGGATATTACTGGTATCCGTGAACGCCGTTGGGTAACAGAAGATCAGACTGCATCGGATATTGCAACCATTGCGGCTGAGAGGGCTATTGAAGATGCCGGAATTGACCGTGAAACTATAGATCAGATAATTCTTGCCGAGAATTTTGGCGATGTAATAAAAGGAACAATCCAGACAGACACATTACCAAGCCTGGCATCAAGGGTAAAACATAATCTGGGGATTAAAAATCCTAATTGTATTCCTTACGATATTATTTTTGGTTGCCCGGGATGGATTCAGGGTATAATTCAGGCTGACAGCTACATCAAATCGGGTCTGGCTAAACGATGCCTGGTGATTGGTGCTGATGCGCTTTCACGTGTAGTTGATAAGTACGACAGGGATTCCATGATATTTTCGGATGGTGCCGGAGCAACGGTTGTTGAAGGAGTGGAATCGGATGAGAAATTTGGGATACTTTCAACTGCTATGGCTTCTCACACTCAGGAGGAAACGTTTTACCTTTACCTTGGTAAGTCAAACGCCCCGGAAAGCGATCCCAAAATCAGATATATCAAAATGTTAGGCCGCAAGATCTATGAATACTCCTTAGTGAATGTTCCCGCAGCCATGAAAGTTGCTTTAGATAAATCAGGAATACCAATAGAACAGGTTAAGAAAGTGCTTATCCATCAGGCCAATGAAAAGATGGACGAAGCTATTATTCAACGGTTTTACAAGCTCTATAAAATTCGTGAGGTTTCAAACAACATAATGCCCATGAATATTCATGAGCTGGGAAATAGCTCAGTTGCAACTGTTCCTACCCTTTATGATATGATTCTTAAAGGCCAACTCCCTGAACATAAAATCAATAAAGATGATATTTTGATATTTGCCTCGGTTGGTGCTGGGATGAACATAAATTCGTTTGTTTATAAAGTCAGATGAGTGACCAGAGTAGATAGAGCCAACCAAGTAAAGCCGGCACCTTGAGTAATAAAACCCTTCCTGAAATGCAGGAAGGGTTTCTTATTCAGTAATTAGTTATTCTATTTTTTAAGCGACCACCCTGTTTTAAGTCCAATAACGAAATAAACCAAACCCACGCTACCCAGGGCAAAAATGGTATCGCCAAAAACCCGTAACCATCTCAATTTAATCATAGATGGACTTTGCATAAACTCCATTGAACGGGCATACCAGATACCATGGTCAACTGATGCTATGGTTTGCTTAATACCAACCGGTAAAATACTTAGGAGAACCATAAGGATTAACCCAACCTGAAAGCACCAGAAAGAGAATCTCAATACCTTTTCATTCCAATTCTCGGTAATGGTCATTCCCCTCAGTGAGAACAACATCAACCCGATTCCCAGCATTCCGTAAACACCGAAAAGCGCAGTATGACCATGAACCGGTGTAGTATTTAACCCTTGCATATAGTACAAAGCAATTGGGGGGTTAATTAAGAATCCGAAAATTCCTGCGCCAACCAGGTTCCAGAATGCCACAGCAATGAAGCTGTAAATTGCCCAGCGGTATTTTCTGATCCATTCCGTGGTTTTTGTCAATGTATAGTTATGCCAGGCTTCAAATCCCATAAGAACAAGCGGAACAACCTCTAATGCGCTAAATGATGCACCCAGGGCAATTATCGACATTGGTGTACCGGCAAAGTAGTGGTGATGAAATGTTCCGATTATTCCACCCAAAAGGTAAATAATTGTTGCGAAAAGAGATCCCATGGTTGCCCTTTTAATGTTGAGCAGCCCAAGTTTCACCAGTACAAATGCAATTACAGTGGTTGCAAAAACCTCGAAGAACCCCTCAACCCAAAGGTGAACCACCCACCATCTCCAGTATTCGGCTACCGATAAGTGAGATTGACGGCCATACATTAACCCGGCACCATAAAATGCGGCAATTGCGATGGATGAGATCACAAACAGTATCAACAGGTTTCTACTTTCCGATTTAACTTTTAGCGCGGGAAGTAAAGCACGGATCATCAGGAATAACCAGATCAGCAATCCACCAAAAAGTAAAATCTGCCAGAATCTGCCCAGATCGAGGTATTCATAGCCCTGATGGCCGAAATAAAAGTTTTGAACTAGCCCCAGCTTTTGCATAACCCCAAACCATTCACCTGCCATTGAGCCTAAGACAACAATTAGCAATGCACCGAAAAGAACATTAACCCCTAAACGCTGGTATTTAGGTTCAACACCAGATACAGCAGGGGCTATGAATAAACCAGTAGCCAGCCAGGCAGTTGCAATCCAGAATATAGCCAATTGAACATGCCAGGTCCGTGAAATAGAATACGGCAGAATGGAATCCAGATTCAACCCATAAAACCCATTGCCCTCAACACCAAAATGAGCAGTAATAATCCCGGTAATTACCTGAAGAAGTATTAACCCGGTTACAATCCAAAAATACTTTAGGGTTGCCTTCATGGATGGTGTTGCCTTCAGGTTGATCAGCGGATCATTCTGAGGGTAGGATTCACCCGCTTCTTTGTCCTGGTTTTTTGCGTAATATAAGCCCAGCAATCCAACACCAAGCAATAGCATAACAATACTAAACATCGACCAGAAGAGGTGCTTCCCAGTTGGATGGTTGCCTACCAGGTCGTCTCCAGGCCAGTTGCTGGTGTAGGTTATATCCTTACCCGGTCGTTCGGTAACACAGGCCCATGCAGTCCAGAAAAAGAAAGCGTTCATTTTTTGCATGTTAACCTCATCTTTTATTGAGTTTACAGGAATTGCATAAGCTAACCTTTCCTTCTCCTGATCAATGCCATTAGTAAAGAGCCCTTTGTAGTATTCAGCATTTGCTTTAATCGCCTTAGCCCGTAGATTGGAAACTACTAGTGTACTTGTAATTTCATCGTAACGGTTGGAACGCAAATCTTTCTGAAGCAAAGATTTGTAGTACGCCTGACGTTCAGGGGTAAGCTTATCATAGGCTGTTGAATCTCCATCCATAGCCATAGCATTGAGCATAAAAACGGCTTCGCGGTGAAGCCAATCGGCAGACCAATCGGGTGCGACATAAGCGCCATGACCCCATATAGTGCCCACCTCCTGACCACCGATAGATTGCCATACGCTCTGGCCATCCATAATTTCATTTGAAGTAAAAAGTTGCTCACCACTCCCGGTAACAACTTTGGAAGGTATCGGGGGTTTTTGGAGGTATATCTCATGCCCAAAATACCCCAGAACGGAAAAGCAAATCACCATAACGGCAATAAAACCAATCCATAATTTTCGTGTTGTCATTGATTTGAGTTTTAGTTAATAATTATGTTTGATGTAGTTTATTAAGTGCCTGGATTACCCTGAATTCCATAAGCTGATGACATACCGGTTTTTAAAAGATTTTAAAAACAAGAAAGCGGAGTAAATTTTTACTATCATTTCTAATTCCTCTTTGCCTACCCTTTTCAATAAAAACGCTTGTTTCCGCTTTAATAGAGGAAGAGGTTTCGTCATACAATACTGTTCCATTCCCTTCTAGAATATAAAAGATAACATCGAAGGGATTAACGTGCAATGCAATCTCTTCATCGGGTTTTATTGTTAAATGGACCAATTCAACCTTATCGTTCGAGAACATTTTGCGTCCTTCGAGGTTGAAGGGAACGGGTTCAGCGGATTCGGGCGTTGTGATTCTCATGGTTGGTTATTAAGTTATTAAGTTATTAGGTTATTGAGTTATTGAGTTGTTGAGCCACTAGGGTTATTACCAGCTTCGATTAAGTTTTGGCGAATGATAGATTCTTTTTTCTGTCGTTTTCTTTTTATAAACCACATAATCGTGCCGGTAGTTGTTATTATAAGCAATGCCATGCCCGCAAAGGGGACAATCAGAATATAGAAACTGCCAAGCAATGGGGAGTAAATTCTACCGGTATGAAATTCCTGGGCAAGATTCCAAAGGGGAAAAGGGAAATTCACTTTTACAATTTCCGGCATCTGAAACACTCCATTTTGGAAGCCTTTTGAAAAAATCCCCTTATCGTAATCAAAAAAATATTCTATTCCATTGATTTTGGTGTATCCTGCTATTGCATTAGCACCAAAGGGTGATGAAAGTCCTTTCCCTTTAAAGAATTGTTCCCCTGTAAAATAATCGAAAATGTAATTCTTATATGGATTCCATCGGAAAGCTCCGCTAAAGCTGCCGACAAGATAGTCGCCATTGGGAAGTACCTCAAAGGTGTTGATTCCCATAATGCTGATTGTTGGTTGTAGTTTAAACATCTCAAATGGCCTTGTCAGATCTTGCTGGTTATAAAAAATCCCCATGGATGTGGCTAACAGTATCAGGTTTCTTTCCCGATCAAACCTGATATCCCTAAGCTTATCATCCCAGAAAACATTAGTATAATTTAAAGGGTCTGGAGTTTGGGTAAACCCGGAGTTTGCCACAAGAATCAAAAAAGGAGGCCTTAAAAAGATTCCTGTGAAACTTACCAGTAAAAGCAGTGCTGAAGAAATTATGCCAATTTTTAAATGCCATTTGAATGAGAACCTGTTTATCCTTTTTATCCTGCTTCGCTTTTCTTTATTCTTTACCCGCTTAAGCAGTTTTGGAAAAAGAAAGTAGAGAAACCCTGTTATGCTTAAAAAAAGCATAATCAATCCACCCATATCTACTATCAATCTACCGGGAATCCCAAGAATTTCGCCACTATGAATTATCCAGAATAACCTGAATATTGATATTTCGGGTTTAGCACCAACAGGAGGAATCAGAACTTTTTTATTAAAGTTTTCGGGGCTTTCATTTACCTTAGCCACAAAGAGGCTATTTCTGGTTAAAACCCACAGCGAATCGTTAAAGTATTCAAGCGCAGTAACAAATTCTTCCTCATCAGAAAAGCTTACCTTTTCCCAATTTTTGTTGATGCTTTTAAGATGATATAAACCAAACCTTGTTCCTGCATAAAGGCTTTGATCGCCTGTTACAACCAGGTCAAAGATTTTACGGTTATCCGATCCTATGGGCAATCCGTCCATCAAGGGTTTCCAGAAAGTGAAACCGGTATTTGTTAGCCAGATTCCGGCTCCGCCATACATGATTATAGAATCTTTTCCAATATCAACCGAACCCTTAACGGAAGCAAGATTCCAGCTATTTAGCTGGTATTCCTTTGGCAGCCATTTTCTCTTAACATCAACCTTACTAATTAAAGTCCGATGATTCATCAGAATACCTGATATGGCAAAGAAAATAAAAAACAAAGTGAAGATTAACGCGATCCATTTGTGGTACTTTTTGAGAGTTTTATAGAAGGAGGACATATCAGTTATCGGTTATCGGTTATCGGTTATCGGTTGTCTGTTGTCGGTTGTCGGTTGTCGGTTATCTGTTGTCGGTTGTCGGATATCTGTTGTTTGGTTATGGATTTGGGACAGCTATTCCTTTATCATGGTTAAAAGCATTTTAAACTTCTCGGTTGCCTGTAGGGCGTGAGGAATATTAGCAGGCATAATAATTGTTTCGCCTTCCATCAAATCATTTTGGTTGCCCCCTATAATGATTTTAGCTTTTCCTTCGAGAACCTGAACCATGGCATCGAAAGGTGCAGTGTGTTCGCTTAGCCCCTCCCCTTTATCGAAGGCAAAAAGGGAGATGTTGCCAGCCGGGCGTTTTAGTACATTTTTACTTACAATTCCTCCTTGTGAGTAGTCAACCTCACTTGTAAACCGGAACTGCTTACCCTTTGGAAATTCATTTGTTGTCATTTGTATTTTAGTTATTGGTTATATGTTATTAAACCCATTTTGAGTCGAGTATATCGCCTTGTATTCCAACAGTCATAACTTTAACAGGCACTTTCCTGGACGCCTGATCGGCAGCCATTTTGGCTAGCTGCACCAAACCCCCACAGCAGGGAACTTCCATCTTCATGATGGTTAGTGTGTCAATTCCCGCCTCGTCAATTAATGCCTTGATTTTCTCAACGTACAATTCCTTGTTTGAGTCGAGTTTGGGGCAGGCTATTGCAAGTGTTTTGCCTCTTAAATGATCGCTATGGAAGCCGCCAAGTGAGAATGCAACACAATCAGCGGCCAGCAACAGGTTTGAACCTTTAAAATGCGCAGCATAAGGGCTGATAAGGTGCATCTGTATTGGCCAGTGAGTTAATTCCGATTTTGAGGAAACCATTCCGGCTCCCATTGCAGTATGACCAAATGTCTTTTCTGCTGACCCCAGGCAACCACATGCGCTGCCTCCTTGAAAAGTGGGTGCAGCAAATGCCTCTGCATGTTGATGATTATGCTCGTATTGATGGCTCTTAACACCAACCGGCTGATGATTATGAACTGCCTGCATTACTTCATCTACGTTATAGCTGAGCTTGTCTTTATTTGCAAGCATCCACTCAACGCCCTGGCGTAAATATTCTTTCTGGGCATGCTCCTTTAAATGCTTCAGGTGGGCTATCACAGAGTTCTTCCCATTCTGTACCATATTGGAGATGGTTAGCACCTCATCGTATGCAGCTGCCTCACGGGTTTCAATGGAAATTGCACCTTCGGGGCATTCGCCGATACAGGCACCCAGGCCATCGCACATCAGCTCGCTCACCATAACGGCTTTGCCGTCAATTATTTGTAGGGCACCTTCATGGCAACCAGTTACGCATAGCCCGCATCCGTTACATTTGTCGCGGTCAATTTTGATAATGTCTCGTTTCATATTTTAATTTTTTTCAGAATTCAGAATTGTTAACTGAAACAAACATAGGGTGGCAAGAAAAAATAGAATGTAACATATGTTACAAACTCAAAAAAATATTACAACGTTGAAGGAAATTTTAACAATTCCCCGTTGTAATAATGCATTAATCAGATTTGGTGATTTTTTTGGCAGGTAACTTTACCAAACGGAATCCCATGAAAGCTGAGACAACTTAGGTTAACCTCACAAATTTGATTTCATAAATGATTTTTTGATCATTTAAGGAATCTGTTTAAGCAGAACCATATTAAATGAATTTATTGATGGGTTCTGAATATAAACCCGCTGCCATGAACGGTAACGATTTCCAATGAAGGGTCATCGGCCAGGTATTTTCTCAACCGCGAAACATAAACATCCATGCTTCGT